>JAZRBS010000058.1:0-80051 GCA_045635205.1 Candidatus Cryptobacteroides sp. | reverse complement strand
CGGAATTGTGTAATCTGACGCTTGCAGGACGTTCTTACGTGCCAATGACCTTCACTAAACACCTTCTTTTCAAGCGAGGGATACCGGTAGAAGTCTGTTACACAATTTAGGTCCGATTATGTTATTTTTCGGCCGGAACGCACTGACCTTCGGGCGAGGTACGACCTGCTCTCTGACGTTCCTAGCCCCTGTGGGGTTTGGGGCATAACAAGCTGGAGTCTTTTGGCTTTTGGAGGAGGAAATTTTGCATAAAGAACGTAGAGATTTTCGCCGTAGGCAAAATCGCGGAGTTCGCAAAATTTGCCGGAGGAAAAAGACGAAAGTCTCCAGACCGCTTTACCTTCACATCCTGGCCGAAGGCGGGGATGTTCTTGACGGGAGGATTGTTGACATTATGTTGGAGCTTGCGGAAGCATAATGACAACAGTCCGATTCCCTATGCCCATTAGGGCAAGTCTTATGACAACTTGCTTGACAGAAGTCTTGCACGGGCTTTCCCGCACTTCTGAGACGGTTTATCCGGCTTAGAGGTGCTTATAAACCGTGCCGACGAAGTTGTGGCAGACTTGCTCTGACACAATTTCGCCGGTTCCCCGTACTGACTGAAGGACGCACGTCCTTCTGGGCGAACGAGTGCTCGATAGAGAGCCCTTGCACTGCCACACAAGGACGTACGACCCAATATTTCCGCGAAGCGGGGAATAAAAATGATAGGTATCAAAATCCTATATAGCAGAACAATCAATAGTATCAACACATAGTATAGAGAGATACAGGAATAACAGTTAACATTGGAAGAAGTAACTAGCAAGACTGCGATCACTGACATTGATATTATCCTCAGCACCACGAGCGGCGACAGCCGCCAGGGGCGTCCGCGAGGTGGCGAAGCCACCGAGTGGGACCCGAGGGAGCCGCAGGCTCCCGAAGGGAAAGGAACAGCGACGTTGAACTTCTGCACTGCAGTTTGATTGAAATGCTGGAGTCACTAGTGGCACTGTGCGACTACCAACCTACACTAAGCACAGCAAACGTTCGAGGGCGGCGACTTGCACTGGGGACTACAGCACTGATGTCGCCGCCCATGCACCGGAGGACCGCCTTAAAGGCGAATCTCAAGAACTTTTTAGGGCTTGAGTTTCGCGGCGGTCCGGAGTTATAGATAGTTGCCTTCTTGACAAACTCGCTTTGGCAAGAGGGCAAGTGCCGCTTTATATAGTTCCACAAAAGGAGCACATTATTTCAATTTTCTACGACATCCTTTACAATTCCAACAAATTTTGGCATAACATGAATTAAATTGGCACAAAGCAATACAAAAACGAAGCAACATAAATAATTGATAATTAAATATTTATAAAACACAGAATTCTCTAACAATTCCAGAACTTTCGTTTTGTTTCCATTTATTACACTTAATCCAAAACTTCTTGCTATTTTTGTAGAACATATTGAAAAACACGAAAGTGTAGTTTATTCTTTCTGAACGAACCTAGGAAATTCGATTTTGCGAAGAGAATAAGCGCACTCCCTCGTCGTATTCAGTCCTGAATTACGGCGTGGAGTTGTAGCGTATTTATTCGCATGGTTATTCCTAGGACCGGTTCAGATAAATAAGTTCAGCTTCACGCTTTCTTCGTGTGGTATCATATGCAAGCAAGGTAGACACACAATTACAGGATAAATATGAATTACTCACTGATTGCCAATTCTGGTATTCAGTTCTTCTCTAAAGAAATAGAGTTGAACTTGAACGATGGATTTAAACAGGTGTTTTATGAATGGTTTGATGAGGACCAGGTTGAACAGGTTCTTGAGTATGCTTACGAAATCAAGCAGCTTGGAGAATTTGTCAAGATGTCAGATTTGTTGAAGTATGGATTTATAGACCATTCTGGCAACCTGCTTGTTGAACCTAATGTTATAGCTGCTAATCCGGAAGTTAGAACAATACACAAAGGGGACATCTCTGGATGTGCTGAACTCTTCCGTCTCAAGTTAGAAGACAAGAACAGCTGCGTATTGGACAAATATCTAAATTGTTGGCTCCCTGCTCCCTATTACGAAGTTGATCAAACTGGAAACTTCAAGCTAGGACCATACAATTGGTGTCGTTTCAAAATAGAGCCGGTATCTCAAGAGAACGGAGTTATCAAAGCGAATTTGCTTATCGCATTTGACACCCACGCTGCATACGGTCTTACTGACGAATACAATGAGTGTCCATCATTCCTGTCAGAAAACGAAAAAATATTTGGTCTGTGTAGCAACTCAGATAAGCTCATAGATTACTGTTCTGGTAAAAACGACTGGATTCGTATGTATTTGATGAAATTGGTGTACAACACTGATGATATCAATAAAATTCCACCTCAGCAGCCATACAAGTACTCTTTCCTTGCGTCGTATTATATGCTCGTGAGTTATTTGGCAAACACAGCAAACTTACCAAACATAAAGCTCATACGCGATAGAGATCAAGAGGAGATGATGGTAGAAATGATTATTGACATCGGAAACTCCAGAACATCTGCTATCCTCTTTGAAAATTCAGACTTTACCAAAGTTGCGTCATTGAAATTGCAGAATTTCTCTAAACCCCTATTGAAGAATGGACAGCTCAATAGAGTTGAAGATTCATTCAGCATGCGTTTAGCTTTTAGCAAGGTTGATTTTGGGGGCAACATGGAAGGTAGTTCTCAGTTTACATGGCCAAGCCTAATACGACTTGGTAGCGAAGCTGAATTCTTATCACATGAGGCTACAAATATCTCATTTACAAAGCAAACATTATCAACATATTCAAGTCCGAAAAGATACCTCTGGGATTTTTCTCCTAGAGAAGATGAATGGAGATTTGTCAATCTTGGCGAAAGCATTGATCTGCCGCCAATCTTGAAGGGTATCTCCAACTATTTCAACTATGACGGCACTATCGAGGAAGGCGGTTATGGTACAGGAGCGAATTACTCAAGAAAGTCTTTGATGACATTTGCATTCCTTGAAATATTGGCTCAAGCCACCTCGCAGATCAACAGTCACGACTATCGTGAATACAATGGCAACCTCAATACTCCAAGGCGAATCAATAAGATTATTTTGACCTGCCCGACCGCAATGTCGAAATATGAACAAGAATCATTGCATAGCAGCTTAGAGAACGCAATATTCGTATTGAATAAGTTCTATAACAACATTGATTCTTCTAGGGTTCCTTTTGAGATCTCAATTGAGCCAAAACTTTCCAAAGATTCTAATGACAACTCACCATGGATCTTTGACGAGGCTACGTGCTCCCAGTTTGTTTATCTGTACAGCATCCTGACTGAGAGATATAAAAATATGACCAAAGAATTCTTTGAGATATATGGAAAGAGCAATTTGGTCAATAACGAGAATAAGCCATCTTTGACTATCGGAACATTGGACATAGGAGCCGGAACATCAGATGTCACCATTTGCTCATATGAGTACAATGCACAGAAGCCGTCTCAGCTTAAACCTACACCACTTTTCTGGGATAGTTTTGATTATGCTGGAGACGATATGCTTAGAGTATTGATCAATAATATCTTGATAGAGAGCGAAGACGGCATAATTCAGAAAGAATTGACAAAATGCGGACTTACTCAGTCTCAGACATACTCAAAGTTGTTTGACTTCTTTGGTAAAGATCACAACAGACTTTCATTCAAAGATAGAATGGTTAGACGAGACTTCAATATTCAGGTCTCTGTCCCGATAATGTATTATTTCTTGAATTTGCTCAGCGAAGGAGAGCATTATAGGGAAATTTCATTTGAGGAAATATTTGCTAATCAACAGCCTAGTCAAGTTGTCATTGACGCATTCAACGAGAAAATGGGACTAGACATAAGGAACATCAGATGGACATTTGACTCTAAAGTTATGTCAAAGCACATTGAGCATGCTATGGATGGTTTGCTTGAAAACGTAGCGACCATCATGTATGCCTATAAATGTGACATAGTGCTTCTATCTGGTAGACCATCATCTCTCAAAGTCATCAGAGATATATTCTTAAGATACTTTGCAGTATCGCCAGACCGCTTAATTTCACTTAATAAGTTCTGTATTGGACACTGGTATCCATTTGCTGATAGGAATGGTTATCTATGCGACTCCAAGTCTGTAGTTCCTGTCGGTGCTATGATTGCCTATAAAGCTTCACATGCTGGATATAATGGTTTCTTACTTGACTTAAGCGAACTTGGAAATAAGATTATGCCTACAACTGAGTTCTATGCTAAGATGGATAGAAACAGAAGAGATGCTGAATGGTTTATCTCGCCTGAGGTAAATACCGGTTCAATAATCGTAGATTCATTCCCAGCATATATTGGAGCCAAGCAGTTTGACATAAGCAATTACCCAATACGACCATTCTACGTCTTCGATATTGATGAGAAAAGCATCAAAGATAGAATTCGCAAGCAGTATGAGGAAAATGATGTAGAATTGACATTACAGGAGATTCAAATTGCTCTACAGGAGGAAAAGGACAAGATTTTAGCTCAATGTCCTCTAACTGTCACACTTATACGTGAAGACTACAAAGAGAACAAAGAGGTAATCTCAATTGACACTATCAAGGGAGATAGTGGAGACGAACTCAATATCAGAAACTTTAAGCTTGAGATTCAAAGCCTTAATGACCCAGAGTGCTATTGGTTAGACTCAGGAGAGTTCAATATCAATACAATATCTAATGTTAATCGCGATAAGGTTGAATAAGTGATGAATACAATAATAGACCAAAACTTGAGTGCCATTGAGAAAGCATTAAGATGGGCACCCAATGTTCCAGAAGCTGAGCAACTTCAGTTCAAGAAAGAACTGATTGACATAAGAAGAGAGCTCCGAAAGGTTAAGTATGCAATGGAAGAGCATTGCTCTACTGCTGCGTTTGGTGAAAGCCAAATGGGCAAATCATACCTTGTGAGTGCCATGTTATCAAAACCTGGAGAAGCTTTTTGCGTAACAGACTCAGGAACAGGTGAAAGATACAACTTCATTAACGAAATCAACCCAAGTGCACCTAATGCCACAGTTGAAGCGACTGGCGTTGTTACTCGTTTTACAGTAAATGCAGATGGAGCTACCCCAACTGGTTCTGTTAAAATCAGGCTTCTGTCTGTAGTAGATGTTGTATTGATTTTGTGCGAGGCATATTACACTCAGGTTGTTGATTATGACTTTACACAGGTTCTTAGAACGAATACAATAAACGATATCATCAAGTCTGTATCATTAGGACGAACAGGCGAAAACACCCTTCTCAGCGAAGATGATGTTCTTGACTTACAAGAATACATGCGCAGCCTGTCTATCTACAATAGGTCTATACTCAATATAACTGATTCAGACTTATTCTCCTTCCTCGTCCAGAATGTCAGCAAGCTGTCTGATATTCAGATCATCGACTTGCTCAGTTTATTCTGGGATAAGAACCCTGACATTACAAGAATATTCAAGGATCTCATTGCAGAATATCGTAAGCTGCATCTTTCAACATTCGTGTATATTCCATTCAAGTCAGTCTTGAGGAAACACGGAACCATCTTGGATGTTGCAAGATTGAATGAGATGTACTGTGCACCAGACAATGTGCCTATAGAATATATTGGGGATTCCGAAGTAATCTTACCTACAGGAGAAAGATTATCCGTAAAGAAATCATTCTTAAGCGCTCTTACTGCAGAGCTATATTTTGTTTTGCCAAATAATGTGGCAGATGAACATCCTTTCCTCAAACATCTCGACATTTTAGACTTTCCTGGAGCAAGACGTCCAGAGAAGATTAAAGCAAATATGCTGGCTGATGGCGAAAATATATCAACAGCATATAGAAGAGGAAAAGTTACATACTTGTTCAACAAATACTCAAATGCAAAAAGAATAAACTCTTTAATGTTCTGTCATAACAACAACCAATCGGCAGAAAGTACAATGAGTTTTGTTCTCAACAATTGGGTTTCAAACAATGTAGGCGGAAGCCCAGATAAGAGAGCTGCCTTCATTAGTCAATCACAAATCTCCCCTCTGTTCATTGTGAGCACATGGTTCAATAAGGACCTTGTATATCATGATGAAGTTAAGGGTAAAGCTGATTTGGATGAAAGATGGAGAAGGAGATTCTCAGTTGTCTTGGAAGGAGAAGTATTAAAATCTTTATCTGACGAATCAAATTCCCACTGGTTCAACAATTGGACTACAGGAAGCTGCTTCAAGAATATTTATATGCTCCGTGACTTTAAGTTCTCAAAGGAGATCTATTCTGGATATCATCCTGGCCCAGAAGGACGATCACCTGAGTTGAGTTTAATTAGTCACCCAGCATATCCAAATTTCTTGAATGATCTTCGCAGCTCGTTCTGCTCTAATTCTTTTGTAAAAGAGCACTTTGAGGCACCAGATAATGCATGGGACTGTGCAGCAAATATTAACTGTGACGGAACAGCAAGAATTATCAATGGTTTGAATACAATTGCTCCTAACCTTAACAACGCAAGGAATGCTAAATTCAGTGCAGATATTAAGGCTTTACAGAGTCAGTTAAAGGCGTTATTGATTAACTACTACCATAGTGACAACAAGGACGAAGAGGTTCAAAAAGCGAAAAAACAATCTCGCAGAGCAAATATGCAGATTGATATTCAAATCGGTGCCGACCCTTCTTTCTTCGGAGTATTTATGGACAAGCTCATGCTCAATGAGACAGAATTGAGAGAATTGTTACATGGCCTATTGATCAATAACAAAGGCCAGGTAAAAATGTCTAGCATTGAGTCGCAGGTCTTTATTGCAGCAGGCTTAAGCACAGAAAACAGCAAGCAGGAGAACGAGCGTCTTCTCTGTGAATATACTGGCTCAGACGATATTACTGAATGTAAAGAAATGCTGTCTGAAATGAATGTAGATATTGCTAAGCTGCTATCGAGCAAACAAATGCACGTAGGAACTGCTGAGAGCATTGTTACTAGTGTTGAGGAATATTGGTACAATGAAATCCTGTCACATTATGCAGTTAATGCGCTCAAGGACAAAGTGGATAGCATATCAAATATTGCTGCAACCTTGTACCGCCTATACTTGCATTTAAACATCAGGACAAGAATTATTGAGAAGGTTGATTACTATTTGAAATGTTTTGGTAACGAAGGAGCTGTCTGCGTATTGTCTGACTATCTGTCGGTAATGTTCAATAAGATGACATCATCTTTTGGATATGAATATCTTGATAAATCGACAAGGGAGTCAATCGAGGAGATAAATGAAAAGTTTAATCTCAAGATAAACAAACATTATATAGAGACTACCCCATCTGATGGAATTAACCTTATTGGCCATATTAGTAAACAAAAAGAAATCTTGGAGCGTCCTTGCTTTGGAGCTGATGACAAAGAATTCTTAAATAAATTCCCTCAGTATAATAGTGTTTGGCGTTGGGAAGAGCAACTAAAGATAGGATTTGTCTTGGCTTGCGACTTACCAAACTATGATGCAGAAGCTAACAAAGAACTTGGTCAGATAATCTCTGTATTAAATTAAAGACAAGATGAGTTCAGTAAAGGACAAAATAAAACTATGCTCAACTGAAATGAATGGACTAATCGTTGAAAACATCAACGGGGTACCATTCTATGAACGATATGTTGAGTTTGAGAATACCATTAAGAAGCACATTACTGATAGGAAATATCATAATATGTTCGCTCAACCTGTGTTCAACACAACTAACAACATGTTGGATTGGTATGTCTCACCTGAATTTTCTAATGCAATAAGACTTTCAGAACTTAGAGACACACAGGAAGGAGAAGAATATTCTCAAATGAAAGACAGTGCAGTTCAGTACATTAAACGTCTCTCAACTGAATTATCCGAACACGATCAGAAATATCTGAAATGCTTGATCAAGCATGCTAGTTCAGAATTTTCTGATGACATGGTATATTGTCAGGATGGTAAGATTTTGTTTGCAGTATGGGGTCTGAAGTTATTGAATGGCAAAAGCCTGTCCACTTCAATCAGAACAGACATCGATGATAAACGCGTATACTCTATAACCTATACAATCAAGGGTAATGGAGTATTTTCTGGTGTAAAAGGAGTTATCAAAAGACGACACGGCCATGTTCTAAATGGTAACAAAGATATCCCTGTAGTTATACCAGAAGATGGATACGAATTTAGCTCATGGGAGCCAGATGCACCGCACAACAGGACTGTCGAATCAGACATGACCTTCACTGCAGTTTGCTCTAAGATTGTCGTGCCTCCTCCTACAGAAGATCCTGTTGTTAATGATGTTGTTGAAAATCCTGTTCAACCAGAAGAGCCACCGTTTAGCAATGTCAGATTTGATGGTGGCGAACACGGAAGGATTAAAGGCCTTGACACAGTACGAGCAAAAAATGGAGAGCCTGTACCCCCTATGTGCATTCCGAATGTAAAGGCAAAACGCGGATATGAGTTTACTGGATGGGACAGCGATGTAAATGAACCTATTAACGGTGATAAGGTCTTTACAGCGCAGTATAAACAGAAGGAAAGAGGCTCATTATTCAGAGGTCTATTTAGCGGAGGCGGCCTCTTCGGTTGGGGAAGAAGTATCTTTGGAGGATTTGGAGGCGGCTGGTTCTCTGGATGCCTTAGTTGGCTAATGGGAGCTATCTTATTTGGCCTTATGATTATGCTTCTTTCTATGCTATTCAGAGGATGTGACGTTAGCACACCTCGAGTGCCAAGAGTTTCGAGGCCAGTACCAGAGCATGTTATACCTCAACAACCGGCACCAGTAGAACCTCAACCTGAATCACAGCCAGAAGAGGACTATGATGCGATTCGTGCTCTGATTAAGGAGTATGAGCAAAGAATAGATGAGCTTGAGCAAATGTTACCTGAAAATCAAGGTCAGATTTCAGGAGATGAAAATGTAAACACCCAAAAACCATCTGAATATGTTAAGATCTAAATTTAATTTTTCATGGGTGTTTGCACTCATCGCACTATTAGGTTATGTCTTCATAAGCTTTATGGGATTGACCTATACACAGATAGTACCTCTCGGCTTATCTGCTCTTATATCTCTAGTATTCGCAGCAGTAGTAGTATTCCTTGTAAGCATTATGTGTAAAGCCAAGGCGACACGATGGCTTCGTTTAGGAATGATTGGGCAGGTATCTATAGGCTTTATAGTACTCATCTTACTTCTCGTATCATCAATATTCTTTACTCATTTTACAAAGATGATTAAGGAACAAGAAACTATCGTGTCAACCTACACACGAACTATCGATGATGCAAGAAAACTTGATGAGAAATATAGAGCATACGTAGATGACAGATGTGCTAACTATCAGGCTAAAATACAAAACCTTAAAGCAGGAAGCAGCGACTATAAAAAGATGATTTCTAAGCCAAGCCAGTTGGGATATACAAAGGTTCAGATTGCCAGAAAATATTCAGAAACGATGAAGAATTTCTTGTTGGGCGACAATATGGATGAGCTAAACGAGAAACGCACTCAATGGCTTAGCCAGGATACAACAACCGTGTGGAACATCAATCTACCTAATAATATTCAGGATGTCACATCATCTGTAAATCAATGGCTTAAGAACTACGAAGAGTTAAGTTCAAAACAATATACTTTAGAGACATCTGTTGAGGCGTTTAAGGATCAAGAATTTAATAAAAATGCCGAATCTCTTCAAGAAATCTGCACTACAGTTACAACTCCTTCATTGACTTCAATACTTCTGGCATTATTGTGCTTTGTTTTCATAATATTACCATGGTTGGTAACGCCAAAGAATATCGCATCAATCGGAGATGATAATAACTATATCGTTGAAATGCCAGACGAAGAATAAGACCTATGGAAGACAAAAAAGATAAAATTCTATCGAAATGTAACATAGTCCCGGTAAAAACAATGGTCAAGTACCTTAGGGACGGTATGATTACAATGGCGGAACTACGCTCAAATGGATTGACTTCTGAACGAGAGGAAGAAATCAACAAAGAGATGGTTTCAAGCGAAGCCGTAATTTGGAAGAAGGCTACCAAACTGCATACTCCGCAGGCATACAATGAATATCTAACATTGTTCCCTGAAGGAAAGAATGCTGCTGCAGCAAGAGATGGCTTAGCATCAGTTGAGACTGACTGGTGGAATGAAATCAGTATTGCACCTACTGCAGAATCTCTGAATTCATATCTAGCAATTTATCCAAACGGCCAGTACGTATATGATGCAAAGTCATTGCTTAATGATATTGATTGGTTGGAGACATGCCGCATCAACACTCAAGATGCATATATCAGCTATCGTGACAACAACCCAGGTAAGCACACTAAAGAAATTAGCGAAATCCTGATTAGCTTCAACGATGCGACTGATTGGGAAAAGGCTAGAATGTTGAATACAACTGAAGCATACCGCGAATATATTCTAAGTCACCCGAACGGTAAGTGGGTTCCTGAAGCAAATAAGATTATAAATAGCAGAAAAGGACACGATACCCTACTTAATGGCATACGTGCTGACAAAAACTATAAGAGTGCAGAAGATATACAAAGAGCAGTATCAGAAGGAACCATTACTCGCGATGAGCTAGTGCAGATCTTAGGCGAAGAATGGACTAAGGAGATTCTCTCTTATAATAGACCACCAGATCTTCCAATATATACCTCCCCTATTGAATTACAGAAAGGCAGAACAGAGGTATATTTCTGGGGAACTCCTGCATCCGGAAAGACATGTACGCTTGGAGCTGTATTGAGTAGTGCCTACACTAAGGGTAAGTTAATTAAAAGAGGCGGTGCTCTTGAGTATATGGACGGCCTTAAAAACATATTTAACCCTACTGGTATTAGCCGTCTTCCTAACAGTACCTCAAATGCTTGTATCTACGACATGAACGTAGATTTGAAGGACGAGAAGGACAGAAGGCATCCTATTACCATGATTGACCTTGCTGGTGAGATTTTCAAGTGTATTTACTTCAGTAGTCAGGGTATTGAGTTGGATGATGACAGACAGCGCATTCTCACAACTACATTCAATTACTTAAAGGACAGACGCAACAAGAAGATTATGTTCTTCGTTGTTGAATATGACGGTCACGATAGAGTTTGGGATGACAACACGAATCTTAATATGAGTGACTACCTTGACAGATGTCTGAACTACCTGAATGATTTGAAAGTTATCAGTAATTCTGTAAATGGTATCTACGTTCTTGTAACAAAGAGCGACAAGATAGCATGTGAATATAAAGATCAGGCTGTTGAGGCTCAGAAATATGTAGAAAAATATTTCAATGGCTTCTGGGAGACACTCAAAGAGATTAGCAAGAGTTGTGGAGTTAAGGATCTTAAGGTCATTCCATTCTCAGTTGGAAACGTAGTAGCTAAACAGTTGTGTGAATATAACGGCAAGTATGCTAGTCTTGTGATAAATAATATCTGCAAGAAAAGCGAAAGTACAGGTCGTAGTTTTCTTGACTTCTTAAGAGGATAAGTTATGGTAGATGGTATTAAAGTCGATTTGTACGGTCAATTCGATGATGACACTCGACATGAGTGTACATATCCGGTAAAACTAGCAAGCCAATACAGTTTTACTGAGGAAACTGTGTGGGCGAAGTCGATAGTTGACCCAAGAGGTTTGCAGGGTAAGGTATGTAAGCCTGGCACTGAATGCTATGTTATGTGGGCGAATCAGTATGGAAACTATTTCTCATATATAACTCGCAATCCTCGAGATTCAAGAGGTGGTATGGCGATGGTTACCTTCTTTGTTAGCAGAAGCAAGGTATGCGATGGTCGCGACATATTATCAGTATTGAGAAAATTGAGCGATAGGCTTATTGTTAATGGCGATTACTCATATTCGGGAATAGAGGAAGATATCACTAATCTGAGAATATCACGATCAACCCATGTAATTCCTCAACGAGCAGTTGCAAAAGACGCAGCATCGACAGAGCCGCGTATTGGATTCAAAGAATATACTGACACAAAAGATCTCGAGGAGATTTTTACGTTCATTGAGCAGAAAGAATATTCTTCATACGATAAGATCATTGTAGTGAAGCGTGATGATGTAAAGGAAAACATTATGGTTCCTAGACTTTCACCTGAGCTAATACGCTATTACACGGTTGAAAATGCACATAACGCATTTTGTGAGCCGTCTTATGTTTATGACACACAATCATTCAAGGTGACATATAAGAAAGAGAACTGTGATAGTCAGGTTGTTGAGTGTAATCCACCATTCGTGAACAATAAGATCTACTCTGTTGACGGCAATGTAATCACATTAAAAACAGCAGAAGAGGTAAATGTTCAATTTACGAAAACATTCTATTTCTCGGTAAGAAAAACTAACGATGGAAGAATGTATGATGAACATAAGATTGACATCACGGTAAATGGACGAATTCCAGACAAACGGAACCGTAAACTTATTCGTTTTACAGAAGCAGAAATAGCAGCAAATCCAATTGTTATGGTATCGGCTAGAGGCGAACATTTTATGCCTTATGATGCCAGTGTTGACTTAAATCAATTCGCTAATAATTATTCAACGATTCAAATAAATATAGAACCTAAGATGGCAAAAGTAAGAGTACAGTTCAATTTCCCTGACGAACTTAGTTCAGGTCCAGTATTCATGCAGTTTGATGAATCTACAGAGGCATATCATGATTTAACCATGAAAAGGAGACTGTGCGGTTATGCAGCATATCCAGATCTTAATGGAGTCTATCATGTAAACATTCCGTTTAACCCGAAACCGGTAAGAGATGAATATGATAGAAGTTTACCGAAATGGAAGAAGGTTCTTATTATTTCTGGAGTTGTTTTAGCATTCGCAGCCTTAGTCACACTAATCATTATGTTTGGTGGTGACATAATTGACTCCATTTCTAGTTTAATCAAAAATATAGGTGACTAATTGCGACACAATATGAAGCGGTTTATAAAAATAGCTTTAATCGTTGTTTCAGTTGTAGGAGCTCTTTATCTCATTGCGTCCCAATTTATTTTCATTGGAACATCGGACGAGGATATAGCATACTACAATTTCAAAGGAAATTTCGAGAAGGGTCTTGATACATTATCACTGAACTGGTCCGAGCAGAATATGGTTCAGTTGCATGATTTGTACTTCCAATTAGAGGTTGTTAAAGCAATGGGGGCAATTGAGCAGGCTGATGTCACAACATATATGACAGATGTAAACTCCAAAGCTGAGACTGTATTAAAATCATATTTCACCCGCAACAAATGGGTGCTGGCAGATATGAATATAATTAAATCATTGGCAGAGTACATCAATTATCAGTTTGCAATTAACGCTGTTGACGGCTACCATAGCATACAGTCTATTATTTACAACAGCCAGCTATGTAAGACTCAGAAACAAGTTGAGACATCAATTGCTGACGCTCAAAAGTACACAGTTGCTCCGTGGACCTATTGTACTGAACTCAAGGAAGGCCTTGGAAAAGTCCCTCAAAATGCTTGTAGCTCATACACTAATAGAACATTGGTGCCGAAGTGTAACAAGATGCAGAACTTTAGAAGTAGCTATCAGTATTTCGATGATTTCGATGCTGATTATCAAATGGTGAAGAATGCCAAAAGCTTCTTGGCTCAAAAACAGTATCAAGATGCAAACCTCAACTCAAAGTTTGCTTCTATCAAGTATAATGACGCTGCAAACCAGCTAGATCCGAAATTCTTCTAAACAATGAAAAAGAGCATATTACTCATATTGTCATTTTTCCTGGCTGTAACACTTTCTGCACAGGACATATCTTCGGCGTTACGTCAGGCACAGGCTCGTTTTGAGAGTGGAAACGAGACAGGAGGTATTGAGCTTGTAAATAAAGTATTGGCTAAATACCCTGACAACAAAGAAGCTAAGGATTTACTCGCAAAATTCAATCAAGTAATAAAGGATCGTGAAATAGATGCAGCCTGGAAAATAGCCCAAGAAAAGAATACATTTGAAGAGTATCAGACTTTAAGATTAAAATACCCAGGAAGTAAATACGATGACACTGCATCAGACAATATGGCTAAGAAATTGGCTGATAGGTTTACGGTAAACTCTACTTATTCTGATAGGACAAAAGCAGAGTCATACGCTAAGAAAGCGATGACTAAAGACTATATCGCCAATAAATGGAAGGCTGCAATGGCCAAGAAGACATCAACATCTAGTTTGTATACGTCTTCCACATCATCAACTAAATCCCATAGTTCCAACAATAGTACATCATATAGTAACAGGACTTATAGCTCTGGTAGTTCATCATACACTTCCAATAGATCCTCATCAACTGGATATTCTTCCACTAGTACATATTCTGGATACAACAATAAAGAAAAGAAAGTTGCATTTGGTTTAGACCTATCAGCAGACTTTGATGTTCTTGGAGAAGCATATGGTATAAGCCCAGGTATCATGATGCGTATAGGAAAGTTTGGAAAATGGATTAACGGAGTAGTAGGACTCAAGTATGCATATTGGTCAGCAAACTCTGAATACAGTTGGAAATACGACAGCGATCCGTATCGATGTAAAATCAATTCATTAACTATGCCAGCCATTGTCAACCTAAATTACTTACCTGGAGAGTGGTTAGATGTAAGTTGCTATTTTGGTGTAGGCTATGAATTCAACCTAGCTTCATCTGGTACATATGACTATCGTTCATCAGGATCATGGATAATTCAAATGGGATTTGGAGGACGACATGTAGATTGGAGAATGTATTATAGAGCTTTCCCATCTGCTTATCTTACAACTATGGAAGATGGATTCTTAGGTACAAGCTTAACATACTATTTCTAATCGAATGAAAAGGATAATTACTATCATATGTTTCTTCTTTCTTGTGGTGACGCTTTCAGCACAGGATATATCCTCTGCATTGCGACAAGCCCAGGCACGTTTTGACAGCGGCAATGAGACAGGAGGAATCGAGCTCGTTAACAAAGTATTGGCAAAATATCCTGACAATAAAGAAGCTAAAGATTTGCTTGCAAAATTTAATCAAGTAATCATGAATCGTGAAATTGATGCAGCATGGACATTTGCTAAAAAGACTAATTCTTTTGAGGGATATCAGGCATTTAGGACGAAATATCCTAACAGCAAATACGACGATGATGCATCAGATACAATGGCTAAAAAATTAGCTGATAGATTTAATGTAAAATCAACGTATGCTGACAGGACTAAGGCTGAATCATACGCTAGAAAGGAAATGACCAGAGATTACATAAAAAATAAATGGAATAACTTAACAGCAAGTAAGCAAAGCACCTCAACATCTAGCTCAACATCAGAAAGGCAGTCATATTCTGCATCAACAAGCTCAAAATCTTCTAATTCCTATAACAGTTCATCGTCATATAACAACAACCAACGCTATAATACTTCCTCATCAAGCAGATATTCATCTGAAAGTTCAAACTCAACAAGTTATGGACAATCTAAATTCTTTAGAGTCGGTATAAATGGCTACATTGAAGGGTTGGAAAGTTTTTCTACCGGTATCGGATTACAATTCCGAATGGGTAGATTAAGTTCTCCTATAAATTTTGTATCTGGCATTAGATATCACCATACTTATTGTAAAGAGTTAGTTTCATACCTAAATATCAACGATGATTATGATCATATTGACGATTATATACAAAGTGGTATGGCGTACTACAAGCAAAAAGTCAACCAAGCAGTTGTACCTCTCATCCTAAACTGGAATTTTATTGCTGACGATGAACTCTGCGGTTTCTTTGCCTTCGGGTATGAACATGGATTCCTAATCTCTAAGAAAGACAGTTATAAAGCTACATATGATGAGTTCAATATGAATCACTATCTTATGAGTGAAGATTATCCTAGTCATACATTGTTAGCCTATCCGTCTAGAAATCTAGTAATAAAAGGAGGTATGGGAGCACAACATTGGGATTGGAGCATATATGGAAAAGTTTTTTTGAATAACACGCAACATAGCGAAACCGCATCACTTGGTTTTGAATTTACTTATTATTTCTAAGCCTATGAAAAAGAGTTTCAAAGATTTAATCAAGGGTATAGTTACCTCATCACTAGCAGCAATTGCTGGAACACATGGAGCAGAAGCTGCACCTGTTGTTACTTTCAATGACTCAGATACAGATATGGACAAGGTCTCTTTTGGAGAGGCTAAGAAGGACTTAAGCTACAAACTTTTGTTACAGATAAATGACGATGATTCATACGCATTGTCAGGACATCGCAGTCACAGTTCACATCGTAGTCACCGCAGTCACAGCTCACATAGATCCGGATCGAGTCACTATTCGCATTCGTCACACTATTCTTCTACCACAACTACAAGAAGTACAACATCTTCGAGCAGCTCGTCTACATATGTGTCCCCATCTTCATATACAGTTGGATCACGCGTTATGAAGAAGGATTTGTATGGTGCAGATGTTAAGCAGTTGACCGACTGGCTTGTGAAATGTGAGTACATGAAGTCATCACAGGTAAAGAAAAACACATCAGGTTATGTCCTTTATGATGATACCGTCTTTGACGCAATCAAGACATTCCAAAAAGACATGGGACTCACTGCTGACGGAATTGCAGGTAGCACAACATGTGACAAGCTAGAAGCATATGCAAAGACTTACTATAAGTTGGGAGATAGAGTCTTAAAAGTGGGAATGAGCGGAACAGATGTAGCAGAAATGAAGAATTATCTCATTGACAAAGGTTACTTGCAGGGAGCAACTGTCAAAGGGGCTATATTGTTTGACACCACAATAGAAAATGCATTGAAGGCTTTCCTTGCTGATGTCGGATTGGAATGGGCAGGACAGACTGACTCTGATATTGTGTTCTATGTAAAGAAGAAATATAATGACTGATGCAAGAATAATTGAGAACGGACAAGCACTAACCATTGAGATAGATACGGATATCTATCCAGATGTTGTTATTGACAAGGTTCTTTATTGGTTTTCAGCAGATTATATTATTCTTCGCAAGAAGGTAGCCCAATCATCCACAGAACAAATTACTCTCAAGTCAAAGGATTCGTCCTCTGAAATAGATTGGACAAGTGTTATTGCTGAATTAAGCCAAAAGCTGATAGATTATAAGAATCGTAAAGTGGTGCAGGATGAGACAAGCAATCTCCGAGAACTGTTCTTTGCAAAAGCCTTCGCCAATAATGATGATTTTGTAGAATTTGATTTCAAGGATTAGTGTATTATATACTACCATTTAAGTTTGCACCAATAAACGGGAAGGAGTTAATTACCAATGATTTTGGCGATTACTTGTTCGTGCCCAGGGGTACAGTATCACGAATAGTAAACAAAGAGGTAAAGGAAGACGAAGATCTATATAAGGATTTGCAGGCATCGTTTATCATTAGTGATTCCCCTGTTCCAAGATTACTCGATAATCTTTCGGTCAGACTTGCAACAAGAAAGAGCTTCCTCGACAATTATACAGCTCTACACATCTTTGTCATGACCCTACGATGTAATCAGAACTGTGTATATTGTCAAGCATCAAGCAGAGTATGTGACAAGAAGGGATTTGATATGAGTGAAGAAGATCTGCTCAAATCAATCGATCTCATGTATAAATCTCCTTCACCTCATGTCACAATGGAATTCCAGGGTGGAGAGCCCACATTGGTGTCAGACCTTATAATGAAAGGCATCTTATATTCTGAGGAAAAGAAACTACTGACAGACAAGAAAGTTACATACGTTATATGTACCAATAGTGTCAATGTTCCTGCAAATCTTTTGGAGTTTTGCTCAAATTACAATGTTGTGTTTTCCACCTCATTAGACGGACCAGAATGGCTTCACAACACCAACAGGGGCAAGACAGATAGCTATGAGAAGGTAATTGCTGGCATTAAGCGAGTCCGAGATGCTATTGGAGACTATAAAGTGTCAGCTCTGATGACCACTTCTGAGTTATCACTAAACTATCCAAAAGAGATCGTAGATGCATACCGTGCAAACGGATTCAACAGTATGTTCATCAGATCTTTGAATCCATATGGTTTGGCTAAAGACAATGACGATTGGCCGCTATATTTTGATAGATTTATAGATTTCTATAAAGAAGCTCTGGAGTATATCATCGAGATCAATAAGTCCGGTGAAACTTTTATTGAGGAACTTACTACAATGATTCTCAAAAAGATTCTGACACCATTCCCAATAGGGTTTGTTGACCTTCAATCTCCATCAGGAATCGTTAATGGCGTAATAGTATACAATTATGATGGTTATGTCTATGCCTCGGATGAATCTCGAATGTTAGCGGAGAATGGAGATTATACCTTTAGATTGGGCAAAATCACGGACGACTACAATGATGTATTCTATGGTAAGCGTGTCCAGGAACTATCAAGGGTATGGGCTACAGAATATATTGCCGGATGTTCAGACTGCGCATACCAATCAATTTGTGGAGCTGATCCAGTCAGAAATTATTCTACCCAAGGTGACGAGTATGGATATCGACCAGGATCAACTTTGTGCAAGAAGAATAAAGCTATAATTAAACATGTGTTCACATTGCTGGATACGAGAAAAGAAGAACTGATGCCAATATTCCAGCGCTGGATTACAGGAGTGGAATGATATGAGAGATATTATTGACATAAACTCAAATGATAATGTCCTGTTTGTTACATCTCGATGTAGCAATAGATGCATTATGTGTTGTCAGCCGCCTAGCAATGTTAACGACTTAGATAGAAACTACGACAAGAACATTAAGCTTATAGATAGCGCTCCGAAAGATTTGCCGTCGTTGGGTATAACAGGAGGAGAACCTACTTTGCTCGGAGATAGATTGTTTACCTTGATTTCGCATCTAAGGAATACCTTGCCGGACACAGAAGTGCACTTACTTACCAATGGACGTGCTTTCTCAAATATGTCATATGCACGAAAGTTCTATGAGCAATGCGGTAACGAGAAAATACTGATTGGCATTCCATTGCATTCTGATTGTGCTGCAGATCATGATTATATTGCCCAGGCTAAAGGAGCATTTGATGAAACATTGCAGGGGTTATATAATCTTGAAAGATTGGGCTTTGACGTCGAATTAAGGGTTGTATTGACTAAAGTCACTATTGGAAGGCTCCCAAAGATGGCAAACTTCATTTATCGTAACCTTCCATTTGTAAAGTATATTTCGTTGATGGGGCTGGAGTATACCGGATTCACAATTAAGAACCATGATTTAGTTTGGATTGATCCGGTGGATTATCAAGACGATCTCGAAGCTGCAACATTAGAAATGAGCCGCTGGGGACTTAATGTCTCAATATTTAACTTACCTCATTGTGTTCTGAAACGCAGTCTATGGAAATACGCTGTCAAGTCCATTTCTGATTGGAAGAACGAATATGCCGAATTCTGCGATGAATGTATCCTGAAAAGTGAGTGCGGAGGTTTGTTTGCCACTTCGCGAAGACAGAGTGAGGGTTTGAAACCAATAATAAATGAATGCATATGAGAATAATTGCTATTATACTAATCTCCTTGATTTGTCATATTGGATATGGCCAGTCAGCAAAAAGAATGTCCGGTAACTTAATGGAGTTGCCGAAGATTACTGCTCATGATAATCTTATCATTTACACTGGGTTTACTGTCTCATACAACACATCTACCTTGATTCCTAACTGGGTTGCTTATGAATTGACCTCAACAGAAGTCGAAGGTCAATTCCCTAGGAAAGGACAGTTTGGCCAAGATCTTTCATTCAGAGGACGCCAAGCAATGCGAGAGGATTACAGCAACTCTGGCTGGGATAAAGGTCACATGTGCCCAGCGGCTGACTTGAAGTGGTCAGAGAAGACCATGTACGAGAGCTTTTACCTGACTAACATTTGCCCACAGAATCACGAAATGAATTCTACTGATTGGTTGACACTTGAGAAGTTAGCAAGGGAATGGGCAAAGAAGTTCGATAACATCTATATTATCTGCGGACCAATTGTCGGAGAGAATAAATACGGAACTATTGGTCAGAATAGGGTCGTTGTTCCTGATGCTTTTTTTAAGGCTTTTCTGACGGTAAAGAACAATGTCTTTAATACGATAGCATTCGTGATGCCTAACAGCTCAGAACATCGTAGAGTGCAGGATTATGCCATGTCCGTGAATGATCTTGAAGCTATAATCGGTATTGACTTGTTTAGCAGCATAGATGACAGATATGAGGAGATTGTGGAATCTGATCTATATTTTAAATATTGGGGATTGTAGAATATGAATTTCAGAGAGAAGATCAATATAATTCTGGAGCCCAAGCAGGATAACCTTTCCAGCAGAATCTATGATTGGTTTATGCTGTTTATTATCTGCTTGAGCATTGTTCCTTTGATGTTTAGAACATCTAATCGTCTCTTTAATGTGATTGACGTTGGATGCTGTGTTATTTTCGTAATAGACTATGTGTTAAGGTGGATGACTGCAGATCTTCGTAGCAATAGGAAACGAGGAGTTGCTTTCATCTGTTATCCGTTTAATGGCTGGGCTATTATAGATTTGCTTTCTATCCTACCAACATTAAGTCTATTAACTCCATCGTTCAAACTCTTGAGGATCGCACGATTGACTAAGATACTTAGAGTCGTTAAGTTCTTACGCTATTACGAACCTCTACAGATAATGCTCCGTGTAATTCGTCAAGAATCTAAAACGCTTCTGACAGTATTGGTTATGGCGTTGTCTTATGTATTCTGTACAGCTCTTCTGATTTACAATGTAGATGGAGAGCCAATGATAAAGACATTTTTCGATGCGATATACTGGGCTGCGTGTACATTGACAACAGTGGGTTATGGAGATGTATATCCGGTAACGATGACCGGAAGAATCATTGGAATGATCTCGGCTGTTGTGGGTATCGCTTTGATTGCATTGCCGTCAGGTATCATTACGTCAGCATACCTTGATGAGTTGAGGAAAAAGAGTAATAATTCATAATAAAATTTCAGGTTATGGCTTATTGTAAAGATCCATTTCATACAAGTAGGCAGCTAAAGAGAGCTAACAGAACATTCAATAGTATTGTCAACATGGGAGTTCGCGCAGCAAAAGCATGGGAGAAAGAAGCCAAAGCTCAGCAGCGTGCACAAGAACGTCAACAAGCAGCATATCAGAGATACCTTGCCCAAGAAGAACGTAATAGAGTGAGAGAACTAAAAGCTCAGGAGGCAGCTGAACGAAGGGAAGAAAGAGAGCGTGAAGCCTCATTGCGTCGTCTAGAACGAGAAATTGCAAAAGCAGAGCGTGAAGCACAGAAAGCAGCCATACTAAAAGCCAAAAACGACGAGATACAGCGTTTAGAGGCTGAAATGGATGCGATACAGAATGATAACGACTTGTGGACAAATATCCACAGGTACATTGACGATATAATTACAGCAAAAGATATCGAGAAGGCCATAGCTGATTGCAATTCAGAACGAGAGGACCTAAATTCAAATGGCTTATTTAAGACTGAGCAACCTAGCAAAGCTAGATTTATTGCTCTTGTTGAAATTGAGGGCGATAACAAATATCATATAGAAGATTACGAGGCAGCAATCAGGGAAGAGAAGAAAACTTATGGTACTGCTGAGGGTAATTATAACTATTACTCTGGAGGAGAACCCACAAGAGAAGATATTATCAAAGAACTAACAGAACAGGCTGCTGCAGAAGTAAAGGCCTTTTGGCCATGGAAAGAAAAAAGACTCCGAAAGGAATTTGTAGATAAACGAATAGATATTACATACTACGAACGTCATTCTGCTTGGCAAAAGACAAAAGATGAGTATAAGCAGAAACTAAACGAGTCATCAGAAAGATTAAACGAAAAGAAGAAGGCTTTAGCTGAGCAAAAGCAGTTGAGGGCAAATTTCGTCGAAACAAGAGCTGAAGAGTTATTCCAGGCAGAAATGATCAAATGGCAGGAAGAAAGAAATGCTTTCTTTGATGCATATATGCAGACAATGAATAACTTTTCCAATGGTAGTCGCGAGTTTATACTAAATGCGATAAATGAGGCATTTGCCAGTGATGCAGAAGAGCTGCCTATGGAATACTTCCTTGACATTTCATACGACGATGCAACGGGTAAAGTAACTGTTGACTTGGATTTACCTGAGATTGAAGATATGCCACAAAATAAGATTGTAGTTAACCCTTCAGGAAAGCGAAGTATCAGAAGTAAAAGCCAAACAAATCTGCGTGAGGATTATGCAAATTGTGTGTGCGGACTTTCTATGTATGTAGCTGGCATCATATTTAACACATGCTTAAAAATTCAAGAAGTTGAGGTTTCTGGATTTACGCAGAGATGCGGAGAAAACAGTGCACTAGCAACAGACCAATATGTTTTGATCATCCGATATACCCGCGAACAGTTTAAGGAAATTGCCTTCGAGAAATTAACATCCCTTGAAATAATCAATTTCTTCAAACACAATATTGATATGACGAAATCATTTGTGCTTAAAGAGATTAAGCTAGATAAAGCTCGAGAGAAGATGGAAGCATTTATCCCAGCTGTATACGGCGAATATATTGCGAAGCCAAACAAAGTAAATATCGTAGAAGATGAAAGCATTTAGGTTTATTATTTTGACATGCTTGATGACACTATTATTTACATCGTCATCATCATTATCAACCTCAAAAGCCAGTAGCTATGATATCGCCGGTATCTATGAGAAAGTGGAGCTTAAATCAGGCTCTAAGGTCCTTGACTCGTATGGCAATGTGAAAGATGCTAAGGCAGTATATGTACCAACTAAGATTGATACCGGCAAATATGAAGTAGAATTAACTAGGATTGATTCCAACTTTTATCAGATTTGCGGAACAAATCTGTATATCGAGACTAAGTATTGCTATGAATACGCCACGAGGGATGATGCGATACTTAACGTGACATCAAGTTATGGCTACACTCGTGGAGAGGTTATCTTTCTATAAATATCTCTCATGAAGTCCCGGAACAAGGCAACAGTCAAGTGCGGAGCGAGCCTTTAGGTCGAGCTCGCGCAGCACTTGATCTGTAGGCGGCGGAGGGCGTATATTCCGCCGCCGGTGCTATAATAAAAGCTATTTGCTACATAGATACTCAACAATTCCCTCAACATGCGTATCCACCACAGCCTGCTTACCAGCTCTGCTCTGCAGATACTCTAGGTCAGATCTCGAATCCATAAAAAAGTTCTCTGTCAAAACTGCCACACAAAGTGATTTTCGGAGCAAGTAGAATCCTTCCTCCCAGTCAGAATCACCATCAGAAAAGTCAGTCCTGATTCTGCGTCCAGGGAAATTCTTGATGGCAGCCCCACATAGAATCTCTGCCAATCTATCGGACTCAGTCTGTCCCTTGCAGGTATAGACACTCCATCCTGTCGCAATGAGCCATTTTGAGCCGTTTCCGGCGGCGTTTACGTGAATGCTGACCAAGATAACATTCTGCTTGCCCAAGAGGAAACAAGCGGTATTTACACGCCTTACACGTTCGGCCAAAGATATGTCATCATCTTCAGGGACCAGCAGCTCTGCATCAAGACCTCTATCTCTGAGATCTGACACGACACGTCTTGCGATTTCACGATTGTAGAAAGGTTCACGAAACTGGCCGTCAGGACTGCGTTTGCCAGCTGTCATCAGACCGTGACCATTGTCGATAAAGATTTTCATAGTTCATCTAGTTTTAGGTGGAACAAAATGAAAATCGGACAAAAGCAGAAAAAAATTTAGGAATCAGGACTTTTGCCCGATTCCCGAAGGCAAATTTACCACATTTTTGGGTTATCTTTGCCAAGAGATGCTGAAAAGCTGATCTAAAATTTTCCACTTGGCCTGCGGGAAACATTCCGTAGGCCTTTTTTATACCTTCAAAAATGTGGGAAAGATGCGGGAAAGTCTAAATACGAAAAATGCCCTACAGATATCTGTAGGGCATTTTCTTGAGGTGCCTAGCGGAATCGAACCGCTGTAGCAGGTTTTGCAGACCTGTGCCTAACCGCTCGGCCAAAGCACCATTTCCCGAATGGGATTGCAAATATAGGGACTTTTGCTTTAATTGCAAAATTTATTTCGCTTTTTAATGATATAGAGTTATTCTTTTAGCCTATAATAACAATAGACTATCCAGGCTGCATCTTTGACTGGAATGTTTCCCATATCGATCATTTGCAGCGAATCACGGAACAGGGCACTTGCCTCGATGCCATCAAAAGTGGAGAGTCCTGGGACCGCACGCAAATCCGCCGCATCGTCACTTATGATCCTGTCGAGGAGGTCGCGTTTATCGGAATTAGTAACTGATTTTGATTCAAGAAGATAAGGTATCTCCGCAAGATTATATTCATTAAGCGGACGGAACTGTGCGCGTGCTTTGGCGGCATATTCCTTCAAGGCCTTGAGATAAAGATCGGATGCGCGGCCGGATTTTTCCATCTGGGCTACAAAGCGATCCAAGCAAGCCGACTGCATCGCCATTCGCATTGAGGAAAGGGATGGATTATTCCGCAAATACAGGAAATATCTTTCGAGAATACTCATAACCGACTGCATTTCACCGCGTTCCATCGGATACACTGTCAGCCATTCCTCCAGAAAAGCATAGTCTGAGGTTTTCTCAAGATATATGGCTATTGCATTAAAGACATCAAGTTGGATGTTATTATCCTTATAAGCATCTGATGGGATATATCCATAACCCTTATTGCTATCAGGAACGATTCCGTCAAACGTGGTCTGTTTCAGGACGTAACGTATGATAGATTTCGCAAGATCCGGATTGGTATAGCAAGCCTGAAGTGCAGCATTTATATGATCACGGTTGGACACATTCTCCCCGAAACGGTAAGCGATATCCGAAGATCCCGGGATATATGTTTCCTTGAAATAGTCACTATATACAGCCGATGCCTCTACGCGGTGAGCACTGCAATACATCGCTTTGCGTCTTTCCATATCCCTCTCGTCTGAAAAATCCGGAAGACGCTTTTTCCACATCGATGCAAATACTCCGAAAGAGCCCTCTTCTGCCTTCGCTATTACGCTCTCTGCCATCGCTTTGCTGTCGTCCGCGGCAAAACCTATTGCAATCGTATAAGTATGCTTTCGTCCGGAACGCAACCGCACCTCATCTGCAGAGGCCTTCAACTGCCCATCATTGACTACAAGAAAGGCTTTGTCACAATACAGGAATACAGACTGTGGAGCATATTCATCAATTGCCCTGGCCGAAGGTGTCGCAAATTGAACGAACTTCTGGGGAATCGGGCTGAATGATGCTGTTATGCAACGGAAGGATATATCTGTCTTTACAAGGTAACGAAGAGGCCTTTCATCTTCAGGAATCTGCTGGTAGGAAGCAGGAATGAAGCACGGCGAAAAAGCCTCATCGTAAGCAATCTTTCTGGCACCGGATCCGGTATTGTGAAAGGTCACCGTGACGAGAAACAACGGACTGCCTTCATTGACTTTATCGGAAGGCATAACGGATATCATTCTCGAACACTTCAATCCACCTCCAAGGTCATAGTCATAACGGACGAATCCTACACCTGCATAAAAGTCACATTTTCCTGGCCTTGCAGCAAGCGAGCCTTCGCCTGCAAGCGGGATCTCACGCCCATCAACATACGCCACTGCCCTATTGCTTCCATATTCCGGTCTTGACGGGTCAGCATTGAAACGTGCCCAGACACGCTCGCCGGAAATCATTTCATAAATACCGTTAGCGTGAGCATTGACTTTAATCTTATAATTTCCAATAAGATAAGACAGATCATCTACAGAAGAAGTACCGACTTCATATTTTAAATAAGGTAATCCCTCAGAAGTAAAATCCCACTTCACATCAGTAGCAGATGCAGATGGACACAGCAGCCCGGCAAACAGAACCGCCATCACAATAATAAAACGGTATTTCATAGTCTGATATTATTCTACGTACAAAAGGAGGCCTTTAAGATACTCTCCTTCCGGATGATATATATTTACAGAATGGTCGCAAGGCTGATTGAGACGATCAAGGATCCTCACGCTCCTTCCAGCCTGTGCGGCAGCCGAGAAGACAGCAAGGGCAAAAGCCTCTTTATCCACAACCTGCGAGCAACTGTATGTGAATACAAGTCCTCCGTGTGCAACTTTGGATATGGCAGCGGCATTAAGTCTCTGATATGCTCTGAGAGCGTTCTTAAGGGCTCCCCTATGCTTTGCAAATGCAGGAGGATCCACAATCATCAGGTCGTACTTTCCTTCGGGCACATCACGAAGATAATCGATGGCATCACAACAAAGACTTGTATGCTTAGTCTCATCAAAACCGTTCAGAGCCACATTCCTGTCCACCATCATCATTGCTTTACGTGAACTGTCAACTGAATCAACGTGAACTGCACCAGATGCTAAAGCATAAATTGAGAAGCCACCGGTATAACAAAAGAGATTCAGCACATTACGTCCTTTGGAAAGGCTTCCTACCAATGCTCTGTTATCTCTCTGATCAAGAAAGAATCCCGTCTTCTGACCTTCTGTCCAATTCACGATGAACTTATGGCCATTCTCCTGAACAATCTGCTCATCATCCGAAAAATCTTCACGGCGGTACATATATCCGTCAACAAGATCGAGACCGGCCTTGAATGGAGCGGTACCTGAACTCTTGTCATACACTGCTTTGAGCGAATCTCCATAGACTTTCTTCAAAGCGTCCGTTATCTGCTTTTTGGCTCTGAACATTCCCACAGAATGTGCCTGCATAACGCAGACTCCGCCATAATAATCTATGATGAGCCCAGGAAGATTATCACCTTCTCCGTGAACAAGTCTGTAGCAGTCTGTAGCAGAATTTCCGTCCAAGCCACAGGCAACCCTGACATTCAATGCTCTGGAGAGCATCATCTCCCAGAAATCAGGACGAAGAGCACTGTCATCAAAACTCAGTACACGGACGGCAATGGAGCCTATCTGATAATGTCCGTATGCCAGAAAAGTGCCGTCAGAAGCATATACAGCAACGATGTCACCTTCAGCCGGATTTCCCTGCACCTCTGCAATTGCACCGGAAAACACCCAGGGATGGAACCTGCGCAGAGACTCATCCCTGCCTTTTCTCAATATAATCTTTATCATAAAACTTCTTCTTTCAATGGATTCTTTTCCGACTTCATCAGTTTGAGATACATCTCTCTGCATACCCAGGCATCCGTAGCCGCATATTTGCACTGCGATTCAGAAAGCGTTTCAGCCTCCCAATTGGAAAGTTGCTGAGTCTTGGATATGCGGAAACCGAGGATGATGGCCGACATTTTCTTCACACTCTTGTCGCGGATTCCATATTCGCATACAATCTTCTGAAGATCAACAAAACCACCAGGCTGGAACTCTCTGAGTTTCTGAAGTCCCCGGATATCATCGTGAATAGCCGCGCCAACCTTGATTATCCTTTTATCCGCCAGAAGGTTGCACAATCTTCTGTGCATTCCCATATTCTTGACACGGAACAGAAACGCCTTCCCGGGGCCGGAGAGTTGAAGCAAGGACAC
Organism: Candidatus Cryptobacteroides sp.; assembly: GCA_045635205.1. Classification (GTDB taxonomy): domain Bacteria; phylum Bacteroidota; class Bacteroidia; order Bacteroidales; family UBA932; genus Cryptobacteroides. Next base: position 52,386 of record JAZRBS010000058.1, on the reverse strand, counting down.
CCCGTACCTCGGCTGATTCGGAGCAAAGCAAGGACGTGTCTCAGTGTCGAATCCAATAACCTTCTGAGCACGCAGATAATTGATTGCTCTATTGAATTCAGCACCGACAGCGTCTATCACTATTATCTTTCCCGGAAAAGATGCGTATTCTAGTTTCTCTATACCTTCCGGAGTTATACTTTCAATATACATAATCACTCGTTACATATTGAGAATCAGCCATTAGAAGAACAGCAACTCTCGATATTTCGGCAAAGGCCATACTTCATTGTCAATAAGCATTTCAAGGTTATCGGTGCTCTCACGGATCTTATCCATCATATCCTTGACGTCGCGGGAATAGACCTTTGCCCTTTCGGCAATATTTTCAATCCTGTTGGCCTTTTTCCGTGCCTCGACAAGAAGTTCCACATCCTTTGAAACATTGTTGATATAGCCGGAAATCTTCTTCAAAGTCTCAACTTCCGCTGCACAATAATTCATATACGAATCACCGAATATATCCTTGAAACCCTTGACATTTTCTATCAGAATGTTCTGATACTTCACTGCGGCAGGAATGACGTGGCTCAGGCAGATATCACCCAGAATTCGCGCTTCGATCTGGAGTTTCTTGACGTATGTCTCATTGAGAATCTCAAACCTCGCCTGCACCTCATTCGGAGCCAGAACTCCGAGTTTGCCAAACATTTCAACGGTCGCTTCTTCGTTGAAGACTTCGTATGCATCAGGAACATTTCTGACAGCCCTCAGTCCGCGGGACGCAGCCTCGATTTCCCATTCCTTGCTATAGCCGTTACCCTCGAACATAATGTCACGTGATTCGGTGATGAATCTGCGCACCACAGCAAGAACAGCGGAAGAACGCTCTTCTCCTGCAGCCTCAAGAGCATCGACAAATTTTCTGAACTCCCTCAGGCTTTCGGCTACTATGGAATTGACCACGCACACGGCTGTGGCAACATTTTGAGAAGATCCCACCGCACGGAACTCGAAACGGTTGCCTGTGAAAGCAAAAGGAGAGGTTCGGTTGCGGTCGGTATTGTCAGGGAAAATCTCCGGTATCGAATTCACTATCTTGATCGATTCCTGCTTCGAATCCACAGATTCCTTGACATCCTTCATATTCATAATGGCCTGGAAAACTCCGTATAAGGTAGAACCGGAGAACACAGACATTACAGAAGGAGGAGCCTCATTTCCGCCAAGACGGTAAGAATTGCTCAACGTCGCCACCGACGCCATAAGCAGATAATGATGTCTGTGGACAGCCCGGAGCACCGAAGCATAGAACGAAAGGAACTGAAGGTTCTTTGTCGGAGTCTTGCCCGGAGAAAGAAGACTGACTCCGGTGTCGGTCGTGATCGACCAGTTGCAATGCTTTCCTGAACCGTTCACACCATCGAAAGGCTTTTCGTGAAAAATGACCTTAAGATGATGTTTCTCAGCCACTTTCTGCATTATGATCATCAGCATCATATTCTGATCGATGGCCTTTGTTGCCTCACAGAACACAGGGGCGCACTCGAACTGATTCGGAGCCACTTCATTATGACGGGTCTGGAGAAGAATGCCCAGTTTGTAGGCTTCTGTCTCGAAATCCTTCATAAAGGAACTTACTCGGGTCGGTATTGCTCCGAAATAATGATCCTCAAGTTGCTGGTCTTTTGCGGATGTATGGCCGATCACAGTCCTTCCGGTCATCATCAGATCAGGTCTGGCATTGTAGAGCGACTCGTCAACGAGGAAATACTCCTGCTCGACTCCAAGATTGACCTTTACAGACTTTACGTTCTCATCAAAAAGATTAGCAACGGCAACTGCGGCCTCGCTCAATGCGTGCAGTGACTTCAGATTAGGAGCCTTCGTATCCAGAGCCTCACCTGTATATGAAACGAAAACCGATGGAATACAAAGAGTTCCATCCATTATGAACACAGGAGAAGAAGGATCCCAGGCAGAATATCCGCGAGCCTCGAAAGTATTTCTCAAACCTCCGTTAGGAAAACTGGAGGCATCAGGCTCCTGCTGGACAAGAGCGCTTCCGTTGAATTTCTCAAAAGCCTTTCCGTCTTTTACAGAAATGAAAGCCTCGTGCTTCTCTGCCGTGGAGTCAGTCAGAGGCTGAAAGAGATGCGTATAATGAGTCGCACCCATCTCTATGGCCCAGGCCTTCATACCGGAGGCTATCTCATTTGCCACACTTCTGTCGAGTTTGGCGCCGTACCTGACCGATGCCAGCACAGCCTCGTAAGCCTGTTGAGACATATAGCCCCTCATCTTGTCAAGGTCAAGGACATTCTGTCCGAAATACCTTGAAACCGGCCCATCCTCATTGTAAAAACGACCATTGCCGTGAGATGCAGCCTCGTCCATTGCCCTCTGTCTGAATGTTGCCATACTATGATATCTACAAATAAGTTGCAAAGATAATAAAATCAATTGAGAGTTTTTTAAAAATACTTATCTTTGCACGCCCAAATAAAATAAGCGAACAAATCAGTATAGAATATATGGCAAAAATCTCTGAGAAGGCAGTACAGATGCCAGCCTCTGCAATCAGAAAACTGGTTCCTTTTGCAGATGCAGCAAAGAAACAAGGAGTAAAAGTATATCATCTCAACCTTGGCCAGCCGGACATTAAATCTCCTGTATGCGCGTTGGATGCAGTCAGGAAATACTCATTGGAAAACGTATCATATTCACACTCTGCCGGCATTATGGAACTCCGTAAAGGCCTCGTGGAGAAATACTATAGTAAAATAGGCATCGACATCACCGTGGATGAACTGATAGTCACAATCGCAGGAAGTGAAAGCGTCAATCTGGCTCTTGAGATCACTTGCAATCCTGGTGACGAAGTGATTGTTCTTGAACCGTTCTATACAAACTACAACACGTTTGCATTTATGAACGGCCTCACCCTGAAGGCCATTCCGACCGACATCAGGAACGGTTTCCAGATTCCGCCGATCGAAGAGTTCGAAAAGGCCATCACGCCAAAGACAAAGGCCATTCTGGTATGCAATCCAGGCAATCCTACAGGCACGCAATACTCAAAAGAGAGTATGCTGGCGCTTGGAGAGATCGCAAGAAAGCACGACCTTTTCCTTCTTTCGGACGAAGTATATCGTGAATTCTGCTATACGGACGAGCCGCATTTCTCTGCGATGAACATCCCTGGCCTTGAGCAGAACGTCGTACTTATTGATTCAGTATCAAAAAGATACAATCTTTGCGGCGCGCGTGTCGGCTGCATAGTATCGCACAACAAGGACGTGATGGGAGCAGCGATGAAATTCGCGCAGGCACGTCTCTGCCCTCCTGTTCTCGGACAGATGGCTGCAATAGGAGCACTCGACACACCGGACGAATACTTCGAAGCAGTCAAGGAAGAATACATAAAGAGAAGAGACTTTATGATTGACGGGCTCAACAAGATAGAAGGAGTATTCACACCTGTCCCTATGGGAGCATTCTACACAATCGCCGAACTGCCGGTTGATGACACGGAAAAATTCGCAAAGTGGATGCTTGAGGAATTCAGAATTGACAACGAGACCACAATGGTCACCCCAGCCGCTTCATTCTACAAGACTCCAGGCAAGGGATTGAACCACGCCCGCATTGCATACGTACTTGAAGTGGATGAAATGCGAAAAGCACTTCACATTCTCGAGGAAGGCCTCAAAGCCTATCCGGGAAGAACCATCTGATCGCAAGAATCTAAGCAAATACGCATAAAACACAAATGTTATCCTCATCAACATTTGTGTTTTATTCATTTATACCCAGCATATTGGCAATCTTCGGGATAATCAGACTATGAATATGTTCCTCTTCTGTGAAATGTGTGCCCTCATAGATTACTGCACTATCATCTCCGAAGTATTTTTTCCATTTCCTCACACTCACTATCCCATATTTACGGTAATGATCCCTGGTTCCGAAGAAAGCGAAGAAGACATCGTTGCTTCCTGATCGTATGCTGTGAGCCAAAGCCGCCTTGCCGTGTGGAAGATATTTACGCAAGGTAGTAAATTTGAAATGCAAAGGCTGCCTGTCCCCTTCCCTAGGCTTGTATATTCTGTCGAACAAGGCTGTCACTCCCGGTATCAACGCAAGCCAAGAAAGGTAGCCAAGAAAAAACGGAGCATTAAGGGATGGCGAGATGAGTATATGAGGAACTCCCTTTATGCGCAGAGCGTGAATCGATCCAAGGGACTCACCGATGACGAGTGAGGGAGATAGTTCACTCACCCACCGGCTGATCTGGACGTGAGCCTTCTCCGGATCGAAATCGTATGTACGTACGACGATATTGACCCCTTTATCATCGAAAGCGGTGCGTAGAATGGAGGGGATACGCGAATCACCGCCTCCTCCCATACCGTGTATATAAAGTACATTGATCATTTAATGCAAAAATAGTTTATTTTTATTATCTTTGCGAAATGGGCTTAAAATAATTTATAAACCATAATAGTATGAACATCAGATCAATCTTTTCTGCAGCACTTTGCGGACTTATCGCAATCTCAGCGGCTGCACAGGCACCAAAGGCTCCACAAGGACCTGAGTACGAATTCACAGTGATCAAGGAGAATCCAGTGACATCAATCAAGAATCAGTATCGCTCCGGTACCTGCTGGTGCTATTCTGCTCTCTCATTCATTGAGTCTGAAATCCTCAGGACAAAGGGACAGGAAGTCGATCTTTCTGAAATGTTTGTTGTCGGAAGATCATATCACGACAGAGCAGTCAAGTATGTGAGACTCGACGGCCACCTCAATTTTGCTGCAGGAAGTTCATTCGGTGATGTACTTCACGTTATCGATGACTACGGCATCATTCCTCAGGATGTATATTCAGGATTCAACTATGGCACAGAAATGCCAGAGCAGAGCGAACTTGACGCAGTCCTCAAAGGATATGTAGATGCCATCCGCCAGAATCCTAACAGGAAACTCACCACAGCGTGGGTAAACGGTCTTGACGGCATTCTCAATGCCTATTTCGGAGAGGCTCCTGAGACATTTACAGTGGAGGGAGTTGAATATACTCCTGAGTCTTACAGAGATCATCTCGGCATCAACTACGACGATTATGTAAACCTTACATCATTCACACATCATCCATTCTATGAGCCTTTCATCATCGAAGTATGCGACAACTGGAGATGGGATTCTGCATACAATCTTCCTATGGACGAAATGATGGAAGTGATGTATAATGCCATTGATAAAGGTTACACAATCGCCTGGGGCTCAGATGTAAGCGAAAAGGGATTCACTCGTGACGGACTTGCAATTATGCCTGTAGAAGTGAAGAAGGCTGCTGCCGGTTCAGATCAGGAACGCTGGGTAGGCAAGGCTGCCGAGAAGCCAGCAGAAGAAGTGAAGGCAGAACTTCCAAAAGAGATGGAAATCACTCAGGAAATGCGTCAGGAAGGCTATGACCGCAAGACAACTACCGATGACCACGGTATGCACATCTACGGTATGGCTCAGGACCAGAACGGCAACAAATACTTTATGGTCAAGAACTCTTGGGGCGAGACAGGAAAATACAAAGGCGTTTGGTATGCATCAGACCCGTTTGTAAGGTACAAGACTCTCAATATCGTTGTACACAAGGATGCTCTTCCAAAGCATATCGCCAAGAAACTCGGCCTCAAATAGTATTGCGTTCAAAAACTATCTGAAGTGAGAATAATCAGACATATACCGAATACAATCACATCTATGAACCTTCTGTGTGGGGTTCTGGGTGTGATTTTCACAATGAGCAGCAGATTCGACATTGCATTCTATATGATGCTTGCCGCCGCTGTCTGCGACTTCTGTGACGGTCTCTCTGCCAGAATTCTCAATGCATATTCCGCGATGGGAAAAGAACTCGACTCTCTTGCCGATATGGTAAGTTTCGGAGTTCTCCCTGCGCTGATGACTTATAAACTGATGAACGGGATCCACGGAGATACGATTCTGTGCTACACTCCCCTTCTGATTGCGGTATTTTCAGCATTGAGACTGGCAAAATTCAATATTGACGAGCGTCAGAGTGACAACTTCATCGGGCTTGCAACTCCGGCCTGCGCTATGATATGCGGTTCATTTGCATACTACATCAGCAATGATCCTACAAGCGTGTTATATAATTGGGCAAGCACAAGATTCTTCATACCTGCAGGTTCTTTGATATTATGTCTTCTGCTGGTAAGTGAGATTCCGATGTTCTCTATGAAATTCAAGAAGAACGTCAAGGCAGGCACACCGATACACAAGCAACGCATCGGATTTGCCGGAGTCATCACCGTGATCTGTGTGCTGACTGTTCTGCTGGGTCTGAACTGGTCATTCATTGTGATGCTGACCTTTGTTTCATATATCATTATGAACATCGGTATTGCAATGCTGTTCAGAAAATAGCAGCATCCCGACCATAATAAACAAAAGCGCGGCCAGATGGTCGCGCTTTATGTTTATGTAAGAGATTATCAATAATTTTCAGGATGGATCATAAAGTAACTCTTCGCGTGCTTGCATACAGGGCAGATTTCTGGAGCCTTCTGTCCAATCACGATATGACCGCAGTTAGAGCATTCCCACATCATATCCTCGTCGCGTGAGAATACAAGTCCTCCCTGTACATTGGCAAGAAGTTTACGGTAGCGCTCCTCGTGCATCTTCTCGATAGCCGCAACCTTTTCGAAAAGGGCAGCAATCTCTTCAAATCCTTCCTCGCGTGCCTCTACTGCAAAACCTGCATACATATCGGTCCACTCATAGTTTTCACCTTCTGCTGCATCAAGGAGATTTGCCGGAGTATCAGGCATCTCACCGCCGTGAAGGAGTTTGAACCAGATCTTTGCGTGCTCTTTCTCATTGTTTGCAGTCTCTTCGAAGAGTTTGCCAATCTGAACATATCCATCCTTCTTAGCCTTGGATGCATAGTAAGTGTACTTGTTTCGAGCCATAGACTCACCGGCAAAAGCAGTCTGAAGATTCGCTTCTGTCTTTGTTCCTTTAAGATCTTTCATAATTTATATTTTTAATTAGGAATTAAATCCGTTTATCCCACAAATTTAATAAACTATTTGGATTTTCTAACAATTTTGTAGCCAATCGAAGCAATAAAAATTGACATCAGCGGTGACAGAATATTGAAAAAGCAGTATGGAAGATATTCCAGAGTCGGCACCTTCAATACAGTCGCCTGTGTCATACCGCAGGAATTCCAAGGAATAAGCACAGAAACGACTGTTGCCGAATCTTCCACCGAACGGCTGAGAAGTTTGCTCTCATATCCCCTTTTCTCATAAAGTTTCTTATAAAGACTGCTTGTCAGGATAATCGAAAGATACTGGTCTCCAGTTATCATATTGGCGAATATACCTGTCCCTACAGTGGATGTGACCATCGTAACTCGACGTGAAATGAATCTGGTCAGCATATCTGTCAGACTCTGCAGCATACCGCTGCCCATCAAGGTACCGCCGAATGTACCGGCCGCAATTATAAGGAATACAGTTCCCAGCATACCAGTCATACCTTTTGTTGCGATAAGGTCGTTGAGTGCAAGATTGCCTGTATCTACTGCCGTAGTGCCATAATATGATATGAAAAGTCCTTTGAATCCTTCTAAGAATGAAAGGGATGCCGAGGGGTCAGGAGCAGTCCCGTTCGCAACGGCTGCTATTATATGAGGCTGGAAGAAAAGGGCTGCGATGCCCGCTATGAGAGCGGCAATGAACAAAGTAACGATTGCTGAGACCTTTCTGACAATAAGAAGTGCCGTCACAACCGGCACGAGCAGGAGCCACGGAGAAATGTTGAAAGTGGATTTAAGGTCATTTGAAATGTCTGCGACCTGAGCCACATCCGGAATTTCGTGCGTAAGACTGACTACAAGGAATATTATCAGAGTGATAGCAAAAGAAGGCACCGTCGTCACCATCATAAAGCGGATATGCGTGAACAAAGGGGTTCCGGCAGATGATGAAGCCAGAACCGTCGTATCAGACAGAGGAGAGACCTTGTCGCCGAAATATGCCCCTGAAATGATTGCACCGGCAATCCAACCCGGGTCATATCCCTGTGCCGTACCGATTCCGACCAACGCCACACCTACAGTCGCTATTGTCGTCCAGGAACTACCTGTCATCACTGCGATCAGTGCACAGATTATGCTGGTTGCGAACAGGAAGATTTCCGGAAATATCACCTTCATACCATAATATATCATAGTCGGTACTACTCCGCTTATCATCCAGGATCCGGACACAGCACCGATCAGCAGGAGTATCAGTATCGATGTACCTACTGCAGTGATATTGTCAAGAATGGAATCCTCAAATACCTTCCAAGGAATCTTATAGAAAATCAATGATATTGCGACAACGACTCCTGCTCCGAACAGAAGAGCCACCTGACTCGCTCCAGCAAGGGCATCCGTTCCGAACACCTTTATGACCAGAGCCAAAGCCGCAATAAGTACAACAAAAGGAATCAGAGACACCAGCCAGGACGGTCTGGAGTCAATTTCAGAAATCTTCATATCAATTAATCAATCACTACTAAACACCGGGACGGAAGTCATCACGACTTCCAAAAAACCGCTCCCCCTTTGCAGGAGAGCGGTATTATCATAATCTGAATAGTTTCAAATTACTTTGCGATTACGCGAGCCATCTCAAGAACCTTGTTTGAGTAACCCCACTCGTTGTCATACCAAGAAACAACCTTTGCGAAGTTAGCGTCAAGGCTGATACCTGCCTTAGCATCGAAGATAGAAGTGTTAGAGCAGCCACGGAAGTCAGTTGAAACAACTGCATCCTCAGTGTAGCCAAGGATACCCTTGAGTTCGCCCTCAGAAGCCTCCTTCATTGCTGCGCAGATCTCTGCCATTGTAGCCTCTTTCTCGAGAACTACAGTAAGGTCAACAACTGAAACGTCTGAAGTAGGAACGCGGAATGCCATACCGGTAAGTTTGCCGTTGAGAACAGGAAGAACCTTACCTACTGCCTTAGCAGCACCTGTAGATGAAGGGATGATGTTCTCGAGGATACCGCGACCACCTCTCCAGTCCTTGCGTGAAGGACCGTCAACAGTCTTCTGAGTTGCAGTTGCAGCGTGAACTGTAGTCATAAGACCCTTTACGATACCGAACTTGTCGTTGAGCACCTTAGCGATAGGAGCAAGACAGTTAGTTGTACAAGATGCGTTAGAGATGATGTCCTGACCAGCGTAAGTCTCGTGGTTAACACCGTAAACGAACATTGGAGTAGCGTCCTTTGAAGGAGCAGACATAATCACCTTCTTTGCACCAGCCTGGATGTGCTTGCGAGCCTTCTCATCCTCAAGGAAGAGACCAGTTGACTCAACAACTACATCAGCACCAACCTCGTCCCACTTGAGGTTAGCAGGATCCATCTCTGCAGTGAGGCGGATCTTGTTACCGTTTACAACGAGAGCGCCGTCAGCAACAGCAACTTCACCCTTGAACTGACCGTGAACAGAGTCATACTTGAGCATATATGCAAGATACTCTGGCTCGAGAAGGTCATTGATACCTACGATCTGAATGTCGTTTGAGAAATTCTCAACAGCCGCACGGAAAACCATACGACCGATACGGCCGAAACCGTTAATACCTACTTTAATCATTGTTTAATTAATTTTATATAAAGTTAAACTTTAAATAGCCTTAGATGTGAGTGGATCCATATCCACAAAATCGGTGCAAATTTAGAAAATTTTATGAATATAATGCTATCTTTGTGTGAAAATTAATAGAAGAAATATGCGTATCCTTATAACAAACGATGACGGCTATCAGGCTAAGGGCATAAGGGTTCTTGCCGATATTATGAGCCGTTTCGGAGAAGTCACAGTGATTGCACCGAAGAAGCATCAGTCAGGTATGTCAATGGCTGTCTCGCTTGGATTCAAGCAGATAGCCCACAAAGATCTCGGGGAGGGATGGCATTACGTCGATGCCACTCCGGCGAGTTGCGTGAAGTTCGGTCTGAACACAATGTTCCTGGAGAACTTTCCGGATGTCGTTGTATCCGGCATAAATCACGGCTCCAACGCTTCAACGGCATCCTGCTATTCCGGTACACTTGGAGCAGCGGCAGAAGCAGCATTGAACGGTATTCCTGCCATAGGCGTTTCACTTGACACGCTCCATCCCGATGCAGATTTCAGCGGAGTGGAAAAGTTTTTCGGAGACATATTCACTAAACTGATGAAGGATTGGCCGTCGAAGCACGGAGTGTATTATAATGTGAATTTCCCCGACATTCCGGCAGAGGAGATAAAAGGAGTACGTACCGGAGTGCAGGGTATGGGACGATGGATCAAGGAATTCAAGAGTTGGGATCTGCAGCATTATGCAAAATATGGTATTACTCCAGAGATGCTCGGCCAGAGTTCCGATCCGGTTCTTGAAGATGGAGAGGATCTATATATGATGGTCGGAGAGTTCCAGGACGACGCGCGCAATGGCGAGAATGCCGACCATAGACTGGTTGCAGAAGGTTATATTTCTGTAGTCGCACATAACATCGACTGTACGGACTACGAAGAGACAGAACGTCTGAAAGCAATTCTGTAACCATTTCATCCTGACGACTTTTTTGTCATCCTGACGACTTTTTTGTCATCCTGAGCGGCAGCGAAGGATCTCTAAACCAAATCGTAATATAATGAAATACTACATCATAGCAGGTGAAGCATCAGGCGATCTCCACGGATCCAATCTGATGAAAGGCATATATGCAGAAGATCCTCAGGCGGAAATCCGTTTCTGGGGCGGTGACCTGATGGAATCGGTCTGGGCTGAATCCGAATCGGTCAGTCCTGTAACCGGAAGGGAGGGCGGTTTCAAAGACCGTGCTACCCCCCTGGCCGCAGGGACAGGCGAGTGGTTGGGAAACAGTCCGGTGGACTGTTTCAGCGAGCCGACCCGCTCCGCAGGAGTGGGAGGGGTCGTCTTTGAAACCGCCCTCCCTTCCGGCCTGGTACGCCACTATAAGGACGGAGCCATAATCGGATTTGTAGAGGTATTCGTCAAAGCCCGTATGCTCCTAGGCAACGTCTCTTTCTGCAAAAAGGACATACTTCAGTGGAAACCGGACGTAGTCATCCTGATCGACTACCCCGGCTTCAACTTCAAGATTGCCGAATTCGCTCACAAAGCCGGATTCAAGGTATTCTATTACATCGCTCCCAAGGTCTGGGCTTCACGCGAAGGAAGAATCAAAAAACTAAAGGCATACGTTGACAGACTGTTCATCGTATTCCCGTTTGAAATACCATACTTCACAAAGAAAGAGATCCCGTTCATATACAAAGGCAATCCGCTCATAGACGCAGTGGACGGATCCAGCGCTATGAACGAGACAAAAGAAGATTTCCTGAAGCGTAATTCATTGGAAGACAAGCCGATTATCGCAATGCTCGCAGGATCCCGCAAAGGCGAGATCAGCACGATGATGCCTGTGCTGACGGAATTTGCAGCAAAGATGAAGGGACTTCCGCAATATGCTGACTATCAATTCATAATAGGTGGCGCACCAGCACGTTCTATGAGCGATTATGAGCCTTGGCTGACAGAAGGGAACAGAAAATATATCCACGTGCTTTTCGGTGAGACACAGTCGATCATCAGACACGCCGAAGCAGCAGTAGTGAATTCAGGAACAGCATCATTGGAGACCGTACTGTTCAACACTCCTCAGGTCGTAGGATATATAGGAAATCCCCTGACCTACCAGATAGCCAAAAGAATCGTGAAACTGAAGTACATCAGCCTCGGCAATCTGATCATAGACAGAGGAGCATTCAAGGAATTCATCCAGGACGACTGCAATCCTGATATGATTCTGAAAGAAATACGTTTGCAGCTGGAAGACAAGCAGTACCGCGAAAAGATGTTGTCAGACTATGCCGACATCCGCAACGCTCTCGGAGGCTCCGGAGCATCGGCTGCAGTAGCCAAAGCAATGCTCGAGGAACTTAAAGGCTGACTTTCGGCTCGATCCGGATTTTCAGTGTGAAACCTTCAGTTTCGGCGATCCGGTAGATATAGGAAATGAGACAGTCATCAACCTTGAACCAGTTATAGAGAGTCGCGGAGCCTATGTGCAGACTCTCCGCAAGACGATTTTTTGAAATACCGTGGCAGGAAAGGGCGTTCTTGAGGAAGTCAAGACGTCCTTTTTCATTGGCTTTTGTGAGATTCATTGTCACAGACACGGGAGCGCAAGTCCCAGCGGCCTCTTTATCCAAACCGAATTCAATACTGTAGCCACAGAGCTCGAACAGCCTGCAGATCTGAGATATCTTCATATCATCCTTAGCAAGCCAATGATATACCGCCTGACGGGTCAATCCCATCAGTTCCGCAGCACGCCCCGTAGAAATCCCGGCCGCCGCCAGAAAATCCACAAGAAACTTCAGACGAACGACCTGCCATCGCCCATCCCGAAAATTTCCAGACTTGTTCATATCATTATCTTGCATCACAGAAACAAAAACTATTTAAATTCATCATCGGAAACTCTCCCACCGCCACACCTCGGCCACAAATCGCCAGAAAAACGTTCAAGATGCTAAAAAAAACAGGGCGACCGTCACGACAATGACCGCCGCCCTAGGATTAATTCCAATGATCTAATAATAACATCAATTAATTGCTTCCATTAATTCTCTGTGAGACGATACAAGTCTGGCAATTTATAATTAGCCGTGGTTAATTTGCCAGCATAAGTCCTAAAATATGTACTCTGATGGTAAAGAATATAAGAACCTGTGTTGAAATTACTATCGTTACTTATACGGATATGACCTGTCTGATCATTATTATCTACATATGATAGATAAAGTGTAACACTTTCTGCGCTAGCCGACACTGCTTTTGATGTAAGTAGTTTTAGATATGAATTAGATGGAAGAAGAATGTTATAACCATTACCATTTTTACTGATAATAACGGCCGCTGCATTAACAGCATCATTTGCTTCAATCTTTCCATCTGTAATTGTCAATACTTCAGTAGTTTCCTTAAAATCTTTCCCGTTAACTGTTGCGTGTGCCTTATTATCATCAAAAACAATAAGATAGGTACCACTCCAGTCTGCCGGTGCAGAAGTAACCTTGACATAGTATTGCTTTACCGCACCTGCCGCAGCCTGATTGATTACAACCTCTTTAGACACTGCTCCATCGTATGAAAGAATGATTGTGGCAGTCTTGCCCTCGGCATCAACATTTTCATCAAAGGTTACTGTTACAACTCCTTCGCTCGCTGAAGCCTTTACATTGGTCATAGTAGCATCATCTGCAACTTCCACCGATACATCACCGGTTATATTCTTGGTTATGTATTCGAAAGTTACCTCTGTGGCTTCTGCATCAACGGAAATTTCAGTCTCACTTACAGAAATGCGAGGGGTTTCATCAGGAACCCAAGGGATAAAGTACAATGATTGCTGATCACTTGTATAGAATGCAAATCTAGGACTGCTTGAATTATATTTCAACTTTCTGCCTGATACGGCAACAGACTCCACTGTCATCACGCCTTCATTTAACGACAATGCAAAAGCGATTGGAGCCTCACTGGTATATGCATCATTTGAACCACCAGAATACGAAACATACTTATTTGTTGAATTATTTTTGATAGAATATCCACCTTCCATCTGTCCTACAGTCCATACATAATCTTCAATATTCTCCAACTCATAGAAATCAGAACACTTCACGGCATCTGCAGCAGTAGTCACTTTTGAGTCGAGGCGATCAAAATATTTTCCAGGATTAGTTCCACTCATAAGGTTCCAAGCACCTGGCATTGCAGCAATCAGATACTGACCTGAGAAATCCTCAAGTGATTCCTTTTCCGCATTCTCCATATTGACTGTGAGAAGATTCATATCCCCTTCAACAAAATTTATACCTTCTGCTCTTGCTGTAATAGTGCGAGTATATGTACTAGTTTCAGAGACCATTTTTATGATCAGTTGCTCTCCGGAAGCGATTTCTACCCCCCAAGAAGTAAACCACACGTCAATGGAATTATCTGTAATTGCGAAATCGGAATTTACCTTGATTGTATTTGTTCTTCCACCGTTTTCATAAATCTCACCGAACTTTGCAGTTGTAAGGTCAACATAACGACGGCCAGCCAGATATTTACCTTCAGGTACTGTTATTTCAACTGATGTTATATCCTCAGCCACATTTGTAAGCGTGATCTTGTTAAGAGCTACTGCACGACGGAAAGAAGCAGTATATTCAGCTGGTATCTCATTTACAACATCTGGCTTGAGCACCATAATGAACGCCTTAGGGTCGTAATTACCAAAATAAGCATTTTGTGTCTCTGGAAGAGCGATTTTGTAGGCTTTTGCAGATTCATTATTAATTCCTGCAGAAACGGATGCCGGATAAATACCACCGAGAGTATAAGATTCAGCCTCTGTGACTCCATCAATTGCAAATGAAAAATTTGCAGAAGGTTCGCCATCAAAAGCATCTGTCGAATTAGAATCAAAGAACTTTGATTCATTACCGGAACCTACATAAAGAGTTACAGCCTCATTCGTTCCCCAGAGCACGACATTATCATCACCAAGATAAGTCTTAGTCTGCTCGACATTGGCATTAAGATTCAGATTGAAAGACAATGTTTCCTTAGAAAGATCTGTCATTTCCTTCTGGCAAGAGGCGAATGTCATTGCTGCTGCAGCAATGAAAAACATTCTTGTGAAAATCTTTTTCATAGCCGCATCAATCAATATCCGCCGTTATCATTGATATCGCCTTCGCCATAAGAGCCGCCGCCACCTTCTGTAAAGTCGCTGCCGCACAGTACTCCTTCACTCTGGAATTCGAGTGTTGTTACGAGAGGAGTGTCATATAGATACCCCCCCCCAAGTGTTTTCTTGTTAAGGGTCATAGTAATTTGATATTTAGTTTGTTATGTAATTTCTAGGGTTATTTGTGATTCCTTCAGGATGGAAAATTCACAAAATTTTTCAAAATTAGGACTTATATTTATCATAAACAAATAAAACTCCCGAAAATCCGGGAGTTTCTCACAAAGTCTGAAATATTTCTTTCAACAGCAATTGGACACTGCCTATTTCTTTTCAAGGGTCACTTCAACATTTTCGGCGGCGAAATCCCCCTCATCCCAATTACCATCGCCCCCTCCTGTCTGTACAAGGGACACAGTCACCTCCTTGACCTGATATTCTCCTCCATTTTCCTCACCATCGACATCGGTAAACTTGAGAATCATCTTTTCGGAAGGGAATCCCATATTTTCCACCAGGAAATCGCCATTTTCAGCGGTAAATACCGTATCGGTCGGTTCAAATGTACTGCCAAACTCGCGATGAGTCACGGCAATTCCCTTTATAGGTGTGCCTGTGTCCGAATCAACAACTTTTCCGGACATTCTGTACTCCATAACAGGCACGCCATACTCCGGTACAGGAGGGCATCCATACATATCGGGACTCTGTATGATATTATCACAAGAGATGGCAGCTGAAACTCCAAACATCGGAAGGAGCCATCTGCAGATTCGTAAAATCAAGTTTCTCATTTATCAAGTCTTTTAAGGTGACACAATATAAGTTCTCCGTTCTGGTCACGAAGATGCATTCCGTTTCCTTGGCAATAGCGGAAATATTTACAGTCGGCACACTCCCCTGTCTTCATCCACGAACGGTCGCGGTATGGCTGATAGCGGTTTTCCCACACATCAATGAAATCGTCCTTATATATATTTCCCTGAGCCAGATCGCTGCGGATGCTGGCACAGGCGGAGATCGAACCGTCTATCATAACCGAACTGACACTCAAACCTGCCTGACAAGTGAAAAGATGGTCACGCACCAATCCCTCATATTCGCCAAGAAATCCTTCGCAACCGTAACTTGCCATTATACGGCCTTCCTTGCGAGTCTGCTTTATAAACTCCATAAGTCCGCGGAAGCGCTCATTGCTTAGTTGAAGTTCCGGATCCTGGGCTGCCCTTCCGACAGGGAAAACTGTGAAAAGACGCCAGGATTTCAAGCCGAGAGAGATGAGATATTCCTTGAATTGAGGGAGCGACTCATAATTCTTGTTATTGACGCAAGTCACCACATCAAACTTGATGGAAGGCTCGTTTGCAAGGATTCTGATGGCCTCTGATGCATTCTTGAAACTACCGTGTATGCCACGCATCCACTCGTGCTCTTCCTGGAAACCGTCGAGACTGATTGTTGCCGAATGCATTCCGGCACGAAGCAGTCCGTCAATCTTCTTCGGAGTCATCAGAAGGCCGTTGGAAACCATTCCCCAAGGGAATTCCAGGTCATAGATGGCTCGTCCGCACTGCTCTATATCCTTTCGCATCAGAGGTTCACCGCCGGTAACGACAATCATCACCTTATGTGAGTCGTATTTCTCCTTGATACGGCGCAGAACCTTTTCAAAGTCCTCGAACGGCATATCCGGATGGAGAGCGGACACCTTGCAGTCACTTCCGCAATGACGACATTTCATATTGCATCTGAGCGTGCATTCCCAGAACAATTGTCGCAACGGATGCTTCTCCACATTGTCCAGAACCAATTGTCGCTGAAGTTCCAGAGCAATCTTCTGTTTGATAGATAGTCCTGACATATCTTTATTTCTTAATCATAGTCACATCAGCACCTGCCCCATAAGAGCCCTGATACCAATTGCCATCGCCTTCCTTTACCTGAAATACCGGAACTTCAACCTCTACTTTCTGAAATTCCCCACCGTTTTCCGGGCCGTCAACATCTTCGAATTCAAGACTGACACTTTGCATATAGGCGAATTCATCATAACGGCTGCTGTATTCACCATTATGGTTGGTCCATAATGTATCGGTCTGAGGGATTCCGGCATTAGGGGCATACTTGCCACTGACCACCACGCGGATCCCCTGTATCTTATTGCCATCTTCATCGGAAACAACGCCTCTGGCCTCAAAATCGGCATACGGACATCCATACTCTACTCTACTACAAGATGTCAGCCCTATACCGAGCAAGGCGAGTAAAAACTTCGAAATAAAAGACACTACATTTTTCATTGGATATGTAATTTATGATATGATGTCTTTATAACGAAGATTGTTGCAGAATACTTCCTTTGAAGTGAAAAATAATCAATAATTTCTTTCACCAAAGATCATAGACCCTATCCTGACCATTGTAGAACCATATCTCAAGGCCACTGGATAGTCGTCAGACATTCCGATCGACAGTTCTGAAAAATCAGGCAGAAGATGCGGGAATGCCTCGATGGAATCACCGAAAACCGCTTTTAATCGGGCAAAATCGGACTCAATCACTGACTCGTCATCTGTAAATGTCGCCATTCCCATTATACCCTTGAAACGAATATTTACAAACCTCGCCGACTGAGAAAGAATCTCCGATATTTCTGATCCTGAAAATCCTTGCTTGGTCTGCTCTGCTGCAACGTGTGGTTCGAGAAGGACAGCTGTGATCTTGCCTTCCGCGGCGCCCCACCTGTCAATCGCCTCAAGAAGACGCAGGGAGTCAACCGACTGTACCAAAGACACAAAAGGAAGCACCATCTTCAGTTTGTTTGTCTGGAGATGACCTATGAAATGCCACTGTATATCAGACATATAGCCCGGTTCTCCCTTTTCGGCACGGATTTCCTCCAGTCTTCTGACCTTGGCCAGGAGTTCCTGCGGACGACTCTCGGCAAATATCCTCTGGCCGGCCTGATATGCCTCTTCGATGGCTTCGAACGGGTGAAATTTGGAAACTGCCACCAACTTTACAGTTGCTGGCAGTTCGTTGTTCAATTGATTTATTGTTTCTTTGATCATAATACAGATCCTTCACTTCGTTCAGGATGACAGTTCATTATCTGTGCTTCTGCTGTTTCTGCATCTGCTCCTGCATCTTCTGTGCTTCCTCAAGCCTCTGCTGCCACTTCGACTTTTTCTTAGGCTGATTGGCTCTCAACATCATATCGGCACGAACCTTTTCCTCAGTCACTACGAACTTGCGGATATACCAGGTCATACCCATTGTGATGATGTTTGAAAGAAGATAGTAATAACTGAGGGCTGCCGAAAGATTGTTACAGATGAAGAACATCATTATAGGCATAAGCCACACGCTCATAAACTTCATTCCCGCCATATTCGGATCGTCGGACATCTGAGATGAAGTCATCTTTGAATATATGAACATTGTCACGGCCATCAGAAGCGCGAACAATGAAAGATGGTCACCCAGAAGAGGAACATTGAATCCGAAATCTACAATCGAGTCGTATGCACTCAGGTCGTCAGCCCAAAGGAACTTCTGCTGGCGCAACTCGATGGATGCAGGGAAGAAACGGAACATCGCGAAGAGGATAGGCATCTGAAGGAGCATCGGCAGACAGCCTCCCATAGGGCTGATACCGGCCTTCTGGTACAGATCCATCATTGCCTGCTGCTTCTTCATCGCATCCTTCTCGTTAGGATACTTCGCATTGAGTTTATCGACTTCAGGCTTGATAACCTGCATCTTGGCCGATGACTTGTACGACTTGATAGTAAGTGGCGATATAAGCAGTTTGATGAAAATGGTCATCAAGAGGATCACAAGACCATAGTTGCTGATGAATCTTCCGAGGAAGTCGAAGCAAGGAATGATCACAAGACGGCTGAACCAACCCACCATCCATCCTCCAAGAGGGATGATCTTTTCATACTTCTGGTCGTAAGACTTCAGAGTACGGTAGTCATTAGGTCCGAAATAGAACTCGTATGGAATGGTCACATTATCAGCACCAGGCTGGAAATCTGAACGTAGTTTTGCAGTGCAGGCCATCAGATTGCCCTGAGACTTGTACTCATCCTCGGAATAGAACTTGAGGCTGCAGTCTGCTGAAGAGAACTCTGTTCCTGCGGTCATAATTGCAGAGAAGAACTGCTGCTGGAATGCAAACCACTTGAACCTTGTATCGATACGTTCGCTTCCGTCACGTCCGCGGCCGATTTCCTCAGGCTTCTTGTCACCTTCGAAGTAGAAATCAAGTTTTGAATACTGCTTCTCATTCTTATATCCTTTCTCGAGACGCGGGATCACTACTGACCAGTCTATGTCGAGCATAGACACATTGCGTGGAATGATTCCGCCCATATTCACGAACGAAAGTTCATTCTTCATCATATAACTGCCGCTCTCAAGAGAGAACTTCTGCTGGATGCATCCGCCTCCGGCAAAAGGAAGTTGCATCACTATGGTGCTGTCGTTATGCTCTGCAACCTGGAATACAAAATCCTTTGTATTGATATTCTCGCCGGCAAAAATGCTGATGCCATACTCACTTGCCTGAGGCTTGATAAGGTAAAGATCAGTGCTGTCGTATGCCTTATAATCCTTGATCTTAACGGAATATGGCTGGGCACCTTTCGTTGTGAACTCGATTTCTACCTTATCGTTCTCAAGTTTATAATATGAGGGTGAAGCAAGTCTTGCCTCTGTAAGGAGACTATCCTTATAAGCCGGCATTGTCATCACATTGACATCCGTCTCAGGCACAATTCCCTGCGCCCTTTTCATCGAGTCCATAGCCATCGCAGCCATCTGCTCGACCCTTGCAATGGAATCAAGTTGTGCCTGAGCCTCAACCTGTTTCGCATACTGTCTTGACTGATACCACGAGAATCCCATCACAATGGCAAAAATCAGGACAAATCCTGTCAAATTACTCTTATTCATCTGATTCTATAAATGTTACACAAACTGACGGTGACCTCCAGGCCACCGCCACTTGAATTATTCCTGTTCCTCTGTCTCGGAAAGAACCCTGATCTGCTCTGCGAGAGCCTTGAGTTCTTCCTTCGACTGAGCGATCCTTTCTTCCATCTGCTTTACAAGAGGTGCAGAATTCTTTGACATAGAGAAGAAACCGATATTGTTCTCGTATGTCACGATGTCCTGCTCCAACTGGTTGTATTTCTGTATGAGACGATCTTTCTCTGAAAGTGCCGGTCTGCCTCCGCGTCCTTTACGGTTGCTTCCGCGTCCGCTGTTAGGGAACTTGGCATTCAATGCTTCCTTATATGCCTGAGCCACATTGTCTTTCTCCTTGAACGGAACAAAACCGATCTCCTGCCATCTCTTCTGGAAATCCTGCATTGCAGTCACGTCAGAATCATCATTCTTGAGTTCGTAAGCCTTGATTTCCTCTATCAGACGCTGCTTTGCCTTGAGGTTGCCGTAGAAATCGTTCTCCGGCTTTGCATTCTTGTCGCGCTCGGCAAAGAACTCGTCGCAGGCTGCACGGAATCTCTTCCAAAGTTGCTCCGACTTCTTGCGTGGTACAGCACCTATCTCCTTCCACTGCTTCTGAAGATTGATGAACTGATCGGTGGCCTTCTTCCACTCTGTACTTGACTTGAGAGCTTCGGCAGCCTCGCAGAGAGAAATCTTCTTTTCAAGATTAGCATTGATGCTGTCCTTATAATCAGTGTAGAAGTCACGTTTACGGCCATAGAACTTGTCGCAGGCAGTACGGAAACGGTCATATATCTTCTGATTCTCTTTCTTAGAAGCAAATCCGATGGTTCTCCATTCCTTCTGGATCTCCTCGATTTCCTTTGAGAATGCATTCCACTCATTTGAGTTGGTCACTTCCCTCTCTGCAATCTCCTCAACCTTCTCGCAAAGCGCTGTCTTCTTTACAAGGTTTTCAGCCTGCTGCTCCTTGATGTCCTCAAAGAAAGACTGATACTTCTTGTTGATGACTGCAGTCGCTGCCTTGAAACGATCCCAGATCTGATCTCTGTATTCCTTTGCAACCGGGCCGAACTCCTTCCACTGCTCGTGGAGTTTCTGAAGTTCGCGGAAAGCCTCAACCACATTAGGATTCTCTGCAAGTTTTTCAGCATACTCGCAGAACTGTTCCTTTGCCTCAAGGTTCTTCTTGAAGTCGAGGTCGCGGAGTTCGCGGTTGATCTTCACCATATCATAGAACTGCTCGACATACAACTGATATGTCTCATTGATGTTCCTGTAGTTCTGTGCAGGAACCGGTCCGATAGCCCTCCATCTGTTCTGGATCTCGCGGAACTCAGGGAATGTCGCATTGACATCTTCCTGCTTCTCGAGAAGAGCCTTGAGATCGGCAATGACAGCCTCTTTTGCAGCAAGGTTGTCTTCACGTTCCTTTTCGAGTTGCCTGTTGTATTCAGCACGCTCTTTCTTATATCGGTTATATAGATCCTTGAAGCCTCTTTCAATCTCGGCAAAAGGGTTCTCGCTCACTACATCCTCTGCAGGAGCCTCTGCATCTTCTGTTTCTTCAGTTTCAGCCGGAACTTCCACTGCACCAAGTCCTGCATCTGCCTTTTCTTTCTGAAGCCTCTTGTAGAAAGCCGCCTTGATGGCTTCAGCCTCCTTGGACATCTTCATTCTTTCTTCGTTCTGGACAAGTTCCTCAAACAGCCTTATAAGGTCTGCCAAAGTCTTCTCAGAATAATTTACCGCTGGCTCTGCAATTTCCACAGGCTCAGCAACTGCTACATCTGGTGTCAATTCAACACCAGGGATGATCTCTTCACTCATAATAATGGAGTTTTGGTTTATAAATTCATACAAGTTGCAAATATACCATTTTTTACTAAAACGCGCATCAAAATATCAGAAACTGATGTTTTCTAACCAAAATTTCAAACAGTTTCTTAATTTTGCCATTTGAAACAATTATGCAATATGACCAACGAAATACTTATCATACTATCTTTCATCATAATATACGGCGGAGTTGTGGCTTTCTACCGCTTCTTCGGAAAGAACGGCCTGCTGGCCTTCAGTGTGCTCGCCACGATTCTTGCCAATATTGAAGTAATGCTGCTTGTCCGTGCATTCGGAATCGATATGACACTAGGTAACGTGTTGTTTGCCAGCACTTTCCTCATCACTGACATACTGAGTGAAAACCACAGCCGGAAAGATGCAAGCAAGGCTGTGATAATCAGTACTTTATGTTCCATTGTGTTCATTGCCATATCTCAGATGTGGCTTCTCTACACGCCAAGCATAGACGACTGGGCCAGCGAAGGATTCCACATAATATTCAGAAGCACCCCGCGTATAGTATGTGCTTCACTGCTTGTATATCTGGTGTCCCAATTGACGGATGTGTGGCTGTACCACAAATGGTGGGACTGGTGCAGAAAGCATTTCAAAGACGAGAAGAAAGGCCTCTGGATCAGAAACAACGGTTCGACAATGATATCGCAGATGATCAATACGGTACTTTACACATTCTGCGCATTCTACGGAGTATATGACACAGGCACTCTGGTTTCGATCATCATCAGCAGTTATCTGATATTCTTTGTAACCAGTCTTCTGGACACACCGTTCGTTTACTGGTGCAGACATATCCACGAGAAGTACAATATAGAATAATATGGCACAGGAAGAAAGTCAGAAACAGGGCAGGACTGTCCTGAAATCCGCACCCAAGGAGCCAAGGAAATACAACGTCATCATCCTTAATGACGACTTCACTACATTCGAATTCGTGATAATGGTGATGATGACGGTTTTCAACAAAACTCAGAATGAAGCATATAACATTGCGGAAACCACACATTTGCATCAGAAGGCGATAGTCGCCAGTTATACCCTTGACATAGCAAGAAGCAAGGTAGCAAAAGCCACTGCAATGGCCAGGGCCGAGGGTTTTCCTCTAAGATTTGAAATACAATAAAACATCAGATATGAACAAACATTTAATCTCATTCGGGATCGCAGTGATGGCTCTGGCCGGCTGCGCACAGGACAAGGAGGCAGGCAAACCTGCCATTGATCTTGCAAATTTCGACAACACTACAGCACCAGCAGAAGACTTCTACCAATATGCCTGCGGAGGATGGATGGAAGCGAATCCATTGACTCCGGAATATGCCAGATACGGCATCTTCGACCAGTTGGAAAAAGAGAATCAGGAAAAACTCAAGGTGCTCATTGAAGAACTCAATTCAAAGCCCCAAGAGGAAGGAAGTGTAGGAGCCAAGATACAGATGATGTATGCAATGGGACTTGACAGTCTGAAGCGTAATGCCGACGGAGCCGCTCCGGTAATGGCTCAACTGGAAGCCATCAAGGCAATATCAGACATCAAGGGACTCAGCGCAATGGCTGGAAAGATGCACGTGGAAAGCGCCAGTCCGTTCTTCGGATTCTATATCGGTGCAGATGACAAGAACAGTACGATGAACCTGCTGCAATTCTATCAGGGAGGTATTTCTATGGGAGACAGGGACTACTATCTCCAGAACGACGACAACACGCTCAAGATCAGAAATGCCTACAATGCATACATCAACAAATTGTTCACTCTTGCCGGATATCAGGAGCAGGAGGCTGCAGAGGCCGCAGAGGCTGTTCTCGACCTCGAGACAGAGATTGCAAAGGTATCTGTTGACAGAGCGACGTTGAGGGATGTACACAAGAATTATAACAAGATGACCATCAAGGAGTTCACATCCAGATTCAACTTCATAGACTGGGAGATTTTCTTCAAGGAGACAGGCATCTGCAAGTCAGAGGAACTTAATGCAGGACAGGTGACTTTCTTTGCCGGACTCACAGAAGTGCTCAAGAAAGCGTCATTGGAACAGCAGAAGGACTACCTCGCATTCAAACTTCTCAACTCTGCCGCCAATTATCTTAGCGACGACTTTGTCAATGCAAATTTTGATTTCTACGGCAGAGCACTTCAGGGCAAGGAAAAACTCCAGCCTCGTTGGAAGAGTTCGCTTGCTGTGGTGAACAGATCTCTTGCTGAGGCATTCGGACAGATGTATGTTGAAAAATATTTCCCGGCATCCTCAAAAGAGAAAATGCTCGAAATGGTTGCAAATCTTCAGACAGCCCTTGGAGAGCGCATAAATGCATTGGAGTGGATGAGCGACGAGACAAAGGCGAAGGCTCAGGAGAAACTCGGCACATTCATCGTAAAGGTTGGCTATCCCGACAAATGGAAGGATTATACCGCCCTTGAGATCAAGAACGATTCATACTGGGCTAACATCTGCCGTGCCAATATCTTCGCACACAATGATATGATGAAAGACGAGGGTCAGCCTGTTGACCGCACAGAATGGGGAATGAGCCCACAGACAGTGAACGCTTATTATAACCCTACAACCAACGAAATATGCTTCCCTGCTGCAATCCTCCAGCCACCGTTCTTCAATGCCGATGCTGACGATGCTGTCAATTATGGTGGAATCGGTGTGGTGATCGGACACGAAATGACCCACGGATTCGACGATCAGGGAAGAAATTACGACAAGGACGGAAACATCAGCGCCTGGTGGACTGAGGAAGATGAAGAAAAGTTCAATGCTCGCGCCCAAGTACTTGTGGAGCAGTATGACAAGATCGTCGTTCTCGACAGCCTCCACGCTGACGGATCATATACACTCGGTGAAAACATCGCTGACCAGGGCGGTCTCCTCGTAGCGCATCAGGCTTATATGAACACTCTCAAAGGCAAGGAGACTCCTGCTGACATAGACGGTTTCACACATAATCAGCGATTCTACATCGGCTATGCGAATCTCTGGGCACAGAATCTCAGACCTCAGGAAATTATGAGAAGGACAAAGACCGATGTACATTCGCTCGGAAAATGGCGCGTAAATGCCGCTTTGAAGAATATCGACGATTTCTACGCAGCATTCGACATAAAAGAAGGAGATGCAATGTATCTTGCTCCTGAAGAAAGAATAAACATCTGGTAATATGCCTATCAATCAGACTGCAAACGTAACGGCAGCCCTTGTAGAGGCCTACGGCATAGCAACTGAAAAGAGGAATGAATTCCTCACGCCCGAACATCTGCTTGCAGGGTATCTTAGAAACAGCGATTTCTGGGAAGCCCTGAGCAGTTGCGGCCGTGCCGAAGAACTCGAGAACAATCTCTACACATACATAAACGGCCTCGACACTTTGCCCGAAAGCCAGGAACTTTCCATCGGATTCTCATCACAGACCCAGGAATTGTTTGAAAAGGCAGCAGAAACTGCCTCTTCGGCTATGGCTCAGACTGTCCAGACTCATCATATCATATTCTCTATCTTCCAACTCGAAGATTCATACGCAAGATTTCATCTGGAATCCTGTCTGGATTGCAGCATACCCGACTTTCTGAACTCTCTCCTCGAGTATTCCGAAGGGGAAACTCAGACAGGGTTGCAGAACTGGCGCAGATATTTCAGGGAAATCGAGAGTATGGGCGACTTCGTCGGCAAAGAGGAAGAGATGAGCCGGTTATTCCGGACACTATGCCGTCATAGAAAAGCCAATATACTGATCGTCGGAGAGAGAGGTGTAGGAAAGACAGCATTGGCCTCGGAAGCGGCAAGGCTGATCGAGGACACCGATAGTCAGGTGCCGGAAAAACTTCAGGGAATGCATCTTCTCGAACTGGACACTTCCCTGCTGCTTGGAGGAGCCCAGTACAGAGGTGATCTGGAAATAAGGGTCAAGGAAGTGATGGAAGGAATCGCCCTGTCGCAGGACACCATAGTCTATATTGACGAATTACGTTCTCTTGGCGGAGGTTCCAGAAATGACGACGGCTCAAGAGATATATTGAGCCTATTGATTCCTTACCTGAAATCGGGCGCCGTAAAATGCCTCATATCTGCAACTTACGAGGACATCAAGAAGGTAGAAAATCTGAATCCGGGGATTCTGGGCATATTCAACAGGATAGAATTGCAGGAGGCTGATGCTGATGAGACATTCGAAATCATAACACGCAACAGCATACCTCAACTGAGCGAGAGCCACAAGGCAATATATACACCTGAAATATGCAGATTTGCCATAGAAAAGAGCATAAGGCATATCAACGGCAGATGTCTTCCTGAAAAGGCTATAGACCTTCTCGACCAGGCTGGTGCGTGCTGTGAGACAATGATGCTTAAGGAAGTCGGCGAGGAATGCATCCTCACCGCTCTGAAGGATATATGTAAGGAAGATATAAGCACAACTTCATCAACGGACAACCTCCACAGGCTCGAGGAAAGGATAAAGACAAGGATATACGGCCAGGACAAGGCCATCTGCAAGGTCACGGAGGCTATTCTTATGTCAAAGGCAGGCCTTCTCGACCGTGACAAGACCATTGGCAGTTTTCTGTTCGTGGGTCCGACGGGAGTCGGCAAGACCGAACTATCTAAGGTGCTGGCTGAAGAACTGAGTGTTCCTCTGCACCGGTTCGATATGAGCGAATACTCTGAAAAGCATTCCGTAGCAAAACTCATAGGTTCACCGGCCGGATATGTCGGCTATGATGACGGAGGAATACTGACAGACACCATAAGGAAGAATCCATACTGTGTCCTGCTGCTGGATGAGATAGAAAAGGCACACGAAGATATCTACAACCTCCTTCTGCAGGTTATGGATTATGCGGTCATATCCGACAATAAAGGCAGAAAGGTCGATTTCCGCAATGTCGTGCTCATAATGACTTCAAACGCCGGAGCAAGATACGCCCACAAGGCTTCTGTCGGATTCGAACGCAAGGTCAATGCAGGAGAGGCTATGGCAAAAGAAGTGAAGAATGTCTTTGCACCGGAATTCATCAACAGGTTGAGTTCTGTGGTCGTTTTCAACGATATGGACGAAAAGATGGCAGCGCTGATCCTCGATGAGAAGATAAAGAGGCTGCAGAAACGTCTTGAAGCACAGAATGTAAGGCTCGAAATCCAGCAGGATGCATACTCTAGACTACTCAAGGAAGGCTTTTCTCCTGAATATGGAGCACGCGAGATAGAAAGAGTTTTGAACTCACGCCTCACTCCTCTGCTTATGAAGGAAATCCTGTTCGGAGAGCATAAGGATGGTTTCACAGCCATAGTCACGCTCAATGAAGGAGAACTTGCTCTGGATTGTCGTTGAAAGCAATTCTAGAAAACTGAAATATGATATTCCAACTGGATCATACAGACACATTTCCCGATCCGCGTTACGGCAACGCGGACGGGTTTTATGCTGTTGGAGGCGAAATCACCCCGGAGAGGCTCGCCAAAGCCTATTCTATGGGCATTTTCCCCTATTTCGCATTCAGACACGAACCAATAATATGGTGGGCGCCACAGGAAAGATTCGTGATCCACTCGGATGAAATTCATATTTCCCACTCTATGAGGAACATCAGAAACAAGCGCAGGTACAGATGTTCGATAAACGAAGCATTTCCCGATGTATTGGCAGGATGTGCCTGCACTGACGACAGGATAGAAGAGGACAATGCCTGGCTCGGACCAGACCTGCTCGACACCTGGATGATCCTGAACGAACAAGGATATGCCAAGAGTGTCGAAGTATGGGAAGAAGATCAATTGGTCGGAGGCCTATATGGCTTTGTCTGCGGACGTGCCTTCATCGGAGACAGTATGTTCTCTCTTGCTCCAAGCGCATCCAAACTCGCTCTGATCCATCTCGCAGGACATATACAGAGTCAGGGAGGAGGAATCATCGACTGCCAGTTGGAGACCCCGCATCTGAAATCGATGGGAGCCCGCTACATCACATTCGATGACTATCTTGCCCAGACCCTCGCGCCAGATCCAATCCCGTGGCCACGGTAACACGCACCCCCCTATCCCACAACAACTTACGCAAAATGCCTGCTGTAGTTTTGCAGCAGGCGTCTTATGTAATCAACTATAGATGAGCGACTTACGCGTCACTGTCAGATTGAGGCAATAAGGGCATCAACGGCTTCAGGCTTTGTTGCCCAACTGGTGCAGAAACGCACAGCAGTATGTTCATCATCTATCTTCTGCCAGAGGGAGAATCTGAAATCTTTGGAAAGCCTTTCCATTGTCTCGGCATCAAGAATCGGGAACTGCTGATTGCTAGGACTTTCCACAAGGAAGGCATAACCCTTCGCACGGAATGCATCCCTGATCTTCATAGCCAGAGCGACTGCGTGGGACGACAGTTCGAAATACAATCCGTCTTCAAAGAGTGTCAGGAACTGGATGCCCAAAAGACGCCCCTTGGCAAGCATTCCGCCATTTTGCTTGATATGATATCTGAAGTCCTTCTTTAGCGTATCATTTACAATGACCACAGCCTCTCCGAACAAGGCACCCTGCTTGGTTCCACCAAGATAGAACACATCTGCAAGGGTGGCTATATCAGAAAGTGTCACATCACAACCTTCCGAAGCAAGACCATATCCCATACGTGCACCGTCAATGAAAAGAGGAAGTCCATATCTGCTGCATACCGCCTTGATATCTTTCAGTTGAGCCAACGAATATACTGTCCCGACTTCAGAGGAGAATGAAATATATACCATCCCTGGCTGTACGGTATGTTCAGGTCCGTCTTCAGCATAATGTTCCTTCATTATATTGTCAACTGCTTCCGCAGAAAGGAGGCCGTCCACTGCCGGTAATGCCAGGACTTTATGGCCGCTGTGTTCGATAGCACCGGTCTCGTGAACATTTATATGTCCCGTCGATGCGCAAATCACACCCTGATAAGGGCGAAGAATTGAAGAAATCACTGTTGCATTGGCCTGGGTTCCACCTACAAGAAAATGTACATCTACATCTTCTCTACCTATAGATTTCTTTATAACCTCACGGGCTGCAGAACAATATTCATCCTCGCCGTAGCCCACTGTCTGCTCCATATTTGTCTGTACGAGGCGTTCGATAATCCTGGGATGAGCCCCTTCATTGTAATCGCATTGAAACTGGAATGACATAATCTTTCTGACATCTTTAAATTTAGCAAATGCAAATATAGGAAAGTCTTTTTATCTTTGCAGAAAAGGCATAAATATATGACAGATTATCCTAAAGATCCCGCTATGCTGATGAGTTGGGTAAATATGAAACTGAGAGACTTCTATGGAAGCCTAGACGAACTTTGCGATGACTTGGAAATCGATAGGAATGATTTGGAAGAGAGGCTCGACAAAGCAGGATTCGAGTATAATGCCGAACTGAATAAGTTCTGGTGACATTTTACACAATATATTGTAAATCAACAATTAAAACAAAACAATTACCACCAATAACACATTTGTTAATCTATGAAAAGACTTAAAATCGGCCTTCTCGGGAAGATTCTGATAGCCATTGCACTAGGTATCGGACTCGGACTCATAGCACCTTCGTGGATAGTAAGACTCTTCGTTACATTCAATGGAATATTCAGCCAGTTCCTTGGTTTCGCCATACCTCTTATCATAGTAGGTCTGGTTGCGCCAGCCATTTCCGACATCGGAAAGACAGCAGGTAAAATGCTTCTGGTCACAGTAGCCATTGCATACGGTTCGACGATTTTCGCCGGTCTCGTGTCATATCTTACAGGAGCGGCTCTATTCCCAGGTATGATCCGGAGCGGCTCGTCCCTTCAGGAAGTTGCCTCTGCCGCAGAACTCAGTCCGTATTTTACAGTGACCATTCCTCCTCTGATGAGCGTAATGACGGCACTTGTACTGGCTTTCACCTTAGGTCTCGGACTGGCAGCACTTGACAGAAAGACGCTGAAAGATGCCCTTCACGATTTCGAACAGGTAATCATCAAGACCATCAATTCGGCCATCATCCCGTTGCTTCCGCTTTACATATTCGGTATATTCCTCAATATGACATACGTCGGACAGGTATTCTCCATCCTCACAGTATTCATAAAGATCATCGGAATAATCTTCCTCATACATATCGGCATCCTCATTCTCCAGTTCGCGATTGCCGGAGGATTCGTACGCAGGAATCCTTTCAGGCTGCTCTGGACAATGCTGCCGGCATATTTCACTGCATTGGGCACGCAATCCTCGGCAGCGACAATCCCTGTCACCCTTGCTCAGGCAAAAAAGAACGGTGTATCAGAGGATATAGCAGGATTCACCATTCCTCTCTGCTCGACTATACATATGTCCGGAAGTACATTGAAGATCGTTGCCTGTGCCCTTGCGCTTATGATTATGCAGGGAATGCCTTACAATTTCGGAATGTTCGCAGGCTTCATCTGTATGCTTGGTATCACTATGGTTGCAGCACCGGGAGTTCCCGGCGGTGCTATTATGGCAGCCCTCGGCCTTCTCCAGTCAATGCTTGGATTCGACCAGGAGGCGCAGGCACTGATGATTGCCCTGTATATAGCGATGGACAGTTTCGGCACAGCCTGCAACGTGACAGGTGATGGCGCCATCGCACTCATCATCGACAAATTTATGGGACCGGGAAGCAAAAAGGACTAAAGAACCGGTATCACATAGACAAGACCCAATGAAATGCGCTGAGTGTGAGGCATTGAAGCCATCAACATCTCAGCGTTTTTCGCAAGTTGGTGGCCTTTATACAGATAGTGGGCAAATACCTTGAAGCCCTTGTCTTCAGTGAAAGGGAACCATTCGATGCAGGCCTGTGCATTCCACGAGGTCAGATATCTTCCTTTTGCAAAGATGCCGTTATCTTCATATATGCCTGCTGTCTCGTACGCACCTTTGATGTATGCGTTCCATTTTGGATGGAACTGATAGTCAAGATTGGCAATGAATGAAAGATACTGGGTATTCTGGGCTGTGACAGGAAGCATACCTCTTCCCTGCCCCTGAAGCGTGGTGATACGCTGCTGGCTATCAATACCTTCCCTCGAGTACATCACATCCAGATATGCTACGAAAGGATATTTTTCATAGATATTTCCGCAAGTGAGATAGTAAATGTTCTTTCCCTTGGCAAGTTGTCCCATAGAGGCCGCATAACGGAAATGAAGGGCATCATCAAGAAAGAGTCCGTTCCAGTTGATTGTCGCCAGCAGTGGGAATTTTGCCGCCTCTATTCCATCCGGACGTCCATAAATATAAAGATCGCTGTCGCTGCCGCTTCGGTTGTTGACTACCTGAAGTATCAGTTGCTGTGAAGGATTGAATTGCACGACTCCCATCACACCGGCCTGATATACCGCCACATTATTGTTGAACTCACAGAATTCCCTGACTCTCAACGCATTGACATACGCTTCATAACCTCCCAATGCGACAAATTGCTTTCCGGCCACGAGATTGAATCTGTCGGATGCGTGCCAGGTAATGTTGGCGTACTCTATTGATGAGGAAAGATTATCAACCGAGTGCGGATTGCTGTATTTGTTGAATGACTGGCGGAAATGATATGAAATATGTTCATTGAGCCTTCCTTGTATTTCAAGACGTACACGATTGATCTTGAATGACAGGTCGTCAAAATTATTCTCCGTAAAATATGCATTGGCTGAAGTGTAGAACTCCAGATTTATGTTCGATCTGATCTTCCTTATCTTATAGCCACCCTCACGCTCCGCAATTATACGCTCTATCAAAGAGGGTATCGAATCCTGTTCAGAAATCAATGTCTCGTTCTGTGCTGAGGCTACTACCGGCAGAAGCATCGCCAGCATCCAAAAATATTTCTTCATATCATAAGTCGATTAGCGCTGCAAAGTTAACCAAAATACTTTTCTTTGCCAACCTACCTGATGTGCTGATGCTCCGTCTGGCAACTTGGAGACATATCATATACACTGTGTCTTAAAAAATCACGGAATGTTCCCACATCTTTTCCAAAACGTTGCTGTTCCTCAACCGAAATCAAAGGCCCTATACCAATCCGCATAACAGAACCTTTCTTATTGAAAACCTCGGCAGGAAGTCTAAGCAGCCTTATTCTCCAATCAAGAAGGCCGAGCGAATAATAGAACATAGAATTGCCGTCAAAAAATCTTACAGGCAGCACCGGCACCTTCGCCTTCATTATGAGCCTTACAACCGATTCCTGCCACTCTCTATCCCTCACACATCCATCCTTCAGACTCAGATCGGAAACAGCACCTGAAGGGAACAAGCCCAATGCACCTCCATCCCTAAGATGGCAAAGAGCCTCCTTGACTCCTTTCACACTCGCTCCTGTCGGAGGCTGCCTGTCATTTCCTGTAGGAGTCACTGTGATGAAATTTCCTTCAAGAGGTTTTATACGCGACAGGATCCGATTGACCATAACCTTATAGTCAGGACGCAGATGGCCGAATATATCCACAAGAGAAATTCCATCAAGATGGCCGCAAGGATGATTGCTTATAGTTATAAAGGGGCCTTGAGGAATCAATGCAGAAAGATCGCCCACTTCTCCTCCGCAACAGACCCTGTATTCAATGCCCGCATCAGTAAGCACAGCAGAAGCGAAGTCCGGCCCTATATATCCGCAATTCCTGGCATAGATCCCATTTATACGGTCAATAGAAAGCATACGCATAAGGCCACGCGCCAATGCATTTCCTACTTTCCCTCGGAATATCGGAGCAAGATTTTCAAGTTCTCCGAGACTCAGCAATTCTTTTGTCTGAAAATCACCCATTCTCCCATACTGAAATTAATGATTCCCGAAATGCAAAGCGCTGCAAGATTGCAGATTACTACATTCCATCCGAATAACAGTTCAATCAACAGCAGAATACCCATTTTCACGAGAAAAGTCATACTGGATGACATATTATATAAGATGTATTTCCTCAAAAATGTCCTTGCACTCCCTTTCTGTACCCTATCTTTCCATACAAAGAAGAAGGAACTGCAGAAATTGGTAAACACAGCACATTCAAATGACAGGAAAGGAGCCAGAAGATAATCACCCGCATATCTGTGAAAAACAAAATGCGACAGCACCCAAAGTACGGCCGTGTCAACGACCGTACCGAGCCCGTTTGCAAGAACAAACTTCGGGAACTTCTTCGCTATTTCAATTGTCCGTCCCACTCTTTCAAAGGATCAACCTTAGCATAACCTCTTGCGTCACCGACGAAATTATGACAATATATCGCAATAAGTATCAACAAGATAGCTATACCCACATAATCAAATGATCCAAATACTACTTCCGTTCCCAAGCAATGAAACGAAGTCGTAAAACCGCGTATTGGAGCGACATATATGAAAAGCGTATTCACCAGAACCATCACAAGACGGAACTCCGTCGGTCCCATACCGGCAAAGGTAAGTTTGAACTCCCCTTTCAGATGTGCATTTATATACACAGAAATGGACAGAAGAAGATACGCGACAAGCACGGCCATTGCAATGTAAAGATTAAGCATTTCGGAAAGGCCTGCGCCTATGCACATTATGGCCATCGTTACCCCATCTACACAATGATCTAGATAAAAGCCATAAATCGGTCTCTGGGTGTTGCGGACTCTGGCAAGAGTACCATCCAACGAATCACCGTACCAATTGACAAAGAAACCGAATGATGCCAGCCAAAGCCATCGGATGTCATAATTGGACAATGCGTATCCCAGAGCAACTATCACTGCCCCGACAACACCTATGAAAGTGAGGATATCTGAGGTCATCCACCTTGGTTGACGCTTTGCCAACCATACAAGAGCCTTCTTCTCCAAAGCATTCAGGATAGAAGTCTGAATTCGTTTCGATTGTTCATTAAGCATAGATTCAGATTTAATGCAATCCCTGAAAATCAAAATATATGCCTTTCAGTGGCCTTCAGCGACCATCGGGATACGCAAAACTATTTTTTGACATAATTATTTACCTTGACATCTTCTGTCTCTGGCCGGGATTTCAGATATGCATAGCAGGCAACACAGAATGCAGTCAGAACAATTGCAACCACTATAACCGACAATCTTTTCAACAGAAGATGAGCAGTCTGCATCTCAGTTCGTCCGGCAGCCTTGGAAAGCACCGATTCTCTTATGGAATGTGCATCTGCAGGACGGCCGGTCACCTTTCCAAGATAACCGATATAAGCCTTGAAAGATATGTAATCATCTGACTTTCCCATAATGTTCCAGTTCTGATCTGATTTGTTGGTGTGCTATATGAATATTGCTGTCGATCCGATCCTGATTCAGACCGGTAATGGCTGATATATCATCTGTGGATAGTCCCTCCAGGTCACGCAATGTGAAGACAATCCTTTGTTTCGGGGACAGATTTCTAGAAGCGCGGCAGAAAATCTCCCAAGTCTCCTTTATAATGTAATCTTCTTCCGGCGACAGTGACTGAGGAGCAGACATCTCATATACTGAAGAAGAAGTTACAGAAAGAAGATCAAGAATCCGGCGACGCCTGAGCCTGGCTATGCAGAGATGACAGACAATCTGATATATCCAGACCATAAGGCTATAGCGGCCGTCATAGCGCGGTGCATCACTCCACGCCTTCATAAGAACATTCCTCGTAACAACCTCACTATCAGCCCGATCACACAAGATACGATATGAGATTCTATACACTGCAGACATATATCTGTCCATCAGCACATTGAGCGCATCCGTCCTTCCTTGAGAGACAGCCTCCATCAGAGCCTCATCGCTTCCGAATCCGATATTTCCCGAATTTGCTTTCATCATAATCCCCTGCATCAAAAACAATTCCACACAAGACAGATCCTGGACGACAAAGATCAGACCTGCACCAGATTATCGATTTATTATTATCTTTGCAATTCAAAATGAAAGGAACTATGGAAGAGAATACACAATATTACGATACATACGAAGAGAATCTCCAGAGGGAGGTTCTGAAAATGTGCACAAGTCTTGGAATGCTGGACGGCGAACTTCTCAACTCGGAGGATATCGATCAGAAATGGAAGGAATGGGCTCCGGAATATATCGCTGAGGCACTTCCAGAGGTAAATTCATATCCTGAGTTTGCAATCGCCTGCGCCGGATATGCCGGTATGGCAGTTGCACAATGGTGGGACAAAGACTGGGGACGTCACCATAGTGCAAAATATGAAAGCCTCCACGGCCCACGCGGATTTGATGATATGGACGAATTCATCGTTCAGAATATTCTGGGTATGAGTCTGGATTCCGTTGAAGCCAAACAGATTATGAACATACTGCTTTGCTGCGCCCAGAAGGCAGTCACCTTCATTCAGCACGAGCACATAGAACATCAGACCGTGAAGGCATTCCACGTATTCGCACGTACAGTAAAAGTAATGTTCCGTACAGGAGCGGCACTCGAACTCAAGCGCCTCGGATACAAGTTCCATAAAATCGACCTTGACAGAGTCAGTAGGAACAGACCATCATAAGAATCACATATCCACCTACAAATCAACGACTTACGTAATATGCCTGCTGTATTATTACAGCAGGCATATTACGTAAAACATTAGTAGTCAACGCTATACGCGTCAGAACTTCCAGCCGACTTTCAGCATATAATTGGCTGGAGCCTGAGGATAAATTCCTATGCCATCGACAATGCTCCCGTCAGATTCCATACTGTTCTTCCAGCACCATCCGTCGGCATAATACATATTGTTGAACAGGTTGCCGATATGGAGTCCGAGTTCCAGGCTTCCGCTCCCGAGATTGAATACGTGGGAAAGAGACAGATCGCTCACAAAATATGATGGGATCGAACGGGATTCAGTCATCGTGTTGTCGAGATATTGTTTGCCGACATACTTCCCGCTCAGAGACAACGATGTGGTTTTCAATGAATTGCTGAATACATCACAAAACGGTGTAAATGTCAGTCGTCCCATTCCTGACACGGATGGTGACATAAGCATCACTGTATTTCCATATCGTACAGGGACTGTCGCTCCGGTCTGATTCCAATTGTCATCTATCACCTGCAGATATTCTACATAATCCTTTATCCTGTTGGTACTCAATGTCAGATTCGCATCAGCCCTGAGCCAAGCGAAGGCCTGCCAGGCTGCAGCGAGTTCCAAGCCCCTTCTCCAACTCCTTGCCACATTCTCCTTGATGGCATATCCCACGCTTGAAAGCCTTCCGGTCTCAAGAAGCATATCCTTATACTCCATCAAGTATATATTGGCAGACAAGGAAAGATTCTCACCTGTATATGAATATCCTATTTCGACATCAAGCATAGTCTCTGGTTTCAGAGACACTTCCTCGCCTGCAACACCTGCCTGTGATGCATTCCAGGCATTCTTGATATTCTCCTTTATATCGCTTCTTCCCGGTTCACGATGTCCAAGAGCGGCAGAAATATATGCCATATTCCGAGGGCTCCAGCGGAATGAGGCTCCTGCACGAGGATTAAGGAAATGCCAGAATGCGGAATAATCTAGAGGAATCCCGTCATCATCAGGACCCGACATATCAAGTGACACACCTCTATACTGAAGGTCGGCGTATACATTAAGCCAATCCAAAGGCCTGTATTCTGCTCGGGCAAAGACATTAGCCTCTTGCTTGAGACCGTTATTAAGATACCAGGAATGTGATGCATAATCGTAGGAATCTCCGAGGATGTCGCTCCAGAGAACCTTGCCTATGTGGTCGCCATCATATCGTGAAACATTTACACCACCAGTGACAGAAAGATTGTCAGATGAATATTTAAGATCGGAATTCAAGACAAAATAATGATTGTCCATAGCCTCCCGGATGATGAAGTCGCCCGAAGAACCGACATCGAAACGCTTCGACACATCACCATTCTCATCAAAATGCTCCCAAGTGAAATCAGAAGGAAAATTATAATCGGCAAAAGTGTCTCCCGACCAGTAATTTTCATAATATCCGTCGCCTTTAGTCCAATTGAAGGTAGTGGTCCAGACAAGATCTGATCGGAACTGATGCGTGTAGTTCAATTGAAGATGATGTTGGGTATAATTGTCTGTATCATTATCATAATAATGGACGTTGCCGTATTCATCATAATACTCTCCTGCCGGATTATACCTTCTGTCCGCTTCATACTGCGCGAGGTCTATTCCGTGCCAGGTGATACCGGTATGCTGTTCGCCATAGAGCCAGGTCAGACGCAGGGAATTATTCCCATTCATCCATCCCAGGACTGCAAAAGCCGACTGCACATCCGCGTATGCATTTCGTATATACCCGTCTGTCACACCTTTCGAAAAGGCGAAATCGAAGTATAGGCCGCTACGGGTAAGTCCAGTTCCAACTGCCGCAGTGGAAATGAAAGTATTGTATGAGCCATACCCAAGGTCAACAGAGGCGTAAGGTTGTGCCCCGACAGAGGCTGTACTCATATTTATGCTTGCACCGAAGGCTCCCGGGCCTGAAGCGGAAGTACCCAGGCCACGTTGAAGTTGGACACTCGACAGGACGCTCGACAAAGCAGGCATATTTACCCAGAACACCTCCTGGGATTCGGCATCATTCAGAGTGATGCCATTCAATGTGACATTTATCTGCGATCCTTTCGAGCCGCGGACAGTCATCTTCGAATAGCCCAAACCGGTTCCGCCTTCATTGACGGATATCACAGAAGGCTGTAAAGAGAGAGACATTGGTAGAGAATTCATCGGACTGGCGGTCCTGAGTTCATCGCGTGAGACCATCGAATACGTGACAGGAGTGTCCTTACCGGCACGTGAAGCGGCAACAACCGCACTGTCAAGTTTCTCGACCTTTTCATCGGTCGCTTCTTTCTCTGCACCTTGTGCAAAGAAAGGGATCAGCGAACTGAGCGCTGCAACAATAAAAAAACCTCGCATAATGTATGACATTAATGCAAGGGGGTACGCAATTGCGCACGTGAGATTCTGCTTCCTACGCCGGCATTATCCGGATCAGGTTCTCGGGTATGATCTCAGCCCCGTTGCCGGAGCACCCCTGCATAGAAGCCGTAACAGGCTCCCTCGTATTTGTGCTGCAAAAGTAAATCTATCTTCTGACTTCTGCAAGTTTCACTTCATAAAGTTTCGGCCAATTCTTTCCGGTAAGGAAAATCCTGTCTTCCACAGGGTCGTATGCGATGCCATTGAGTACATCGGTCGCAGGAGTACGCAATTCTTTCGGAAGAAGACCTTTACAGTCAATCACTCCTTCAATCTTTCCGTCCTTTGGATTGATGATGACAATCTCATCAGAAGTATAGACATTGGCCCATATCTTTCCATCAATATATTCCAGTTCGTTAAGGAAACGTACCGGACGGCCTTCTATCGTTACAAGTATCTTCTTCTGCTGAGCGAAATTCTCATCCATAAAATAGAGATTCGCACTTCCGTCTGATGCTATCAGATGCTTTCCGTCTGTGGTGATACCCCAGCCTTCGCGAGGGTATTTCCAAGTCGATTTGTACTCCAGTGTGGCGGCATCATAAATGAAAGCCAGTCTGCTCTCCCAGGTGAGGATGTAGAGATTACCGTTCCATATAACCGATCCCTCCACGAAATACTTCTTGTCGAAATCAAGTCTTTCAATAGCCTTTCCCGTCTCAAGATCCACTTTTCTGAATGTTGACTTGCCGTGGACTCCTGTACTTTCATACATCTGACCTTCATTGATGAAAAGCCCTTGAGTATAAGATTCTGTATCGTGAGGATATTCTGCCACGACATCAAGCCTGTATTCCTTAACTTGCGCTTCTCCACAGGCTGCGAGAAGCAGTGATAATATTATTGCTGTCACAAAATGTCTCATTCGGGCAAAAATGTATTCTGTCAAAGGCACAAAAGTAACGAAAAAAATCAACTTGAAAAAATATTCATTACCTTTGCACGGCAAACCGGAAATTATGAACACCTATTATACAATAATGACCTGTATGGCCGTGATGGCCGTAATCGTATTCATAGCACTTTTCTTTTTCAAGGCCGGATACGGCTATCTTTCTACCTCCAACTGGGGGCCGAAGATCAGCAACAAGACAGCCTGGGTGCTTATGGAGGCTCCTGCCTTCATTTTCCTGCTATATTATACCATCAGGTTTGCATTGTCGGGAAATGACACAGGCAACTCAAATGTCGTGTTATATATTATGGCCGGTCTCTACCTGCTTCATTATTTCCAGAGGTCTTTCATCTTTCCTCTGATGATGAGAGGCAAGAGCACTATGCCGATAGCCATTATGTTTATGGGACTGACATTCAACACATTGAACGCCTATCTCATCGGAGGATGGCTCTACGGAGAAGCACCAGCCGGAATGTATGGGACAGAATGGCTGTGGAGTCCGCAGTTCATAATAGGAACAATCGTATTTTTCCTTGGAATGGGCATAAACCTTCATTCCGACCACGTGATCAGAAACCTGCGTAAGCCAGGCGACACCAAGCATTATATTCCTCGAAAGGGATTCTACAAATATGTGACATCAGCAAATTATTTCGGTGAATTTACGGAATGGATAGGATACGCGATCCTAACCTGGTCTCCGGCCGGACTGCTCTTCGCCGTGTGGACTTTCGCCAACCTGGGTCCCCGTGCCAAGTCACTTACCGAGAAATACGAAAAGGAATTCGGAGAGGAATATACGAAACTTAACAAGAAACACATTATTCCATTTATCTGGTAATGAGCGAATTATTTACACCATACAGGATCGGGCCGATTGAACTGAAGAACCGCACGATAAGATCTGCGGCATTTGAGGCTATGTGTCCCGGTCAAAGACCCTCCAAGGAACTCTTCGACTACCACACAGCAGTAGCACGAGGAGGGATCGGAATGACTACAGTCGCATACGCAGCAGTATGCAGGAGCGGACTCTCTTTCGAAAATCAGTTATGGATGCGTGAAGAGATCGTTCCCGAACTCAGGAAACTTACCGATGCCATACACAGTGAAGGTGCGAAGGCATCGATCCAACTCGGACACTGTGGCAATATGTCCCACAGAAGCATCTGCGGATGTATGCCGTACGGAGCCAGCAGAGGCTTCAACCTCTACTCTCCTACATTCGTTCAGAAAATGAATATGGAGCAGATCAACGAGGTGGCAGATGCATACGGGAGAGCAGTAGAACTGGCGATAGAGGCGGGCTTCGATGCCATTGAGATTCACGCCGGTCACGGCTATCTGATATCACAGTTCCTTTCTCCTTACACAAACCATCGACGTGACGAATTCGGAGGAAGCCTCGAAAACCGTATGAGGTTTATGAAGATGTGCATCGAAAAGGCAGTCAAGGCTGGAAAAGGAAAGGTTGCACTGTTCGCAAAACTGAACACAAGGGACGGTTTCAAAGGCGGCCAGGAGACCGATGAACTTATAGAAGTGGCAAAAGTACTCCGCGATCTTGGTATTGAGGCGATCGTCCTTTCCGGAGGATTTGTTAGCCGTCATCCTCAGTATGTGATGCGCGGCCAGTTCCCGGTAAAGACTATAGTCCACTATTTCCCGTGGAGCAAATGGTGGCTGAAGGCTGGAGTGACAATTGCCGGTAAGATTGTCGCCCCTACAGTGCCGTTCAAGAAACTCTTCTTTATGGAGGATGCCTTGAAATTCCGTGAGGCGATGCCAGACTTCCCTTTCGTATATGTAGGAGGAGTCGTTGACCGCAAGAGCGCTGATGAAGTCATCGACAAGGGATTCCCGATGCTTCAGATGGGTCGTGCCGTCCTCGAAGACACGGACTTCGTCAACAAGATGAAGGCCGACGAAAATCACTGCAGCGGATGTACTCACAGCAATTTCTGCATAGGCAGAATGTACTCTAAATCAATGCAGTGCCACAAGCATTGCGAAGACATAACTCCGTCCCTCGTAAAGGAGGTTGAAAGAATGAATATCCAGAATGACAGGATGGAGCGCAAACTTGGATACAAATAGTTCAATGAAATATTAGGTAGAACGCTTCTGTCGCTGATGCGGCTGCGTTTGAGGATAGTTACCAAGTCGGCTTCAGCCGACGCGACCGGGTTCGTGTCTTTTTTAAAGACAAAAGGACAATAGGTCGCCGGTCTGAACTTTGTGAAGACCGTATGCCCCTCGGGGCTGTCGCCATCGGCGACGGGGGTAATCTGTTTCCTCTGATGCGGCTGCATCAGAGGAAAGTCCGGACTGGCAAGGGCAACCTGCTGTGGAAAGCACAGATGGGAGTAATCTTATGGATGCCGTAACAGAAAACAAACCGCCCGAAAGGGTAAGGGTGAAACCGCGAGGTAAGGGCTCACGACGTTGTATGGCGACATACGGCGGTGACGGCACCAGGTCCAGCAAGGCCAAATATACTGGAATGTCCGAAAGGGTAAGGGGGCTGCCCGCTCCTTTCCAGGGGGTAGGCTGCGAAGATAAATGACAGATTAAAACAGAAACCGGCTTACGGTTCTGCCTAAACACGAGAGTTGGCTTCGGTCAACTCTTTTTTTTGCACTTTCTTCTTGCAGAGTCAGCGCGGAATCGTTATATTTGCATTCCGTATGAAAACGGGATTTGATAACGAAAAATATCTTAGGATACAATCCGAACAGATCAAGAAGCGTATCGCTCAGTTCGGTGACAAACTTTACCTCGAATTCGGAGGAAAACTGTTCGACGACAACCACGCAAGCAGAGTGCTGCCGGGATTCAAGCCAGACAGTAAACTCGATATGCTCAAGCAACTAAGGGACGAGTCTGAAATCATCATTGTGATAAGTGCCAAGGACATTGAGAAGAACAAGGTGCGTGGTGACCTCGGTATAACATACGACGAGGACGTGCTGCGTCTGCGCAATGAATTCGAGAATGTCGGATTTTATGTAAGCAGTGTGGTGATGACCCACTATAACGGTCAGGCCAGCGCCGACTCATACAGAGCACGTCTTGAACGCCTCGGCATCAAGGTGTATTATCATTATACCATCGAGGGGTATCCGAACAACGTGGCTCTTATAGATTCGGATGAAGGTTTCGGAAAGAATGATTATGTCGAGACGAACAGGCCGCTTGTTGTGGTTACGGCTCCCGGACCGGGCAGCGGAAAAATGGCAGTATGCCTTAGTCAGTTGTACCACGAAAACAAACGTGGCACCAAGGCAGGATATGCGAAATTCGAGACATTCCCAGTGTGGAACTTGCCACTCAAGCACCCTGTCAATATAGCATACGAAGCAGCGACAGCCGATCTGAACGATGTCAATATGATCGACCCGTTCCATTTCGAGGCATACGGAGAAATAGCAGCAAGTTACAACCGTGACATCGAGATTTTCCCTGTACTCAATGCCCTCTTCGAAGGAATATACGGAGAAAGTCCGTACAAATCGCCTACAGATATGGGAGTCAATATGATAGGCTTCTGTATGAGT
This sequence comes from Candidatus Cryptobacteroides sp., assembly GCA_045635205.1. GTDB lineage: Bacteria > Bacteroidota > Bacteroidia > Bacteroidales > UBA932 > Cryptobacteroides. The sequence goes on along the minus strand of JAZRBS010000058.1, from coordinate 10,272 downwards.
GACGAAGACGTATGCTGCAATGCCGCAAGAGAGGAAATCATCAGGCGATATTACTATGCCCTCTGCAACCTCGCTGAAAAAGGAAACAACGAGCAGGAAGTCAACAAGATATCCCTCATTCTCAAGCAGGCGAAACTCACTACGGAATATCGCCGTACGACTGTGGCTGCAAGAGAAAGAAAAGACCTCTACGAAGTACCTACTGCCGCCATAGAACTTCAGGATGGAACAATCATCACATCAAGAACAAGTTCTCTTCTGGGGCCTAGTGCAGCACTCATACTCAATGCCACAAAACACCTGGCAGGGATCCCTCATAGCGTGAAACTGATTCCGGAAGAAATGATTGCACCTATCCAGAAGACCAAGGTTTCCTTCCTGCACGGCCACAATCCTCGTCTTCACACAGACGAAGTTCTCGTAGCCATATCTATGCTCAGCATAACTGACGAAAACTGCAGAAAGGCACTTGACCAACTTCCTAAACTTGATGGATGCCAGGTACACTCGACAGTGATGCTCAGCGAGGTTGACCGTAAGATTTTCAAGAAACTAGGAGTCGGATTAACTTGCGATCCTGTGAAGAAAGTCGAATAAAATCACTAAATTTGCTGAATAAACCGATATCAGATGAAAGAAAGAGATCCACAAATACTTGACATAGAAAAGGTAATTGAATCCAAAGCCGGTGAGAAAGCAAAGTATATTCCTAAATTCTTCATCAACTGGTTCAAGAGATTTATGCATCTTGACTACATCAACGGATATCTTAAAGAAGGATATGTGGGGGTGGAATTCTGCGAGAATTCCCTGAAATACCTTGGTGTGGAAATAGAAGTGAATGGTCTTGAGAATCTTCCGAAAGACGGGAGGACATATACATTTGTATCCAACCATCCGCTGGGAGCAATCGACGGAGTGACTTTAGGAGCGATCATCGGCAAGGAGTACGACGGAAAGATAAAGTATCTGATGAATGACCTGCTTATGAGCCTGAAAGGAATGGCTCCTTTAGGCATACCGGTCAACAAACTTGGAGGACAGGCCAGGAATCTGTCCAAACTTGTCAATGATGTATATAATTCTGACAATCAGATGCTTATATTCCCTGCAGGATTATGCTCAAGGAAGATTGACGGCAAGATTACCGATCTTCCTTGGGGTAAGTCATTTGTAAAGAAGAGTCGCGAGAGCGGAAGAGATATTGTCCCCATCCACTTTGAGGGGGAAAATTCAAAACGCTTTTACCGCGTGGCGAATCTGCAGAAGAAACTCGGGCTGAAATTCAATTTCGCTATGATGCTTCTGCCCGACGAGATGTACAGAAGTACAGGAAGAAAATACAGAATAACATTCGGCAAGCCTATCCCTGTTGCCAGCCTCGACAAATCAAAGTCGGATTATGAGTGGGCTCAGGAGATAAGGGCGAAAGCATACGAACTCTAACCTGACAGATATGGAACCTATCATTGCACCAATCAGTACGGATATTCTCAAATCCGAACTGACTCCGGCCAAGAAACTGAGAGACACCAACAAGGGACACAATGAGATATACATTGTGAACCACCACGATTCTCCCAATACAATGATGGAAATCGCCAGACTGCGCGAAGAGGCGTTCCGTGATTCCGGAGGCGGAAGCGGAATGTCGATGGACATCGATGAATTCGACACAATGGAGAATCCTTATCAGCAACTCATCGTGTGGGATCCCGATGCTGACAAGATCATTGGAGGATACCGATATATTCTTGGAACGGATATCAAACTTGACGACAATGGACAGCCTGTCCTTGCCACCTCACATATGTTCAGATTTTCTGAAAAATTCATCAATGACTATCTTCCATACACTATCGAGTTGGGAAGAAGTTTCATTGCACCTGAGTATCAGAGCCGCCAGGCGGGCACTAAAGCGCTCTTCGCCTTGGATAATCTGTGGGATGGTCTGGGAGCCCTGGCCATCGAAAAGCCTGATATGAAATATTTCTTCGGAAAGATGACTATGTATCCTGACTACAACAGAGAGGCAAGGGATCTTATTCAGCATTTCCTATTCAAGCATTTTGGAGACAAGGAAAAACTTGTAACTCCGATCGAGCCGCTGAAGATCGAGACAGACAAAGCATATATGGACAGCATCTTGACCGCGGATGAATTTGCTGATGATTATAAGCTTCTGAATGCAGAAGTACGTAAGCACGGAGTAAATATTCCTCCTCTTGTCAATTCCTATATGAGTCTCTCCCCTACTATGAAAATGTTCGGAGGTGGCATCAACCACGAATTCAGCGAGGCCGAGGAGACCTGCATTCTTATTACATTCGATGAGATCCACGAGGCCAAGAAAGAAAGGCATATCGACTCTTTCATCAATGAAAAGATTGCTCATATCAAGGCCAGATTCCCTCTCTTTACTGAAAATATGGGAGATAATCTCAAGAATATGATTATCCACAAAAGAGAAGCGATACAGGCTAAAAGGGCTGCCAGAATAAAGAAAAGAAAGGCAAGAAGGTCGGCCAGAAAGCAGAACAAAACGAATTTGAAATAAGTTTTATAACCAACATAGCACATTTCTAATACCGTACAACATTTATGGGAATAGCGACAAAAGACAATGAATTTGATGTCATCATTGTCGGAGGTGGCATTACTGGCGCAGGTACAGCAAGAGACTGCGCATTGCGCGGACTGAAAGTCCTGCTCGTAGAAAGGCACGACATAGCAACTGGAGCGACTGGACGTAATCACGGTCTTCTGCACAGCGGTGCAAGATATGCAGTAACTGACAAGGAGTCAGCGGAAGAATGCATAAAGGAGAATATGATCCTGAGAAAGATTGCCCGCCATTGTGTGGAAGAGACTGAAGGACTCTTCCTTACTCTTCCTGAAGATGACCTCGGATATCAGGCAAAATTTGTAGAATCCTGTCTGGCAGCAGGAATCAATGCAGAGATCATCGATCCGAAAGAGGCACTCCGTATGGAGCCATCTGCCAATCCGGATATCATCGGTGCAGTCAAGGTGCCGGATGGAGCAGTCGATCCATTCCGACTCACCTCGGCCAATGTGATAGACGCTAAACTGCACGGAGCCAAAGTACTGGTGTACAGCGAAGTAACCAGTCTTATCAAGGATGGAGACACTGTAAAGGGAATTGAAGTCTTCAATCACATAACCAAACAGAAAGAACAATACTTTGCTCCTATCACAGTCAATGCAGCAGGTATCTGGGGGCAGCATATCGCTGAACTTGCCGGCGTGAAGATCAATATGTTCCCGGCAAAGGGCGCCCTGCTGATTTTCGGCCACCGCGTCAATAATGTTGTTCTCAACCGCTGCCGCAAGCCTGCCAATGCAGATATTCTCGTCCCAGGAGATACAATATGCCTTATCGGTACCACATCAAGCCGTATTCCTTTCGAAGAGTGCGACAATATGTATGTAACCCCTGACGAAGTGGATGTACTGCTTCAGGAAGGTGAAAAACTGGCACCGAAACTTGCATCTACCCGTATCCTCAGGGCATACGCAGGAGTAAGACCGCTTGTTGCGACGGATGATGATCCGTCAGGTAGAAACATAAGCCGTGGTATCGTACTTCTTGACCACGAGACTCGTGATGGTGTGAAAGGCTTCATCAGCATCACAGGAGGTAAACTTATGACCTACCGTCTGATGGCGGAATGGGCTGCAGATCTGGTATGCAGGAAACTCAATGTTGCGCAGAACTGCATCACAATGAACACACCTCTTCCAGGATCGGAGAAGGAAAACATCGACGAAATATCACAGAAGACCTGGACCAAGCCTGGCGCTACACATAAGGCGACAGTAGGCCGTCACGGAGCCAGGGCTGTAAATATCGGCCTGAAAGACGAGTATGATGCCAGCCTAGTCTGCGAATGCGAGGAAGTTTCAGTCGGTGAAGTAAAATATGCCATCGACGAACTCGATGTACATAACCTGGTGGATCTGCGTCGCCGTACAAGAGTCGGAATGGGTACCTGCCAGGGCGAACTTTGTGCCTGCCGTGCAGCAGGAATGCTGGCAGATGCACATAAATGCACTGACAGAGCAAAGAACGACCTCAAGAACTTCGTAAACGAGAGGTGGAAAGGAATGTATCCTATCTGTTGGGGAGACACATTGAGGGAAAGCGCATATTCGCAGTGGATCTATGCTGGTGTCTGTGGAATTGAAGGCGGTGAATGTGAAACCATAAAAGCAGAATAAGACTATGAGATTCGATACTGTAATAATAGGTGGAGGCCTCGCAGGACTTGTCTGCGGTATCAGGCTCCAGAAAGCAGGAAAGAAATGTGCCATCATATCAGCCGGACAAAGTGCAATGCATTTTTCGTCAGGAACATTCGACCTTCTTGGAAGACTGCAGGATGGTACACCGGTAGAATCTCCTCTGGAGGCAATCAAGTCATTGGCACCGGAGCATCCGTATGCTATCCTGGGAGCAGATAAGGTCAGGAAATATGCAGAAGAGGCTGTACCGTTTCTCAAAGACTGCGGCATCAATGTATGCGGCAGTGCAGAACATAATAGTTGGAGAGTGACACCAACAGGTGAACGAAAGGCTGCCTGGTTGACCCTGAGTGATTTCACTCCTCTTGCATCCAAAGATGAAAAGATCGGAAACAAGGCATTGATAGTCAACATACTCGGCTATCTGGACTTCAACACCAAATTCCTTGCTGACTCTTTCGAAAAACAGGGTACAGAATGCAGGATAACTGCAATCAAGTTGGAAGAAATGGAAAGGTTGCGTAAGAATCCTAGCGAGATGAGAGCAACCAACATCGCCCGTGTTATGGATCGCGAAGGCATCTGGGAGAAGGCTGTCGCTCAGATCAAGTCTATTATAAAAGATGAGGATGTGGTAATTCTTCCGGCTGTATTCGGACTAAAGGATGCATCTATTGTAGAGAAGATCCGCGAAACACTTGGCACAAAGGTTATGTTCATCGCAACTATGCCACCGTCTGTTCCGGGAATCCGTTCTCAGATGACCCTCAAATCAGAGTTTGAGAAAGCAGGAGGACGATTCTTCCTTGGTGATACAGCACTCAAGGCCACATTTGAAGACGGAAGAGTCAAGGCAATCGAAACTGCAAATTTCAACGACATCAAAGTCGAGGCTGATCATTTTGTATTGGCATCAGGAAGTTTCTTCAGTAAGGGAATCATCGCTACACCGGACAAGGTATATGAGCCCGTATTCGGCATTGACCTTTCCTATAATGAAGGAAGGAGCCAATGGTTTGACCGTAATTTCTGGAATAAGCAGAATTACATTTCATTCGGTGCAAAAATTGATGCCGGACTCAATGCATTCATAAATGGTGAAGCAGTAAAGAATCTGTATGCGATCGGATCGGTTGTAGGTGGATACAATGCGCTTTATGAAGGATGCGGCGGCGGTACAGCAATAATTACCGCCTTAGCGGCTGCTGACAGCATACTTGAAAAATAGGAGGGATTAAGATGAAAATGCAAGAGAAAAACATAAGCGAGAATAATTTCGAGCAGTGCATCAAATGTACTGTCTGCACAGTATATTGTCCCGTCGTACCTGTGAATCCGCTCTACCCTGGTCCTAAGCAGGCAGGTCCCGATGGAGAAAGGCTCAGACTGAAGAAAGGGCTATTCTTCGACAATACTCTTAAATATTGCCTTAATTGCAAGCGTTGTGAAGTAGCCTGCCCGTCCGGAGTTAGGATCGGAGACATCATACAGTCGGCTAGAATCAAATACAACACAGAAGCGCCTAAACTCAGGGATATGATTCTTGCCAGCACTGATCTTATGGGCAGCGTGGTGACCAAAGTGGCTCCAGTAGCGAACTTCGCACTCGGATTGAAGCCTACAAAAGTGGTTATGGATGCTGTACTGAAAGTGGATAAGCATCGTACATTCCCTAAGTATTCTTCAAAGACTTTCGAAAGTTGGTTCAAGAAGAATGTTATGTCGTTCCAGGATACATTCAAACGCCACGTAAGTTACTTCCACGGCTGCTACGTGAATTACAACTATCCTCAGTTAGGTAAAGATCTCGTAAGCGTTATGAATGCACTAGGCTATGGCGTTCATCTGCTTGAGAAAGAAAAATGCTGCGGTACAGCCCTGATTGCCAACTGTATGATTGACAAGGCTAAGAAAAATGCCGTACATAATATCGAAAGCATCAGAAAGAGTGTATATGAAAGGCAGATGCCGGTAATAGGTGCATCGTCATCCTGCAACTTTACAATCAGAGATGAGTACCCACACCTTCTGGGCATTGACAATTCTGATGTAAGGGACTACATCGAACTCGCAACAAGATTCATATACAGACTGATAGACGAAGGTAAGGTCAAATTGGTGTTCAAGAAGGATTATAAGGCTAAGATTGCCTATCATACTCCTTGTCATATGGAAAGACTTGGTTGGGGAATTTTTTCTACCGAACTGTTGAGAATGATTCCTGGAGTCGATCTTACAATCCTCGACAGCAATTGCTGCGGTATTGCAGGAACATACGGATTCAAGAAAGAGAATTATGAGGTATCTCAGGCCATCGGTAAGCCACTTTTCGACCAGATTGCCAGATTGAAGCCAGATTTCGTTGCCTGCGACTGCGAGACCTGCAAGTGGCAGATAGAAATGTCAACAGAGAAAGAGGTGAAGAATCCGATTTCCATTCTTGCTGAAGCCCTTGATCTTGTAGCGACATCCGAAGCAAATAAATAGCACAATAAAACTCCAAGGCTGTACAGCCGGCGGTCCTCCCCACAGACGTGGGTCCCCTCCCTTTTCGGGAGCCAATGCCGCCTTGCTGTACAGCCTTGGAGTTTTATTATATTCTATCGTTTTCTTGCATCAATCCTTTTGCGCATAGCATCGGATATAGGCAGTTTATTGTCTTTATCGGAAAGATCGAGCCACTCTGAGGCAAGAGCATAATCACCCAACATATAGCACGCAACCGATATATTGAATTCGGCACAGGCACGTTTCATCAGGTCGTTTGTGCCAAGAAGGCTCATCCATATATCCATAGCACCTTTCCAATCGTATTGCTCCGCCTTTTCCAAAGCCTTATACCAGGAATCGGCATTGTAATAGACTATGGAATATTGCTCGTGCTTCCACTGGGATTTAAAAGACTCGGCAACCTGCACTCCTGCATCCCATCCTTCATTTCCAAGTGCCTTCCAAGCCTTGGACACGGCTATGGTACTGTCATCTTTTCCGTTTGAATATACCTCAGGTCTTGAAATGCTGCTTCCTCCAAAGGCCTGCACCTTATCCTCTTTGCCCATACCATCATAGCAATAGAGTTTCATTGTAAAAGGAATGCTTCCGGTGCTTACGTATGACGAATCAGGACTTGAAGGGTAAGACACTCTTGCCGGGCCGCCGACGGTCATTGCACCGAACTTGACGGTATCAAAAAGGAAAACGACATCTGCCCCTGTATCCATCAGAATATTGAAGAGGGAATCTCTGGTAGAATAATCAGCACCAGCCATCTGGCGCATCCTGTATATGCTGATCGGAGTACCTGCTCCATAATCCTGCTCCAGAGTATATGCAAACCCGTCTGCCATTGACTCATTGAAATCTGTGGCCACCTTATTATCATTTTCAAGATAAACGACAGAGACGTTCCTTCCGGCAAGATCAACACCGACCTTGGATGGATGACGCATCTCAATGTGGATAGCGTGTTTGACAGGCCCGCAGGAAACTGCGAGAAATGAGACGCTTAAACAAATGGCAAGGATTCTTTTCATATTCCTTTGGGTTTAAAAATCCAACGGTTCGGCAATAAGGTCATATTCATCTGCTCCGATGACTCTCACGCGTATGAAGTCACCTGTAAGAGAATAAGGATCTATATCTCCAAAGACCGAAGAGTCATATCTTACAAGAATCTCGCCATCTACCTCAGGACTCTCGAATTCACTTCTGCATACGAAAACGCCATCGACAAAGTCATCCACTATCACATCAATCTCCGTCCCCACGCGTGACTGATTGAATGCAAGAGATATCTCACTCTGAAGGGTCATAAGTTCATCAAGCCTCTCCTGCTTGACCTTGGCCGATATGCTATCCTTGAAATTCTCGGCTCCGAACGTACCCTCTTCTTCGGAATACTTGAACGCACCTAGCCTTTCAAAGCGCGCCTCACGTACAAAATCCATCAACTCTGCAAAAGCACGCTTGCCTTCACCCGGATGACCGACTATCATTGTAGTCCTGAGAACTACTCCAGGCACCTTTTCGCGCATCTTGCGGATTAGTTCACGAGTCCAGGCTCCATCCACATTACGATGCATATTATCAAGGACTTTATCTGCGATATGCTGAAGAGGAATATCCATATAACGGCACACCTTAGGATTGTGAGCCATCTGATCGAGAACATCCTCCGGGAACGCGGCAGGATATGAATAATGAATCCTTATCCATTCTATGCCTTCTACTTCAGAAAGTTTCTGGAGCAATTCTGCCAATGCCCTCTTCCTGTACAGATCAAGTCCATAATAGGTGGTATCCTGCGCTATTATGATAAGTTCCCGCACACCTTTGGATGCAAGATGCTCTGCCTCTTCTACAAGTTGTTCAATCGGTACAGACTTATGCGCACCGCGGATGAAAGGAATCGCGCAATACGAACACCTTCTGTCGCATCCTTCGGAAATCTTGAGATATGCATAATGCGAAGGAGTGGTGAGATATCTATACGATGACTTAGAGGCATCTGGTTCTACTCCAAGTTCACGGATCACCGGATCGAACTCACGCGCACCATACCAGGCATCCACCTCTGGAATAAGTTCAGGCAACTCGGAAGCATAACGTTGTGACAGACAGCCGAATACAATCACCTTCCCAACCTCTCCTCTGCTCTTTCTTTCAACTGCCTCAAGTACAGCCTGTATAGATTCCTCCTTTGCATCACCAATGAATCCGCAGGTATTGAGCAGGAGGACATCAACGTGTATATCCTCTCCCTCAGGAACAATCTCATAAAGATGCTCCACTTGGGAAAGGATATGTTCTGTATCAACCTTGTTCTTCGAACATCCCAAGGTCACTGTCTGTAACTTCTTTTTCGACACGGTCATAAATTATTCCTGCTCGGAAGTCTCTGTCTCTTCTACTTCTGCATCAAGATCGACAAAGTCAAGAGAAGCATAATTCTTGAGGGCGTTATACCACTCGACAACCTTCTTCATATGCGACACATAGAAACGGTCGCGGTCGTAATCAGGAAGAGCCTTCTCAAAAAGCGCCTTAAGTTCCTCTGGCTTTGATTTGGCTGAAGGGGCATTCTCATCTCCAAGCACCTCAAGCATATTGAGGAACACCTGCTGAAGTTTCACCTCTTCATCATAGGTATAAATCGAGATATCTGCAAGAGATGTAATCTTGCTCGACATACCTACAGAACTTCTTTTCTTGTCAGCAAGAGACTCTACAATAGCGCCATTCCTTGCCTGCGAAATATAAAGGAACAATCCGCTCTGGCCTGAAACCGCCAGGATCTTTGAAAGGTCTGTCTTCATTTTATCTTCAATTAAAATATTATCGTTTCTCCAGTCTCCAAACAAGACTGACATTGTTTCTAAAGTTCTTTTCTCAAGCGTCTCAAGATCGCAATCATTGAGGATCACAGCATCTATCCTCGGGTCTGTCTTCCCTTCCGAAAGAGAATTCATAAGCTTCTGGTTCGACATTCTCGCGAGGACGGCTTCACGTCCGGCTCCGTCACGTCTGCAGGCCCTTTCAAGACGGACTTCAAAGGGAGCATCCACAAGGATGACATAATCTCCGAAGCCGTCAAAATGTGGCTTTTCCAGAATTGTCGCGGACTCGAAAATCCCGATCTCTTCTTCTCCTCTATCGGAGGTAAATGCCTCATAGTCTTCCAGCAATGCAGGGAAAACCAGACTCTCAACCTTCTCAAGAGCATCCCTGTCAGAGAAGATCCTTGCAGAAAGCAGTGACGGGACAAACTGTCCATCGTCATTTCTCAATCTGCATCCCAATGCTCTTTCGATATCGACAAGAAGGGTCGGATGAGCTGAATAAAGTGCCTTAACACGTGCATCAGCCTCATATCTTGCCTTCACACCGTATCGTTCGAGAATCCGGCAGACTTCAGACTTTCCGCTTCCGATGCCTCCTGTTATGACAAGAGTCTTCATCGTCTGTCCTCCAGAACGCAGCTTACGACAACGGGGGCAATCTCATACG
>JAZRBS010000057.1:0-43436 GCA_045635205.1 Candidatus Cryptobacteroides sp. | reverse complement strand
CTATGTCGGCTACCGCCAGCGTTCCACTGCTTGGAGAAATTTCCAGAAGATCACAGGAATGACACCAACTGAATTTGTCGATAATCTGAAATAGCAAAATCGCCCGTTTCATCAAAGAAATCGGGCGATTTTCTTGTTTTTGTAAAATTGCAACATCTGAAATTTCCCCTTATTCTTGCGTCACCGTACCTTTGCTAATTAAATATTATAGTAGAATGCAGCCTCATTAAAGAAACCGCCTCTGTACAGACCACAGAGGACAATCTGCTGCATTACTTCGTAAAGCGCATTCCTCTCTCCGTCCGCTCCCTCTCTCCTGTGGAGAGACATCATCTGATTAAAGATCTCGTTCATATTGAATGTACTTTATAAGGTTTTCAATACTCTTCTGCCTTCTGCTGTGTTGCGCGCATCTCCTTATGATTTCTATATCCAGGTCCGCTAATGCATCGGTATCAAAGCGGATGTCATCTTCAAGGAAAGTCCTGACATCCTTTACAAAACGCAGGCTGACGCCTTTACTGAAATTTATAAGGTCACAAAGTGCCTTTTCGGGTGATGCAATCAAGAAGTTTACGTCCCTCTCAAACATTATCTTCAGACCAATATGAAAATATTCGTCAGAGCAACCGGTATATCTGAAAAATCCGATAGATGTTTCAAAGTCACGCGAATGCTTTGTAGTCACTGCTTGTACAGCGTGTACCCTTTCCGGTATGAGGCCATAATGTCTTAATGCTGAACTTTGACTGACATACGAAGGACCATAGATGTGATTTGATATCAGGAACCTGTTGAATGGCTTTCCAGATTCCTGCTCACTTGCAATGTATAGTCCTTTCTTCAGCCTGATGATCTTTCCAGAATCAACAAGAGCTCTTGCCTTCTCTGTTATATGTCTGCAACCTGGGAACAGAGATGCCAATACATTGATGTCGAAAGGTATATTTCCAATATTAACCAGCGGCCTCATAACCTTGATCTTTTTTGCAAAAATAGTTCTTATTTGTATAGAAAACAAAGAAAAAACATTTTATCTGTACAAAATAAGACTAAAACAAGAGTCAATTTCTCCAAATGAAATTCTCAATCACTTTATGCCGGAAACTCCAATCATATCCGACTGACGGATGATATACGCATACGGCTTTTACCTTTTTACCTGACGATAGGGAATAGTACCCGTTCTGAACATCATATCCATCTACGGAAACCTTTGTCCCATCAGTCCAATTCCTGTTGGGGAGATTATTCCACAATCTGACACCCCAGACAATCAGACTTAAAGTGTGGGGAAAGCAGAGGGACTATTTCAAGACCCTGCCCCTGAATGACACTATGAGGGAAGTGGAGCCATCCTGCCTAAGGGATAGGATGATCGAACACGCCGGCAACATACTCAATCTTTACAAATAATCTTGAAATGCTAAACCAACTTGCTTAACTCATCTATCAGAATATCGGCATCATCGGTTCGTATAAGTTTATAGCAATACCACCAAGGATTGTCTTCGTCATAAATGTATCCGTCAATATGTCTGTGCCCGGGCATAACAGTCTTCATCTGCTCGGGCGCTCTTCTGATACCTATTTCTTTGTTGATATAATGTGGAGAGGTCGTCAGACAATAGTAATATGAGCCCCGGACTATACCTATCGACATCCAGTCCCTGCTCCAGTTGATGATGTCGTGTTCATCAATCTCATATTCCTTGTTGTTTACTACAAATGAGACTATGGCATCCTTAAATGTCGCCTGTATCTTGTCGAATAACTCTTTTCTCTTACAAGCAGATTCACAAAGTCTGTAGGCTTCGAAATCAAGAACAGGTTGCACGAGTGGATATGTCCTGGAATATATTTCAAGCATTCTATCCGCAGTGGTTTCGGCAAATAATATAGCGGACTGCTTATCTTCTATCAGATTCTCCTTGATCTCTTTATACTTATTCCAGTCAAACAATAACTTTTCACTATTCCGGGTATATTCCTCAAAATCATTGTCATTTTTCTTCGCCCTGTTCAATTCGAATGGAATTGCAGCGAAATTTCCTATATTATTCAACCAGTTTTTGCAGAAGCCTTGGTATATTCCATATCTCCTGCTGCCTGCTATCCATTCCTGCGGTATTATATGATCAAAATCCCACGGCCGGTTATGTTCCTGCCACATTGACTCGTTTCCGGGATCATATTGTGGAAACTTCGCATTTATATAGTCTTTTTGGGCAAGAAGCAGCATCTCGTTCGAATATGAACCATTATTCGTTACGACATTGAATGTGTCTGTCCAAAGAGCCGAATCCGGCAATTCAAATTTTTGATCAGGATTGCACAAAGATCTGATGTTTTCTCTCAGTGTATCAGGAGTGACAGGAAACGTAATCCAATCATTCAAAAGACAATTGGAAATTCCCCGTTGAATAGAAGCGTAAACATCCACATTATCATCCTCCTTCACACATTCGTCAAAGATGCATTTCACTGCCTTCCGCTTATGTCTGTCATCTGCAAACCAATGAAGATACAGCATAAGACCTAGGGCTTTTGATGCATCCAGATCAGCGTGACGCTTCCTCAAGTACATCATTAAAAGAAAAACGTCTGTAGAATTTCTCACCAGGCTGGTTTTAATGATTGCCGGGATTCGTTCATCGTCAAAATACGCACTGATATCTGCCAGAAGGTTCTCTAATTCCGTCTCATAGAATTCTATTATCCTGGATTTGTCATCAACATCTGAAGTGGCCAACTCACGTATTTTCAAAATGCTGAGATCATTTTCATATATCCCGGACTGCAATGTCTTGTAGAGGCGGAATGAAAGGATAGCCAGTTTGACTGCAGGCACGTGGTATCTACCGGCTAATTCATCATTGATTTCCTTAATTTCTCCCCAATATGATTTTATGGCAGAATAAAACAATTCTTCCGATGTGATCTGCGTGCCTCCTGTATTCAATCTGGTAAACAAGACTTCAAGGGCAGTGGAAGTGTTCTGCACAGAATCTTCTGTATTATCTTGGAATACTTCTTTGCTTAATTTTGAATAGCCGACAGTATAATCATACATCCTTTTGACGACTGTATAATAAGATGATGATATCTGCTTCGTCAATAGTTTTATATCCTCATTGCCAAGGGATTGCAACTTTTTGAATTTATTACGGGCTTTTCTGAAATTGACTTCCAGACTTTTTTCAAAAGCATTTTCATCCTCTACATCTGAATTAAGAATACAGGATAGGGGGACAGGAAATCCTGCTTCTGAAGGCCAAGCATCATATAAAGATATAGGATTCTGATAAATATTGCCTTCTATTCCATATAAACTTAATGCTTCGCGTCTTTGTGCTGCACTCAAGACACTGCAATCGTCGTTGTTGGCATATCCCCAAGGATGCGATATTGTTGTTGCCTTGATCCAATACTTTCTTGAAGTCTTTCCCCTTGGCTCGAGATCGATCCAGAGAATGCACGATGGATTTCCGTCCTCTTCCGGATCTTTGAATCCTAAAGAAATGGTATTGAATCGTTGTTGCCCGTCCATCAGATAATCCTTGCCATCTGTAGCCTCGGCAAATATGAACGAACCTATAGGGAAACCTCTGAGAATCGAATCCCATAATAATTCCATCTGCCGGGGTTTCCATACCAGGCCTCTCTGAAGATCTGGTATTATACTTTTATCCCAAGATGCAATCTCCTTTAAGTGAAACTTATCTGTCTGACCGGTTTTCATCGGATGTTGTAATGAATCTTAAAACAATAAAATATAAATAAGAGACATCACAAACAAATAGACATTTGCTGAATTCTTGATTGAATACAGCCATTGCAATTGCCATTCTGATAAACGGCTATTGTGATATCTGAACCTTCTGGATGTCACGATATCAAAATTGCGGAACAAAAAGATGGCTGAAAATATTGCCAATGATAAAGCAATGACGTGATAAATCATAAATATAATGAACTGCGGAGTATTATATGATAATACCACAGAACATATTGTCGGTACGATATACATAAGAATACCGGTGCCTAATGGAAGTGGGGAAAGGGATATCGCCCCTAAAATGACTGCCCAGAATGCGATTTGTTCATTGGTTACGCAGGTACGGACGGCAACTATGAAAAATATGATTCCGGCTATGTACCGGATTATGTCTATCAGCCAGATAGCAAATGTTTTCATACAATGGCATTATTTAAAAAGTGGAACGACATCCATATCATTTATGAGTTGCAGGTCATCATTGGTGACCGCTTTTTGAGTAGCAAGACGGTTGGCCTGATTCATCATTATTGATTCGAAAAGATTCCTGACAAATCGTGCATTACCAAAGTTCTCATCTTTATGAATATATCTCTGATGAATAAGCAACTTGACTGCCGCTTCTCCCGGAACATCGATCTTATACCCTTGCGAAACAAGCATTCTGCTGAATATGTCATACAATTCCTCTTCGGTATAGTCTGGAAAATCAATATATCTGGTAAATCTGGATTCCAGACCCGGATTGGATGAAATAAACTGTTTCATTTCATCGGAATAGCCGGCAAGGACCACCACAAGCCTATCCCTGTCGTCTTCCATCCTTTTTAATAGTGTAGCAATTGCTTCATTCCCGAAGTCATTCTTCGAGCCACTTATCAAAGTATATGCTTCGTCAATGAAAAGGACTCCATCCAAGGCTGAATCAATGATTTTATTGGTTTTTATTGCCGTCTGACCCACATATTCCGCGACAAGGCCAGCCCTGTCAGTCTCTATCAGATGTCCTTTTTTCAACACCCCGTTTTCTCTGAAGATATCAGCAAGAATTCGTGCTGCTGTCGTTTTGCCTGTTCCAGGATTTCCTGTGAATACGCAGTGATATGAGACGGGACTGCATTTAAGACCTTGCGAGGCGCGCATCGTTTGAATCCTGGCAAAGTTGTTAATAGTCTCAAATTCCTTTTTGACAGTATTCAGCCCAACGAGGTCGTTCAGTTGCTGTGTGGAACTCTTGACAGGATGACGCTCTGTATTCTGGCTCTTTACTGATGGCTTCTTCGGTGTTGTTCCGGGTCGTTCAGAAGTATCAGGAGAATCCTTTGGAGCATCATTATTTTCTATATGATTTCTGGTCGGCAATGAACAGAGATATTCATAATTCTGACAGAACTGCATTGCATCATCTGCTCTGCTTATCCATAAGGTCAATCCGAATCTGGTTTCACTCAATTGAGCCATTTCAACCAACGGAACAGATGGATTATCCGAATATCGGCAGTCACGGGAGCCATCCTTATTGATATGCTTGTATGTGTAACCCAATAATTTGCTGTCGCTTGGCACTATGTTGTCTGTTACACGATATCGAAATCTTTTACATTGTAAATTCAGATAGTCTAAAGGATACAACTCATATCCTTTGAACGAATCTTTGTCCAAGACTGTGTTGATATCAAAGGCATCAATTTCATTTTGATGCGAAACCACAATTATGAATTGGGGAAGTATGAATACTTTTGTCTTATCTTGGTAGTCACTCAAGCATAGTGTTGAAATATTCAGTCCATTGATTGATTTATAACCGATACTGAAATCTTTGACATCACACTCGCGAACGCCCCTGACTTCCTTCTCCGATAATACTATTCCTATCTTATCAGCCTCAGACATCCGATTAAATGAATCCAGGAGACGTTCGTATGTCCTTTCCTCTTCAGAAGTGGCATTCTCACCCCAATACATTATATTTTCTGCTTTTTGACCAAGTTCAAGCCACTCTTTATTCAGTTTGTCCAGCAATTCCTTGTCAGGTCTGATCTTTCCTTCCTCAAGACGCATTTCCCGACTTACTCCTTCGGCTTTGATAATGAGCCTGTTTCTAACGATCAGTCTTGAAAGAAACATTCGTTCTATCGGGTTCGAGAAGTCATCCGTGCTTCCTTCCATATACTGCATTTTATGAGTATATGCGTCTATTCTTTTATTATGGCAATTCGCAGATACAAGTGATTCCAGATGCCGGCTTAGCCAAAGTATGCTCCAAATTGCCGGTATTCCGATTATAATATCAACAGCAAGCCCAAGCCATAGGTTGCCATTTACTATGAAATTGATTAAAAGTCCCGACAATACTATCCCTATAACGATCAATAATGACGTTTTCAGAATCTTTATACCTGTATGCATACTTTACATCTATTTTATGTCTCAAAATTACCAGATTTCCCATTAATTTCCAAGATATATTACTTATCAGACAAAGGATTTGCTGCCGTGTTTCGCATATTTCAGTATTTTCTCGATTGTAATTTTCTCGTTGTCAGTGAAATAGTCAACCGTCGGTTTCCATCTGTAGGGTATCATATCTCTCTTCAGTTCTCTTAGACTTTTTCTCTCGCCAAGAACCCTTTCCAGAAGAATCCCTTCACCGATACAGACATCTTCGTACAACTGCCAGAATTCCCTGCTGTGGTCGGGATGACGCACGTGGCAGAGTTCGTGAATCACTGTTATCATTGCTTGTGCCGGGTCACGGATAAGTCGCCTGTTGAAAGCGATTCCTCCGGTTTTGTCGTTATATGTCCCTAAATCTATCATCCGGATACCTCCAATCCTAGCCTCGGCCGGCACAAGACCATATTTATTGCCTAGATGTTTCGTATATTTAAACATCTCACCTGTCCATCGGGTAAAGTGATGACTGGCAAAAAGAAACTGGCTCGTTCTTTTATCGGCTGTGTCAGAATAATAAAGACTTTTCCAATCGTCTCTGATGCCACACAATCTGTTATAAACGGATTCAGCATTTCCATCGTAAGGAGGTAGTGGGTCAGGTTCGGGATATTGCTCAGGGTGATGCAGGGCAGAATCGATGCGCGAGATAATATCACAGATACAACCAGCCTGACACAAGGCTGAATCTATAAAGAACTCTTCCGCGGCAAGACTACTTTTCTGCTTCTCGGACAGAGGGGATTCCAGTTCATTCATAAGGACTTCCAGAATCCTTGCCTGCTCAATGATTTCGTAAATCTCTTTTTTCGTTGTTTCGTTCATCTCGGTAGTTTTCTGCAAAGAAACGAAACAGAAATGCAGAAAAGTGGCACTAGAATAGTGAAAGGGCTATAATGTTTCGGAACCCAAATGATTATTTCCAAGCAGGGATGATAACGATTTCTCTATACGCGGAATAATAGGGGAGTTATGGGCACCTTCTGTCATCTCGAAGGTTACTTCTGCTCCCTTGGCCATAAGAGTTTCAACCACAAGCATTGTGTCCTCTTCGATGTTGGCAAACCTCTTTACCTTGGTTTCCTTTTCTTTCTCTCCGAGGCTGATATAGAAGTGTACACACTTGAGTTCATCTTGTTTTGCAAGCCAATGCGCGAACCCATCATACCAGAATGATCCCGAAATGGATGCAACTCCTTCAAATAGAGATTTTCTAAGAGCACACCACACAGCGAACATTCCCGCCAATGATAATCCCATCAGATATCTCTTTGGCTTACTGATCTGCAGTGAATTCTCAAGATTAAAGAATAGGTCATCCTTAAGACGTTCCAGAAACTGACTTGCCTGTCCTGCGAATTCTCCTTCTTTTACTGCAGGAGCCTTCCAAGGAGTCAAGTCAGAGTTCCATTCCATACCAGATATGGACACGATATTCGCTCCGAATCTGACCGACAGTCCTTCAAGCAATATAAGTTCGTCATCTTGAAGCCTTTGCGGAAGAAGCAAATAAATAATATTGCTTGAATCTGCTGCAGCAATGTCAAGATGCAGTGAATGGTATGTTCTGGATGTAATCATATTAAAACAAAGATACACATTTTTTTGAAAAATGTGCCTGATTTTCTTAACAGATTTAGACCAGGAATCATCTGCTGGCGCTGCGGCTGTAACTTACAATGATGACTCCACCGAAGACCATTGCAGCGGCAAGCACTTTCTGCCAGGTGAGGTGGTCCATTCCGATGACGATGCTGACCAGGATGGCAATTATCGGCTGAATGTAACTGTACATACTGACAAGCGTCGGCCTGATTCTCTTTTGTGCCACTGGAATGAGAAAATATGTAACGAAAGTGGCGAGGATTATCAGATATGCAAGTTCGGCATATTGGATGGAAGGTATCGTTGTCCATTCAACTTGCAGCAGCCCTTTCAGCGAAAGCGGAACAGAAACAAGAGCCGAGAAGAGGAATATCCACTTCATAAATGTTACTGCAGAGTACTTGGATATCAATGGTTTGAATATACCCAGATACATCGAGAAACTCAGACTATTGAGAATTATCATTACGATGCCGAACGGAGTACTTTCCGAAACACCGCCAGGAGCCGCCACCCTGCTGACTATCAGATAGATGATGCCAATGAAACTGATCGCTACTCCTGCTGCTTTCTGAAAGGTTATCGGCTCTTTTATTACAATTGCCGCTATGGCCATAGTATATATCGGTGACATTGCCGTCAGAATGGAACAGTCCATCGGTGTGATGTGCGGTATGCCGACAAGGAATGTCACCTGGCAGGTAAAGAATCCCAGGAGCGATGCCGCAAAAATACGGATATAGTCTTTCCGCTCGACTTTCTCTTTTGGAAGAAACAGAGACACTATCCAAAACAAGGCGCCCGCAACAAGAGATCTCAATGTAAAGATCCCGAGCGGCGGAATGAGATGCCCGCTTGTGAGGTCTTTGCAGACAATGATGTTGAAGCCGAATATGGCGTATGCTATGAAGGCCGAAAGATGGCCGGTAATGGAACTTCTCGTCATTTATAATATCTCCCTTGCTATCCAGGCACAGGCCTCAGCATCAGCCAGCGCGTGGTGGTGATTGGTCAGGTCGTACCCACAGGCTGCAGCGACAGTCTGGAGCTGATGGTTATCAAGTGTGCCGCAGAAATGCTTTCTGGCAGCGGTCAAAGTATCGTGGAATACATATTCCGGATAGTCCATCCGGTAGCATCTGAACACATCGCGGAGACATCTGCTGTCAAAACCTGCATTATGGGCGACAAGAGGTAATGCTTCCTCATCTTCAGATGTGTCCTCGGAAAGAATCAGGATTCCGTCCAGAAGTTCCTGCTCAAGCCTTTTCCAGACTAAAGGGAATACATCAGCATCATCAGTGTCTGCGTGGCCGAGTCCGTGGACATTCTGACAGAACCATTTGTAATAGTCCGGCTCCGGCTTGATGAGACTGTAGAACGTTCTTTCTATATTGCCGTTCCTTACAAGTACGGCTCCTATGCTGCACACACTTGAAGGACACTCGTTTGCAGTCTCAAAATCTATTGCAATGAAATCTTTCATTCTTCATCCTCCGGTATATCATTATACATCCTGGCTGCCTGACGCATTTCTTCCGCAATCTCTCTACGGAGCCACAGCGGTGATATGACTTCAGCATACATTCCCTTGGATAAGATTTCACGGCTGAAATCGAAAGTAGGCACAAGCCTGTATCTGAAATCGGTATATCCGTCGCCGGACTCCAATTCTTCCTGAGAATGATGCAGAGGTAGGGTACGGTAATACTTCACCTGACTTTCTTCTACGCGGAGAATCACCGTCTCTACAGGCCCTTTGTCGAGAATGACACCGTAAAGTTTCCTGAAGGTATCCTTCGGTTCATATCCTTTAGGCAGTTTGAAGGTGTTGTCTGTCGGATGCAGATCCTTTATCCTGTCCAATGAATATATGCCCTCGGGGAATTTTTCTGTACGTGCCAGAATATACCATCTTTGTTTGAAGTACTTCAAGCAATATGGAGCAATTTCAAAGGTGTTCGGAGAATCTTTCGTGAAACCCTGATACGTCATCATCAGACACTTTCCGTCCCTCATTGCTGCCAAAATATCCGGCAGCCACTTCTGACTTGAAGGAATATCCTCGCAGATGATTCTGTCACGAAGATCTGAACCTTCGTTCATAATGCTGTTGAGCGAAAGAGACTGAAGCATCCAGTTCTTCAAGGAATCAGACTCGATATCCTCCTCATTATTAATATAATATCCAAGTGATCTGTCACATTTTATTTCTATTCCGAAAGTGTCGAAAATCGCATCCTTGTGATTGAAGAAAGTCCTCTCGCTGAGCCTCTCTCCATCTGGATTAAGTGAACTGCGACGCCACGCACGGTCAATATTTTCAAAAGATATATGTCCACTCCTCTGGATCAAGTCTATCAGCCAGATGTACCTGTTGAAATAATTCTTAGCCATAAGTCCTGTAATTTGGTTTATGATACAAAGAAAGTCCTTTTTGTTGCCAAATATAGGCAGTATAAAGGACTTTTCAAATAATCTTCAAGCAAGCGGAGGATCAGAAAAATGGATTATCGATCCTTATTTATATCCTCATCATATTTTTCCACCTTGCTGTACTCCACATCCGTGAACCAGTCTGCAAGTTTCTGAACGGCTTTATGCTTTATGGACGGAGTTATATTCTTCATAATTGTCTTGATGCAGGCAGCTAGAGCCGCAATATCGTCTGTATATCCTGCCAACGGGATAAAGTCCGGAAGAAGATCGACAGGAAGTATAAAATAGCCTAAAGCCCCAAGAATGATTCCTTTATGTTCCCACGAAGTATTCTCATCGATAAGAACATAATAAAGCAGCAGAACGTAATAAACCGCCTTCATACCGGCCTTCTTGAATACCTTCCCGATCTTGGCGAATAGACCGGATTCCGTATAATGATCCTTATACTTCTCTATATTATGCGGAGTCTTCTGTATTTCCATAACTATACTTTATATTTATTTTGCAAAAATAATTGTTCTTATTCACCAATTATGCGAGAAATTCAGAAATTTCTATAAAATTCCTTTAACTGCCATTTTTTAGCAACGAAAGGGATTTTCTTTGCATCGTCAAAATAGATAAAGCAATGGAAAAGAACAGAAAAAAGAGCACAAGGACAATTCTTTCATCAATGGAAGAGGTCGTATCGATGGCTAAGGAACATAGTCTGAGCGAAAAGTTCTATGAAGAGGCAGAAAAGAGTCTGAAATATTTATCTAAAGTGCTTCTATTGTCGAAAGAGGAGGCTCTGCTTTTGTCTTTGTTCTTTGAAAAGAGTTCGTCGTGGAGGATCAGGATAAGTGACATTTCAGAAATGATCAATACATCGAATATAAAGATAATTTCAATGATGAATGTAGCTGACGATCTTGCTGCAAAAGGATATCTGAAGGCAGGAAACAGCAAGGAAGAAAGATATTTCAACGTACCTATGGAGGTGATTGACAGCATAAGAAGGAATGTATGCTATATTCCGAAGCCTATATGCAATCTGACCTTCGATGAATTCTTCGATAGATTGTCTGATATATTCGATGAGGAAGATATATCTCTCTGGAACCGCGAGGAGAAATTATGCGAACTCATTTCTGCCAATATGCATCTGCCTTATTGCAAAGTTTCATCTTCATATAATTTCAAGAATTTTGACTTCTTATTGCTGCATCTATTTGCAAACAAGTTGATAAATGAGGATGACGATATGATCGGAACGCACGACTGGGATGACATAATAGATTCAAAAAGAGCAGTAAAGAGGATTCTGAAGGAACTGAAGACGGGTGATTCACCATTGATTCAGAAAGGTATATTCGAGACAAAAAGTGATGAAGGAGTACGGGATCCGAATTATTATCATCTGACCGACAAAGCAAAGGAGGAACTGTTCCCTGGAATGGATCTGGTGGAAAAGATCGACAAGCAGGATAAGAATCTGATACCTCACACTTCATTCACAGCAAAGAGTCTGTATTATGATACGCACATAAAGTCCCAGATAGACAGGCTTGCCGACCTTCTGAAGCCAGAGAATTTCAATCAGGTAACTGGAAGACTTATGCAGAACGGGATGCGGAAGGGATTCGCTTGCTTGTTCTACGGCTCACCAGGTACAGGAAAGACCGAGACAGTCAATCAGTTGGCAAGGTTGACCGGAAGGGATGTTATGATGGTGGATGTGACTCAGATAAAGAGTTGCTGGGTGGGGGAGAGCGAGCAGAACATCAAGGCTCTCTTCGACCGCTACAGGGAATATGTCAAAGAAAAGGAAGTGGCGCCTATTCTTCTTTTCAATGAGGCTGACGCCGTCCTTGGAATACGTCAGGAAGGAGCACAGAGGGCTGTCGATAAAATGGAAAATTCCCTCCAGAACATCATTCTTCAGGAAATGGAGACACTGGAAGGAATTATGATCGCCACAACAAATCTTACAAGCAATCTTGATAAGGCCTTCGAGCGACGTTTCATATATAAGATAGAGTTCGAACGTCCTACTGTCGAGGCCAAAAGGAATATATGGAAATCAATGATCCCAGGTCTGTCAGATGCAATTGCCCTTTCATTGGCTACAGACTTCGATCTCAGTGGCGGACAGGTCGAAAATATCGCAAGAAAACGGACAGTGGAACTGATCCTCAGCGGACAGGAGCCATCAGAAGCAAAGATCCGCGAGTATTGCCAGAATGAATCAATGACTGCCAGGCAGGAGAAAAGGCGCAAAATCGGATTCTGAGATGCGCCTTTTCTAAATTATCATACTGATAGATACTCTTCCACAAAATCTATGAGATTCTGCAATTCGTCATTGTCCGGAGCACTTACAAGGACTGTAAGAAGATGATTTTCCCCTTCTGAAGGAATACCTATGCAGAAAAAGAAGCAAGGAAGTCCATCATCAGTCCAGACATTGAATCCGTATGCTTCACGCTTCTGGAATTCAAAGCAGAGGATAGGTTCTTCGTCTGAAGACAGATCCTCTTCCATAACAACTTCCTCGTACGTAGCGCAAGCCTCGGTATAGGCATCAGATCCTTCAGGAATAACTCCCCAACTGATGTCGATGCTTCTTACATCATTGCCTTTGGCACTGATGCTGAGGCTATATGATTTGGTTCCATCTTCTTCATTATATTCTTCGGTTTCAGCTTCCCATATTTCAGGAACCTGCATAGTGATTCCTGCAAAATATATCTGTTTTAATGCTATGTTGCTCATATTGAATTTATTTTGAATTGTATTTAATATGTAAGTGCGGTCTCATAATAAGTCCCGAAGCAAGGATAGGTGTCGAGAGGATCAGGACGACAGAAATCAGTACCCGCAAAAACAGGGGAGTCCTGCTGTGCAGATGGTTCCCGAAGGTCTATCTTTGCGTCACATCCTTCAAGTTCTGCTGTAACCTTTCCATCAGCATATCGGTAATGGAGAGTTCCGTTTCCTATTTTGACAGAAGTCTCGAGAGAGGTTATTTCAGAAGGAAGTTTCGGTTCAATCACGATTACTCCGTTGAGCATATCGGGACGGATGCCGAGGAAATACTGGTACCATACCCTCAAGTGCTCTGCATTGCTCCAGGCCTGGAGGAATGTTCCGGAACGATTGACCCATTCCTTGCCCTCTCGCGGATGAGCATCAGCATTCTCGCTCAGACTTCCCACCGCACCTTCGACCAGAGCCTGACGGTTCATATTCTTGAAAAGTTCCCAAGCAAGATCGATCTGACCGTATTCTATCATCCTCTGCATCGCAATGCCGTTATTCCAAAGCCACACAGTACCATTGTGGTAGGCATCGTCCTTATGGTAGTAATGCCAGTTCTCGTGCTGCGGATGGAACTGACTGTCCCATTGTGCAAGAGAGGCTACTCCCCAAGGGTAAACCAATTCTTCCCAGCAGCGACGAGTCACTCCCTGTTTGAATCCGTCATCTTTAACAAGGTCGAAGCAATAAAGTTGGTTTGGACGGAACTGCATATCAGGAGTGTCATCTGTATTTAGATGATCATAAATAATCCTGCCTTCCTTATCGCAATAGTCACTTTCGAAGTTTGCAGCAAGACGATCAGCAACTTCTTTCCACTGCTGAGCAGCCTGTCCGTCACCCAAAATAGAGGCAATCCTGCTTCCGGCAATCAACTGACCATACCACAGAGCCTGGATATCATTTGCTCTGTTTCCTCGTGGGGAGCCAGGTATGCCGTTGCGTTTGACATCCATCCAAGTGTCTGCATCAGCGTGTGTAAGATATCCTTTTTCATCTGTATAATTGCTTATCGATGCATCAATACTAGTCTTTATGGCAGGATATATGTCACGCAGAAATTCTGTATCTCCCGAATATTCAGCAAGTTCCAGAGCCTGGATTACAAACCTCGGTGTCCCGTCTGTGGTATTGTACAGGATTCCTTCAAGATTGGCTCTGTTCGGAATACGTCCGTATGTCTCAGACTCCGGATCAGTATCCTGAAGAGTTGCAAAATCTTTCAGTATCTGTTTTGCCACATCGAACTGACCAGTGACAAGGCAGGCTCCAGGCATCGAAATGAACATATCTCGTCCCCAATATTCATTGAACCAAGGCAGACCGGCATAAATTCCGTTACCCTGCTGCTCAGTTATAAGTTCATCCATTGTAATTGTAATCCAGTCAAGGGATCTGTCAAGTTCCGGAAGATTGGATTTCACAGGATTATACTCGGTCACAAGTGAATTGATTCTTTCCTTCCTTTCCCGCAGCAGGCGTTCTCCTTCTGCTCTGAACATACTGAGGAGTTCCCTGCATTCCTGTTCTGTGCCGTATGTAAGAAGGAATCCTCCGGCAGATGATGGAGCCTTCAAGCCTGCATCAATATATCTGAATCCTGACTCCACAGATGTTGAAAGCAGAATTCTGTGTCCCGGAGATTCCTTCGGGGTGAAGAATACACCCTCTTCTGACGCGACAGGATTCTCCAGGTGACTCATATCGAGAACACAGAAAATAGAATCAGCAGATGTTTGGAGATCTATGCTTATCAAAGGAAGGCCATCAACCAGACGGAAAATCTCTCGGGCATTTGTCCATTTTCGCTCGAGCCTGTCAGGATATACTATACATTCCTCTGATTCAGAGCGACGAAGTGCATCATCACCGACACCGATATAATAGTCTGCAAGAACCCTTTTCTTGGCCATATTCCATCCCGACCACCACTGAAGACTCTCCTGATGAGTGGTGCCATACCAATATCCGGCTTTCTTGTCCGTATAGGAATATTCGCGGTTCTCTTCCTTTGTGACGCTTACTCCGAGAGTGTCTATGTATGATGTTTCGCTGCTGCAGGACAAGCACAATGCAGCGGTGCTGAATATCAATGCTTTAAGCCTCATTATATATTGCAGTTATTTAAGCTCGATGATGTAAGTTGTCTCAGGCTGAACTGTACCTTCAAGAATGCCGTTCTCCACTTTGAATGACTGACCATATACATTGTCGGTATATTCACCGTCAGGAAGAGAGGATGCCAGACCGGTCTGATTCTCCTCAAGAGCAAGATTGATGATGGCAGCACCTTTCTCACCACGATTGACAAGGATTACTTCTCCATCTTCGGATATCGCAATATTCTCCTTCTGGCCTTCCATTGCCTGACGGAACTTGTTCACAGCCACCACTTCAGGATGGAAGAACTCATCATTTCCGCGTGCACCAAGAAGATTGTCACCGAAATAATTGTCACGAGTAGAATTCATCGGACGGCTGTAGAAGAGAGGAGTACCGTTCTGACGCGCAGTAAGGAACACCCATCCTGTACGAATCTGTGCATCAGTAAGCCCGGCACTTTCATTGGCATTGCAATAGGTATCGTGGCTCTCTACCCAGGTAGTAAGGTATTCCGGAGCAGCAGAGTGATACCAGGATAGCAGGTCAATATCCTTCGAACTGCGCTTTGCAAGTGCTTCACGAAGGAAATGTCCATAACTTGACGCAGTCTGTCCGAAATATCCTGCATATTCATTTTCAGGCACATTCCTGTCCTGAAGTACTTCACCGTAAACAAAAAGGCTGTCGTACGGTATGCACAATGACACTCCGAGCACCTCCTTGCGGCCAGTGGCTACATCCCAGAAATCGTTCTCTGTCACACCTGCTTCCGAATCGACAGGATCGGAATGAACACCGATATGCTTGGCTGTATCATAACGGAATCCGCGAACTCCCATTTCGATGAGTTTGTTCACAAACTGCATATAATATTTCTGGAAGAGAGGATTTTCCGTATTAACGTCAGGAAGTCCTCCAACGCCCTGATGTGTACACTGAGTACGATCATTATAATCCTGAATGCCTTCAAGACCGTGTGTATGGAACATCTTGTCCCTGCCGCCCACAGCAGCATAGAATTCGTCTGTCACGAGATCAATATCAAACGCGGTATGGTTAGGAAGCACATCCACAAGTACTCTGATGTCATATTTCTTTGCAGAATCAAGCATAACTTTCATTTCCTCTTCTGTTCCCAGAATATTGTTTCCGATTGTCCAGTCAGTCGGCTGATAATAATGATACCAATTGCCCTCCTTCTCATCCAGGATCTTGATATTACCACCTTCAGGGCTGAAGCAGGCATTTACCGGTGATGTCTGGATCATTGTGAAGCCAGCATCGGAAATCTTCTGCATATTCTCTGCAATAGTAGGGAAATTCCAACTCCACACGTGAAGTATAGTCTCCGTGTTGGTAGCATTGGGATCGTGTGACATTCTGTCAACCACATTGGTGGCTTGTTGCGATGCACAGGAAACGAGTGCACAGCAAGCGATTATGGAAAAGATTCTGTTCATAATAAATGTATTTAGTTTCATACAAGCAAATATTTTGTAAAGATAACTTTATTTTATAAATTTGTGTGATTTAAGAATACTCATTAAACAAAATAATTATGACACTTATCGAAAGCATCATTGCACGCGCCAAATCAAACAAGCAGCGTATCGTGCTCCCTGAATCTCTTGAGGAGCGCACTCTTACTGCAGCAGATATGGCTCTTGCAGAAGAAATTGCAGACATCATCCTGATCGGCAACCCTGATGAAATCTTTGCTCTTGCGGAGAAACTTGGTCTGAAGAACATTGACAAGGCCACAATCATTGATCCTGCAACAAGCGAAAAGACAGCGGAATATGCCAATCTTCTCTACGAACTTCGCAAGAACAAGGGTATGACACCTGAAAAGGCTGCCCAGCAAGTTCTGGATCCTCTCTATTTCGGATGTCTCATCATCAAGAACGGCGATGCTGACGGACAGATCAGCGGTGCACTTTCCACCACAGGCGAGACACTCAGACCAGCCCTCCAGATCATCAAATGTGCACCTGGCATTTCCTGCGTGAGCGGTGCTATGCTTATGATTACCCAGACTCCTGAGTATGGCGAGAACGGTGTTCTTGTAGTCGGTGACGTTGCAGTAACCCCTATGCCTGATGCTTCTCAACTCGCTCAGATCGCAGTTTGTACTGCTCAGACAGCCAAGAGCGTGGCCGGATTTGCAGATCCTAAGGTAGCGATGCTCTCATTCTCAACAATGGGCTCTGCAAAACACGAAGTTGTTGACAAAGTGGTTGAAGCGACAAGGCTTGCCAAAGAACTTGATCCATCTGTAAAGATAGAAGGCGAACTTCAGGCAGATGCTGCCCTTGTACCGTCAGTTGGACAGAAGAAGGCTCCAGGTTCAGAAATAGCAGGACACGCAAATGTTCTCGTATTCCCTTGCCTTGAAGTCGGCAACATAGCATACAAACTCGTTCAGAGACTCGGAAACGCTGATGCTATCGGACCAATCCTCCAGGGTATCGCTCGTCCTGTGAATGACCTCAGCCGCGGATGCTCAGTTGACGACATCTACAAGATGGTTGCAATCACTGCCTGCCAGGCTATGGATGCCAAATAGCATCTGACTGGATATACATAAAGCAGAAAAAACTGACCGATATATAGGTGACGTGCCACCCCCGGCTAGGGGGTGCCTCCTGAAAGGAGGCGGGGGTCACCGGTATATCGGTCAGTTTTTTTCTGCGATTTTTATCCAATCGTCAAGATCTCTTCTTTCTTTTTTTAGCGTATCTCTTCCTTCTATACCTCTTCTTCGCATACTTCACGATTACAGCCGCGATCAATCCGACAAACACCAGAGAGATCAAAGTATATGTCCACACCGACGCGCTGTCACCCTTCACCCTCGACCACATCTTCAAAAGTTCCTCTGTACCGCTGTCGTGCATCATTCCGCAGCGTGACATAACCATATTGTCCGGATACATAACCGGACTGACACATACGCTATCTGCTTCAGGCCCAAAGAAATAAGACACATCTATAGGTTCGTACGCCTCGTCGTCCGACATAGCCTCCAGTACTTCATTTCCTCCGATAGTGCTGACATATCCTATGACATCCATATTCCTGACAGCATTCTCCGGCTTGCACATAAAGTTAATGAAATAACTTGCAGCCTTGACGTTCTTTGCATATTTAGGAATGACCCAGCCGTCAAACCATACTGTACTTCCGGTCTGGGGGATAGAGTACTGAAGTTCTACACCTATTTCAGATGCCTCATCCATTGCCCACTGAGCATCACCGCTCCAGGAAAGGTTCAGCCAGGCAAGTTCCTTGGTCATCTGATCCTTGCCGAAATCAGCCTCCCAGCCCGCAACATTGTCTTTGAATGAATCAAGATATGCTTCCACAAGGGCTATAGACTCCGCAGAAGAATCAAAACCGATGGCCTGAAGATTCTTCTCCCCTCTGTCAATAGCATCTATATTAAAGGAAATAAGCAAGGAAGTATATACATCCCTGAATGCATCCTTGACAAGAATCTTCCCTGCATAATCCGGATTGCGGAGCACATCCCACGACTTCACATCTTCATCATCGATGTACTTGGTATTATAAAGAAGGCCTGTAGTTCCCCACATATAACCGACTGCATAGTCATTGGCATTTTTCCCATTTCCTGCAATCTGGGTGAAGAGTTCTTCCTTTATATACGGAGCAACATTGTCTATATAATTGGGAGTGTCGCCGAAGTCTTTATCGATTGGAAGGAGAAGGTCGTTGGAGAGCATTCGTTCGATTATATAATCGGACGGGCAGGCGAGGTCATAATCTTCGTGTCCCAATTCGATCTTGGATAGCATCGTCTCATTGATATCGAATGTCTGATAGACCACCTCGACTTCCTCTCCGGTCTGCTCCTTGTACCATACTTCAAACTCATCAATGAGGGACTCATCGATGTAATCTGCCCAGTTATAAACTTTCAGAATATGGCTCCTGTCTTCCGAACAGCCAGCAAGCAGCAAGGCTGAAAGAACAATCAATAAATATTTCTTCATCTTACTTATTTTCAGTGTTAGAATTGCGTATCTGTCTGATATTGATCACAATAAGCAGAATCAGGATACCTACGAAAAGGAGAGTGATCAAAGGTCTCAACTCCGGAGTCAATCCGCCCTTCCTTGCATCTGTATAGATATATGTGGAAAGAGTATCAAGACCTATGGTTCCTCTGGTGAAGAAAGTCACGGCAAAGTCGTCCAATGACATCGTGAACGCCAGTATGAAACCGGAAATCATACCTGGCTTCAACAAAGGAATGAGGACTTTACGCAAAGCCTGGAAAGGAGTTGCTCCAAGATCAAGAGCGGCTTCATATACATTCGGATTCATCTGAGTCAGTTTCGGCAGCACGTTCAGCACAACGTATGGTGTACAGAATGTTATATGTGCCAGAATGACAGTCAGATATCCCTGACTAATATGAAGAAAGACAAAAAGCAAGAAGAGGGAAACACCGGTGATGATATCAGGATTCAGCATCGGAATGTTGTTCATAAAGGTTATGGCTTGCTTTGTCCTGCCTCTCATATTATGTATTCCTATAGCAGCGACAGTGCCTAAGACAGTCGATACGATAGCCGCAACAAGCGCTATGAAAATCGTATTCTCGATAGCAAGCATAAGCGATCCCGTCCCCTGCATACTACCTGTGAAAAGATTGGAGTAAAGTTTGGTGGAGAATCCGGTCCAGTTACCTAGAACCTTGCTTTCAGTAAACGAAAATACCGCAATAAAGAATATCGGCGCATAAAGAATGATCAGAAGCAGCCAGATATAACATTGTGCAAAAAATCTCTTCATATCTAGACAGTCCCTCCCGCGACTTCTTTCTTATTGTCCTGCAGAAGGCTTGTCATTCCAATGATAACGAGCATAACAAGCGACAGAGCAGCACCATAGTTCCACATTGATGAATTGATGTTCTCCTGAATGATCGTACCGAACAATTTGATCTTATTGTTGGTCAGGAACTCCGAAATGGCGAAAGTGCTGACCGTAGGCATAAACACCATCATAATTCCGCTCACGACTCCCGGCATAGAAAGCGGCACCTGCACCTTCCAGAACACCTGCCAAGGAGTTGCACCAAGGTCGGCAGCAGCCTCCATATATGACTTGTCCATCTTGTTGAGAATGTTGTAGATAGGATAGATCATAAATGGAAGATAATCATATACCATACCGACAAGCAGGGTACCTTTACCTAATTGTATTCCAAGCATATGGAAGAGTTCGGCAGTAGCCAAAGTCCTCATAAGAGCATTGATCCACATTGGCATAATGAACAGCACAATGGTCACGGCACTGCGGTTGAGTTTCTTGTTAGAAAGAATCCAGGCCGCAGGATAGCCCAGAAGAATACAGATGAGGGTATTCTCAATCGCAACCTCCAATGAAAGTGCGAACGTACCTATAGCATCTGCATTGGTAAAGAACTTAGTGAAGTTCCCGAATGTGAAATTGCCGGAACCGTCCTGAAAAGCATACAGAATGATCAGGACCAGAGGCAACGCGACAAACAATAAAAGGAATATCGCGTAGGGCAGTGCCCAACTGGATCTCTTATTCATCTGACTTTACTATCTTGATGTCCTGAGGAGCAATGTTAATACCCACAAGGTCGCCCTTGTCCCAGATATCGTTCGTATCAACCCACAAATGATATCCCTCATCTGTCAGAATTGTCAGATGATAATGATCGCCTTTATACAAAAGGAAGTGAACAAGTCCGGAAAGCATACCTTCTTCCGGATGGTCAATAAGATCAACCTTCGAGAATGTAATTTCGACCTTGACTTTTTCTCCTTCGGCAAAACCGTTGTGCGGCAGACACTCGAAAGTTTCTTCAAAGAACTTAACGTGGTTAGCATCAACTATTTCTGCCTCTATCGTATTGCATATCCTTTCCTTATGCATCACCTGGATGTCTGCAGGCCTTATGAGAAGACCCACCTCAGAGTCTGGCTCGAAAGCATTATAGTCCTGAACCATAAGTTCAAAACCATTCTCAGTTTCGACAAACATTTCATAGTGGACGCCCTTGAATGTGCAGGACTTCACCTTGGCAGCGAACTGCGCACCTTCCAACTTATTCATTATATAGATGTCCTCAGGACGAACTACCACATCGACCTGAACATCTTCGCCGAAACCTTCATCAACACATTCGAACTCGTGGCCGACAAACTCTACCTGTCTGTCCTTTATCATCCGGCCGTTAAGAATATTAGATTCACCGATGAAATCAGCAACAAAAGAGTTCTGAGGCTCATTATAAATATCTGTAGGAGTTCCGATCTGCTGGATCTTTCCCTCGTTCATTACTATGATGGTATCGGAGAGGGTAAGAGCCTCTTCCTGATCGTGAGTCACATAGATGAAGGTAATACCCAGTTTCCTGTGCATCTCCTTGAGTTCTATCTGCATATCCTTGCGCATCTTAAGGTCAAGTGCAGCAAGGGGCTCATCCAGAAGAAGAACCTTAGGCTGGTTGGCAATAGCCCTCGCAATGGCAACACGTTGCTGCTGGCCTCCTGACAGAGATTCCACATCCCTGTCCTCATAGTCGGTCATACTCACCATTTTGAGCACCTTCATCACACGCTTGTCGATTTCGTCTGCAGGAACCTTCTGAAGTTTCAGTCCGAATGCAATGTTCTCATATACATCCAGATGTGGGAAAAGTGCATAACGCTGGAAAACAGTGTTTACCGGACGCTGATGAGGAGGTGTGTTGGTGATGTCAACCCCATTTATGAGGATTTCCCCTTTATCTGCCTGACCGAAACCCGCCAGAAGCCTGAGCATAGTGGTCTTGCCGCAACCGGAAGGGCCGAGAATCGTAACGAATTCACCTTTTTTTACATTGATGCTTACATCATCAAGTATCACCTTATCTCCGAAACTTTTGGAGATATTCTTAATCTCGATTATATAGTCGTTGTTTGCCATTTCAGTAAGTTCAGTTTTGTAGGAGAGACTTTACTGCTCCTGTAATGTTGAATTTCCAGGTTATGCCGACATTCAGATAATTGTCGCCGAAATTATTGCCTGACCAGGCCGCGTGCAGCCTTACGTCTTTATTTGTAAAAGGGAAGACTTCCGCTCCTGCTCCATAGAAAATATAATTTGTGCCCGTATATCCTTCGTATGCAAGTTCGTACGGAAGATCATCTGCAACTCTTTCCCAGCCGAATTTTCCAAAAACACGGAATATATCGGCAAATGTATATGAAGGTGCAGCAATAAGTGTAAAGTCCTCAGTAAAAAGGCCTTTGAGATCTGCTGCCCTTGTCATATATTCCAGATCGACTGTTACCGGACCGAGATGAAATCTATTACCGAAATTCAACGCCTTCAGATATTCAGAATCATCCATCTGCCAAAGATTCGCTGTCCAGTATGATTCATAATGATCCCATTCTCCACGCCAGGCTGCATTATATGCAAACATAGAACCTTCGTATGAAAGAGGGGAGTTAGCGAATTGAAATGCAACAGACTGTCCTTCAGCCGGATACCAAGATGCAGAGACACCCCACTGCCAGCAGTCCAGCATATTATAGAACATTGAGTTCATAGTATAATAGGTGTCAAAATCGTATGCATCATATTCGAAACTTCCCACAAAAAGAGCGTCCTTTCCTACGGTTATGCCGAAATAATCGTTTTCGTATGAAAGAGTAAGCCAATTCGTCCCGTTGAAACCCGAATTGTCTTCATAATAAGTTGAAGCAAGCCTCTGATTGAGACTATATGATAAATGTGGACTTATATTGCCGTTTATATCAAGGTATAACCCGTCGCCTTTGAAGCGTCCGGTCGTATTTCCGAAATCCTGTTCGAACCCTCCTCTGAAATCCAAAGATATATCAGGGATATAATCAACAGTTTCCGATTTTTCCGCATCCCCCCAGGATGACTTCTGCAATGTCACAGTACTGTCCGCTTCCTGTGCCCTGACTGCAGAGCCGATTGTCATCAGGACAACCCCCAAAAAGACAAATAGTTTCCTCATCAATTAATAAACAGTCAAATACATAAGAACGTTTTTTATGTTAAAAAGCGGTCGTATGCCTCATCAGGAGACCCACAATCGCTTTATCGAGACAAAAATATAATAAAGTTTTGACATATCGCCTTATTTTACATTTTTTTTCAACATAAAATACAAAAAACAGCACTGCAGAGTGCCAGGAGGCATTATGTTCAAAAGTCTGTTGATAAAGAAATATAATTATGTTGAATGTGAATGGATTTAATCAATAACTTAGCCCCTCAATATAAATATGCATAACCGAAACCACAAATGAGCAGCGCTGAAATAACCATCATCAAAAGAGACGGCAAGCACAAGGCCTTTTCTGTCGAAAAGATCAAGAATGCCATCCGCAAAGCCTTCCTTTCAGTAGGAGCATTCGCAACTGAGGAGGATATCGTCAATATTCTTTCACACGTACGCATATCTGACGGTATGCACGTAGAGGAGATCCAGAACCAGGTTGAAATCGGACTTATGGCTGAGCAGTATTTCGCTGTAGCAAAAGCCTATATGCTTTATCGCCAGAGACATAGCGAAGACCGTGAAGTACGCGACCATCTGGACTTCCTGATACAATACTGTCAGGCAGAGAACGCAGCGACAGGAAGCAAATACGACGCTAATGCCAATATCGAAAAGAAGAATCTTGCAACTCTCATAGGTGAACTTCCAAAAAAGAATTTCATCAGACTTAACCGCCGCATCCTCACCGACAGGATGAAGAAGATGTATGGCAAAGAATTGTCAGACAAATACATACGTCTGCTCAAGAACCATCACATCTATAAGAATGATGAGACTTCTCTGGCCAACTACTGCGCAAGCATCACTATGTATCCTTGGCTGCTCGAGGGTACAAAACCTATCGGTGGAAACTCAATAGGTCCGACCAACCTCAAATCATTCTGCGGAGGTTTCATCAACCTCGTGTTTATGGTCTCAAGTATGCTCAGCGGTGCCTGTGCAACTCCAGAGTTCCTTATGTATATGAACTATTTCGTGGGGAAGGAATATGGACTCGATTATTGGAAGAATCCGGATCGTCAGGCCGACAACTCGACCAAGAAACGCAGCATCGACAAGGTCATAACAGACTGCTTCGAGCAGATAGTATATTCAATCAACCAACCGACAGGAGCACGTAACTTCCAGGCCGTGTTCTGGAACATATCGTACTACGACAAGAACTATTTCGAGAGCATTTTCGGTGAATTCCTCTTCCCGGACGGATCCAAGCCTGACTGGGACGGTCTGTCGTGGCTTCAGAAGAGGTTTATGAAATGGTTCAATGCTGAACGTCTCAAGACACCTCTCACATTCCCTGTAGAAACAATGGCACTGCTTACCGAAAACAATGAAGTCAAGGACAAGGAGTGGGGAGATTTCACAGCAGAAATGTATTCTGAAGGTCACTCATTCTTCACATATATGAGTGATAACGCTGACTCTCTGGCTTCGTGCTGCCGTCTGCGCAACGAGATCCAGGACAACGGGTTCAGTTACACCCTTGGCGCAGGAGGTGTCTCAACAGGATCTAAGAGCGTGCTCACAATCAATTTGAACAGGTGCGTACAGTACGCTGTTAAGAACGGACAAGATTATCTGGCATATCTGTCGGAAGTTGTGGATCTTGTACATAAGGTTCAACTGGCATACGATGAGAATCTCAAATCACTTAAAGAACAGGGTATGCTTCCTCTGTTCGATGCCGGGTTCATCAATATCGGCCGCCAATACCTCACTGTCGGCATAAACGGACTCGTCGAGGCAGCAGAATTCCTCGGAATAGAGATCAACGACAACCCTGAGTACGTCAAATTCGTTCAGAATACCCTCGGCCTCATTGAAGAGTACAATAAGAAATACCGCACAAAGACAACACTCTTCAACTGTGAGATGATTCCTGCTGAAAATGTAGGTGTAAAGCACGCTAAATGGGATAGGGAAGACGGTTATGCAGTGCCGCGTGACTGCTACAACAGTTATTTCTACATTGTAGAGGACAAATCTCTCAATATCATCGACAAGATGCGTCTGCACGGACGTAAGTACATTGAGCATCTGACAGGAGGATCTGCTCTTCACCTCAATCTCGAAGAGCATCTCAGCAAGGCACAGTATGCCCAACTTCTCCGCGTAGCTGCTCAGGAAGGCTGCAATTACTTTACATTCAACATTCCAAACACAATATGCAACAAGTGCGGCCACATAAGCAAGCATTATCTGAAGGAATGTCCTGAGTGTCATAGCGAAGATATTGATTATCTGACCCGTATCATCGGTTATATGAAGCGTGTCAGCAACTTCTCTATGGCTCGTCAGGAAGAAGCTGCAAGGCGCTTCTATCATCGTGACGAAGGAAAGCATATATGTTAAAGTGCTATAGTTATGATATTGTCTGCCAGGAGATCCCGGATGAGATCAGCCTGGCAGTCAATATTTCCGGATGTCCCAACAGATGCCCGGGATGTCATAGTCCGTGGCTGTGGGAAGATGAAGGAAAAGAAATGACCATAGAACTCCTTTCGTCTCTTATCGACCGTTATGCAGCCGCAATTACCTGCTTCTGCTTT
Source organism: Candidatus Cryptobacteroides sp. (assembly GCA_045635205.1). Lineage (GTDB taxonomy): Bacteria > Bacteroidota > Bacteroidia > Bacteroidales > UBA932 > Cryptobacteroides. The sequence continues at coordinate 17,620 of JAZRBS010000057.1, read as the reverse complement.
ATGGGAGGAGATGGGGATACAAGTGAAATACAGCATCTCGCATTCTGGCTGAAATCTGAATATCCTCACCTCAAGACAGCCTGGTATTCTGGACGAGAAGGCATTCCTGACGGGTTCGACATCCGTTGCCTGAACTATCTGAAACTCGGCCCTTATATAGAAGCATTGGGAGGACTTAAATCTCCGACTACAAATCAGGCTCTTTACCGTGTCCTCCCTGACGGGAAACTCGAAAAATGTACCATTATCTAAGCCTGAACACTACAGGGAAGGTATATGTAACAGGAACAGCCCTGTCTCTCTGGCGTCCTGGCTCCCATCTAGGAGAACTGCTGACCACCCTGACCGCCTCGGAGTCAAGTGCCTGATCCACACCGCGTAGAACCGAAATGTCAGAAAGAGTTCCGTCCGGCATAACGGTAAAACTCAGGATAACTTTTCCTTGAACTCCATTCTCGACGCAGATTTCAGGATACTTCAGTCTCTGATTGACCCAACGGCTGAAATCATTGGCTGAGCCTCCATTGAATTTCGGTTTCTGTTCAACAATTGCAAAAGGTATTGCCTCCTCTTCTACATCTTCTTCCACAACATCATAACAGTCAATAATTTCGACTCCCAATCCCGGATCGTCCTCTATTGTACGGAAAAGGTTGTCTTCGACTTCAATATGATCATCTACAATATCTATTATATCATTAAGTTCTATTTTAGGTACAGCAGGTGGAGGAGGTGGGGGAGTTTCAAATGTTGCTGGAATAATTATTTCTTCGACATCAAAAGACTGGTTTCCTTCCAGCATTACGGTCCGGACTTCTGCTGTACTGTACTCAAATCCGCTCCATATCAGGAAAAGAGATACAATAAGACCGATTTCGACAAATAAAAGCCTCTTGTTCTCAAGATCTGCTTTTTCAGTTTTCTTTGTTTTCATAACTCGAGATTTAATTGGTTTGTGCAAAGATATGCATCAAAAAAGCCTGGAAACGAATTTTCAGGCCTGTAAAATCTCTCTGTACGATATTATAAAGCATTGATTTTCAATTAGATACAACTGCGACATCCAGCAAAATCTCTCCTGTTTTATAACACGCTGAATATCAAGCATTTATAAAACGCAGAAAATCGTCTCGGTCTATTGCTTCCGAGGTGCAAATCTTATTTTTTAGTCGCCATATACGATTGTATATCACACCCTTTTCCTTTTCCAATATTGTGGATATCGTGGTGCTGGAAAAGCCTGAAGCAGCAAAAATATATAGTTTTATATCATCCTCCTTGAGTTTGGGAATCTGTTTTCTAAGGCGGCTTACAACCTCATCGCAGTTTCTATCAAGCATAAGTTCAAGACCGGCAATCATCTTAGGATCGTTGCGAAGGCCATCAATCACGGTTTTGACCTCTTTGAGAATCTTATCCTGCAGATTTGATGTGCCTTCATATATATAATATTGTTCACAGAGCCTTTCCAGCATATCAAATTTTGCAATCGACAGATGCTTCTCTGATGGAAGCCTCCTGGATGCTGTTTTAAGTTTGCTTTGAAGGTCTTCTGCAATTCCGATATACTTTTCTGTTTCTGCCTTTTCTTCTGCAAGTGCCTTTTCTGCCTCAAGCCTTCTGTATCTTATATAACCGACCAAGGCAAAGACTATCGCTATGAATGCACATATCAGGAATGCAGCCATCAGCCTGACTGAACTCAATCTATGACGGGTAAGATTGTGCTGCTGATCAAGATAATCCCTGCGGGATGATGCTACAGACTTGCGCAAGGATGCCATTTCCACAGAATTGCTGTATTCCATCACAGATTCCAATGAGCGCAAGGCATCAGTATCTTTTCCTGCTCTGCTTCTGACCTGATATAGTCGGAAATCGGCCTTGGCCTTCTCTGCTGCATCAGATGCCGCCCTATATGAGGCTATAGCCATTCTTTCCGCTTCATCCTCCTGACCGATAAGTGAATAGGCATAGGCAAGTATGCCCAGATCGGAACTGTTCAAAGGGCATTTCAACTCTGAGGATACCCGCGAAAGCATTTCAATCGCAAAAGTCGGATCCGGTTCGGCAATTTCTACTGATAAGGCTGCGTAAGCAGACAGACACTGTACTTCAAGCAAGGTATCGGCACTCTCGTGTGCTCTGTAAAGCACATTACGATACACCTTTTCAGCAGACGCATAATCACCTGAATTATAGCAAGCCAAGCCTTTCTCAAAATCCACATACAAACGATTGTATGGCTTATCTGCGCTTTTGAACGCCTCGGAAGAAAGATTAAGATAGCGGATTTCGTCCGAAAAACCGTATGTGGCATTGCTTATATGCGCCATAGTGCGGTAAATGACACCCAGACTATATTGATCATCAAGGCCTTGAGCCAGTTCTTCCGCTTCGGAACAAACTGTCATAGCCTCAGAAAAACGCTTTTCGTCGCACAGAGCCGCACTTTGAGAAATAGCATCAGCCAATTTCGCCTGCTTTGCACCTGTGCAGGCAACAAGGCTGGATAGTAGCAAAATCTGAAATATTCTTTTCATATTATACAAATATATACAGTTTCTTGCATAAAGAAGAATTTCTTTTGTGAAGGCATCGTTTTTGTCTTACCTTTGCGCCCGAAAAGAAATAATTATGCAGAAACCTATAATATATCAGATGCTTCCACGCCTGTGGGGCAACGGAAAGACAAGGCCTAAAAAGAACGGATCACTCAAAGATAACGGGACAGGAAAATTTTCAGACATAGACCAGAACACTCTTGATTACATCAAATGGCTGGGATGCAGCCACATCTGGCTGACCGGTATCCTCAGACATTCGACTCAAGCCGCTGAGCAGGGATGCATTCCATCGCACCCACAATTCGTCAAAGGAAAAGCAGGTTCACCATACGCTATATGCGACTATTACGATGTAAATGCATATCTTGCTGATAATCCTGAAGATAGGATGGCTGAGTTCGAGTCTTTGATAAAGAGAACCCACGATGCCGGACTCAAGGTAATCATCGATTTTGTACCCAACCACGTCTCAAGAGACTACGGAAAGGTATCACCGGTTGGAGGCCACCCCGTACTTGGAAGCGAGGACGATAAGACTGTCCATTGGAAATCCGAAAACGATTTTTTCTATTATCCGGGACAGCATCTGGTTCTGCCTAAAGAATCGCCGGAAGGTATTGAGCCATATATGGAATATCCCGCTATGGCTACCGGTAACAATTGCTACAGCCCAGCCCCAGGAATAAACGACTGGTATGAAACCGTCAAGATAAACTACGGCGACAATCACACAGCAACCTGGGACAAGATGCTTGATATAATTTGTTTCTGGGCTGACAAAGGAGTGGATGGATTCCGTTGCGATATGGTGGAACTTGTACCTCCTGAGTTCTTTAAATGGCTGATTTCCAAAGCAAAAGAGACATATCCTTCTATAATCTTCATAGCCGAAGTATATAAAAAGGAATTATATGGAGAATATATCAGGAATATAGGATTCGATTTCCTTTATGACAAGTCGGGATTGTATGATACCCTGAGGACAGTGGTTGAAAAGAATGTCAATGACAACGGTATGCCTGTGGAACTCTGGCAGTCTGCAACAGGTATTACCCGCAATTGGCAGTTCCTGAGCGACCTTCAGCCGTATATGCTCAATTTTCTGGAGAATCACGACGAACAGCGTTTCGGATCGGACTTCTTCGGTGGAGATCCTCACAGAACTTTTGCACCGCTATACGTATCGCTTTATCTGAATACCGCTCCATTTATGATATATTTCGGAGAGGAAGTAGGCGAAAGGGGAATGGATGAAGAAGGATTCAGCGGCCTGGACGGACGCACAACCATTTTCGATTGGTGGAGCGTAGGATCGATCAGAAGGCTCAGAAAAATCATTTCTTCAGGCGCATACCGTTCGGAGTCTGTAAGCGCGCTTGTAAAAGGTGGCCTTAAAAAAGAAGAAGCGGAGATATTCCTCAGATTTTCAAAAGCCATCAGATTCGCAGCGGAAGACGAAGCGATTGCCAAGGGTACTACATACGACCTCTGCTACTGCAATATGTCATCTGATGGATTCGATAAGAACAGGCACTTTGCTTTCCTTAGAGATTATGAAGAGCACACCTTGCTTGTCGCTGCAAACTTCTCGAACCGCGATGCTGTGATCAAACTCACTATTCCTCAGCACGCCTTTGATTGGATGGGAATTCCAGAAACCGAAAGTCTGCATCCCGGCAAGATAATCGAAGTGACCGTACCTCGTATGGATGCAGTCCTTATACAGATAATATAGTTACATTATGCAACGGATAAGGCGGTTAACAAAAATGTTATCAATATAAACACTTTTGTTAACCGCCTTTATTATCAGTAAATTATCAATATCCGACTATTGCCTTATTAGACAAGCGGTCAATATAGCCTTCCAACCCTTGCGGAGCCTTCAGAAGACGTGTAAAAGCACCTTCCTTAACGCATTCTAATCCAGAGATGGATGCTTCATCCACAATGCCGTCACCTCTCACCGTATCAATCGTCAGATAACCAACACCCAGTGAGGTGATGTTCTGGAAGAAATGGGTTCCCTGACTTGGTTCAATCTGGTATCCAGGTATTGCAGTCTCAACAATCAGTTTCGCTTCGGAAATATCACTCCACAACACAGGAATTCCCAACCAAGGATCGGATGATCCCCATCGCCCGGGACCGATAAGAAGATATGAGCCTTTTTCTTCCTTGACAAGATTATTGAACTCCGCTATTTCCCTTGCCATTTCCTTGGTCTTTGCACTGTCAAATGTAGCAGTCGGCACATAGATTATATATTTCAGACCATCAACACGACCCGAACCCAGTGCCTTGGATGATCGGATTATTATTCTGTCCATTTCTTCCGCCGCCTTATCTATAGAGATTGCGTTTTCACTGCTGTACTCACCGACAGGACGCACCTGAAGAAGTTTCATATTGAACCTGGTACCATTATCACGATGCTCGATATCAGCAGCAAACTCCATTTCGATATCGCACATAAGTTCTTTACGGCATATTTCCAGAATCTCCTTGATTATCTGAGCAAGTGGATAACGATTGTATTTCAGTATGGCATCGAAAGAAATCACGCGAGGACCCTTTACGGTAATTCCAGGCAGCATCCTGTTGTTCTCTACACTGAAAGTAGAAGCGACCAGTTCAGGATGTGAGAAGTTCTGAAGTGCTTCTGCAACCTGCAGATGAGCCAGGTTTATCCCTTCATCCCTTGAAATCTTGAAAGCACCGGCACGAAGATCCAATGCATACATCATCTTCTGTGTATCCCTGAGGGCAAGTTTCGTTTCGGACAACTGAAGGATTTTTTTCGGATATTTCGGACTGAATCTCAATGAATTCCCTCCATCTACAACCGTTTTACCCAATCCGAATGCCAGATCAACTATACCATCTTCCGCCTTCTCATTTCCTATAGGATAGAAATTGATGGATCGCGCAACTCCCGAGAGCATAGGATAATACAGATTGCCGTGTTCCGAACCGCAGATACTCTGGACAACTACAGCCATCTTCTCCTCACTGAGCAGATTTCCGGTCGTCTGGATATATGTTCTGCTTCCGCTGTAAAATACTGATGCATAGACACTTTTAATGGCTTTACCCAACATACGGAGCATCTGGTCTCTGTTCTCGGCCAGAGGAATCATATAGGTGGAATACACGCCCGCGAAAGGTTGATAACTGCTGTCCTCCAATTTAGAACTTGATCTGACAGCAAGAGGGGAGCGCGTGGTGTCAACGAATGCACGCAATTCTTCCACTAGCCTTTCAGGAAGTCGCGATGAAACAAACTCAGAAAGGATTTCTTCATCGGATATTTCCGAATCAATCACATACTGAAGATCGTTTTCAAGTATGAACTGATCAAAATAATCTGTCGCAATCACAACGGTACGCGGAATTGAAATCTTGACATTGTCAAATCTATCAGCCAGGTTATGCTTGTAAACCAGGCTGTTAAGAAAGGCCAGACCGCGCGCCTTGCCGCCGAGCGATCCTTCTCCCATACGCGCAAACCATATATGTCTGCCGTATGTTTCTGCATCAAAATGGGCAATAACTCCTCTGCCGGTCAGAGCGTGGTAATCGTGTATCTGCTGCGATACATATTGCCTGAGTTCCCCTATATTGGCGAAATGGCTCTCGGATACATATTTGAACTTTGCTCCAAGAGTGAAAAGTCCACGTGCCATAAACCACTTGGACAACATATTCTTTGAAGTGTTCGCAAGAAGAATGTCTTCAGGTATCTCACGCATCAGCACTTCAAGTTCCTTCAGGTTGGCAGCACGGCCGTATTCTACACGTGATGCATCCCTGAACACGAAGTCTCCAAAGGCAAATTCTTCCTTGATGTAATCATACAACTGAATCATAAGTGTCTTGGAGTATTTCCTCAAGAAACCCACTCCAAGTTCCTCAGCCACAGCACATATACTATCCTGAGAAGATTGAAGCAGTACAGGCATCATCGGGTCATCTGCCTTTATATGCTTGACGAGATCGATACCGGCGTCAAGTTTCTCATCTTCCGGTTTTCCACCTCTATGCTCACAGAATCCTACATCAGAAATTACACCAAGCAGGTTGCTCTTGTATTTCTCATACATAGTCATTGCATCGTCAAGATTGGTTGCCAGAAGAATCTTGGGACGCGACCGCTTCATATGTTTCCTCTGCTGCTCATTAAGAGTTTCTTTCAGAAATTCCGCACTCTGACGCAAGACCATACGGTAGAGTTCAGGAAGATATGTAGAGTAATATCTGACAGAGTCCTCTACCAGGAGTATGCTTTGAACACCGACCCTAAGTATATCATTATCAGCATTTTTCAAATCTTCGAAAAGTTTGATGATAGCAACGATAAGATCTGCATTTCCGTGCCAACTGAACATATAGTCGATAGCGGATGTATCAAGATTGGAGAGCCTTCTGTAAACCTCCTTAGAGAAATGGGTAAGAAGGACAAAAGGAAGATTCTTCCTCTCTTTCTTTACTTCAGAGGCAAATGAGAAAACATCGTTGTCACCTGCATTGTACATACAGATGACCATATCAATACCGACAGTAGTCTGAAGAGCCTCTCGAGCCTGTGCAGAAGTCTGTACCCATACGAATGTCGGTGGAGTACTCAGATTAAGATCGATATATTCACGGTATATCTGATTCTCTATCTGACCATCCTCTTCAAGTATGAATGCGTCATAATTGCTGCAGATCATAAGGATACGCCTGACACGGAATCCCATCAGAGAATCATAGTCAGCGTTAATCAATTCCTTAAGAAGTTTGGGCTCTATAGTGTTCATTTTCAACAGGTTCTTAATATGTTCTTCTTCTGAATTCCGCAACTGTCAGTGCTGTTGCTACTGCGGCATTCAACGATTCCGACCCAGGCTGGTCTGCCGGATATGGCGGTATATACAATCTGTCGGAGACAAGTAATGACATTTCCTTGGATATACCTTCGGACTCATTTCCTATGACAATCATTACCGGAGCCCTGCTGCCATCATCCAGATGACGGGAATAAATGTTCTCACCGTCAAGGAAGGTTCCATAGACCTTTCCTCCGGATCCGATAAGAGTGTCTGCAAGCGACGGAAGATCGGTATAATGCATCTTTACACGGAATATGGCTCCCATTGTCGCTTGAACGACTTTTGGATTGAACACATCGACCGTATCCGGAGCAGCAAATACAGCATCAACCCCAAACCAGTCTGCAATTCTCAGTATTGTACCAAGATTACCGGGATCACGAATGGTATCAAGGGCAAGGTAAAGTCCGCCGGAAGCGAACATAGATGCTATTTCAGAAACATCACTGATATAAGTGTCTGAAGGCTTTTTGACCACAGCCAAAGCCGGAGAAGGGCTTGAAAGGGACGATATCCTCTTCATTGCTTCCTCACCTATTTCATCCTTACGGAAAACGTTCTGCACATCAAAACGCGAGTGCAGTGCCTCTTCCACCATCTTTTCGCCTTCAACGATGAAAAGTCCGGTCTCATCCCTGAACTTTTTCTGCTGAAGAGCCTTTATCCTCTTGATTTCATTATTGGAAAGTGATGCCATAATCAATCTTCTTATTCAAGCCTTATCGCTGGCCTGTAAACAGAATTACAAATATATGATTTTTTGGCCAAAATTTTGAGAAATGGACAGATTAAGATAAATTTGCGTCATCAATTATGAGACCGGGGCTTCGCTTCATATTTTTGCTGACCATCATTCTGATGTCGGCCTCCTGCAGTACGACACGTGTCCTGCAGGATGGGGAATATCGTCTTAGGAAGAACAAGATTGCAATCGTAAACGATAAGGAGTTCAATCCCAATCAGTTAAACAAGTATCTGAAACAGAATGACAACCTTGGCTGGTCACCTTTCCTCTATGTGTATAACTGGAGTAACGGAAAAGGAGGAGGCTGGGACAAATTCGTAGAAAGGATCGGAAAGGCTCCAGTCGTATATGATCCCGAACAGGTTGACAATTCCATTTCAAATATTGAGAACCACCTGGAATATCTTGGATATTACGGGTCTGATGTACAGTCAGAGATAAGCGTCAGAAAGAAAAAAGTAAATGTTACATATAATGTGACATTAGGCCGGAGATTCCCGATCAGGGATATTACCCTCATACTGCCAGAAAGAGGGGAGTTCCGCGAGGCGTTCTTATCGGACACTTCGGCAATTGGGGTCAGAGCGGGAGATTATCTTGCAGAAGAGTCACTCGAAACCGAGTCAGAGACATTGGCTGCTACTATGAGGAACAAAGGCTTCTACGATTTCAGCAAGAATCATTTTTTCTTTGAGGCTGACACCTTGACTGACCCAGGATACGCCCTTCTTCAAATGAAGGTGGAAGAATATACCAGAAACGAGACTCCGAAAGATGCAGAACCTATAAGAAGATTCTACATCGACGATGTCACTTTCTCATATCCTAAGACCCTGAAGATCAAGCAGAAGATACTCCGCGACCTCAATACAATAATACCAGGAGAAGTCTATAGTGAAGATATGGTGAACAGCACCTATTCGAGACTTTCGGCTCTTCGTGTATTCAGCAGCGTGAATATCGGTATGACCCCTAAGGATACCAATCTCATCGATTGCTCGATCTCTCTGACCCAGTCCAGACTGCAAGGATTCAAAGTCAATCTCGAGGCTTCAACCAATTCCTCCGGTCTTTTCGGAATTTCTCCGCAATTATCTTATTATCATAAGAATATCTTCAGAGGAGGAGAGTGGCTCAATCTCAGTTTTATGGGTAATTTCCAATTCAAATTCAAAGACGACATACGTTCAAATGAATTCGGAGTATCGGCCGGACTGAGCCTGCCGCGTTTCTTCCCTTTGTCATACAGACATTTCAAAGGAGCGATTCCACGTACTGATATAAATTTCTCATACAATTATCAGAACAGACCAGAATATACAAGAAACATTCTCTCGACATCATACGGATACACAGGAAATGTAAAGAATACATTCTTCTATCAGGTATATCCTCTTCAACTCAATGTCGTAAGGCTGTTCGATCTTGATAAGGATTTCTATGATAATCTGGCAGCGGATCCATTCCTCAGAAATGCCTATCAAGACCACTTTGACTTAGGATCCGGAGGTACGTTGTATTACACAACGAATGCAGCGGCAATCCCTACCGAAACATATTTCTATTCAAGATTGCAGTTGGACATAGCGGGCAACCTGCTCAGAGCCTTCAATCCTCTTATGAGGAAGGATGCAGAGGGTGCAGGAATGATATGGAATACTCCTTATTCACAATATGTCAGGGCTGAACTCACATTGGGAAGGACGTGGGTATGGGGAAAGAACAATGGCCAGTCTATAGCCACGAGGCTCCTGGCCGGTGCCGGATATGCATACGGTAACTCGTCAGCACTTCCTTTTGAAAAACATTTCTATGGTGGAGGAGCAAACAGTCTGCGAGGATGGCAAGCAAGAACCGTCGGTCCGGGAACATCAAAAATGGATGATTCGTTCATCATTCCTAATCAGACAGGCGATATGAAACTGGAAGCCAATATAGAATATCGTTTCGATATGTTCTGGAAGGTGGCCGGAGCAGTATTCATAGACGCCGGCAACGTATGGACACTCAGACACAAAGACACTCCCAATGACGATCCGGCAGTATTCAGATGGAGAAATCTCGGAGACAGCATCGCGGCCAACTGGGGTACGGGATTAAGACTTGATTTCGGCTTCCTGCTCCTCAGATTCGACTTGGGTATGAAGATTCACGACCCGGCTCGCGAACAGAAATGGGTCAATCCAGGGAAGTGGCTCAAAAGAGATAACTTCGCCCTTCATTTCGGTGTGGGTTACCCGTTCTGATTATTTCTTAGGATAATACTTTGGCCAGAGATTCTCAAGACGCGATCTCAATACATCTTCCTGCTTATTATCTGCTGGTTCATAAAACTTATGTCCCGCAAGTTCGGACGGCATAAATTCCAGATCGGCAAAATGTCCGGGATAATCGTGGGCATATCTATATCCGTCGGCATATCCCAACTCTTCCATAAGTTTCGTCGGCGCGTTTCTCAGATAAAGAGGCACTGATGCCATCTGGGTATCTTTTGCAGCAACAAGCGCTTCATTTATAGCCATATATGCCGAATTACTCTTTGCTGAGGAAGCCAGGTATATTGTACATTCGGCGAGAGGTATCCTTGCTTCTGGCATACCGATACTGTGTACGATCTGAAAAGTGGAATTGGCCAAGAGAAGGGCATTAGGATTAGCCAGTCCTACATCCTCAGCAGCAAGAATACACAATCTTCTGGCTATGAAAAGAGGATCTTCACCACCTTCAAGCATACGTGCAAGATAATATACCGCAGCATTCGGATCAGATCCACGTACACTCTTGATAAAGGCGGATATAATATCATAATGCATCTCGCCACCTTTGTCATATATTGCTATATTTTCCTGAAGACAAGAAGTAACAGCCTTATTATCAATGATTATAACATCATTATTTGCAAATGATCCAGTGACGATTTCAAGAATATTCAGCAGTTTTCTGGCATCTCCGGCCGCATATCTGAACAAAGCGTCAGTCTCAACTACATCGATACGTCTGTGTTTAAGAATCTCATCTTTCTTTACTGCCCTTTCAAGAAGAGTCTGAAGATCGTCCTTTTCCAGAGACTTAAGCACGAATACCTGGCATCGTGAAAGGAGGGGAGTGATGACCTCGAAGGACGGATTTTCTGTAGTAGCACCAATCAGAATGATGGTACCGTCCTCTACTGCTCCCAAAAGAGCATCTTGCTGTGATTTATTGAAACGATGGATTTCATCTATGAACAATATAGGGGACAATCCATTGAAGAACAATGAGTTGGAACGCGCCTTCTCAATTACGTCCCTGACATCCTTGACTCCTGCACTGACTGCTGACAGTGTGAAGAACTCTCTTCCCAAAGATTTTGCGACAATACGGGATAAGGTCGTCTTACCTACACCCGGAGGCCCCCAGAGAATGAAAGAAGAAAGATTCCCGCTCTCTATCATATTGCGCAGAATACATCCTTTGCCTATAAGATGTCTCTGACCCACATAACCGTCAAGATCAATGGGTCTCATCCTTTCCGGAAGGGGAGGAAGCATCCTGCTGCGTCCTATATCGTCTTCATTCATCATAATTCCTTGCCAAATACCCACCTGCGTTTGTGCAGTTCCTTTTCAAAAGGATCCCACATAGCCTGCACTTTTGCGTTTGTTTCAAGATTGGCATTTGTTTCAGCATATTTGAATCCCATCTTCCGGTAATTCTGGAAAAGATCTACGAAGAGAAGCGAATTGACCCCTCTGTTCTGATAGTCCGGTCTTACGCCGATAAGGAGAAGATCAAGAGTTTCCGGCTTCTTCCAGAACATTGCCTTGAGAAGATGCCACCAACCTAACGGAAGAATCTCACCGTTGCATTTCTGCAGAGCCTCCGATAAAGAAGGAATCGTGATACCTGCTGCAATAAGATCTCCCTTTTCATCCTCAATGAATGTAAGCATCTTCATATCGACAAGAGAAAGATATACATCCACATACTGATCTATCTGTTTCGGTGATAGAAGTGAATACCCATAAAGTACACAATATGTGTCATTTATGAGTTGGAACAATTTATGTCCATATCTTTCTTTCCTGATCTGCGACTTGGTCTTCTTCACAACCTTGAGATTGTATCTTTCCTTGACCAGATCAGCCAGTCTGATGTGACGCTCGGGAAGTTGTTCCGGAATAGTGATCCTGTATTCGACCCAGCCGGTTTCCTTGACATAGCCAAGTTTCTTCAAATGTTCCGGATAATATGGATGATTGTATATCAGAGCCATAGTACTCAAGCGGTCGAAGCCTTCTACAAGCATTCCTTCGGGATCGAAATCGGTAAAACCCAGAGGTCCCACGATCTGATCCATACCGCGTGCTCTTCCGAATTCGGACACAGCATCAAGAAGCGCTGCACTTACCTCGATATCATCAATAAAGTCGATCCATCCGAAGCGCACCTGCTTTACTTTCCAACTCTCGTTTGCTTTGTGATTGACGATCGCAGCAACTCTACCGACCGGCTTTCCATCCTTATATGCCAGATAAAATTCGGCTTCACTGAATTCAAAAGCCCCATTCTTCTCTTTGTCAAAGGTGTTGAGATCATCGAAAGGCATACTTGGAACATAATACTTGTTCCCTTTGTATAACTTATTGGCGAATCTTGCAAATGTTTTGAAGTCTCTCTTTGATGTGACTGGCTTGATTATTACAGACATAGGTTTAAGGTTTGAATGTACATTTTGCAAAGTTATTAAAAATACTCGAATATTTCCCGATTTTTGCTAATTTTGCATAAACAGAAAGGGTTATCAGACCAGAAATAGTAGTGTATATGAAAAAGACAAAAATCATCTGTACAATTTCGGACATCAACTGTGAAGTGAATTTTCTCCGACAATTGTATAGAGAAGGAATGAATGTGGTCAGAATAAATTCAGCGCACGCCACAATTGAAGGAGCGCAAAAAATTGTTGATAACGTACGTGCTGTTTCGGACAAGATCGCAATTCTTGTTGACACAAAAGGTCCTGAAGTCAGACTCACGGCAATGGAGAATTCTGTTGGTTATGTGGTCAAGGAGGGAGATAGACTGGAGATCAGAAACAGCATCAGACATCTTTCCGGTCCGAAGGCTCTATATACTAATTGTCTGACTTTTGTGCAGGACGTGCCGGTGGGAGCAGACATACTGATCGACGATGGCAGTATCAGATTATCCGTTATTGATAAAGATGCTGACTCATTGACCTGCAAGGTGCAAAACAATGGTGTTATCAAGGGTAAAAAGAGTGTGAATGTGCCGGGAGTGCATATTTCACTGCCCGCATTGACAGAGAAGGACAGAATGTTCGTCAACTGGGCAATAGAGGCTGATATCGACTTCATTGCGCATTCATTCGTCAGAACGAAGAACGACATTATGGAGATTCAGGAAATTCTGGATCAACGCGGAAGTCATCTTAAGATAATATCAAAGATCGAGAACCAGCAGGGAATTGACAACCTGGACGAGATTCTTTCCCATTGCTACGGAGTGATGATAGCCAGAGGCGACCTCGGAGTGGAGATAGCAGCGGAGAAGATACCGATGATCCAGAAGAAGATTGTCCAAAGGTGCCGTGCGAGGAAAAAACCTGTCATCGTAGCGACACAGATGTTGCATAGTATGATTGACAATCCACGTCCTACGAGGGCTGAAGTCACTGATGTAGCCAATGCGATATTCCAAAGCACGGACGCAATAATGCTGAGCGGCGAGACTGCCTCCGGAAAATATCCGGTAGAAGCAGTCAAGACTATGAGTGCCATAGCATCAGAAGCGGAGGAGACGATCGATACGACACTTGAAGTCAATCTTGAGGATGTAGCCAAACCGATTGCTGCAGTGCTTGCAAAGTCGCTTGTATCAGCGACATTGCAGATACCTGTAAAGGCAATCATCCTTGACACCTGGACCGGACGTACGGGACGTTATCTTGCAGAATTCAGGCCTAAAGTTCCTATTTTTGCAATGTGCTATAACGCATTCACTATGAGGGAACTGGCATTGACTTACGACGTATATTGCTATAAATTTGAGATAACCGGAACCAAAGAAGGTTTCGTACAGAACTCAATAAACATACTGCTTCAGGATGGCAAGATTTCCAAGGGTGATCTTGTCGGATTCATCGGAGGAAGTTTCAATGATGAATTAGGAGCAACGTATATGGAGTTCAAATATGTTTAAAGACTATAGGTGAATAAGATATCTGCTGCAATATTGTGCGCGATTACTATGAGCACATTATTTCTGGGCGAGATCAGCGCCCAGAGCAGATATGCTGGGCTTACCTTCAGTTACGCAGGCTGCGGAGTGGATTATAGTTTCGATATAGATGATGAAAATTTTGCTGAATTTCAGTTACGTGCTGAAACAGCGGAAATGTTCAGATCCTTCCGTCACCTTCCAGGCATTTCAGCATCAGCGGTATGGAATATGATTTTCGCTTCGACTCTTTCGCGGAATGGCAACACAATCAGATTCTACGCCGGCCCCGGTATTTCCGCCGGATATTCCAGAGATATTATGGCTCCGGCAGGGCTTTTCTTCGGACTGAAAGGAAGAGTGGGAGGGGAGTGCAGTTTTCCAAGAGGGATAAGCATATCAATAAATCTGTCTCCTATGATAGGAGGACATTTCACCGTAAAGGATGAAATGCTGAATATGCGTCTGTTCAAGGTGGGATTACTATACGGAACGATGCCGGAAGTCAGTGTCAGATATAAATTCTGAATATGAAAAGAGTATTGCTCATATTGCTGATTTTCAGCCTGTTCAACACATCCGTCGCTGCTCGTGAGACGGAAAGGGGATCTCGTTTCACATTCGGATTGGAATGGAACTACATAGCGACTCTTCATTATGGATTTCATTTCAACTATTTCGCACCGGAAGGATTCAGAGTCGATGATGCAGACAACTTTTTCGGCTATTGGAATAATGCCGATATGAATGTCCATATCGGATGGAATATTAATCCGACCTGGAATCTTTCAATTTATTTAGGATATGCCGGAGTCGGCAACATCCACAATGTCGTTCCTGTCTCTTTAAGAGCAACCAGATACTTTGGAAAAGATCCGCATTCAGACCGATGGTTTGCGTTCGCAGAAGCAGGAAGCGGAATATGCATCAAATCTCCGGTTCAGGAAATACTGATTGGAAAAACAGGCTTCGGATATCGTCTGTCATTGAGCCCGGACACAAAACTTGACTTCATTTTGTCTGCAAGGACAACATATACTCACCCTCATATTTATTACGATGGAATACAGATTTCAAGTACAAGGATAAACAGAAACAACGCATACCTGAGTGCACTATCCATCGGAATGGCAATCACTTTCTAACTGAAAATCAAATAATTACATACTATGGCTATAAAACTGGAACTAAAAAGAACAGAAAGAATCCTATTCTGCGGAAGCAAATGGTGGGGAGATCCTGATATGCCGGAAAATATGCAGTATCCGACAATGGAGGTGATAGAAGAAGGGGAGACCTTCGATTACCCTCTAACATTCATCTGCCAGATCAATTGTGAAGACATTGCTCCTTTTGATAAGGAGGGGAGTCTTCCACACGAAGGAATGCTGTATTTCTTTGCTGCCATAGACGACTATATAGGTTATGAATCTCCAGTTCACAACCCGTCCGGAGAATGGCCTAAAGGCAGAATTATGGTAAAATATGCCAAGTCCATCAATTTCGAGACCTTCCAGACCTGTATGCTGGTCGGTGATGAAGATGAGCAGTTGACTGAGCCGGAACTCGAAATCGTATTTTCTGAATGCCGCGATGATGCAGAAGGTATCAAGATGCTCTCCAGAGTAGTTACGGAGGGATATCCTGAGCATCTGAACCTGCTCGAACTTGTATCCGAGCAAACCTCCGGACTGGACTTCGGTTCAGGAAAACTTGAAATCCTGATCAAGGAATCCGATCTTAAGTTCGGTAATTGGAAAAGAGCAAAAGCAGTGCTCGTGTAAGCGACACTGGATAAACTTCAAGTATAATCTGATGAATAAGAAAACTCAGTCAACAGTCGGAAGATTATTCAAGACTTATATTGTAGATGCGCTGAGTTATATGGCGATGGGGCTTTTCTGTTCGCTTATTCTCGGCCTCATAATCAAGCAGATAGCCCTTATTCCCGGTTTCGGCATCCTTATAGATATTGCCTCACTCCTACAGTCTGCCCCGGTTGTCGGAGGATCTATCGGCCTTGCCATCGCCCTTGGGCTCAAACGCGCTCCTCTTGTCACAATATCAGCCATTGCTGTAGGAGCGCTCGGTTATCAGTTCGGTGGACCGATAGGTGCATATCTTGCTTCTATCGTCGGAGTAGAGGCTGGTTCACTTGTATCGAAACGCACACCTGTTGACATAATCATCACCCCTCTTATTGCGGTTGTTGCCGGGGGACTTTTTGCAAAGTATTGTTGCGCCCAGATCAATGAGTGGGTAATGTCGTTAGGAGAGATCATCAACCGCGCAACGATGCTCAATCCTTTCATAATGGGAATAATCGTGTCCGTGTCTGTAGGTTGCATCCTGACCCTGCCGATAAGTTCGGCTGCTCTTTGCATATCTATCGGTATAAGCGGCCTGGCAGCAGGTGCAGCGACTGCCGGATGCTGTGCTCAGATGATTGGTTTTGCTGTCATCAGTTATAAAGATAATGGGGTAGGAGGCCTCATATCACAAGGATTAGGTACATCTATGCTTCAGGTTGGAAATATAGCACGTAAGCCTGTTATATGGCTTGCACCGACCCTTACATCAGCAATTCTCGGTCCTGTCTCGACAATGTGGCTTAAGATGACCAATAATGCAGCCGGTGCCGGTATGGGTACGGCCGGACTGGTGGGGCCTCTCGGATGCTGGGATACAATGTCTGCGACCACTCCGCACGGCCTGCTCATAACCGAAATAATCGGACTATATTTCATTGCTCCCGCAGTTCTAAGTCTTTTCTTCCACTTCATAATGAAGCGTCTTGGCTGGGTCAAGGACGGCGATATGAAATTGTATTGATCTTCAACACCATAACGACCAATATCAGAGCAAACAGCAGTGTCAAGCACGGCATAAGCGCTATCGATATTTAGTTGCCTCAATCAGACCCACGCCCTTGATTTCTGACAGGTAAGTACTTGTCCATAAACCTATTGTGGTCACTAAATTGAAAATAATCGTAAAGATATTCCTTTTTCTTTTTAATTATAAGGTCAACATTATTCTAATTTATCTTCTATTTTCAGGGTCTCCCCTTCGTAAGCGTTCGGTAAAAGCACATTGACAAAAGTGGAATATGCGCATACATTTGCGCGATATTTCACTTTTTGTTTTTATGAGAGACCTAACAAGACCAGATCTAACACTGGAATACATCAGATTTCAGTCAAGCGGCATGA
>JAZRBS010000056.1:0-6058 GCA_045635205.1 Candidatus Cryptobacteroides sp. | reverse complement strand
CAACGAATATTATTGGAGGAAAACTTTATGAACCAGAATGACATCCTTGTTAGCATTGATTATCAAATCGAAGAGGCTACAGCAGCTGCCCGAGCAGAAGCCATTGCGGAGGGTAGATCAGAAGGGCTGAAGATTGGAATAGAAGAAGGACGAGCTAAAGGAAGAGCAGAGGGAAGAGCAGAGGGAAGAGCAGAGGGGATAGCAGATGCTGCAAAAAAAATGATGGAAGCCGGTATGTCAGTCGAGCAGATTGCTAAAATATTGCAATTGCAGGCAGACGATGTGAATAAAATGATTTCACTCGGTTAGAAAGTTGGAGACATCCCGCACCGCTTCGTTCTTTCGGATTTCGTCGCTGCGCTCCGACATCCCGCACCGCCTGCGGCGGGGCGGGGCTAAAGCAAATCAGAAGAGAAAAACAAACGCGCTTGTTTTTCTCTTCTGATTTGCTTTAGCGGAAAGAACGGGATTCGAACCCGTGAGCCGCTTTAGGCGACTACACGCTTTCCAGGCGTGCCTCTTCAGCCACTCGAGCATCTTTCCTTTAGATTCGCAAATATAATAAATATTGTCATACCCAGCACCTCTCCCGTAATCTTTTCAATGTAATACTAAAATGCTTCACATCTTTACATCTCATCCAGAGGTTGCCCCTCTTGTCATTCTGAGGGTCTCTCTCTGGATTGCTTCCTCTATATTGCTGAATGCCTCATAATATACGAGCTTACGACAATTATATCTGTAACAGAATGAATTAGGATGCAAGGAAGACCTATGCTCTGAAACCCTCCGCTCAAGGTCGCCTGTTACACCGATGCATAAAACGGTATCGGAAAGTGAACTCATTATATAGGTGTAGTACGTTTTATGCATTGTCGGTATCAATTGGTTTAAAGATTCTCACGTCGCTATGCTCCTCAGAATGACAAAGGGACGATTCTCTGAATCACAAGAGTATACACGTCTCAGAGTAACAATATTATGTTGATCTTAATGACAGAAAGAACGTTACAATATATAACTGGATATCTGCCAGCAAAGTTCCGGAGGATTATCCGTGTACTCAAGAAATACACGGCTATTTGAGGGAATCGGGCTTGGAGAGCTGCTGTAGGCGGATTAGTAAGTGCGATTTTGTCTGAAAAATGCAAGAAATCGAACAAAATGTTCCACGGGAGGTTCCACGCGGTGGGCATCTTTATGGAGGTGGCGGTGAAAGCACAAATGAAGGCGTTTTTGTGCTTTTGAACGGGGTTTTATGGAGTGAAAGCACGGATAAGGGGGATTTTGTGCTTTCGATGGAGGTGGTGGAGATCGGATGCGCTGTGGAATGGGCTGTGGAATGGTGTATTGCTGAATGTTCTCTGGGTTCTAATGTGGGACGCACCGTGACCGGCAAATATGGGCGCCGGTCACTCACTCCATTCAGTGCAAGCTCACTCTGAAGGCTTGAACTGAATGGAGTGTGCTTGCAGGAAGGGTTTGTCCGTAAGGAGGGGCATTATTACGGATAAGTTATGGTGAAAATGTCTGCTGTCTCAGAACAGGTGGAGGGTAATATATTGATTGGTAATGCATTGCGGCTTTTACGTGCTGTACTATGGGGAGCACGCAGAGGGCGTAAGTTGTTGTAGATCAGGGTGTTCAAGTACACCACAATGGGATGGGATCGGATGGGTTAAAGGAAGCTAAACTGAGGAATCCTGAAAACGAGGGCACAAAGCAGGTGGAGCGAGCCATTAGGTTAAGTTCGCGTAGCTTGCTTTGAGCGGCTGGCCTGGCGTATTTGCCAGACGCGGTGCCAGGTTAAAAGATTCTCACGATGCTTCGCATCTCAAAATGACAAGATGGTACATTTCTCAGGATGACAAGTGGAGATGAGTCTGGAGAATCGGAGGAAGCGAGAGGGGCATAAAACAAATAGGGACAGCATCCTGATCGATGCTGTCCCTGCTGAAATTGAATTTGTAGATAGCTTAAAAAGAAATCCACGTACCCTCAAATTTATCATTCTTTTTGCTGCCTACACTAAAATATTTACTCTTTACTAAATCAAGATCTATAGTTTGATCCCATTTATTATTCCAGTTATTAGCTGATTTAGTAGCATCCATTCTACAGAATATAATATTTGTATATCCAGAATTAGGATCCACAACTTTATATAACGCGTTATTCCAATAATTAAGTCCATTCACTATAGTAAGGTCTTTCCATCCATCACCATTACCATAGAAATATGCTGCGTAACGTTCATTGCCTTGCGCCCACTCATTACTTGGTAGAAGATAGAAGCTATTCTGATCATAAGAGACATATTCATTATAATATGCTTTATTCTTCCATCCAGAAAGTTGAGATTTATCCCAACCTTCTATATAATAATAACGATTTTCTCCCTGTGGGAAAGACAAGTCAGAAGTTTGATTCCATTTAGCGTCCCATCCTTTGTCGATAACTATCGACGGATTCATACGACAGAAAATAACATTTGTAAATTTCTTATCAGAAGGTTTCTCAACTTGATAAATACCATCCTCATCATCATCTGTCATTTTAACCCATCTTTCTCCGTCTCCAAAAAAGTAAGCAGCAAAATAAGCACTAGCATTCACCCAATTATAACTTGGAACAAGATATAAGTACTCCTTCACCGTCAAAGTATAACTTGCTTCTCCAGCGAGATATTCATCGGTCTGAGGAGCTGAAGCGGTGATGATGGTGGTTCCGGATGCCTTCAAGGTAATTGCACCTGTAGTAGCATCAACTGTTGCAACAGCTGTATTAGAACTCTTATATGTTACATCCTCATCAATACCACCTATAGTCGGAGCAGTGAAAGAATCTCCTAAAGCAGCTGTTACCTCTGTAGGGTTAAAGTATAGCTTTCTTGCTGATCTTTCTGGCTTGACCGTAAGGGTATAAGAAGCTGAAGCGGCAAAGAGTTTCTTCGTGTCCGGAGCGGATGCTGTAATAGTCACAGTGCCAGCCTTCTTCGCAGTCACATTTCCATTCTCATCTACCGTTGCGACTGTCGGATCAGAGCTTGAATAGGTTACTCCACCATCCTTAGTACCATTCAACACAGGCTCTGTGAAATCCTCACCAACAACTGCCGTTGCTTCAGATTTCGTAAATTCAAGACCTCTTGCGACCGGCGGACAAAGCTTAGCCTCATTACCGTTCTCCTGCAATACATTCACTGCACCCTCAGCTTCAGAATTCCTACCCCATACAGATCCGAGATTATAAGATTCCGCTGCGATGAAATTCTTATAGTTATTAGAGTTGTCTACCTCGACACTTACATTTTCACCGACTTCATTGTTGATAACTGTAGTAAAGTTTTCACCGTAACCTGTGGCAATTCCGACGATACCGCCAAGGTCGCGGTATCCTGTGATGATAGTATTGGATACCTTGTTGTTCGAGACTGTGATTGAATAAGCATATCCCACGATAGCACCGGCCTTGTCACCGTTGTCCCATTTTGAATCAATAATAGCCGCTGAAAGAGTTACTGTAGAATGTGTCACCTCACATCTATCAATCTTGAACTTTTCTTCTACGCCATCCCACTTATAGTTGGTGTCATCTGTCCATCCGACAACAACAGCGCAATAGTGGGTACCTGTCACCGTCGCGTTGTCAAACTTGACATTGAGGACATCGCCACAGTATTTCTTTCCGAAGAAAGCCGCATACTCATCTGCATCTACTTTAAGATTACTGATAATATGACCCTGACCGTCGAAAGTACCCATAAATGAATATTGCGAGTCAGCACCTCCGATAGGAGTCCAAGCCTTAGTCATCTCAATGTCTGCTGTAAGCTTCACGGTCTGACCTTTGAAAGTGTTTCCTTTCTTAACCTGCTCAGCAAGCCAGAAGAGACCTGCCTCATCCTTGATCTCGAATACATCCGCATCGTAAGACATATTGTAGCGGGTATTGCGCTTTGATGTGAAATTCTCTTTCTCCTTGATGATATAAGTCTGAGTTCCGTCAGTGGCAGTCACAGTGAGCTTTGAGAAAGTTGCAACAGGGATAGGAAAATAAAATTCCATATCTGTCTTCTTGTCCACAGGAGTCCAAGTGATAGAAACGCTGTTATTCGCTTCTGCATAAGCACCTGCAGTAAGATTATTCTCCACAACAGTCATTTCGCCTGAGAGATTTACATTCTCAGATGTAAGGGTCACTGTGTGGAAGCCGGCAGGAATATTTGTGGCTGTCACTCGAATAAGCGCACCTGCATTCTTGAAAGCAACACTACCGTCTGCAAAGATACCCACCATAGGAGCCTTGCTTATTTCGCCTTCAACATATTGATGCTCTGACGGCACCTGTACAGTAAATTTTTCTCCGTCATAAGCATTAGCCTCATTATGCGGATAAATCGCAGCGATCTTTGACTGAGCTGCTGTAGAAGATGCAGCGAAAGTGCCGGCATTGGTGTTGGCTCCATCAACAAGTTCATACTTATGCGCGCCGAAGTCGTTTGTGAATACAGTTACGGCATCACCGCCAGTCCACACTGTGTAATTGGCTTCATTAATGGATGTCTTTGTATCCTTTGATTCAATTGTGGCAGTGAAAGTGTCTGCAACAAGACCTTCTTCAGGAGAAGCGACCTCTTGTGCACAAGCTGCAGCTGTTAATGCTGCAGCAGCAATTACGAAAAATTTAAATGTCTTTTTCATCTCTGTCAAATTTTAAAAATCCGAATCTTCCCATTTTTCAGTATTACTACCGTCAACACTTGCTGCAATACAATAAGCTGCTTCTGCAGCCAGCTCCACAATTTCAATCTCAGGAGCCAGATAAATCATTGTTTTCATAATATGGTTACATTGCTGTCCGGTAAAAGTTCCGGACGATTATTATAAAGTTTAACAATTAAAACAAAGTTGGTTCGGTAGAACCATCCAGTTCATTGACAATATTGTAGTTAGGTTTTGCAAAGAGGTCTTTCAAGCTGATAGTGTCTGTTAATGAGATACTTACAATCTGCAGCATCTCATAGATGGAGCGTTCAACGTTCATCTTTTTCTGCACAATGGCCATCATACAGTAGGCTATGATTGCAGAGTAGATCTGAATGCGGACTGCGTTTTCAGACGTACCCCAGAACTTTTTTATCTTCAGATGTTGCTTGATCCACTTGAAGAAAAGCTCGATCTGCCACCTGTTGTGATAGAGTTCTGCAACCATTACTGGGCTGATAGTCAGAGCATTGGTAAAGAATATGAACTTCTTCTTGCTCTCTTTGTCCAAGTAGATGACTCTTCGGATCTTGTCAGGGTACTTCTCCATTGTCAGTTGACCGGCCATGTAGCCGATAGCGTCGGATTGAATCCCTGACTCTGGAGGAAAGCGGCGCTTCCACTTCATCGGTTTAAAGTCGTTGTTGGTCTTTCCTCGTATGACGAAGTAGGCTCCAATGCTTTCAATGTTATGAAGACGTTTGAAGTCGTTGTAACCTCTGTCGAAGATGTAGAATGAGTTCTCTTCATACGGAATGACATCCATTGCTTTTGTATCATGAACCTTGGCTGGCGTTATGTGAAAGAAGGTTGGAATTTGAGTCTCGAGATCATACAGTGTATGAACCTTGATACCTCCTTTCCTCTTTCTGAACAGAGCCCATTCAAAGGTGCTCAGGCATAAGTCAACTGTCGTAGAATCAAAGGCATAGACGTTTCCGTTCAGCTTGAAGATGTCAACGATTCGGCATCGTTGAGCTTCAGCTATGACCTTATAGGCAAACTCCTCGAAGATGGGATAGTCGCGCTTGGTGTTGGCATCCGCAAGAGTACTCTTGGCAGCGTGCTTACCAAATCCAAGGTGATAGGCTTTGGATGAATGGGCCTGTGTTGCCAGGACAACATCACGAAGACTTTCACGATTGGAAAGTTGACCGAACATCAATACGCAAAGTTGGTTATAGCAGGTGAACTGCTTGACATATTTGTCACCACCGTATTTCCTTGCGAGATAGTTGAAATCGTTGCGATCGAGGAAGTCTAAAAGCTGAGAGAACACGTATTTTCCTTTA
>JAZRBS010000055.1:0-12150 GCA_045635205.1 Candidatus Cryptobacteroides sp. | reverse complement strand
CAGACACTACCAACCTCAAAGACCTCTTTGCAAAACCTAACTACAATATTGTCAATGAACTGGATGGTTCTACCGAACCAAGTTTGTTTTAATTGTTAAACTTTATAATAATCGTCCGGAACTTTTACCGGACAGCAATGTCTCATCATAATAAGATTATCAATTCAACTGTGTCGGAGACGGATCTCCGAATTCAGAATCGTCGCTGTCATCTCCCCATCCGCTCATCTGCAGAATGGCCTGCTCGACCATAATTTCCTGAATCTCCATCTTTGGAGGCTCATAACTTTCTTTCCTCTTGTTCTTGTCCAAATCGTTGTGTGCTTTATTATTATCTATAAAAACAAAAAGCCTTTCTGACCGGATGTCAGAAAAGCCATTGAGGTTATATACATCCCTTTATGCACAAGGCGTGAAGCGAGATGATAATGTGAGTAATGATATCTTATGACCGTTATCCCAACGCATAGTATCAACAATTCCTTGATTTATCTATGCAAATATATACTTGGGGTTATTCTTGCTTTTCCCAATGGAACGGGGCAAATTCAGCAGAAGGATCTTTCCAGGATGGCTTGCGCATTGAATAGATTGCAAATGGAATCAATACCATTACTATACAGCCGATGATCAATACTGAGTACCACACTGCATTGCTTCCTATGTTGATTTGTCCCGGCGGTATGAAACTGAGGATGAATGCCAGGAGGGAGCCTCCGAATCCCAATGTTCCGAGAATCCACATCAGGGTGTTTCCTTTGCCGAGACGGAATGGACGTTGTGCCGTTTTCATCTTGTATCGTAGAACAATGGCTGCCGCGAACATCAGCATATACATTATCAGGTAGAGCAGGATGGTAAGTTGAGACAGTATCTGATAGAAGGATTGTACCGAAGGCATTACTACGAATAGCAGTGAGAGTAATGTCACGATACCTCCCTGGATGAGCAGAATGTTGCGTTGAACACCGTTTTTGTTGGTCTTTTGGAAGAATGGAGGAAGGTATCCGGCCTTTCCTACAGTAAAGATACCTTTGGACGGACCTGCCACCCAGGTAAGTACGCTGGCAAGCACTCCGAACATCAAGGCGACTGCAATTACAGGACCTGCCCAGGATATATGGAAATGCCTGAAGTAATTGTCGAAGCCTATCAGGAGTGACTGTGTAAGGTTTATGTCTTTGGCCGGAATAATGAATCCCAATGCAAAGGTTCCCAATATGAAGATACACACCGTTGCAAGAGAGCCGATAATGATGGCCTTTGGGTAGTTGCGTGATGGATTATCGACTTCCATCACGTGGATGCCCATCATTTCCATACCAGCATAAAAAAGGAATATACTGCTTGCAAGTACTATGTTGTCAAGTTTGGTGAGGTTCGGGAAAAATCCCTGCGACATATCCATATAATTGTGGCCTCCTGTGGCTATGTAGATGATACCGAGGATTATCAGCAGTGCGGCCGGGATGATGGTGCCTACTGTACCTCCGATCCTGCTTATCTTCCCGACCCAGCCCAGTCCTTTCAGTGCTATGAATGTAGCAGCCCAGTATATCGCAAGAACTGTCACGAGAGTGAATATCTTGTTGGAGGCAAGGACTGCATCGGATGCGTCGTTCAAGCCGATGTATGCGAGCGATACTGCTCCGAATGTGAGGACGGTTGGGTACCATATTGTCGATTCTATCCATTGAAGCCATATTGCCAGGAATCCTGTACGCGAGCCGAATGCTTCTCCGACCCAGCGGAATACTCCTCCTTGCTTGTCAGAAAACATTGCAGCCAGTTCGGCGGCAACCATTGCTGTCGGTATAAGGAATACAATGGCGGCAAAGAGGTAGTAGAACGCCGAAGACGGGCCATATACTGCTTCGGAAGGAAGGCCTCTGAGGCTTACTACTGCAGTGATGTTCATTATTGCAAGAGTGGCCACACTGAGTCTGAAAGCCTTTCCTGCATTGTTCTTATTCGTGTCCATAGTATGTCCGTTCTAAAAATTAATGAGTAAAGACGTGTCCTTTCTGCTTCTGACTGTCCAGATATGCTTGTCGTGATGGAGTAGGGTATTGAAGTTTCTCCAGTTCGGCGACAGCACTCTTTATGTCGTTTATGAGCATATCTGCCATATCGCGAGACATACCTTGTCTGACCACTATCCTCATAACTACCATATCCTCTATGGCTGCTGGCATCGTGTATGCCGGTACCATCCAGCCGCTCTGCATCAGTTTGTCCTGCAGGTCGAATAGTGTCCAGTTGGCCTTTTTTTCATATTCCGGTTTCATATACCATACGAAGAGGGGATTGTCGAGTTTCTCCGTGTAGTTTTCAAAGCACGGCATATTTCCTATCTCCTGATGGCAATACTTTGCAATATCCATTGAATTTGAATGGATTTCTCGGTAGCCTTCAATGCCAAGGTGTATGAAATTGTAGTATTGAGCAAGTATCTGAGCGGCAGGCCGTGAGAAATTCAGACCAACTTGTGTGATGTTTGCTCCAAGATAGTTCACACTGAATGACATATCTGCAGGGAGGTATGTCTTGTCACGCCATACTATCCATCCAAGACCCGGATAGACAAGGCCGTATTTGTGTCCTGAGGTTGAAATGGACAATACCCATTTCAGTCTGAAATCCCATTTCTTCTCTGGATCGAGAAATGGAAGAATGAATCCACCCGAGGCTGCGTCCACGTGGATAGGAATGTCATATCCGGTCTTTTGATTGTACTCTTCGAGTGCTTTGTCGAGTCCCTCGATATCGTCGTTCATCCCAGTCCAGGTCACGCCTGCAATCGGCACGATGCATATTGTGTTTTCGTCACACATCCCGATTGCCTTGCCGATGTCAAGAGTCGGGTTGCTGCGGCTCAGCGGTACTGTACGCATCTCTATCTGCCATAGTTGGCAGAATTTTTCCCATACCACCTGATAAGCAGTACTCATCACCAGATTCGGCTTGTCGTATGGTTTTCCTTGTGCTTTCCTTTTTTCACGCCATCTGAGCCACGCTGCTACTCCTCCGAGCATACAGGCTTCAGATGAACCTATGCCTACTGCTCCGGTCTTCCATTCTCCCTTTTCCGGGGTATTCCACATATTAGCGACCATATTGATGCATCGGCCGCACATCACGGCTACCCGTGGGTATTCGGTTTCATCTATATAATTGATGCCTACCGCCTCATTCATCAGACGTGTGCCGTAATCGTCCATATATGTGGTGACGAATGTGGCCAGGTTCAATCTTGGTTGTGTCTGTGGGAATGTTTCATCCTTTACTATCCGATATGCAGTTTCGGCTGGTGTCCTGTGCTTTGGTATATATTCGGATGGAGCGGGTTCCATCATCTGTCGTGACCCGTATATAGGGGTGTCACTGTCGTTCCTTTTTCTGTCCTTGCTGTCCATAATCTTTAATTATTATAAATTAATTTCTGGACAGCAAGTCAGAAATTGTGCCAATCAGAACCTATAGACGAATCCTATCGACAAATCTTCTCCAAAACGTATGGCATCATCGCCGCCTAATACACCTGCGAATGCGATGTTGCCGTCACTTGAGCCACTTACTGCCAGTCCGGCGAAATCGAGGCTTGTCTTAAGGATCAGATGTTCATTGATACTGTAGGTCAGCAATGGAGTAATGTATGCTCCGAATGTCGAATATTCAGCGCCATTCTGTTCCGGGGAGAATTGAAGGCCAAGTTCTGCGCAGACTGCAATGTTTCCTAATCTGAGAAATGAGTATGCAGCGTAGGGATTGATTGTTAGCAGACTCAGTTCAGTCTTAGTTTCCTTAAGATAAGGACTCTCAATCTTTGATTCTGATTTTCCGTAAGTTACGCGTCCTCCTACAGCCCAGTTGCCGAATGAGTATCCTGCTTCAGGATTTATGCTTACAGCCCAGGAACGGGAGTTGGTGTTAGGGGAGTCTGTATATGCTCCTCCGACAGAACCTCCGATATAAACCTGTGCTGATGCAGCAATGGAGAATGTAAGTGATAATAAAATGATGGTGATCTTGTTGAAAATTGGTTTCATAATATTTGGGGATTAAGGTGTTATTTTCAGTTATGTTGATATTCAAGACTCAGGCGGCCATCCTGCCAGGATGAAGTTGCCCAGTCATAAAATGAAGTGTCGGCCTCAAAATAGATGCTGTTGCCCTCGAAACGGATACTCACGTTTGTCAGCGTTCCACCTTCTCCGCTCATCTTGCGGTCGTCCACTCCGAACAGGGTCAGTTCTCCACGCGAATTTATTTTGTAGTGAAACTGGTATGGTTGGATGTCTATATTACAACGGTTTTCTTTCTGAATTGTACACTCTTTGCCGTATTCTGGGTATGGTACATATAGATTGATCTGGGTATGATCTTCCGGATGGGTGGGAGTGATGACCAATGAACGGTACAGGATGTTGGTGTATTCTTCCTCATAGAGATATTTTATCGACTGTATTCCGGTCCAGCCGTATGTCTTTATTTGGTGTAGTATGTCATTACTAACCAGTCCGTTGCCTGAAAGATCTATCGGTGAATCCCACTGTGCGGAAATCAGTGAATAGTGGCCTGTGACAGCCTCGATTGTGGCGTAGGAGGCTCTGCTCCAGAAATCTGTCCGCTCTTTGTCGCATCCTATGATGCACAAAGTCGTTGCAATGATTGTCAAAATCCGTTTCATAGATGTGTTTTTGTGAAATTACATCCATAAGACGGATACAGATCAAAAAAGTACTATTGCTGAGGCTGAAGAATCGAACATTTATCAGCCCTTATTCTTTTTTCTTTCGTATGCCAATAGTCTGGCATCTTCGTTCCCGGACTTATCCTCGTCATATTTTCTGTCCCATTCACGGTAATATTCCATTTGGGGATCTTCAAACAATGACATTTGAACTACATTCTCGTGTGTGAGTTTCGATACCCCGAGACCTATCTGGCGGATGGGGGATTCCCTGTCCCAAATATCAGAAACCATTGCTCTGGCTTCATTGAGAATTACTGCCGTTATATCGGTCGGCTGGGATATCTGACGTTGTTTCTGAACTACGGAAAAGTCTCTGTACTTGATGAATACAGAGATGCAGGATGTGTGGAACCTGGCTCTTCTGAGCCGATGGGCTACTATGCAGGCCACATTGAAAAGTGCCCGGTCAATATCTTTCTCTGTGCCGATATCATTGGGGAATGTCCTTTCTGCACTTATGCTTTTAGCTTCCGGTACCTCGGTCTCGACTGGGGAATCGTCCCTTCCGTTGGCATTATCCAGCATCTGCGCCGCAAACTTCTTTCCCACAAGACGTGTCAGGGATCCGATGCTTCTGCCAGCAAGGTCGCCGATTGTGTGTATGCCATACATTTTGAGTTTTTCCTCGGTCTTTTTCCCTACCCATAAAAGTTCGCGGACATCCAGAGGCCACATCTTTTCCGGCACTTCTTCCTGCCAAAGGGTATGTACCTTGTCAGGCTTCTCGAATTCAGATGCCATCTTTGCCAGAAGTTTGTTGGATCCGATGCCTACATTGACTGTGAACCCCAAGGTATTCTTGATTTCATCCTTGAGCCGTGTTGCTACATTGGCAGGATCTTCACCCCAGTTGCGGAGTGTCATATCGATGAAGCACTCATCAATGGAGAATTGCTGCAGAATCGGAGAGTATCTTCGGCAAATTTCTATGAATCCTTCGGAACATCTTCGATACCATTCCCAGTCTCCTTTCACCACAATCAGACCAGGACATTTTCTCAAAGCCATACTTACGGGTTCAGCAGTCTTGATACCGGCTTTTTTTGCTGGAATCGAGGCTGCGGTAACGATGCTTCGTCTGTCATTGGGATCGCCGGACACGACAGAAGGAACCAGACGGATGTCCGGATGACCTTCATTCATCAGTTGTACTGCCGTCCAACTAAGGAATGCTGAGTTTACGTCTATGTGGAATATGACTCTTCTGCGTGGCATCGGGTGACTGTCTTCCTGCTGGAAGTTATCGGATATAGTGTGGCATTTCTTCAGGAATGATCATAGATATCTCTACTAGACCTGCAACCTCACCTCCATCCTTCCAGGCGGTCTGATATATCATCTTCTTCATTCCTTTCTTTTCGATGGTATATGCATTGCTGCCTCCTGTTGCGAGCAGATTGGCAATGATTGCGCGTGATCGTTCATTATGGCAAGGTATCAGGCTTTTGCCGATCAGGTCTCCGTGTGCTGCAAAAGTTTCTTTTGCCTTGTCGTTCATATAAAGTATCACGCCTTCTTTGTCACATACTGTGACAGCGCAGTTCATTTCTTTTGCCCAATCGAGTGTCATAATCGGATATGTTTGTCTGTTAATATTTGCAGTTTTCTTCTCTATTCTATACAAATATACTACTTTTCTCACTACAATCTGATTTTTTTGCTTGTATATTCGGAATATATCCCTATATTTGCAATAAATTAGAATAATTCAAAATTAGATAATAAATAAAAGGATAAGATATGGCAACGAAATTTTATAAATGCCTTAATTGCGGCAATGTTATTCAGAAGGTTGTAGATAAGAATGTTCCCGTAGTGTGCTGCGGACAAAGAATGGAAGAACTCGTACCCGGAACAGTAGAAGCAAGCGTAGAGAAGCATCTTCCTGTTGTGACCTGGCTTGACGAAAAGACAATAAAGGTGGAGGTTGGAAGTGTAGCGCATCCGATGTTGGAGGAACATCATATTTCATTCATCTACGTCGAGACAGAAAATGGTGGAATCCGTGTCGATCTCAATGATAAGCCCGAGGCTGTGATTTTTCTCGGAGATGAAAAGGCTTTGGCTGTCTATGAATACTGCAATCTTCACGGTCTGTGGAAGACAGAACTTTAGTGTCAACTGATATAAAAGCGAATATATTATGGAAAAGGAACTGGTACTTAAAACAATGAGAGAGGCGGGAAAGCCAATCGCAGCAGGTGAGGTTGCAACACTTTCAGGACTTGACAGAAAGGTGGTTGACAAGGTGTTTGCAGAACTCAAGAAGACAGGAGAGATCGTTTCGCCTGTAAGGTGTAAATGGACCCCTGCAGAGTAAGAAGCAAGGTCATTTTATAAAGACAACGGTGACCGCAGGGTCGCCAACTGAATAACTGCATCTGAGAGCAAGGACTTCGTCCAGTTCCTTTCGGATTGCAGTTTTTAATATGCCGTCGCCTATGCCGTGGATGAAGGTGATCTTCATTCCCTTGTGGTGCAGATGTCCTCTGATCACTTTTCTGAAGGTCTCCATCTGGAACTGCAGTTGCTGGCCTTTGGGGATATTGCGGCCTCCGGGAATGGCTTCAATGTGAAGGTCAATGGTAAGAGAACTGTCTGGGTTTGCCGGAGCAGACCGCTTGGGTACTATACTGGTATTCTTTGCCTTGACCTTGGTATCTTTCAGACTGTCAATCTCAGACTTGTCAGTAACGGCAAACTCACTATATGCAGATTCGATGATGAGGCCGTCTTCGAGTTCGATTCTTACGGTCTTGCCAAGCCGGATAATCCTGCCTCTCAGGTTGGAGTCCATCAGGACCACGCCCTGACCTACTCTGAGACCCTCATCGCCAAACTTTTGTCTCTGTGATGATGCCGCAGGTGTTCCCTTTAATGATATCTTTGTATCAGCTGTCTTCTCCGAAAAGGAAATCTTCCCTTTCAGAGCACTGAAATCTGATATGATTGTCTTCTTGGCCACTATGATATTTCTCTTGGGTAAAAGTGATATCTGCTATAGATTCCTGACAAGATGCTTCATCGTGTGGCCGAAGAAGTCCTTGTTGTCGATATGTCTGAACCCGAGCCTTCTGTACAGTGCTTCTGCCTTGGGCTTATCTTCATCCACGATAAGTCCTGCGACTTTATATCCAAGCGAAGCAGCGCGCTGACATTGCGCTTCAATGAGAAGTGATGCGATTCCTCGTCCTCTGTATTCGGGCAGGACTCCGACAGAGTCCAGGTAGAACTCTCCCGCTTCTGTCTCTTTCAGGTTCGCAAAGCCGGAATCTTTGCCGAGAGTATCCACAATCGGCTGCTTGAGTCTCTGGTAATCTGCACCGTCGTACGCACACATTGCCCCTACCACCCTGCCATCCGCTTCGGCTACAACAGTGTTTTCATAGCTGTAGATAGTCTCCCTGCTTGCAGCAACACGTGTAATGGATCCGTGCAACTGATCGTATGAGATACCGTTTGACTCCAATATCTCCTCAACAGGCCAGGCGAGCATAAAGAACTCGGCAATCTGTGAAGCCTCTTCCGGTCTGGCCATTCTTATGTTTATCAAGTTCGTCATATGATTCTGGACTATATGTGCTATTGTCTTGCCAAATTATGACCCTGGTCGTATTGATTCCTGGCAATGAGTCCCATTGTCATCCGGAGATTGATTTCAGAGACGGGTACGAAAACAGGGGATGTGGTCTGGCAGATCATCTGGTCAACGCCAAGGAATCCTTCATAATGCCCTACGAGGGTATCCGAAAGAATGGATGTCAGATTCTCGCGGATAGCAGTCAGGATGTCCCGTGGGATATATCCGGATATCATATCTTCAATATCCTCATTACTTGCAAGGATGTTTCCGCGGTATGTTCCGTTTTTGGCTTCGAACAGGGAATATCCGATGAAATCGATGCCTTCATTATGGCATTCGAAGAGCATAGCGCATTCCTTTATTATCTCAAAACGTCGCTCAACTATCACAGAACCCTGTTTGTCAAGAACTCTTCTGCACCATCCTTCGTCGCTCTCGGAAAGACTTTCCCTGACAAAACGGATTCCTTTTCCGCTGCCTGACAACGGTGACTTGAGCACTGCACTGCCATTGGCTGATATGAACGCCTCTATCTCATTGATACTTGTGGCTACGATTCTGTAATCCGGCTCAATTATTTGTGAATCTCCACAATTTAGGCGTGTATGGATATCCAAGGCAAACTCTCGTCTTGAGTGAGTGCGTATGAACTGCAGTTCTTCTTCTGAAGGCAGGTCGGCCGGATCAATGCCTTCATTGATGAGCCGTTTCTTCAGAGAGTGATTCCATCCCCAAGGAATGATGTTCCGACGTTGCTTGTTTGGCCGCTTAAGATGTTCGGACAGGTCTATGTTCTCTTTCGCAAATCCCAAGGCAGATCTCGGGGGTACGAAGTTCTCGTCCCCATTGGCAATGCACAGGTCGTGATCCGGGTTGAAGATATAGATATGTTCAGACATCTTTCTGGCTCTCTAGGTTTATGTGACTTATCCGGGTCTTACGGCAGTTCCTTTGGCTGTCTAACAACCTGTTCCGTCAAGGTTGCAGGCTGCGCCGGATGTGTATCGCGGCTCTGATGATGCTGTCTCAGGTGATGAAGTCACCGGTGATGCGAGATAATGCTTCAGAGATATGACAACTTCGCCTTTGTCATTTACGAAGCAGGGGATTCCGATTGTTCCTCTCTCACGCACCTTTGCAAAGGCAGGATGATTGTCCCTGAGTGAGATAAACTCCTTCAGGTCTCTTGCCTGCTTTCCGATGTCAATGATCTCATAGTCCGGATTGTCTCCGTACATCTGCTTGGCCTGAATGCAGTCAGGGCAACTTTCCATTACGTATATTCTTGTCATAGCAAATTATTATTTTTCGATTTCACCTTCCCAACTGATGATTCCTCCGTTCAGTTCTATCACTTCAAACCCATTGACAGTCAATTCCTTTGCGGCAATCTTGCTTCTGCGTCCGCTTCTGCAATATACGGCGACAGGTCTTGCCTTATCAAGGGATTCGGTCTGCCAGGTGAAGTCCTTGCTGTTGATATCGATATTCACGGCCCCCGGAATATGTCCCTCTTTGAATTCCTGCGCTGTCCTCGCATCGACTAACTGCATCTGAGGATCCTTTATCGCTTCGGCAAACTGTTTTGCATTGACGGATACATATCCGTTTACGCATCCAGTGGAGAGGAATGCTGCTATCATAGTATATAATATTGCCTTCATAATTGGTTTATTTTAGAATACTTCAAAATTAGAAATAATTATCGAGAATTCCAAATACCCGCATTTTCTGATGATCGCAGTCGTGGCCTCTGGTTTGCTTCCGTTGAAGTCCGGTAGGACAATACCCTTTGTCATATACCTAATTTCTTCATTCTTGTGATAATCGCACTTGACTTTCTGCCGAAATGTTCAGCAATTTCGTGTACTGATACTCCTTCAGACCACATCTTACGCAGTTGATCGTCTGCTTCCTCAGTTCAGGGGTCGTACGCGTTCGGATGTTCCTGACGGGCGGCATATACTGAATATACCGGTTCTCCGGTCAGCCTCTTGTAGGCCTTGAGATATTTCTTAAGCCGCTTTACATCCTTGTCACTGAGGTAGGGGAGGCGACGTATGTCCATATTGTCCGTAAGGTCATTGATCTTCACAGCAATGGCCAACGGATTCTTCTTCACGCGGTCAATGAAGTCGTCGTAGTTCTCATTCTCTGACGTTTTGGTGACACATCTGAGTGCATTTATGACCTCCAGCGAGAAACCCTCTGCTTCCAGCCTTTCAAATGTCCAGTCAGTGTCCTCTATCACATCGTGAAGCACACCGACGATCTTCTCATCTTCGGTCTTTCCCATCTCCATCACGCGGATCGGATGTCCGATATATTCCCTGCCAGCCTTGTCAAACTGGCCTTTGTGGGCTTTTGTAGCAATCTGTATGGCTCTTTCTAGCGTACTCATCTTTCAAAATTTAACGTTTTTCCCATTCAAATCCCTGAAGGGCAATTTTCTCAAATGCACGTCTTCCAGCCGGTGTCATAAGGCCACGGTCTTCAAGATCCATACACCGCTCCATATTCAACTTTGTCCAATGGCTTTGGGGACGGCGAGGGGAGAGCCGCTGCGCAAGTCTGCCATCAGGAAGTTTCTTCAGTGTGCTGTCAATCCATCCGAAACACAATGCTTCTTCCACAACATCTATGTATGGCAGTATGCCCGGAGGTGGAGTCTTGCTCCTGCTCATAACTACCCAGCACTCCTTCTCCCTGGAGTGATTCTCTTGCAGCCAGGCCCTGAGTTGCGACCGGTGTGAATATTCTAATAGTGTGGTTATTTCCATTGTTTATCGAACCTCCTTGAATTCCATAATGTCGAGCATAGAGAAGAGTACGCCTTCTATCTCTGAAGTCCAGTTCCTGTGGAAGTGGCCGTAGTACCAGTGTGAGACCGGATGCCCGTCTGACTTCAGATGATTGAAGATCTGGTCTATTGTCTTACGTTCCTTGTCGATGTCTGCAAAGAGGTTGTCATCCCATTCTGCCCACTCTGATATGCCATCCTTGGCGATTAACTCGCAGAAGGATGGGGCGGTGTGGGTGATGACCGTATCGATTTTGAGTTCCTTACCGATTTCATTGAGCAATGATTCGTTGTAAACAGGAACTTCATCTGGCCAATATGATGCAACTTGAGAAATGCGATTTCTGTTGTTGTACTTCTGTCGGTTGTAACGGTCTATGCTGATGGCTCCGCCTATACAAAGGATGTTGTGATCATATGCTTGAATCACACTATAGTCTGGGATAGTGCGGAATCGTTCATACGCTATCCTTTCCTCATTGAAATACGCAGGGTCATCGTGATTGCCACGAACCATAACCACCCAGTTGTTAGCCTTACTTAGTCGTGAAGAGTTGCGATTGAAGATGATGTCATAGTAGCCAGACTTTTCAAATCCAAATCCACAGTCACCGGCAATGATAAGCAAGGTGTCTGTCATCTGATATTGGACACACATCTTGAATATCACCTCGTTGAAGTGACCGTGAATATCTCCGCAAACAACAATGTTCTTGGCGTCTGGAAATGAATATGTATGCATAGTTATGACAATTTCTTAATCATTTCAATTATGTAATCTACTCGGTTCTCTTCACCGTATGGGAGTTTGCATTCAATCTCTTCGCGAATGTTGGTTCGTTTAAGCATATTTGCAAACTCCTCTTTGAAGAATTCCTTTAGATCGTCATCTGCTTTCTGGAGTTCCTCAGCAATGTTTTTGTTGTAGTTGAATATATAGACAAGGTCTTCGAAATCGTGTGACCATCGCCAATCAGTGCCACCTCGTCCATTCACTGCTTCAATCTTCGT
>JAZRBS010000054.1:0-22776 GCA_045635205.1 Candidatus Cryptobacteroides sp. | reverse complement strand
TGCTCGTCCTGAGCTACTGCGTTCTGTGCAGAAAGGGCCATAACGCCGATTGCTGCCAAAAACATGAAAATTTTTTTCATAATTGTTTTTGTGTGTTTGATTAAATTAAAGTTATTGAATTGTTATTAGTTAATATTCTGTGCTTTACGTACAGGCATAATACACCTGCTCTAAAAATGCGGTGCAATTTAGCAAATTATTTCCAAACGGCAATAATTATTTTGATATTTCTCCCCTCAAATCGCTTTCCAGCCCGGCTTTCACGTCGCAGTTGTCATTGTGGAGGCCGAGGAGGTGGAATAATTTGCCAAGGGCACTTTCTGTAGTGCTGTCATATCCGTTCATAACTCCGGCTTCCTTCAGGCATTTTCCTGTGGCGTAAATATCCATATTCACGCTTCCAGCCTGACACTGGGTTACATTGAGCAGAATTTTGCCCATAGTCGATGCATCCTGAACTATCGACAGGAACCATTCCTTGGATGGAGCGTTTCCGGCTCCGTATGTCTCTATAATCACGGCTCTTGTGTCCTGGCCGCAGATTATGGTTCTGACAATCTGTGGTGTTATCCCGGGATGCATCTTCAGGATGGAAACCCTTGTGTCCAGATTCTTGTGGAAAACCGGTTGTCTGTTCCAGTCTTCCGGGCGGCGGATCAGTCCGGTGTTGTATCTGATGTTGATACCGGCCTCTGCCAGAGGAGGAAAGTTCGGTGAACGGAAGGCTCTGAAATTGTCGGAGTTTGTCTTGGAGGCTCTGTTTCCACGTATGAGCACCGTGTCGAAATATATGCATACTTCCGGTACGATAGCGTGACCTTCTGAGTCTTTTGCAGCGGCGATTTCCACCGATGAAATAAGGTTTTCCTTACCATCGGTCCTGGGTGCTCCTATCGGAAGTTGGCTTCCTGTGAAGATGACGGGCTTGGTCAGTCCTTCTATCATAAAACTCAAAGCCGATGCAGAGTAGGCCATAGTGTCTGTTCCGTGCAGGATGACGAAGCCGTCATAACTGTCGTATCTTTCCTCGATCAGTTCCGCCAGGGAAAGCCACAGGGAAGGCTCTACATCTGATGAGTCTATCAGAGGGTCGAATGTGTATGAGTCTATCCTGTATGCGAACTTGCCCAGTTCCGGAACCTCTTCCAGTATCTGGCTGAAATTGAACGGCTTGAGCGCCTGTACTGCGGGGTCTTCCTTCATACCTATCGTACCGCCTGTGTAGATCAGTAGAATGGCGGATTTCTCCCCGGATGTGTTTATATGCTTCATATTCTGAAGAGTTTTTCTGCGTTATCAGTCGTTACGGCTGCTATTTCCTCCACGTCCTTTCCTGTAAGTTCAGCCAGTCTGGAGGCAATGTGCGGGATGTAACTGCTTTCATTACGTTTGCCTCTGAAAGGAACCGGAGTCAGGTACGGAGAATCTGTTTCCAGCAATATTCTGTCGAGCGGTATCTCCTTTACAGTCTCTGCTATGGATGCCTTCTTATATGTGAGGACTCCTCCTATTCCTATATGCCAGTCTCCGAGCCTGCTTATTTCGCTGAATGTCTCCTTGCTGCCGCTGTATGCGTGGAAAACTCCTCTCAGATTCAGATGCCTGCATTCTTTCAGTACATTGATTATCAGTTCTGTAGATTCTCTCGAGTGGATTATCACCGGGAGGTCGAGCCTGTCGGCCATTTCGAGTTGGATGCGCAAGACTTCCTGCTGCTCCTTGACGAATTCCTTCGACCAGTAGCAGTCCATACCGATCTCCCCGATGGCGTATATCTTTCTTGTAAGGTATCCTTCAAGCAGAGCAAGCTCCTTCTCCCAGTCAGCATTCACGGAAGTCGGATGCAGACCAAGGCAGGGGAATATGGTGCCGTTGTGTCTGTCGGCAAACGCAAACATACGGTCTCTTGTAAGAGAATCGATGTCGGGAAATATGATTCGTGTGACTCCCGCTTCGGAAGCCCTTGCTATGGCAAGATCCTCTTCCTGATCGAATGCCTCGTCATACAGGTGGGCGTGAGTGTCGATGAATTTCATTTGCAGTTTATGATCGCTATTCTGCAAATTTAGAAAAATTATCTGAATATCTTTGTCTCGGGAAAGCATCTTTGAAGAAGATCGATGCATATTAGCCCTTCCATTTCCAGAAGTCCGGTCAATCTCGCTGCATCCGCATAGCCTGTGCCAGTTTTTGCAGCCACATCTTCTACGGTTATCCCGCGCTCTTTATGTATGCTTTTCAGAATATCTTCCATAATGTCTATGATGTTTTCAGACACTTTGCCTTTGAAGTGCAGGAGCAGTCTTTCTCTGAGGTCGAGCCCCTTCTCCCGACGACTATGTTTGAGTCCCAGACTTTCCAGAATGTCTTCTGTGGATGTGAGGGGGTCGGCAATCTTTTCTCTGATGAGCCTGTTGCATCCTTGGGAACGCGGTTCGTCAATTCTTCCGGGCAGGGCGTAAACATCCCTGTCGTATGAAAATGCCAGACGCGATGTCGTCATTCCTCCGCCTTTCAGTTTGGATTCGATAAGTATTGTGGCATCGCTCATACCTGCTATCAATCTGTTCCTTCTGAGAAAATGGATGGCGAGCGGAGCAGTGCCGGGCGGATAGTCCGTTACCAGAGCACATCCCGGGGTTCTGCACAGTTCCGCTGCAAACCTCTGGTGCCTGTAAGGGTATACAGTGTCCGGCCCGGTGGCCATAACTGCGATTGTCGGCAGTCCCGATTCCATAGCCATTCTGTGGGCGCAGATGTCGGTTCCTAGCGCCAATCCGCTTATTATCAATGGTTTGTCATCTGATGCGGCAAAGGAAAGCACCGTCCTTTCGCACCACTCCTTTCCGTATGGGGACAAATCTCTTGTCCCGACAATAGCAATCTTATGCCGGGGATTCCAGAGTTCTTCTGCCGGTGTACATCCTTTGATATATAGCCCGACAGGCGCATCCGCGCATTCCTTAAGCAGGGGCGGATATCCGTTCTCGCTCCACCCGACAAACCGTACTCCTGTTTTTTCGAGAGCCATAAGTTCCATTCCGGCCTTCCGGACTGCTTCACGGCATATCAGGCCGCTATGACGGGAGGATGATCCGAGAAGTTCATCGAGCGATTTACTTGTGAGCCGGAATATTTCATTTGCACTTCCTATATGTGACAATAGGGCTGTTCCGGTCTTCGGAGAGAATCCGAAAATTCTGTTGAGTGCGCACAGACTGGCTTTTTCTTCGAAATTTTCCATACCTGCAAAGTAAAACCAAAACCGGCCTCCTGAATACCTCAGAATGCCGGTTTTAATCTTTTTTATGTGATTTTTTTCTTTTTCTTATGTCTTTTGAACTTTTTTTATCCTCGTTCATCAGATAATAAGGAGCGCATCTCCGTATGGACCGAATTTATAGTCCTGCTCCAAGGCGATCTTATATGCTTTCATCACATTCTCATATCCTCCGAATGCGGCTACAGACATAAGCATAGTCGAGCCGGGACGGTGGAAATTCGAGACGATTGCATTAGGAATCGCAAACCTGTACGGAGGGAAGATGAATTTGTTGGTCCATCCGTCGTATGCATTGACCTCGTCGTTGGTGGTGACGTATGTCTCAAGACCTCTTATCACAGTAATTCCTACAGCGAGCACCTTATGTCCGGACTTCTTGGTCTTGTTTATCATCTCCGCTGTCTCTTCAGGAATGATGAGCCTTTCTGAATCCATCTTGTGCTTTGAGAGATCCTCGACATCGACTTCCCTGAAATGTCCTATACCCATATGAAGGGTAAGGAAGGTCTTGTTTATGTCCTTGAGAATCATTCTGTTGAAGAGTTCGCGGCTGAAGTGCAGACCTGCCGCCGGTGCAGAAACTGCTCCTTCGTGCTTTGCGAAAATGGTCTGGAAATTCTCAGCATCTTCCGCTGTCACTTCTTTCTTTACCCAATCAGGAACAGGGGTGTGTCCGAGAGAAAACAGATTCTCCTTGAAGTCTTCGTAACTGCCGTCGAACAGGAAGCGGAGGGTACGGCCTCTGGATGTGGTGTTGTCGATTACTTCGGCCACAAGACTCTGATCTTCACCGAAGTAGAGTTTGTTGCCGATTCTGATTTTTCTGGCAGGATCGACGATCACATCCCAAAGTCTTTGTTCGCGGTTGAGTTCGCGCAGAAGGAAAACCTCTATGTCAGCCTCGGTCTTTTCCTTTTTTCCGTAAAGCCTTGCCGGAAATACCTTTGTGTCGTTAAGTACGAATGTGTCGCCTTTCCCGAAGTAATCTATGATGTCCTTGAAAAGTTTATGTTCTATTTCGCCTGTTGACTTATGAAGAACCATAAGTTTTGCTTCGTCGCGCCATCTCGGCGGCTCTGTGGCAATCTTCTCAGCAGGAAGATTGAACTGGAATTGTGAGAGTTTCATATATGTATGCCAAATTTAAACTGCAAAATCATTATATTATACGGATTTTCGCTGTTTTTGTTTCACTGAAAATCAAGATTTTGCTAAAAATTATATTTTAGCCTCTCTAAATACCTCTACAATAGAAGGATAAGTGTTCAGAAGGAAGGGTGGAAGACTTGACTTCGCGACCCATACGGCTTTTGTTATGTCCTCTTCGCGCTGCGGGGTGAGGTCCGTCGGATCGGTGTAGAGCATATCGTACCACCAGGTGT
The DNA here is from genome assembly GCA_045635205.1 of Candidatus Cryptobacteroides sp. Taxonomy (GTDB): domain Bacteria; phylum Bacteroidota; class Bacteroidia; order Bacteroidales; family UBA932; genus Cryptobacteroides. The sequence goes on along the minus strand of JAZRBS010000054.1, from coordinate 18,111 downwards.
GCTTAAGGTGCCAGATTCCGTCTCTTCTGTAGCAGTGGTCTGTTATGCATATCAATCCTCTCATTTCCAGATCATAGATTCCTGTTTCTTCGCTCACTTCTCTCAGCGCCGTTGTTTCTATTGGCTCCCCCGGATCCTGATGCCCCTTCGGGAGATCCCAGAGACCGTTTCGCGAGATAAGGAGGTAGTCGCCGCGTCTGTTCGATACAAGACCGCCACCAGCATTGACTTCTTTGAATTCTGCGCAGATCTTCCTGTATGTGAGTTCTATGTCCGGAGTCGGCACAAAGACCCTTAGAAGGGAGTCGGATGCTTCCACCATCTCCACCAATGTGTGGATATCCGCGCTTTCTCCTATTCTGAATTGGAGGGCGTTCGGATCTGACAGTGCCTGATCTTCTGGATGGCAGATGATTATGCATCTCTTTTCGAAATATATCTTGTGCATTTGACCTATAATTTTATTAACTTTGCACGTTACGTGCTTTTAGCACATAATTTGTGCCTGCAAATATAGGCAGAAGAAGTGAAATATAATCAAAACTTGTCAATATGGAATCAGTTGAGAAATCTGTGGCCAAGTCACTGATGGAGATCAAGGCCGTTTTACTCAGACCAGAGAACCCTTTTACCTGGGCTTCAGGATGGAAATCACCTATTTATTGCGATAACAGAAGAATACTTTCGTATCCGGAAATACGTGAAAAAGTATGCCGTTGGATGGCAGATATAATCAATGAGAGATATCCGGAGGTCGAGGTGATTGCCGGAGTCGCTACCGGAGCCATCGCTCACGGTTATCTTGTAGCGCATCTGCTCGGAAAACCGTTCTGCTATGTCAGACCTAAACCGAAGGATCACGGAACAGGATCGCAGATCGAAGGAATACTTGAGCCAGGCAAGAAGGTTGTGATTGTTGAGGATCTCATATCGACAGGTATGAGCAGTCTTGCTGCGAAGAATGCTCTTGTAAATGCCGGCGCAGATGTAATGGGAATGGTGGCTATATTCTCATATAATTTCCTTCACGCACGCAAGGCTTTCGAAGATGCTAATGTCGAACTTACGACACTTTCAAATTACGATGCACTGATTGAGGCGGCACACGAAATAGGATACGTTAAGGAATCCGATATCGAGGTGCTCAAGGAATGGCGCATTTCTCCTTCAACCTGGGGAAAGAAAGAATAGTTATGGCTGAATTCAGAAGCAAGAAAGCAACAGTATCCAAGGCTCCGTACGAGTTGTATATGGCCTTTGTTGATATGCGTAACTTCATCCAGTTCCTCCCGGAAGACAAAAAGGCTGATGTTACGGCAGACTATGACAGCATTCACGCGATGGTGCAGGGCTTCAGCATAGGAGTCCGTGTCAAGGAAAGAACCCCTTATTCCAGAATAGAGTTCCAGGATGACGGAGCCCCTTTCAAATTCTTTCTGACTCTGCATTTTGATGCGGCCTCCGATCCCTACAAGACGGATTTCCAGATTGTGGTGGATGCGGAATTGAATTTTATGATGAAGACTCTGCTCGGCGGAAAAATAAAGGATGCTTTGGATAAGGTGGTGGACTCTCTCGTGGCTATGTCTGAAGGCAGGATGCCGGAAGGAATAGATCCGTCGATGTATCCGGAGGGATTCGATCCATCAAAACTGTAATTATGATCAACGGATCGTTCAGGAAATATCTTGAGGAGGCGATAGGGTGCGATAATGCCCTTGTCGCTTTTTCTGCTTTTGACAGTCAGGCATCCGTTGCTATCAGACGGAATCCTTTCAAGAAAGGAATGTGTCCTGACGGACGCTCCGTGCCTTGGAATGTCTGCGGAAGGATACTTTCTGAAAGGCCGCAATTCACTCTTGATCCTCATTTCCACGCTGGAGCATATTATGTCCAGGATTCATCTTCGATGTTTGTCGGATATGCCTTCCGAAGGCTGCTGGAAGATATGCCGAAGCCAGTGGGACGTCCGTTCAGAGTGCTTGATCTGTGTGCAGCCCCCGGAGGAAAGACAACTGATGCTGCCGCTTCACTGCGTGAAGTTTTCGGCGATGATTTTGTCCTTGTCGCCAATGAGGTTATGAAGGCGCGCGCAGGTGTATTGGCTGATAATGTTGCTTTGTGGGGGGATCCGAACGTGATAGTCACATCTGACGATCCCAGGACTTTTGCGGCATTGCCGGGCTTTTTCGATATGGTGATAGCAGATGTTCCTTGCTCCGGAGAAGGAATGTTCAGAAAGGATGAGGAGGCGCAGAGGCAGTGGTCGGAGGACAATGTCGCCCTTTGCGAAGCGCGACAGAGAAGGATAATCGCTGATATGTGGCCGGCTTTGAGACAGGACGGTATCCTGATATATTCCACCTGCACATTCAACTGCCGTGAAAATGACGGTAATGTGGAATGGATTGCTGATGAACTTGGTGCTGTCCCTCTGTTTAAAGAAGATTTGCTCGAGACGGGGGAGGGAGTGCTGAAGACAAGATACGGTTACAGTCTGGTTCCGGGCCTGGTCGAGGGCGAAGGACAGTATTGCAGTGCATTGCTCAAGACTTCTGAAGTGGAATTCCGTGAAGTCAGGGTAAAGCCGGTAAGATCGTCTGTAAAGCCTCTTCCTGTACCGGATGTGTCAGGGCTTCTGACAGTCGATGTATCCACCAGATTGCGTGGTGATACGGTGGTTGCGGTACCTCGCAAGATATTTGCAGAACTCGAGACATTGGAGCGCTCATTGCATACCATTGCTGCGGGCTGTGCAGTCGGCACCCTTAAAGGAAAGACTCTGGTTCCTGATGCCGACCTTGCATTGTCTCTGGTCTATGACAGGACAGCCTTCCCTGAAGCGGTTGTCGATAGAGACACTGCTTTAGCATATCTGCACAGGGATGCGATAGTGCTTTCGGATGCCCCCAAGGGCTATGTAGCAATAGTTTATGAGGATCTCCCGTTGGGCTTTGTCAAGAATCTCGGCAACCGATGCAACAGTCTCCATCCCCAGAGCCGGAGAATCAGAATGAATGTTAAATGATTTAGAAACAATATATGAAGAGAATCCTTACGGTGGCAGTGGTGCTGCTTGTGCATATTCTGTCTTTTGCTCAGACAGATTCGGAAATATATGAACAGAGATATGACCTGCTTGTGTCGAAACTTGGCCCTGCCGGGATCGGTGTCGAGACGGTTCTGAATAATTGGGAGAAGGTTGATTCACTCAATCCCAGACTCCTGCTTGGAAAGTTCAGTTATCTTTTCACCAAGGCTCAGACAGCCGAGATAGTTGCCAAGTCTTCAAAGAAATATCTCGGAATGGATCCGATACTTTCGCTCAAGGACAGCCTTGGGAACGATGTCTATTATTATCAGGAGAATATATTCGATGATGAACTGTACGGACAGTCTATCAAGGCTGCTGACAAGGCGATCGCTGCCTGGCCTGATAGATTGGACTTCAGGTTTATGAAGGCAAATGCATATATAGCATACGAGAAGGAAAGTCCGGATATGGCATTGGCATACCTGATGGAACTTATAGCAGACAATCATAGGCGTGCTGAGCCGTGGGAATATGAAGGCATCGAGGCTGATGAGGCATTTTTTGAAGATGCGATGCAGGAATATTGCTATAGTTTCTATACTATAGGGAGTCCTGCGGCGCGCGAGGCATTCCTTGCTCTTTCCCAGCACCTTTCCAAACTCTATCCGGATAACACGGGCTTTATCAATAATATAGGTTCGTATTATCTTCTCAATCAAGAATATAAGACAGCGTTGAAATATTATGATAAAGTGCTCAAGAATCATCCGGAAGACTACACCGCATCCCAGAACGGCCTTCTTGCAGCACGTAAGATGAAGAATGTAAAGGTGGAAAAGAAATATCTCGGACTGATCGTGAAATACGGCTCTGAGAAAGACCGTTTCATAGCTCAAGGACGGCTTGATGCTTTGAACACAAAATAATGGATGCTTCTTTCTTCATAGCACGTCGTCTTCGTTTCAAAGGCAACATCGCGATGGTTTCCATTGCGGTGAGTTTTCTTGTTATGATCATTGCCGTGGCGGTTTCGTCAGGTTTCAGGGCAGAGATACGTTCAGGCCTGTCTGATCTTTCGGGTGACATAAGGATAACACCACCTTCCCGTTCTGTCCTGGACGAATCCAGACCGATTGAGGAAAATGCTGCCTACAGACCATATATAGAAGGGGTGGATGGGATATCGCATATACGCCCGGTGGTGTATAAGGCCGGTATCGTCAAGAATGGGGAGAATATTCACGGAGTGGTCTTCAAAGGCATTCAGCGAGATGCAGATACCGTTTCGCTACCGGTAGATATACCGCGGAGACTGGCTGACATTTCCGGCTTGAAACCAGGAGACAGGATGCTTGCCTACTTTGTGGGTGAAGAAGTAAAAGTGCGGCAGTTCAATGTTGTTTCCGTATATGATGCTCTTGTCCAGACGGATGACCGGCTCGTGGTGTATGCTGGAATTTCCGATCTGCAGAGACTTAACGGATGGGATGACGGATATGTATCCTGTCTGGAGATTATGATGGAAGACTCTCGTAAAAATGAAGGGGATATAGAGGCTGCCAATGATGAGATAGGTACTCTGATCAATGTCTATTCTTCTGAAGATGAAGAGTTTGTGATTTCCTCATCTTCAGTGTCAACATATCCGCAACTGTTTGATTGGCTCGACCTGATCGATTTCAATGTCTTCTTTATCCTTGTCCTGATGACCATAGTTGCAGGGTTCAATATGATATCGGGCCTTCTTATAATGCTCTTTGAGAATATACCGACTATCGGCCTTTTGAAATCATTGGGTATGACAGACAGAGCCATTTCCAAGGTATTTCTCTCCAGTTCCGCTATTCTTGTGCTGAAGGGAATGGCCATAGGAAACGCTCTTGCTCTGTGCTTCTGCTTTGTCCAGGATAAGATGAAAATCCTCAAATTGGATCCTGAGAATTATTTTGTACCGTATGTCCCTGTCGATCCCGATCTGGGATTGATACTTGCTTCCGATGCTGCAGCATTCGTGCTGATAATACTTTTCCTTCTCATACCTTGTCTGTTCATATCCAAGGTGGATCCGGCGGAAACAGTCCGGGTGAAATGATTCAGGACAGAGGACATATCTGGCAGAATGCATTGTACAGAGACATAACGCTGTCGATATATGCTATTGTCTCATATCCCTCGAATTTTCCCAGACGCACGGATTCTTCCTGAAGGATGCTGTCTTCCCTCATAAGAGGAATGATGTTTACAACTTCTTCCCAGGAATTCTTGTCGATCTGTCTTGATTCAGCGAAATTTCTGCAGTCTGCTATACGTCCTTCGCCGGCATTGTATGCGGCAAGGGTGAATTTCACCATTTCAAGGCCTTCCATACCGCTTTTTGCATAAAGTCTCTGAAGCCTTTTCAGATGACTGGTACCGGCTTTCAGATTCTTCTCAGGGTCGAGAAGGTCGTCGATGCCATAATATTCTGCTGTTTTCGGCATCACCTGCATAAGGCCTCTGGCGCCTCTGTGCGAAGTGGAATTGATCGAGAATTTGGACTCCTGATATATGACAGCCGCCAGCATCCTCCAGTCCCATCCAAGGTCTGAAGCATACTTCTTTATGAGATCATCATACGGACTTAATGTCTTGGATACGACACCTCTTTCGACGCGTTTATACGGATTGAAAGTGCCGGTGTATGATGCTTTTGCATCCTGGAAATAATCCAACGATGTGATATGGCTGATCCAGGTGTTCACCTGACGGAGTTGTCCTTCTTCCTTAACAGCCCACACCGTGCAATCGTCTATCTTTCTGGAAAGGTTCAGACCTTCCGCTTCGCCGACTTCAGCGTTGTGCATTATTACGATGTCTGCACTGCCTGCAGCAAGCGAGTCTGTCCAGTTTTCCTTTTTGTTTGCCGCCACAATCCTGATACTGCATTTGTTGTCTTCGGCAAATTTGTTCAGCAACTGATAATTGAATCCGGTTTCAAGACCGTGTGACCCGTACATATCGTCGCATAGGTCGATAGCGCATATTATCTCTTTTCCTGCGAAGTAGTCTGTCGAACGTGCTCCGCTCAGAGGCCTTCCGCTTTCAAGAAGCGGCATAGCGCAAATTATCAGCATTGAAATTACTACGTTTCTGAATCTTCTTTTTCTTTTTTCACTAAAAATCATAATACACTACTTTCTGTGCTACCGGCTCATCATCATATTTGTTGACTGCCGGCCGGAGTTTGCCCTGCCGCCTCGCGCGGCTCCACCGTTCATACCGCCTCCCGCGGTACTTTTACCTCCGTTCGCACTGGTTGAATTTCTACCCGGTTGAACATAGAATGGCCAGGTTATACCGATCTTGAATGCTCTTTGCGGCGCTATATATCCCGCAGCAGAGAAATAATCTGCTGATTCAAGAGGCCAGCCCATATTCAGGTTGACTGCCTTCAGGAACACGGATACCCTTTTCCACTGGACATTTACAAATACGTCAATGTAAGGACATCCTCCGAACTGTTCCTTGTTCTGATTGTGGAACACTCCAAGAACCGGGTTGTATGCGGGCGCATACCATTTTGTCGTGAATGTTCCGTTGGCACCGATCTGCATCCTCATAGCATTCTTTACCACATCGAATTCCGCATAGTATCTGAGGTTGAGGCCAAGCATCGGCAAAGGCATAACATCCTTGTCGGATGTCAGTTGGAACAGCAGCCTGTGGTCGAAATGGAACTTCCACAACTGGAAATCCTTTCTGAGGGATGCTGTCATAACACTCATAGGCTTGGTGTTCTGGCGCACAATGCCGAGAGTGTCGTAATATATGTTATTGTCCAGCAAGGCATAGCCGAATGAGGCGTCCAGTTTCCATCTTGGGATCGAGAGGGAAGCCTCCACCTTGGTCGTCGATATCTTGCTGAAGTCGTTGTCCCATTTGTAATGGTTGGTGAAAAGATGCTGTTGATAATAGTCCGGTTGCTTGAGGTTGGTCTCGAAATGAGCCTTCAGTTCAAGCGGACTCTGCCTGTCCTTCCTGAAAGGATAGGCCTTGAAAGTGGCATTAGCACTGATATTGAAGTCGTTGACTTCATATCCGAGGAAATTGTATTTGCCGAAAGCATCCCATTCAAGATACTTGTCGTATTGTCCTTGGGCTCCTGCATACAGGTAGGCGGAGTTGAGCAGCACGTTCTGGCTTCCCTGGATATAATCGGAAGGCTTGAATGTGAAATAGTTGGCAAGTTTGTCGCCGATACCGATGTCCAGTTTGGACACGATGCCGTCGCTCTTCCAAGGCTGAAGCCTTATGAACAGACGGTTCTCGAATTTCATAGATCTGAGCGAGTCCTTGCTGTGGGTCGGGTTGATATAGAACCTGTCATTGTAGAAAGCCCTTCCGAAATCGTCCGTGATATTGTCCTCGTAGGTCTTGCGGAACACTGAGTATTCACTGCTGTGGCCTATGAAGGCAGTGGTGATGTCTGTCTGGATCGTATCTGCAGCCTCGGAGGCATCAGCCTGCGCTTCCAGACGTGTGGCTTCGTTTTCGTTATATGCAGCGATGGCAAGAGAGTCTCCGGTAGCCATAATGCTGTCGCGCACAGCGGCACGGATCTTTTCAGCCTTTCTCTGCTCGCGATACTCTTTGTCCAGGAATGTGAAAGGGATTCTGTATGTCTGGTCGAGGAAAAGCGTATTCCTTTTATACTTGTTGCTTGCATCACGCAGATATACTTCTATTTCTCGTGAGTCAACGATAGTGTCACGTATCCATTTGGAATCGATCACTCCTCCGTTTTCACTCCTTTCAATCCTGTCGTAGATATATCCTGTGTGCATAAGATACTTCTTGCCCGTGTAATTTGCTGCCATCACCACTGTCCTGTTGTCGGTATCCTCTCTTTTAAGCATACCGTTTCCGCCGAATCTGTGGTATTCGAGCAGGATGTTCAGTTCCGGTGTGATGTTCTGGGTGGTACGTATCCTTATGTTGGACTCCTCCTTTTCCTTGTTGGCAAACAAGGTTCCGTAGTATGCCAGTTCGGTATATGGCGTCTTTGTGTTGAACTGCGGCAGGTTTTCCGGAGTATATGTATATATGGAGTAAGGAGTGAAGAAGATGGCATTGTCCGATTCTGACCTCTTGAAATAGTCGTACAACTGTGCCGGCGATCCTGCCACACCAAGCCAGGACGCATTGACATCCTTCTGGAAGAAAGGATAATCGTGGAAATTATAGTTGAATGAAGAATCGACAGACTGATCTCTCAGACCTTCCAGATTATGGAAATAACGGTCGTGCTTCCAGGTCACGATTCTCTTGTAATGCAGAGAGTCAGGGAATGCGAATGTCTCAAGGATGCGCGGAGTCGCCTGGAGTACACTGTCCTTGTACGCTTTTATACTGTCCTTTATCTCGAGTTTGCGGTTGGCAGCCCTTATCAGTTCCGGAAGTCTCTGTTCTGCATCATATTTCTTCCGCTCCTTGCGGCTCAATGAAGCATACCAGGCATTGTGCTTTGCTATGGCAACCTCGGTCGAATCCTTGATATATAAGGAGTCGAGTTTCATCAGTTCGAGGGTATCCCCGGCCATAATCAGAGAATCTCGCACCTGTGCTCTGGTCAAGGAATCCTTGACTGCAATATAATATTTGTAGAAGAAAGGATCGGTATATTGCAGGGAATCAGGAATCTTGATCGTATCACGTGCCGCGATGACAAGAGTGTCGATGGCCAAAGTATCAAGAGCCAAAGTATCAAGAGCCAAAGTGTCAAGTGCCAGAGAATCAATCGCCAGGCTGTCGATGCCGAGAGAGTCGATTTCAGTGCTGTCTGTATGCAGAGAGTCTTGGATTATGGTAAGTGCAAGCGAGTCGGCAAGGCTTCTTAACCTCACCGCCCTGCTGGCATCAATGCCGAAAGACTGCAGTGCTGCAATAAGCACAAGCAGTAACGGCACCCATATTTTTGTCACGACTTTCTTCATAACAAGACGGCAAAGGTACGAAAAAATATTGATTATTCAATACTTATGCCTTTTGCCGCCATTTCGCTGATGGCATCCAGATGGCCCTGATGGTCAACGTATGCTATGCAATCCTTGAGAAGGTGAACCTTGAATCCGGCATTGAGAAGATCTTCGCAAGTGTTGCGAACACAATATTCCGTAGCAATGCCGCAGACAAAAACATCGGTAGTGTCGAGCAGTTCCAGCACTTCTGTAAGTGACTGCCCGGCTTTGTTCACCCCTTCGAATCCTGAATATTGCTCCACAGCCTTGTCACATCCTTTGTCGAATGTGAGTTCTTCGCAGGCGTATGGCTCGAGATCCTTGTGGATTTCGCCGCCTCTCGTGCCTGCGATGCAGTGTGGAGGCCATATTCCTCCTTGCTCCTTGAACGAGGAGTGGTCTGCAGGGTGATGGTCGCGGATGAACAGGATAGGGAACGTGTCCAGTATCTCGTGGTCTTCGCCTCCCTGACCTTTGGTCCGTGTATCTATGAATTTCAGTGTTGATTCCACGGCATTGTCCGCGTTCAGGCAGGCCAGACTGCCGTCGATGAAGTCGTAGAGCATATCCACGACTACAAGTGCGCTGTTGCTCATATCTTGAAATTGTTTATTTCTGTGACTATCCTGTTTATTATGCTCATCTTGAGGTTGTAGAGGTCGTCTGAAATATCGACCTTGTAGTAATGAGGATTGATCAGTCGCCGTTCGCTAGGACTGAAATGCATCAGAGTGTCGTCGTAGTATGCCTTTTTCTCTGCAAGGGTGTGGAATGGAACGCATCTCCTTCCGTTTTCCATCACTTTGTGCTGGAGAGGGAAGGCCTTGTAGTCTCCTGTATCGAATGTCTTGTATTTGTACCTGTCGAATTCGTCACATATAGTGAATGTCTCTCCTGCTTCGATCTTTCTGCTTAGTTCGTCACCTCTCAGACAGGTTACATCTGCTTTGTAGATATCCCCTTTGACAGGATCTGTCTTCATTATCCTGTATGTGATCTGGAAACCTGGGTTTATGAGTTTGATCTTGTCTTCAGAGCGTTTCAGAACTGCCTCGCCGTCGATCTGCACTAGTTTATATACATTGCCGAAGCACGGGGCAGCCTTGCTGGTGGCTATGGCATCGCCCACTCCGTACGAATCGATGCAGGCTCCCTGGCGCTCAAGGTCGGTGATGAGATATTCATCCAATGAATTGGTAGCGAATATTTTGCAGCCTTTCATATCATTTTCGTCAAGTATGCGGCGACATTCCATAGAAAGATAGGCCAGGTCACCGCTGTCGAGCCTGATGCCATAACCTGCCGCATACCCGTCGCTTATACCGTTCTCCCTGAATGCCCTTATTGCATTGAGGATTCCGCATTTGAGCGTGTCGTATGTGTCGATCAGGAGAATGAGGGGCTCTCCGTTGTGTGTCTTTATGTAAGTGTCGAATGCTTTATGTTCGCCTTCGACGCTGCATCCGAATGATGTGACATAACTATGAGCCATCGTACCTGTGGAACCGTAGTCGTACATCACTCCGGTGAGGATGTTCGAAGTCGCGCTGCAGCCAGCGATGATTGCAGCCTTGGCTCCGTATGTGGCAGCCCAAGGACCGTGTGCCCTTCTTGAGCCGAATTCGCTCACCGGACGGTTTGTGGCGCGACAGACTCTGGAGGCCTTTGTCGCTACGGCCATCTGATGGTTCATTATGCATAGCATAGGGGTCTCGAGCACCTGAGCCTCGATGAGAGGGCCTTCGACGATGATGACAGGCTGGTTCGGAAAGACAATTTCACCTTCCCTCATCGCATAGACTGTACCGGTGAATTTCATTGCCGAGAGATATCCTCTGAAATCCGCGTATTCCTCACCAGGGAGGAATTTCTCGAAAAAGGCTGGATCCATATTGCCGAGGTTCTCTATCATTTCGATGACCTCGTCGGTGCCGCTTACCACGGCCCAGTTGTTGTTTTCCGGCGCTTTTCTGTAGAACATATTGAAGACAGCGTGCTGGTTCTTCATTCCGCTGTCAAAGAAGGATTTTCCCATCGTATATTGGTACTTGTCCGAGCAGTATGCAAAATTCAGCATATTTCTATATGTTTATAAACATACAAATGTAAGGTTTTTTATCGAACAATTTCGTAATTTCGCATTTTGTTGAATGTAATGTTCCAAAAGATGAAGGATTTGTTCGGATTATATAAGGATCATATAGGTCGCGGACCGGAAGATGTGGTTCCATTGACTGGCTCAGGGAGTAACAGGAAATATGTAAGGATGTCAGGTGGGGGAGACTCTTGCATTGGAGTTTCCGGCACGGACTATCTTGAAAACAAGGCTTTCCTGACCATTGCAGATCATTTCAGAGGGAAAGGGATACCTGTCCCGGAAGTGCTGGGAGTCAGTGGCGACGGAATGTCCTATCTGCTTGAGGATCTAGGAGACTGTATGCTCTCCGATATGGTTGCCAAGGCACAGAAGGAGGGTGGGATAGCTGAAGATGGCGCTCTCGCAGACCTCCTTTGCAGGACTATGGCAATGCTGCCGAAGATACAGTTTGAAGGTGCTGCGGGTCTGGATTTTTCGGTGTGCTATCCTCAGCCACGATTCGACAGGAGGATGGTGCTTTTCGATCTGAATTATTTCAAGTATTGTTTTCTGAAGCCTTCGGGTCTGGAATTCAATGAAGTGCGCCTTCAGGATGATTTCGAGAGGCTTGCCGATGATCTTCTCATAGAAGATAGCGATACCTTTCTCTATCGTGACTTCAATGCGCGTAATGTTATGATACGCGGGAATGAGCCCTATTTTATTGATTTTCAGGGAGGTCGCAGAGGACCGATATATTACGATGTGGCTTCTTTCGTATGGCAGGCGAGAGCGGGATATCCGCAATGGCTGAAGGATAGGATGGTGGATTCGTATCTGTCGGCATTGTCGGATTATGCTGAAGTAGACCGTCCTCATTTTGATGAGAGGCTCCGTCTTTTCATCCTTTTCCGCACTCTTCAGGTGCTCGGTGCATACGGGTTCCGCGGGCTTGTGGAGCATAAGGCTCAGTTTGTTGTGAGTATAAAGCCTGCCCTGGAGGGATTGGAAAGGCTTCTGTCCGTTCCGTTCGAGGCCTATCCTTATCTGAATGAAGTGCTCCGTGATATGGCACGTCTCCCAAAATTCCGTAGTGAAGATTCCGACGGCAGACTTGAGGTCAAGGTGATGAGCTTTTCATTCAAGAAGGGGATACCGCAGGATATGTCCGGAAATGGAGGAGGATATGTGTTTGACTGCCGTTCGATCCACAATCCCGGAAGATATGAGCCTTATAAGAAACTGACGGGAAAGGATGAGCCTGTGATCCGTTTTCTGGAAGATGATGGTGAGATTGTAAAGTATCTCGAACATATATACGGAATTATCGATCCGCATATAGAGACATACGCAAGGCGTGGGTTCACCGACCTTATGGTGTGCTTCGGCTGCACCGGTGGCCAGCATCGTTCGGTATATTGTGCCGAGCATCTTGCTGCTCATATTGCAAAGAAATATCCGGATGTGCGCGTACGTCTGACCCATCGTGAACAAAAAGATATCTGATATGAAGTGCCTTGTATTTGCAGCAGGTCTGGGAACCCGTCTGAAGCCTTTGACCGATAGAATGCCCAAGGCATTGGTGCCTGTGGGAGGAAGACCGCTTATAGAGCACGTAACACGGAAATTGAAGAAGGCGGGCATTGAAGAAGCGGTGACAAATGTCCATCATTTTGCGGATATGATAGAGGAATGGGCTGAACATCAGGACATTATGCCGATGCGTATTTCTGATGAGAGGCATCTTCTTCTGGAGACAGGAGGAGGAGTGCTGCACGCCAGACCTTTTCTGGAGGGCTGCGGCAGATTCATAGTCCATAATGTGGATATACTTTCCGATCTGGATATAGCCTGGTTCGAGTCCTGTGTGAAGGAAGATGCTGTCGCTACCTTGCTTGTAAGTGAGAGAAAGACTTCGCGATATCTGCTTTTCGAGCCGGCAACTATGCGCCTTGTCGGATGGACGAACATTGCTACGGGCGAAGTCCGTTCGCCATATCCCGGCCTGGATCCGCATCAATGCCGTATGCTGGCATTTTCCGGGATACATATAATGTCCGACAGAATTTTTGACCGCCTCGAGGACTATTCGCGCAAGAAAGGACTATATGAAGAATCCGATACTCCGCGTTTCCCGATAATGGACTTTTACCTTTCAGTATGTGCGCAGTGCAAGATTTATGGTGTCGAGGCTTGCGGCCTGAATCTTATCGACGTAGGTAAACTTGATACTGTGGAACTTGCCGAGAGGGAACTGTTCCGGCTTGAAGATTCATCTGATAATGACAAGTAAAACTATAAGACTATGAAATTTTTAGGAAACATTCTTTGGTTCTTGCTCGGTGGCTTCATCGTGAGCCTTTATTATTTTCTGACGGGCATAGTATTCTGCATCACAATCATCGGCATCCCTTTCGGTCTTCAACTGATCAAACTTGCCGGCTTCGCCCTGTGGCCTTTCGGACACGACATACAGTCGGATACTAATGACGGCGGTTGTCTGGCCATCATTATGAACGTGATCTGGATACTGGTGGGAGGAATAGAAATCGCTATGCTGCATCTTGCCTTAGGGGCATTCCTATGCATAACCATTGTCGGAATCCCTTTCGGACTGCAGCATTTCAAAATGGCGCTTCTTGCACTGATCCCTTTCGGTAAGAAGATCAGTTAGACTATACTCATCGGATCGATCTTGTCGCAATTTCCCATCCTGGCATCTTTTGTCGGGATGGCTCTTATTATGACTATGGCGCTCGCAAGAATGAGTATGCACAATATGAATATGACGGCGTATTTCCAAGGACTGAGAATGTCCATAAATGTGTCTGCTTCCTTGAATGCCGGTATCCTGCTGAATATTGTTGCAAATGTATTGTTGACGCAGTGCATCAGCATTGTAAGTTTCAGGGAACCGGTTCTGTAATATACATATCCGAACAGGAGTCCGAGAATGAAGGCCGGAATGGCCTGCCAAGGATTCAGGTGCAGGACAGCAAAGAAAGCCGCTGATACGCAGATGGCTCCTGTAGGATTCATCTTGCTGAGCAATCCTCTGAGTACCAGGCCTCTGCAGAGCCATTCTTCAAAGAGAGGAGCAAAGATGGAAACGGACAGGAGGGATGCCCAGAGAGGGCCGTTGGTCATAGATTCAAGAGCCTCTTCAAGATATGCCGGCATATCGGGTAGAGCGGCGCTCAAAGGCTCGCAGATAAATGCCGCAGCAATAGTTGCCAATGAAACGGTCAATGCTGCAACCCAGCCCCCTTTAGTGCCGAAGTGGCTGCTGTCCAGTGCATAGCCGGTGTCGAATATCTCATTCCTCCGGCTTTTTGCCGATGCATACAGGAGCGGTGGAATGAAGGATACCGGATACGATATGAGCATACTGTATGAACTGACAGCCTCGGATGGTCCCATAGCAAGAATGAAGATTCCGCTTAAAAGGCTGCCCAGGAGTGAACCGATAATGAAAAGGAGGAACAGCATCATCATACCTCCGAAGCCGGGAAGGTAGTATGAATAGTTGGCGAAGAGTTCGTATGAAGCCCTGCCTTGGTGTCTTTTGAAAAATCCCATAAGAGAAACTTTAATGTTGAAACCGTTTGGAAATATTTACCAAAAATAGTTATTTTTGTGAAGATAATCAGAAACTGTTCAATATTTTGGGAAAGATCAGAGATATTTTTTCGGGCGAGCATCGTAAATTCGCCTGGTTTGTGGTGATAAGCACTGCGTTGTTTGTCGTTTCGTGGCTTGTCGGCCCGGGTACTACCGTCATACATTGGATCCAGGCCAAAAGGGAGATCGCTGCCCAGGAAAGGCAGATGGAAGTGTATCGGGAAGAAATTGAAATGATGGACAGGAATATAGGGGAGTTGAAAACCAACAAAGACTCCCTTGAAAAATTCGCCAGAGAGCAGTTTGGCTTTGCTGTCCCTGGCGAAGATGTATATGTCATCAGATAATCAGTTCATCAGAAACCTGTGTAGGTCCAAGGCGAAACAGCCCTGAGTTCTTCCTTCACTGATTCAGGCACCTCGAGTGTCTCTATGAAATCTGCGATGACTTCACGATTGATGCCCGCACCTGTACGTGTACGCGCTTTGAGCGTCTCGTAAGGGTTCGGGTAATTTTCTCTGCGGAGGATTGTCTGGATGGCTTCCGCCACCACTGCCCAGTTCCTTTCGAGGTCGGCTCTGATGGCATCCTCGTTAAGAATGAGTTTTCCGAGTCCTTTCTTCAGCGAATTGAGCGATATTATCGAATGTGCCAGAGGCATTCCAATGTTGCGGAGGACTGTAGAGTCTGTGAGGTCACGCTGCAGACGCGATATTGGAAGTTTCATCGACAGGTGGGTGTGGAGTGCGTTTGCCACTCCGAAATTGCCTTCTGCATTTTCAAAATCGATAGGGTTCACCTTGTGCGGCATTGCAGAAGAACCCACTTCTCCGGCCTTTACCTTCTGACGGAAATATTCCATCGAAATATATGTCCAGATGTCACGTGCGAAATCGATCAGTATAGTATTTATGCGGCGGAGACAGTCAAACAGTGACGCAAGATTGTCGTAATGCTCGATCTGAGTTGTCGGGAATGACCTCTGCAGACCAAGGGAAGCAACGAAATCGTTGCCGAACGAAATCCAGTCGATTGCCGGATAAGCGACCTTGTGCGCGTTCATATTTCCTGTAGCACCTCCGAACTTTGCCGGATATGTCAGGAGCCCGAATTGACGGATCTGTTCCTCAAGACGTACAACGAATACGTTGAACTCCTTGCCTACGCGTGTAGGGGAAGCCGGCTGACCGTGAGTCTTTGCAAGCATAGGAATATCTTTCCACTCCTCTGCCATTCCCTTGATGAGTCCGAGAACTTCCTGAAGAAGAGGCATATAACACTCGTCGATGGCTTCCTTGAACGAAAGAGGAACAGAAGTGTTGTTGATATCTTGTGATGTGAGTCCGAAATGAACGAATTCACCCCACTTCAGAATATCCATTTCCTTGAAGCGGTTCTTGATGAAGTACTCCACTGCCTTTACGTCGTGGTTTGTCACCTTCTCAATTTCCTTCACCTTGGCTGCATCCACAGGAGTCATATTTCTGTAGATGTCTCTCAGCGCCTCGAACTTCGAAGCATCGAAATCCGCGAGCTGCGGAAGAGGAATCTGACAAAGCGCGATGAAATACTCGATTTCCACGCGGACGCGGTACTTGATCAATGCGTACTCGCTGAAATACTCTCTAAGTGGTTCTGTCTGACGCGAATAGCGTCCGTCTATAGGCGATACTGCCAAAAGTGAATGATTGTCCATTTGCGTTCTTTTAGAATTTGCGCTGCAAAGATAGCAAAAAGATGTAAATAATGGCATAATTCCATCACTCGCAATTCGTTTGATTGGAAATCTGCAAAAAAAGTTTATCTTTGCCACGATATTTTGAGGCCTTTGAAAATTATCAATCAAAACCAATAAAAGTAAATGAAAAAGTTATTAAATGTGTCGCTTTTGCTTACACTTGTTGCGTTCTGCATATCATTCGCAGGATGTCAACCAGAAGGCCGTGGTGACTTTTCACTTTCTGTAAAGGAAGTCGGTGCTGACTATGTGGACCTCACAGTTATAGCTCCAAATGCAGTCGAGATGTACTACATTGTTTCTGAGGAGCCAACTCTTGTTACAGATGCGGTCCTCAAGAAGACAGGTACGGCTATGAATGTCGAGCCTGGTATGATAGTAAGGATCGATAAGGGTATCGTTCAGGATACTCACTATTATCTCTACGCAGTGGCTGCGCTCGACGAGGCTACATTCTCTGGTCGTGTGGAGCTTGAGTTCACAACAAAGAACTACACTTTCGACGAGACTGTGAAGATCGTAGAGACATATTACGATGGCTTCAAGGTACACGTGACTGTGCCTGAGAAGGTTAAGGAAGCTGGCCACGTACTCCGCTACGGTTATTCCAGCCTTGCGACATACAATAAGGCTACAAAGCTTTATGGTACAACTGACGTAGCTCGTCTCATCCAGAACGGTAACATCGGTGGCCGTTACATCAAGAACGACTCTACAATGGTATACGATGTCAACAACCTCTATGAGATCGTTGACGGCGAGGAACTTGACCTTCACGATGACATCTTCCCTAATGAGCCGGGTGTATTCCTCGTAGGTGAGTTCAGATGGGGTGCTTCAAAGGAGGAGATCGAGGAGGAGATCGGTATCTCAGGTTGGTATCCTTCGTATGTGATTCCTCTCTATGACTGGAAGTCTGGCCTCTGGACAGGTGAGTTCCAGAAGGTGGAGTTCAAGATGAAGGAGCCGCAGGAGCTTGATGCAGAGTTCAAAGTTGACGTATACGACATCACTCCGCTTGATGCAAAGGTATATTTCGAGCCGGATGACAATGTATATATGTATGTATATATGATCCTGGATGACAATACATACAACTCTTTGGTTGACCTTTGCGGCGGCGAGGAGAATGTACAGTGGTTCATCGCTTCAGTGAATGGTTTCTATGAGGGCGCAACTATGGGACAAGGCGCTATGGAAATCAATGCGATGTCTATGTTCACTGAGCCTCTCAACAAGGATACACGCTACAGAATCCTCATCAATGCCTGGGGTGACAAGAAGGGTACATCCCAGAAGTTCATCGTAGAGGAGTTCAGAACAAAGGCGGCTACTCAGCCTAAGCCTGTAATCGAGGTTACTGCACTCGAGACGAATGATCCATATTTCGCATCGTTCAACATCAAGGCCGGCAAGGACAGAAACGGCAACGTTCAGCCTGTTGCTATGGCTTACTATGCTGTGAACTATGCAAGAGAGTGGCAGCTGTTGTTCAACCAGAAGGCTACCTACGAAAGCATTCTCAAGGGTAACTACTCTTTCACAGCAGATGAGCTCGCTCAGATCAACTCTCCGGAGGGCCTCAATTTCTCTGTATACACACTTGACGGTGAGGTGACACGTATGGCAGTGTACGGATGCAACG
>JAZRBS010000053.1:0-11426 GCA_045635205.1 Candidatus Cryptobacteroides sp. | reverse complement strand
TTCTCTTGACAGCTTGGTTCAGGACTTTGGTTTCTACTCCATAAAGTTTTGCCAGATCTCTGTCCAGCATAACCTTATGTCCTCTGATTTCGTGGATCAGGGATTCGATCTTTAGTGGTTGTAATGTGTTTTCCATATTTTGTGTTGTTAAAAAGATTCTCACGCTCGCTTTGCTCGCTCAGAATGACAATCAAGGCTTTGCTCGCTCAGAATGACAGTCGACGCTTCGTTTTTCAGTGCTGCAATAAGTGCTTCGCTTATTAGAATCATTATTTCGTTCTTTACAGTAAGTGTTTTGTTCGGAGTGACAAGGGTATAAAAACAAAAAAACGCAATACAGGCATATACGACTATACCTATATCGCGTTGTGGGACTCTTTTTGTTTGTCGACCCACGGCATCCAAACTTGTCAGCAAATATATAAATTCTATCAGATTCCGCTTTGAAAAATGGTGAAAACTTTTTTGAAAGACAAAATAAAAAGATAAATGAGCGAGAAAATTGACAAATCTCGCTCATTTATACGTTTCAGGGGTTAATATCTTATTGTTCTTCCTGGTATTCAAGCAGGTCGCCCGGCTGGCAGTCGAGAGCCTGGCATAGGGCTACCAGTGTCTTGAATCTGATTGCCTTGGCCTTGCCTGTCTTGAGGATGGATAGATTCGTAGCAGACAGACCTATCTTTTCCGCAAGTTCGCCGGATGACATTTTCCTGCGGGCAAGCATTACGTCTATGTTAACTATGATAGGCATTACTCTTCGATTGTCTGTTCTTCTGCTTTTTCCTGTCCTTTGAGATATGAAGGAAGGCTCATTCCGGCCATATTGAAGAGTTCTTCAAGCGGCGGAACAGACTTCATCATTCCTGAAATGAAGTTTGATGTGGCGGTCTTTCCGTCAGCTCCCTGTCCGTTTCCGTCCCAAACGGTCACCTTGTCGATCTTAATGCCCTTGACAGCCTCTACCTGAGTCTTGACAAGTTCAGGAAGTTTGTCTGCAATAAGCATAAGGACTGCCTTCTGAGGGTCTCCTGCAGCAGCATTGACCAGCTGCTGGAATCCTTCTGCCTGCTTGGTGAGCACTTCGAGTATACCTCGTGCCTGAGCATCCATCTTCGCGTAGATGGCGTCAGCCTCTCCCTTAGCCATTCTTCTGATCTTCTCAGCTTCAGCCTCAGCCTCGATGATGGCCTTTTCCTTCTCGATCTGAGCAGGAACGACTACATTGGCCAGCTGGGTAGCCTTCTCCCTGTCTGCACGCGCAAGCTCGGCGTCACGCTCCGATTTGTAAGCCTCTTCAAGGGCGAGAGCTGCCTGCACCTTCTCAGCTGCGATCGCAATTCTTGCCGCTTCGGCCTCTTTTTCGCGCCTTTTTGCGTCAGATGCAGCAATGGCTATCTTCGAGTTGTTTTCTCCTTCTACGGCCTTTGCATTGGCGTCTGCGGTGCTGATACGGGTGTCTCTGAGGGTTTCTGCGATACGGATATCCTTGTCTCTGTCTGCCTCAGCCTTACCGATCTCACCGAAACGGTTCTGCTCGGCTACGCTCTTTTTTGCGTCATTGATTGCCTTTGCGGCAGCCTCTTTACCGAGAGCCTCGATATAACCTGACTCGTCGCGGATATCGGTCACGTTCACGTTGATGAGTTTCAGACCGATCTTTCTGAGCTCGGCTTCCACGTTCATACTCACGTTAGCAAGGAATTTATCGCGGTCGGAGTTGATTTCCTCAATATCCATAGTCGCAATCACAAGACGAAGTTGTCCGAAAAGGATATCGGTCGCGATGTTCTGGATATTCTCGATAGTGAGTCCGAGGAGTCGTTCAGCAGCATTGGTCATATTCTCCGGTTCGGTGGAGATACCCACTGTGAATCGACAAGGTACATCGACGCGGATGTTCTGCTTACTGAGGGCGTTTGTAAGGTTGCATTCGATGGAGATAGGCTTGAGGTCCAGGAATGCATAACTCTGGAATACCGGCCAGATGAATGCCGCTCCTCCGTGGATGCATCGTGCGGATGATACTCCTCCCGCCTTGTTCTTACCTGTCTTACCGTAAATAACGAGGATTTTGTCGGAAGGACAGCGCTTATAGCGCCTGAGGATGGCCGCAAGTGTCACTACGAACACCAGAACGGCGATTACGATGATGTAAATTGTCTGCATAGTCCGTTAGATTATTAGATGATTAGTGAATTGATTTCTTCTACAATGAGTGTCGAGGCATCTATAACTTCTGTAACCTTTATGGAAGTTCCTGTCTTGAGATCGTCCTCCGAATCTGTCAGAGCATCATATTCCCTTACGGAATTATTGATATTTATCTGTACCTTTCCTGTGCCTTTTCTTTCGCCGGGGATAGTGAGATATACCTTTCCATTGCATCCTACGGCTGATTCGAATACATTGATATTGCCGCTCTGCTGCATCTTGCTGAGCCCCTTGAAAAGCATCATTACCGCAAATACAAGGATTGCTCCTACAGCGAATGCAATCACCATCAGCAATGCTTTTGATGCTATCTGACCGTTCAGGAGAATCGCGGTCCAGCTCATTCCCAACAGGAAATTTACAAGGTTGCGGAAGGTGTAGAGGTTCATTGAAGGATCGCCTTCGAATCCGCCGTCAGGCATATCGAAGTCTGTGTCCATATCCATCTCGACGTCAGCTCCGATGAAAGTGAGTACTGTCTCGATGATGAAGATAAGAGAAGAAGCGATGGCGATGCACCAAAGTATCTTCATAAATAGATCAAGTGAGGTCCACCATTCAGTCATAGTTCGTGTGTTTTATATGTTTATGTCGCGAAAGTAATAAAGTTTTTTACGAAAAACAATAAAAAATCTATAAAATTTATAAAAACACCTGCCATCGACCAAAATTTTGACCAATGGCAGGTATCTTTAAATTATTTCTGAAGCTCAAGTCCGATCTTCATTCCGTCATATTGACCTGCAAGTGTGCCCAGTGTCTTAAGAGTAGTGTTGCTGCTTGCTGCAGTGAGTTTCCCGATTAAATCGAGAAGTTTGTCGGCCTTGAACAGAAGTTCGAAAGTGCTGGCATTGATCTGGGCTGTTGCCGTGATACCTGTAGAATTGAGAGACTTGCCGTATTTGAGAGCGAGGGTCTTTCCGTCTTCGGACAGGGTGTATGTACCGTTGAAGTTCTTTCCCTTGACTGTGGTGAAGAATGTGTTGTCTTCATTGAATGTAAAACTGAATGTTCCTGTCTTAAGCCCTGCCTTCTCGAGGTATTCGTCCAGTTTCTTCTCTATCTGAGTGGCTGCAACTCCAGCCGCTGCTGTCTTCATAATGTCTTCACTTTCCAGTTTCACGGCCGATCCTGTGTAGTTCCAGGTGCCTTTGATGTCGCCTTTTGAAAGATTCACTCCTGTTACTTTTTCGACAATGTCAGATACGGTGGAATTGTTAGCGGCCTTTCCCAGCAGATCCTTAAGAGACTGTGCCGAGGCGATATTGCCTGCAAAGCAGAGTGCCGAGGCAATGATGATTGATTTGAGGATTATTTTCATAATATGTTATTATTATTCGTTTTTCCATCCTTGAGCCTTCAAAGGGAGTTCCACTCCATCAGGAGTTACGGCGACAGCACCTACTTCAGGTTTTGCAAGATGACCGATGATATCGAATGTCTGGAAATCGTGACGGAATTTCTCGTGCTTGCCGATAGGAATTGTAAAGAGAAGACGATAATCCTCTCCGCCGTTAAGGGCTGCCGAAACAGGATCGATATTAAGTTCTTTTCCAAGTTCGAAGGTCTTTCCTGCAAACGGGAGTTTGTCTATATATATCTTGGCACCAAGACCGCTGTCTCTAACCAGCCTTTTTACGGCATCGGCCAATCCACGTGTGACGAGGTAGCCGTATGAAGGCATAATCTCAGTATCTTCCAATTGGTTGATTATCTGAGGGTTGATCTGTGGCTTCAAATATGCACCGATCAGATTCTTGTATTCATCCAATTTAGGCTGGGCGTTGGCGTCGCCGCTTTTTTCGAATGCTCTCTTCTCTCTTTCCAGTACCTGGAATCCCATAAATGCCGCACCGATATTGCTTGAAATGCATATCAGATCCATACTTTTGGCTGCAGGCTTTCTTTTAGCCATCAGATGAGTAGTCTCTCCGGTTGATGATACACTGATTGCGAGACCGTTAGGAGAAGGAACAAGGTCTAGCGTTACCTGGATGTAACCGTGCTCTTTCGCAGCAGCCACAATTCCTTCCCACACTTCCTTTATATGCTTGAAATCAAGTTTGGAGGATATTCCCAGGCGTATATCCATCGTACGTGGATGTGACATTTCGGCATAAAGTTCACCTGTCACAGCGGTGACGCATTTATATCCAAGATGTTTCAAGGGGAAATATGTAAGGTCGAAGTCAATTCCTTCAAGGAATGTGCGCGCGTGCGAACCGATATAACTTTTGCCAGATGTTTCGAACCAGTTGCTCTGGAAAGGCTTGTAAGGGGTTCCTTCGAATAACTTTGCGATTGCCTCGACTCTGCCGAGGTCTGAGAATCTTTCTTCTGCCATAGTTGAATCGTATTTATGCAAAAATACAATAAATTGACTAATTTTGTGCAGATATTCAGAAAACGGATTATGAAAAGATCGGCACTAATGATTATGGCGGCTCTGGTTATACTGCCGCTGACTGTAAGGGCTCAGAAGAACAATGAAGATGCGGACGGACTTAAGGTGATGTCGTATAACATCAGGTTAGGTTCTGCTAATGATGGAACCAACTCGTGGGCAATGAGATATACTGCTACAGGAAAAATGCTTGAAGATCAGAAGCCTGATGTGTTCGGTGTCCAGGAGGCTCTTGAATATCAGGTGAGATTCATTGAAGAAATGTGCGGATATGAGAGTGTGGGAGTAGGACGTGATAATGGAAAGAAGGAAGGGGAGTATATGTCCATATTCTGGAACAAAAAGAAGGTCTCAATGCTGAAATGGGGCACATTCTGGCTCTCCGAGACTCCTGACAAGCCTTCTATGGGATGGGATGCGGCTTGCAAGAGGACTGCTACCTGGGCGCTTATGAAGGACAAGAGGACCGGGAAGAAATTCTATTTTGTCAACACACATCTTGACCATAAGGGCAAGGAGGCTCAGAAGAACGGTCTGAAACTGATAGTGGAAAGAATTGCGGAAATCAATCCTGACGGCTATCCTATGATTCTGACCGGCGACTTCAATATGGAACCGGACAACTCAAACCTCGCAGATCTCGATTCGAAGATGCAGAGCGTACGAAAGATTGCTGAGAAGACCGATGCCCACGACACTTTCAACGGATGGGGCAGAGGAAAAGGAATCATAGATTATATCTATGTGTCCGGATTTAGTTCATATCCTGAATATCAGACCGTTACAAAAAGATACGCAGACAGGAAATTCGTTTCCGACCATTACCCTGTCTGCGCAAGACTTATTTTTTAAGTACGTTGTATTTTATCTGCATCCTGTCGAGTTCTTCGATGAACGGTGCAGTCACGGCTACACGGAACTTTCTTGAAAGGAATTCAATATTCCATTTCTTATCAGGATCATAGAGGAACATTGTCAGCGGTACGTTGCCTTTGTTCCTCTTTATCATTTTGACGAGGCTGTCTCGGAATTCAGGTGTGAGCATAGGAGTGGAAATGCTTATGGCGAATCCTTTCACGTATGTGTCGGTCACATTTCCCAGCAGCATTATCTTCTTGACCTTGAATGCGTAAGGTGAAGTCTTGCCCTGTGCTCTTTCCTCCGGCTTTATATAATACTTCTCTTCAATCTCACCTTCGATGAAGATGGCGCTGTGAAGTTGCATATAACTCATAAAGTTCTCGTGATCCTTTCCGAAAAGAGCAATCTCGTAACTTCCGCTATAATCTTCTATCACAGTCTTTGACCACGGACGGCCTGTCTTGGTGGTCATCTGCTGGGTGGAGGTGATGAATCCTGCAATATTTGCTTTCTGCTTGGTCTTTGCAGTCTCGCATTCGCTGACAAGGTTTTCCAGTTCTCCCACCTGGCAGGTTGTGAAATTCTCGAGTTCGAAGGCATATTGGTCGAGCGGATGAGAGGAAAGATACATTCCCACAAGTTCCTTCTCGAACTGGAGTCTCTCGAGAATGTCTTCCTCTCCGGTTATAGGTGGTATTTCCGGCCTCTCCGGCTTGAGTTCCTCCACCTCTCCGAAAAGGGATACGGCACTTTCCATACTGTCCCTCTTATACAGTTCGCCATATCTGAGCAGAGTGTCTATGAATATGTCTCCGTTCTTGCAGGTCTGGGTGAACTGCTTGCGGCATATACCGAAACTATCGAAGGCTCCAGAGTGCAGAAGTGCCTCAAATGCCTTTCTGTTCACGACTCCGGACATACGTTCCACAAAGTCATAGATGTCGGCAAAAAGGCCATTTTCCTCGCGTTCTGCAAGGATTGCGCGCACGATATTATCACCGAATCCCTTGATTCCTCCCAGACCGAAGCGGATTTCTCCATTTTTGTTGACCGTGAATTTCGATTCGGACTCGTTGATATCCGGATTCAGAACCTTGATGCCGTTCTTCTTGCAGTCATCCATTATCTTCTTGATCTCTTCCATATTGGAGAGATTCTTGGTAAGGTTGGCTGCCTGGAATTCTGCAGGGTAGTGTGCCTTGAGCCATCCGGTCTGGTAACTTACCCAGGCATAACAGGTAGCGTGGGATTTGTTGAAGGCATACGAGGCGAACTTGACCCAGTCCTTCCATATCTTTTCGAGTATCTCCTGCGGATGTCCGTTCTTTACACCTCCAGTTATAAACTTGTCCTTCAGTGAGTTAAGAAGGTCGATGATCTTCTTTCCCATTGCCTTTCGGAGTGTATCGGCCTCGCCTCGGGTAAAGTCCGCCAGTTTTCTGGACAGAAGCATCACCTGCTCCTGATATACAGTGATACCGTATGTGTCCTGCAGTATCTCCTCCATTGCCGGAAGGTCATATTCGATAGGCTTGCGTCCCTGCTTTCTTTCCACGAAATCAGGAATATAGTCCATCGGACACGGACGATAGAGGGCATTCATCGCAATGAGATCCTCAAATCGGGTAGGCTGTAGTTTGATCAGCCACTCTTTCATACCGGGACTTTCGAACTGGAACACGCTGGTGGTGTCACCGCGGCTGGAGAGTTCGTATGTCTCCTTATCGTGGGTAGGAATCTTTTCTATGTCGAATTCGATACCGAAACGCTTCTTGATATTGGCCTGGCATTCCTTTATGATGGACAGGGTTCTGAGCCCAAGGAAGTCCATCTTGAGCATTCCCACCTCCTCGATATAGTGTCCGTCGTACTGTGACACCCACACTTCCTCTCCGGTAAGTTTGTCATTTGCCACACAGATAGGAATATATTCTGTGAGATTGCTTCTTCCGATGATCATCGCACAGGCGTGGACTCCGGTCTGGCGTACGCAACCCTCCAGTTTTTGTGCATAGTTGAGCACATCCTTGACTTCATCGGTACCGTTGGCGAGTTCCTCCTTAAGTTCTGGAATAAGTTTGTAGCAGTTCTTGAGTTTCGGCTTGTAGGATACTTCCTTCTTATATTTCTTGAACTGCTTCTTTACCTTGATCTTGTTGCCAGGATTGTCAGGATCGTCGATCTCGACCTCCTTTTCAATCAGTTTCTGACCTTCCTCCAGAGCGTCTCCTTCATTGAAAGGATCCTCTGCATCTTCCATCTGCACAATAGGCTTGTCCGGAATCAGTTTGGTGAGCCTGTTGGATTCCTCGATGGACATACGGCTTACGCGAGCCACATCCTTGATAGCACTTTTTGCCGCCATCGTTCCGTATGTGATCACGTGGGAAATCTGCTCCTTTCCGTATTTTTCTTCGATGTATTGGAATACGCGGTAGCGGCCGTCATCGTCGAAGTCGATATCTACATCGGGCATATTGATACGATCCGGGTTGAGGAATCGCTCGAAGAGAAGGTCGTACTTGATAGGGTCTATGTTGGTGATCTTCAGGCAGTAAGCTACTGCAGATCCGGCAGCGGATCCACGCCCCGGGCCTACGGAAATACCTTCCCTTCGTGCTGCAGCAATGAAGTCCTGGACGATGAGGAAGTAATCCGGGAATCCCATCTTGCAGATGGTCTTGAGTTCGAATTCTATACGCTCGGACTGCTCCTCGGTCATCTGTTCTCCATATCTCCAATGCGCTCCCTGATATGTCAGATGACACAGATATGCCACCGAACGGCAGAACTCCTCTCCACGTTTGTTTCCGCTCTTGTCGCATCGTCCTTCATCGATTATGTTCTTGTATTTATCAAGATAGGTATCGATGTCTGCAAGGAATTCCTCCGGAAGATCGAATTTCGGAAGGATAGGGTCTTTGTCAACCTTGAAGATCTCAATCTTTTCCGCAACTTCCAGGGTGTTGCTGAGGGTTTCAGGATGCTTGTAGAACATATCAAGCATCTCCTCCTCGCTCTTGAGATACTCCTGCTGGGTGTATCTGAGGCGGTCAGGGTCATCGAGATTGGCATTGGTGGTGAGACAGATAAGCCTGTCGTGTGCCGGTCCGTCCTCCTTGCGGACGAAATGCACGTCATTTGTCGCTACCACCTTTGTACCGGTCTTTGCAGCAAGTTCATATATGCCTTCATTAGCCACAAGTTGATGTTCGTACACCTCTTGAGACTGTCCCGGAATCTGGGTCTTATGCTGCTGTACCTCAAGGTAAAAATCGTCTCCGAACACTCTTTTGTGCCACATTACCGCCTTCTCTGCCGCTTCCATATCGCCGGCGATTATTGCCTTCGGAATCTCACCTGCGATGCAGGCCGAACAACATATCAGATCCTGCGCATACTGCTCCACGATCTCGTGGCAGACACGCGGCCTGTCATAATATCTTCCTTCTATATGGCCGGTGGATACTATCTTCATAAGATTCTTGTAGCCATTGTAATTCTTGGCCAGAAGAATCAGGTGATAGTAGCCTCTGTGATCCTTGTCCTTGAGTTTATGGTCGTAATGTCTTGTTACATATATCTCGCAGCCGATTATCGGTTTGATTTCCGGATATTTCTTGGCCACCTTCAGGAATTCCTTCACACCGTACATATTTCCGTGGTCTGTGATGGCTAATGCGGGCATTCCCAGTTCCTTTGCGCGTGCAAAAAGGTCACTGATGGCTGACTGGCCGTCAAGGATGGAATACTGTGTATGTACGTGAAGATGGACGAAGGACATAATCTATATTTTTAAGGGAGACAAATATAATTAATCTTACACTACCTATCAAAAATAAAATTCCCTCTGATGTCAACTGCTTGAACATCAGAGGGAAAAGTTTTCAACAAGGAATCTGTGGCTATCTGCGTGTCCACACAATCTTCATATTGCCTTGTATATCTTCTTCTTCCATCATTTCCGGAGTTACCTTCATTGTAAGTATGTCTCCAGATATTGTTGTAGGAATAGAAATGCTTTCATCTTCATAACTGAGAGTGAGAATATCATCGCTGTAGGAGTAATTACAGGTTTCTGAATATGATTCTCCTTCGATACTTTCAGTCATTGTAGCGGTTCCATCCTTTTTGAATGTAATGGCAATTGATCCTCCGGACACTTCCTTTATATCCACAGCCATTTCAAATCCTTCTACATTCAAATAGATTTTCTCAGCCTCCCAGGTGCCGACAATCTTGTTCATCTGAGCCTTTTCGCAGGAAACAAGGCAGAGTACTGCAGCGAGTGCAGCCAAAAGCATTTTTTTCATAAAGCAGTAGTTAGTTTGATGATTTATTATCCAAAGATGAAAATAATGACGCAAACGTTGCATCTTTTATTAAAGAAAGGCAGACCTTTCAAGACCTGCCTTTCCTTGAATATACTTGTAAGTGATTACTTGTTGTTCTTCTTTGCGTCAGCCTTCTTCGTTACATCATACATAATAGGTGTAGCGATGAAGATAGATGCGTAAGTACCGATAACGATACCGAGGATAAGGGCTACAGCAAGACCTCTGATCACTTCACCACCGAAGATTGCAATTGCAAGCATTGTAACGAGAGTAGTGAGTGATGTGTTCATAGTACGTGAGAGAGTGCTGTTGAGGGCCTCGTTCACGTTCTGACGGAAGTCTGCCTTAGGATGGAGTTCCTTGTACTCACGGATACGGTCGAAGATAACCACTGTATCGTTGATAGCGTAACCGATGATAGTCAGGATCGCAGCGATGAATGTCTGGTCGATATCAAGGCTGAATGGAAGGTTACCTGGGAAGAGTGAGAAGAAGCCGATCACGATGAGTGCTGTATGTGCAAGACCTGTCACACCACCAAGACCCCAGGTCCATCCGCGGAAACGTACGGCAATGTATGCGAAGATCACGAAGAGAGCGATGATCACAGCGATGATAGCATCTCTTGTAATGTCGTTTGCGATGGTAGGACCTACCTTGTCAGAGCTGATGATACCGTTAGGGTTATCAAGAGTAGATGTGAACTCTTCGAATGTAAGGTCGTCAGCGAAGAAGCCCTTGAGTGCGTTGTAGAGCTTGTTCTCAACCTCTGCATCAGCATCGGTAGACTCGTCCTCTACAAGGTACTGTGTAGTGATCTTCATCTGGCTCTCACCACCGAACTGCTTAACCTCGACAGCACCGTCGAACTCTTCGAGAGCCGCAGCACGTACTTCCTCTGCAGTTACTGGCTGGTCGAATCTCACAACGTATGTACGTCCACCGGTGAAGTCAACACCGTATGTGAAGCCCTTGGTGAAGATAGATACGATAGAAATGACGATGAGTGCACCAGAAACGATGTAAGCGATCTTCTTCTTTCCGAGGAAGTCAACGTGTGTATTCTGGAGGAAGTTTCTTGTGAGTTTGCTATCGAATGATATGCTCTTGCCCTTTGATACTCTGTCATCGAAGATGATTCTTGTGATGAAGATTGATGTGAGGACAGAAGTGATGATACCGATTATGAGGGTAGTCGCGAAGCCCTGTACCGGACCAGAACCGAAGATGAAGAGAACGATACCGGTGAGGAGGGTAGTGATCTGACCGTCGATGATTGCTGAGTAAGCGTTTGAATAACCGTCAGCGATAGCCTTTCCAAGACCCTTGCCTGCGCGAAGTTCTTCCTTGATACGCTCATAGATGATGACGTTGGCATCCACTGCCATACCGAGGGTCAATACGAGACCGGCGATACCAGGGAGGGTAAGTACGGCACCGAATGAAACGAGTGTACCGAAGAGGAGAATCACGTTGCAGAGGAGTGCGATGTCAGCGATAAGACCTGCGCCCTGATAGAAGAAGAGCATATAGAGAAGCACGAGGAGGAACGCGATCACGAATGAAATGAGACCTGCGTTGATTGACTCTGCTCCGAGTGAAGGTCCTAC
>JAZRBS010000052.1:0-18013 GCA_045635205.1 Candidatus Cryptobacteroides sp. | reverse complement strand
CCGCTGGAAGAACCGCCGGATCTGATCATCACACAAGTGCAAACTTCTTGATAGCACGTGTCATTGTATAATCCAGAGGATAACGGGCTTTTGAGAGAGCTGCCTTGCGGGCCAAGTCCGAAGCCAGTGAGAAAGAATCCCCGGAAACAGGCTGCTCACCATCAAGAATCTTCACAAGATTGTCCGTCAGCACATGTTCCAGAAGAAGATGGAAGGCATGCGAATGATCCTGATGTCTCAGGTGACATAGTTCATGAAGAAGAATATAGTCCTGAAGGACATGAGGAAGTCGGATTATATTAAGGTTCAGATTTATGTTAGCTTTCGAAGAACAGCTGCCCCAATTACTGGCGTTATGCTTGATAGTCACACGGTTATACACAAAATCATAACGTTTGGCAAGCTCCTCGAGTCTGCCGGGAAGCGTCTCCTTAGCCTGCCTGCGCAGCTTTTCTATCTCTTCATCTGACGGAAGCCTTACATCCTTGTACCGCTCTCGCTGCCTGGCCATGGTCTCAAGTACCCATCCCCGGCGCATCATGAAGAATGCCTGAGCTGCAGCATAGGGCAGAATATAAGGAACAGAAACGCTGACCCCTTTCAGCGGATGCACCCTTATGCTCATGCTTCTGCTACGCATACTTTTACGGAAGGTTACCTGACCAATTTCTGGATCTACATATATCTTTTCACGCGTCATAAACTTGACAGAATACTTTCTTTATTGAGGAGTACAAAGATAATGATTAACTTTGGGGGCTAGTAAACAAAACACATACAATATGAAGAAAATCATCCTCCTGCTCATCACAATCGCAGCTTTGGTATCATGCACCGGCAACAAGGCTGTCCACACCAACCCTTTGGATGTAAAATTCGGAGATCCTTATGTACTGCTGGCTTCTGACGGACATTATTATATGTATGGAACCGGAGGAGTCGAGAACGGATTCGGATGCTACAGATCCGACAATCTTGTGGACTGGGAATATATGGGTGCCGTATATCAGGGCAATACGCCTGATTCATGGGCAGAATCATGTTTCTGGGCTCCTGAGGTATATGAAAGGAACGGTAAGTTCTATATGTTCTTCAGCGCCAACTGGAAAGTGAATCCGACTGCAGAGGAGGAAAATTTCCTCATCGGAGTAGCTGTTTCAGACTCACCGGCAGGCCCATTCAAGGAGGTCAGTGACGCGCCACTCTTCAACCCTGGTTACCCGATCATCGATGCCAATATATTATTCGACGAAGACGGCAGATGCTACCTCTATTATTCGAGATGCTGCTACAAGCATCCGGTTGAGAGCGAAGTCGCACAATGGGCCCGCGAAAAGGGGCTATACGAAGAGATTGAGGAAAGCTGGATCTATGGAATCGAGATTGCTCCTGACTTCAGTCATGTAATCGGTGAACCAATCCTCCTGCTCTGTCCTCCTTCAAGTATGGATGACACTCAGGCTGAATGGGAAAGCCGTTCGGTAACAGCTGGAGAGGCTAACAGAAGATGGACAGAGGGTTCTTTCCTCATCAAGAGGGACGGCACATATTACATGATGTATTCCGCTAATTTCTTCGGAGGTGAAAACTATGCCGTAGGTTATGCAACAGCAGATTCTCCATTAGGCCCGTATACAAAGTCGCCAGACAATCCTATTTTGCAGAAGAACACTCCTGAGGGCGGTATTGTGACCGGAGTGGGACACAACAGCATCACATGGTCACGAGACGGAAAACAGCTTTACTGTGTATATCATGGCCGCACTGCCGCTACTGGAGAAGAGAGAGTCGTATTCATCGACAAGATGAGCATAAAAGACGGCAGAATCATCGTTGAAGGCCCAACAACAAAAGAGACCGAAATTTTTAATTAAAAACAAACGCAAGGATTTGTTTTCTTGGATATTATAACTATCTTTGCGCCCGCTAAATCCGGTTAAGCCGGTTTTACGAATCAAACTTATTATTAACCTCTTAATTTTTTCTAACAATGGCTGAATATTTGGCACCAGAGAAAAAACAGGAGCTTTTCGAGAAGTACGGAAAGTCTAATACTGACACAGGTTCTCCAGAGAGCCAGGTGGCTTTATTTTCCTACCGTATCGCTCACCTTACCGAGCATCTTAAGAGCAACAAGCACGATTATGTGACTCGTCGTTCACTTCTTAAACTTGTAGGTAAGCGTCGTCGTGTACTTGATTATCTCAAGGCAATTGACATTGAGAGATACAGAGCTATCGTTAAGGAACTTGGTCTCCGTCGATAGACTACATCATAGTAGGAACCGGCGAAGGGGGAATTCCCACAAGATGGGACTCCCCCTTTTTTCACGCAAAGACGCTTCCAAAGCGCTAACACATCAACCTGCGGCGCTGATGGAGCAGAACAATATATAATACGTAACTGTATGTAGGAACTTGAAAATGAGTTCCGTATGGGCGGAAAATGACAATTTGTATAATGACTCCCATAGGGGGAGGCAGGTTGAATACGCAAAAATGAATATCGTAAAAAAGACAATCGAATTATCCGACGGAAGGATAATTGAAATCGAAACCGGCAAACTTGCAAAGCAGGCTGACGGTTCTGTAGTCGTAAAGATGGGAGGCACAATGCTTCTGGCGACAGTCACTTGCGCAAAAGACGCAAAGGAGGATGTTGACTTTATGCCTCTCCAGGTGGACTACAAAGAGAAATATGCATCTGCAGGCCGTTTCCCAGGCGGATTTATGAAGAGAGAGGGAAAGGCTTCAGACTATGAGATTCTTATCGCACGTCTTGTTGACCGTGCCCTCAGACCACTTTTCCCTGAGGATTTCCACGCAGAGGTTTTCGTAAATGTAAACCTTATCTCTGCTGAGAAAGACATTCAGCCGGATGCACTCGCTGGTCTTGCTGCCTCATCTGCACTCGCAGTCAGCGACATTCCTTTCGAGGGTCCTATCTCAGAGGTACGTGTAGCAAGAATCGGTGGCGAACTCAAGATCAATCCTAACTTCAGCGAAATGGCTGATGCAGACCTCGACATTATGGTTGCCGCTACATACGACAACATTATGATGGTGGAAGGTGAGATGAACGAGGTCAGCGAGCACGATATGCTTGAGGCCATCAAGTTCGCTCACGAGGAGATCAAGAAGCACTGCAAGGTACAGATGGAACTCACAGAGGCTGTAGGCAAGACTCAGAAGAGGGCTTACTGCCACGAGGAGAACGACGAGGATCTCCGCAAGGCTATCCAGGAGTTCTGCTACGACAGATGCTACGCAATCGCCAAGTCAGGATCGGCTAAGCACGAGCGTTCAGACGCATTCGAAGCACTCAAGGAAGAGTTCTATGCAACTCTCCCAGAAGAGGAGCAGGAAGAGAAGAGGATGATGATCGAGAGATATTATCACGCAGTCGAGAAGGCAGCGATGAGAAATATGATCCTCGACGAGGGTATACGTCTTGACGGCCGTGACACCACAACTGTACGCCCTATCTGGTGCGAGACAGACTACCTCCCTTGCGCTCACGGTTCAGCGATATTCACCCGTGGTGAGACTCAGTCACTTTCGACTGTTACCCTCGGTACCAAACTTGATATGAAGGAGCGTGACGAGGTTCTCATCCAGGACACCGACCAGTTTGTACTCCACTATAATTTCCCTCCGTTCTCTACAGGCGAGGCTCGTCCTCAGCGCGGTGTAGGCCGTCGTGAGATCGGACACGGAAACCTCGCATACAGGGCACTCAAGCCTATGATCCCTATGGCTCCGGAGAATCCGTACGCAGTTCGCGTAGTTTCAGATATCCTCGAGTCAAACGGTTCATCTTCAATGGCTACAGTATGTGCAGGCTGCCTCGCCCTTATGGATGCAGGTGTGAAGATCAAGAAGCCAGTTGCAGGTGTAGCAATGGGTCTTATCACAGACAAGGACAATCCTAACGAGCGCTATGCAATCCTTACCGACATCCTCGGCGACGAGGATCACCTCGGAGATATGGACTTCAAGGTAACCGGTACAAAGGACGGTATCACAGCCACTCAGATGGACATCAAGGTGGACGGCCTTTCATACGACGTTCTTGAGAAGGCTCTCGAGCAGGCACGCCAGGGTCGTATGCACATTATGGGCGAGATGATGAAGACCATCAGCGAGCCACGTGCAGAGTACAAGGAGTTCGTTCCTCGTATGGTTCAGATCCGTGTTGCAGGCGAATTCATCGGTGCTATCATCGGAAAGGGTGGCGAGACTATCCAGCGTATCCAGCGTGAGACCGGCACTACCATCACAATCACAGAGGAGCAGGTCAATGGCGTATCACAAGGTGTTGTTGACATCTTCGGTCTCGACAAGGAGTCTATGGACAAGGCTCTGGGCTGGATCAACGGCATCACCGCAGTTCCGGAAGTAGGAACCGTATATCACGGAAAGATCGTATCAATCCTTGAATTCGGCGCATTCGTTGAGATTCTTCCTGGCAAGGAAGGCCTCCTCCACGTTTCAGAGATCGACTGGAAGAAGACAGAGAAGGTTGAGGATGTTCTCCACGTAGGTGACGAGGTGGATGTAAAACTCCTCGAGATCGACGAGAAGACCGGCAAGATGAGACTTTCACGCAAGGCACTCATCGAGAAGCCTGAGGGTTATGTAGAGCCTGAGCGTAAGCCAAGAGGTGACAGAGGTCCACGCCGTGACAACGACCGTCGCGACAACCGCGGACCACGTCGTGATGACAACCGTGGCCCACGCCGCGATGACAGAGGCCCAAGAGGTCCACGTCGTGAGCGTCCGGCTGAGGCTCCAGAGCAGAACAACGAACCGGAAATGTTCTAATCTGAAGACCAAATAATGAATGAAGGACTGGCAGATAATGCCGGTCCTTTTTCATATATCCAGGGACTGGCATAGAATTATTCCCAAGGCAGAAATCATTAAAATCAAAAAAGACAACGAGATTTGATGAAAATGTTTAACTTTGGATGTTGTATCAATTTATCTGGCAGGAAATGACACTTTCAAAACGCATCATCATCTTGATATTGTCACTGATATTGGTGGTACTGCCTTCTTGCGAAAAACCAGAAGTCAAGCAAGAGGACGACATTGAAAACAATAATGGCCTCAATCCGGAACCGGAACCCGAACCCGAACCCGAACCGGAGCCAGAACCAGAGCCGGAAAAGGGATCGGAAGAATTCGTCATCCTTTTCACCAACGACATCCACAGTCAGATCGAGCCACTCAGCAAGGACGAGACATACAATGCCGACAGAGGTGGTGTCAAAAGAATCAAGGCACTGGTGGACAGTGTCAGAAAGGCCGAACCTGCAGTGCTCCTCGCTGATGCGGGAGATCTGGTTCAGGGCACTTATTATTTCAGTCTCCTTAACGGAGTCGTTGAAATGATGGTACTTGATGAATTGGGCTACAATGTCAGGACTCTGGGCAATCACGAATTTGACAAGAAAATGACAGGTCTCGGAGATATGCTTGCTATGAGCAAAGTCCCTGTCGTCGCATCCAACTATGACTTCAGCAGTACAAGCATTGCTCCATATATCCTCAAATCCACCTTATTGGAAGCAGGAAAGGTAAAGGTCGGATTCATCGGTCTTAACGTCAGACTTCAGAATCTGGTCGATCCCACAGCCTGCGAAGGAGTGGAATGGCAGAACGCCATAAACATCGCCGACGAAGAAGCGGAGAAACTGCGGGAACAAGGAGCGGACATTATCATAGCACTGTCCCATCTGGGCTACCATCGCGACAGTGACCTCTACTACTACGATCGCGGTATTGCAATGAATACCAAACATATAGATATGATCATCGGAGGGCACACGCACACATTCCTCAACTCAGCCGATTATGTCGTGAATCTGGACGGAGACAGAGTTCCGATAGTTCAGACCGGAAGCAAAGGCATTTGTCTGGGATATGCCAAGATCAGGCTCGACGAGGCAGGGAAACCATCCTTCACATACAGGCTTATCCCGGTGGACAAAAGGCTGGACAGCGAGACTGATCCGGACTTTTCATCAATGATTGATGCCTACAGCGCCACAGTCAGGGAGAAAATGAGCGAAGTGATAGGATATTGTCCTCGCGCCATAAGGAAAGGTCAGCCGGAAAGCCCTCTGGGTAATCTTACCGGAGATGGTCTGATATGGATGGCCAAGGAATATTTCAATGTCGATGCAGATGTCAGCATATACAACAGCGGAGGAATCAGGGCTGAAATCTCAAAAGGAAATCTGACATTAGGCGACATCTATGCTGTCTATCCATTCGACAACACGTTGTCACTTGTTACAATGAAAGGCAAAGATCTCAGGAATCTGTTCGAATATGTTGCCGCAAATGGAGGACTGCCGATCAATGCAGGTGTAAGACTGGTGATATCCGATGGGAAAGTCAAATCTGTTACAGTCGGAGGAAAGCAGATAGAAAATGACAGGACATACAGCATAGCCACCATCGACTATCTTGTGAATTCCGGCAGTTACGGCTTGGACAAAGCCATCAGCAGGACAGATTCCCACGAGATGATCCGGGATTATTATGGAGAATATTTCCGTCATCTGGCATCAAACAACAGCAAAGGAGAGATCACTGCCTCCAAGGATGGACGAATTACAATTGAATAAATAACCGAAAAGATATTTTTATGGAAAGAATCATCGAATGCGTGCCTAATTTCAGCGAAGGACGCAATAAGGAAGTCATTGACTCGATTGTCAATGCTATCGAAAAGTCAGGCGGAGTAAAAGTGCTGGATGTCGATCCGGGGGAAGCGACCAACCGCACTGTAGTTACATTCGTCGGTAGCCCGGAAGCAGTCGTGGAAGCAGCATTCCAAGGTGTGAAAAGAGCCGGTGAACTGATCGATATGCGCCAGCATCACGGAGCACATCCACGTTCTGGAGCGACTGACGTTCTTCCGCTCATTCCGATCTCAGGAATGACCCTTCAGGAATGCGCCGAATTGGCCAGAAAACTTGCAGAAAGGATTTACAACGAACTGGAAATTCCTTGCTACTGCTATGAGGCTGCTGCACAGAAACCTGAACGCAAGAACCTTGCGGTGTGCCGCGCCGGTGAATATGAGGCTCTTCCGGAGAAGATGGGAGACCCTGACCGTCAGCCGGATTTCGGTCCAGGACATTATACAGAACGTGCTGCCCAGGCAGGAGCAACCAATGTTGGAGCCCGCGACTTCCTCATCGCAGTGAACTACAACCTCAACACGACCTCAACACGTCGTGCAAATGCCATCGCATTCGATGTTCGTGAAAAAGGCCGTCCGAAGCGAGAAGGCAACCCGATTACGGGCAAGATCGTGAAGGATGAGAACGGCAAGACAGTGATGATTCCGGGCACATTGAAGGGATGCAAGGCAATCGGCTGGTTCATAGACGAATACGGCATTGCACAGGTGTCAATGAACATCACAGACATCAACACTACCCCACTCCATATCGCATTTGACGAAGTATGCAGAGCCGCTCAGGCAAGAGGACTTCGCGTCACAGGAACTGAAATCGTCGGTCTCGTGCCTAAACGCACTCTGATCGAGGCCGGAAGATATTTCCTCGAAAAGCAGCAGCGTTCGACCGGTATTTCCGAGGAGGAAATAATGAAGATAGCAGTGAAGTCTATGGGGCTTGACGACCTCAAACCGTTCAATCCTGCAGAAAAAGTCATCGAATATCTGATCGAGGATGAGGCTGAAGTTGCTGCACGCGAAAGACTCGTAAGGATGACCTGCAAGGGATTCGCATACGAGACAGCATCAGAGTCTCCAGCACCGGGAGGTGGCTCGATTTCGGCATATATGGGTGCGCTTGGAGCAGCACTCGGAACAATGGTAGCCAATCTCTCGTCACACAAGGCCGGATGGGATGCCCGCTGGAAAGAGTTCTCGGACTGGGCTGACCAGGGACAGGATGTTATGCGCAGGCTTCTTGCTCTTGTCGATGAGGACACTGCAGCATTCGACAGGATTATGGCTGCGATCGGTATGCCTAAGGGATCTGAAGAAGAGAAGAAGGCCAGGGCAGAGGCTCTTGAAGCAGCCACACTCTATGCTACGGAAGTACCGCTCAAGACTATGAAGACTGCATTCGAAGTGTTCCCTATCGTACGCGCAATGGCTGAAGAAGGTAACCCGAATTCGGTTTCTGACGCAGGAGTTGGAGCATTGGCAGCACGCTCGGCTGTTCTCGGAGCACAACTCAACGTACGCATCAACGCAGCAGGACTGGCCGACCGCGAAGCAGCGGAAAGGCTTTGTGCAGAGGCTGCTGAGATTGCTGCAAAAGCAATTGCAGAAGAGGCCGAGGTGCTAAAAATCGTAAACGGCAAGATCAACTAAGGAGGAGCCTAACCTTCTAAGCCTCAACAGATTACACAAACCACGTGCCGTACTTGATGCAGCACGCAGAATACATAAGTATCTATTAGACAATTAGTTATGCTCAACATAAACAAGTTTCACGAAGATATTCTGAACGGTATTCCGGCCGTGCTTCCGGAGCCAAAGCCGTACTCTACAGAAGTGAACCACGCACCAAAGCGAAAGGAGATTCTCAGCGCGGAAGAAAAGGTGCTGGCAATAAAGAACGCCCTGCGTTATTTCCCGGCAGAGCATCACGAAACACTCGCTGCAGAGTTTGCACAGGAACTCAAGGACTACGGTCGTATATATATGTACCGTTTCCGTCCTGATTACGAGATGTACGCACGTCCCATCGACGAATATCCGGCAAAATCACGTCAGGCGGCAGCCATTATGGCTATGATCCAGAACAACCTGGACTACCGCGTGGCACAGCACCCTCACGAACTCATCACATACGGAGGTAACGGAGCGGTATTCCAGAACTGGGCGCAGTACCGCCTCGTTATGCAGTATCTGGCCACTATGACAGACGAGCAGACGTTGGTAATGTACTCAGGTCATCCTCTGGGACTCTTCCCGAGCCACAAGGATGCTCCACGCGTGATCGTGACCAACGGAATGGTGATCCCGAATTATTCCAAGCCGGATCATTGGGAGAAGTTCAATGCCCTCGGAGTATCGCAGTATGGCCAGATGACAGCAGGATCATATATGTACATCGGTCCTCAGGGCATCGTACACGGCACTACAATCACCGTAATGAACGCAGCCCGCAAGCAACTCAAGGCTCGCGGACTTGCTGGTACAGAGGATAATATGAAAGGTATGCTTTTCGTCACTGCCGGTCTGGGAGGAATGTCGGGAGCACAGCCTAAGGCCGGTGTCATTTCCGGCGTCGTCAGCGTATGCGCCGAAGTAAACCCGCACGCCGCCCACAAAAGGCACAGCCAGGGATGGGTGGATGAAATACACGAAGATCTTGACGAACTCATTCCACGTATCCGCAAGGCCGTAGAAAACAAGGAAGTAGTCTCGATCGCTTATCAGGGCAATGTTGTGGATCTTTGGGAAAGACTGGCCGACGAGAACATACACGTCGATCTCGGCTCAGATCAGACATCGCTTCATAACCCTTGGGCTGGAGGATACTATCCTGTGGGCTATTCATACGAGGAGTCCAACAGGATGATGGCAGAAGAACCGGAAAGGTTCAGAGAGTGTGTACAGGAATCGCTCCGCAGACACGCCGCTGCGGTCAACCGTCTGGCTGACAAGGGAATGTACTTCTTCGACTATGGAAATGCATTCCTACTTGAGGCATCACGCGCAGGCGCAGATGTACTCCGCGAAGACGGAAGATTCCGTTATCCTTCATACGTTCAGGACATTATGGGGCCTCTCTTCTTCGACTACGGATTCGGACCGTTCAGGTGGGTATGTATGTCGGAAAAACCGGAAGACCTTGCGAAGTCCGATGCAATCGCAGCCAAGGTGCTAAGAGATATAATGACAGAAGCACCGGAGGAAATCC
Source organism: Candidatus Cryptobacteroides sp. (assembly GCA_045635205.1). GTDB lineage: Bacteria > Bacteroidota > Bacteroidia > Bacteroidales > UBA932 > Cryptobacteroides. Next base: position 8,091 of record JAZRBS010000052.1, on the reverse strand, counting down.
AGGGACAGATGATGGACAATATCAGATGGATCGAGGAAGCAGGCAGAAACAACCTCGTGGTAGGCTCGCAGGCTCGCATTCTTTATGCTGACTGTGAAGGCCGCACGAAGATAGCGCTTGCATTCAATGAGGCAATCCGCAATGGCGAAATCACTGCTCCGATCGTCCTTGGACGCGATCACCACGACGTATCAGGAACTGATTCACCGTTCCGCGAGACCTCGTACATATATGACGGCTCGCAGTTCTGCGCCGATATGGCAGTACATAACGTGATCGGAGACGGATTCAGAGGCGCTACGTGGGTATCCATCCACAATGGAGGCGGCGTCGGCTGGGGCGAAGTGATGAACGGAGGCTTCGGTATGGTCATCGATGGTTCGGAAGATTCCGACAGACACATTCAGGAAATGCTCCTCTGGGACGTGAACAACGGTATAGCACGACGCAGTTGGGCACGCAACGAAGGCGCAATGCACGCCATCAAGCGTGAAATGGAGCGCACTCCTGGCCTGAAAGTCACTCTGCCTAACCTCGCGGATGAAGAAATGATCAGAAAAATGCTCTAACGTTTCAATGCCTTGGAACCGCCATAGCAAACTCTGAGACTCAGACCGGCACTGTTGCGATATACCTTGCCGAAATCACCGTAGGCGCCTATGGCAAAAGTCAATGGAATATTTGTCACTTGTTCTCCAAGTTCCACTTCGAGGGCAAGTGACAATTGTTTAGGGTGAGCGGCGAAAAAGGCTGTTTTCCCATCGGAATATCTGCCCCAGTTGCTGCTATAAGTCGCTTTGAATGAATAAGGTACAGTCCAGGCAATTCCCTTTATACCGAAATGATGGGCACGGATCCGGTTGCAGACTACTCCCATAGTAACACCATTTTCCCCGGGGGCGGAAGGAATGATCAGCGGGAGTCCCAGAGTCCTGCCGAAATAAGTCCAGCCGGAACCATATTCGCCGTTGTTGAAATAATCGTCAAGTCCTCCTACGACATATCTTCCATAGTAATGATGATCAGGATCCTGCCAATATTTGTATTCACCATAATCCTTTGTCATTTCCTCCTCAGTAGCCGGTCTGTCGTGAACTGTTCCGCCCTGCCAGGTGGTATGTATGAATTCATACAGAACATCCGTAACGAATCTGTCCCTGTCATTGAATGACAATTTCAGCGTATATACTCCGTCAGGCATAGGATTGGTCTTTATGATCTGACCGCCGTCCTCAAAAGGCATATCATACTGGAGATGCATAGTGAAAGATGAAGCCCTCCAGGCAAGGCGGATATATTCCCTGCCAAGATGGTTTCCCAATGCATTAAGTTGGTCGGACACAGTCGCATCACTGCCCCCGCTCTTTCCGAAAATGACCCTTACATAATCCTTGAAAGATGCCGGTCTCGATCCTGCTGCAGGAGATGTACCTCCCCACTGAGCCCAATGGTCGAGCCCCACTTCGAAATCCACCTTACGTCCCAACGCCACCTTGAACGCAAAGGACTTATTGTGAATCCTGGCACCCTGGATCCATCTGGAATCAAAAGTCTGATAATGAGCGAAATTGCCCCTGATACCGAACCAATGCCCTTTCTCGAAATAAATCCAGTCCGACCAGGCATTTATGCCAGGGAGATTACGCGCGTTTCCTGTCAGCACCAGATTTCCACCCGTAATGGAAAGATCGCCAAGTTCACGGACACGAGGCTTCAGACCCACATCAAGATGGAGCATTTTCCAGCCTCCGGAGACATAAAGCCTGTCAACTATGCCCCCTGCCCCGGGAAGGTTCCATCGGCTTACTGCATTGACATATCCGACAAGATTGGTTCCGGTCTCGAAATATATCCCGTTCGAGGCCTCATATTTCAGATCAGCACCTGCAGACAGGACTGCAGCCGAAGTATATGGCATAACTCCATCATATCCTGTTCTCTGCCAGAAGGGCAGATATTCTCCGGTTCCACCATTGAGAACAGCCTTTCCTTCCCAATCGGCAGTCCACCCATTCTGCGCATCCGCTGAGGCCGAAATAACCAGGATTGACACCAGAGCCAATATATGTGCTAAACGATTATTTCTTTCCATAGCGGCAAAGATAATGATATATTTTCATATCTTTGTGTGATTTACAAACATCAGACAGATATGAACCACATAATTTCCCACAAGAAACTCACCATCGACTATGTCAAGACACTTCTCTCAAACGGAGTCCATCTTGAACTAGGTAAAGAGGCTGAAGAAGCGATTGTAAAATGCCGTAAGTTCCTGGACACCAAGATGGAAGATATAGGCCGTCCGGTATATGGAGTCACCACAGGATTCGGCTCGCTCTGCAATATAACCATTCCAGCGGAAGATCTTTCCCAACTGCAGCACAATCTGGTGATGTCACACGCCTGCGGCACAGGCGAAACGGTTCGTCCTGAAATCGTGAAACTTATGCTTCTGCTCAAGATTCAGTCACTATCGTACGGCTATTCCGGTGTGCAACTTGAGACAGTTCAGAGACTGATAGATATGTTCAATAACGATATACTTCCTGTAGTATATCAGCAGGGCTCGCTCGGAGCATCAGGCGACCTCGCTCCATTAGCTCATCTCTGTCTGCCTCTGATCGGTATGGGAGAGGTAAACTACAAAGGAGAAGTCCGTCAGGCCTGCGAACTATGGGCCGAACTGGGTTGGGAACCGATCCGTCTCAAATCAAAAGAAGGTCTGGCTCTTCTCAACGGAACCCAGTTTATGAGTGCACACGCCGTCTGGTCACTTATCCAGGCTGAAAGGCTTTCTGACTGGGCTGACAAGATCGGAGCAATGTCGTTGGAAGCATACGACGGACGTATAGAGCCTTTCTACCCGCAAGTACACGAAGTGCGTGCGCATAAGGGACAGATCGAGACTGCTGCTCGCTTCAGGGAATTGCTTGAAGGCAGCGAAATCATAAAGCAGACAAAGATTCACGTCCAGGATCCATATTCATTCAGATGCATCCCGCAGGTGCACGGAGCAAGCAAGGACACTATCAGATACGTAAAATCTGTCATTGAGATAGAAATCAACAGTGCTACAGACAATCCTACCGTATTCCCTGACGAGGATCTTATCATTTCTGCAGGAAACTTCCACGGCCAACCGATCGCAATTCCTATCGATATGCTGACCCTTGCCCTGTCGGAACTCTCCAACATCTCGGAAAGAAGGATATACAAGTTGATTTCCGGCCAGAGAGGGCTTCCTAATTTCCTCGTGGCAAAGCCCGGCCTGAACAGCGGATTTATGATTCCTCAATACACTGCTGCATCAATCGTAAGTCAGAGCAAAGGTCTTTGTATGCCTGCTTCAGCCGATTCGATACCGTCATCACAAGGTCAGGAAGACCACGTAAGTATGGGAGCGAATGCTGCGACCAAACTTGTGCGCGTTGTTGACAATACAGAGCGCGTACTTGCAATCGAACTTTTCAATGCCGCTCAGGCGTTGGAGTTCCGCAGGCCACTGAGGTCGTCCTGGAGCATCGAGAAGATCTTTGCAGGATACCGCAAAGTGGTTCCATTCATAGATGATGACAGATATATGCATCCGCTTATTGAAAAGTCGGTGGAATTCCTCAGATAATGAAGACAATCATATATAATATAGGAACATTGGCAGGGATACTGCCGGAGGGAGTCCTGAAATTGGAAGGTGAGGCGATGAGCCGGGTGGAGTGCATCGAGAATGCATATCTGGTAATCGAAGACGGAATCATCACAGACTTTGGAGAGGCTGCCGGATACTGTTGTACCGGTAACCGCGAGGCAAATATTGAATATATAGATGCCAAGGGAGGATTCGTACTGCCTTGCTTTTGCGACAGCCACACGCACATAGTGTATGCCGGATGTCGAGACGGTGAATTCCGCGACAAAATAGCCGGACTGAGTTACGAGGAGATTGCAGCCAGAGGCGGAGGCATCCTCAATTCGGCCGATCTCCTTCACAACACATCAGAAGACGAACTGTACAGACAGTCGATGGAGAGAGTGAAGGAGATTATGGCAATGGGCACAGGAGCAGTGGAAATCAAGAGCGGCTACGGCCTTACAGTCGAAGACGAATTGAAGATGCTGCGTGTCATCAGAAGGATCAAAGAGACTGCACCCATTACTGTGAAAGCCAACTTTCTCGGCGCACACGCAGTAGGAAGGGCATACAGAGGACGCCAAGGCGAATATGTGGATCTCGTATGTAATGAAATGCTTCCTAAAGTGGCAGAAGAAGGCCTTGCAGACTACGTTGATGTATTCTGTGACTCAGGCTTCTTCACAGTGGAAGAGACAGCGAGAATCCTCGAAAAAGCGGCAGAATACGGCATCCGTCCTAAAATCCACGCAAATGAACTGGAAGTATCAGGTGGAGTACAGGTGGGTGTGAAATATGGCGCCCTCTCTGTGGATCACCTTGAAAAGACCACCGACGCGGAAATAGAAGCCTTGCGTGGAAGCGGAACTATGCCTACAATGCTTCCGGGCTGTTCATTCTTCCTGGGTCTGCCATACGGCAGGGCCAAGGATTATATAGAAGCAGGCCTTCCTGTAGCACTCGCATCCGACTACAATCCGGGATCGAGTCCGAGCGGAAATATGAGATTCGTTATGGCATTAGGATGCATAAGGATGCGTCTCACACCAGAACAATCACTGAATGCCTGCACTATAAACTCTGCATACGCAATGGGAGTCAGCGACATCCTCGGATCAATTACCATCGGCAAGAAAGCCAACCTGATCATAACCAAGCCTATTCCGTCGCTTGCATTCATTCCTTACAGTCACCAGACACCTATTATAGAAAGAGTGATAATCTGACGTAACCAGTCAGAACAAAAAAGCATAATCGGCTCATTGTTGAATCATTCAACAATGAGCCGATTCTCTTTTTTACCCGGAATCCAACATAAAAAAGAAGCCGACCTTTCGGCCGGCTTCGATTTATATGGATAGATTACTAGTTTTTAGCAACATATTCCATTGCGAATGTAACAGGGATCACGCACTCTACAACTGAGAGGTCAGTGAATGTTACAGTAGCGATAACTGGGAGTACGAGGTCACGGTTGTACTCGTTACCAACTCTCTTCCAAGTTACTGTACCTGTATTTGTATTGAGTTTAAGTTCTGAGTTAACACCCATATTTGCAGTAAGGTACTTGTAATCTGCATTGTCCTCATCCCAAGCGTAAGTTACAGAAACTGCAGTAGGAGTATCCAGGATGTAGTAAGGCTCACCAGTTGCAAGTTCAGTAAGAGCAAGAGCAGGAGTTGCAAGAGTCTTATCCCAAGCGTAGATTACGCCGTAAGGCTTAACGCTTTCAGTTACCTTCACGAATGGAGCAACCTCAGCAGTCTCCTGAACCTTAGAGTTAAGGAAGAGGCTTGTACCCTCGTTAGCAGCACCTACGAATGGATTAACGAATACGATGTGGTACTTGAAGAGTTTCTTCTCACCGTTAACGTGAGTCTTGATGTACTCCATTACGTAAACCTCATCCTTCTCCTCGATCTCGTGTCCAAGAGCAACAGTCATATCATTGCCTGTACCTGCGAGAACAACATCCTTAAGAGCAAGTTTTCCATCTGGATCGAACTCAACAGCAGTTACATTGCTGATATCACCTGCTGCAATCTGATCGAAGATAGTCTTGTTGTTAGCACCCTTCTTGAAGTGGTCGTTAACGTCACCGATCATCTTCCAAGTCTGAGTCTGAGATGCCTTACCAGTAATCTTGATTACGTCAGCGTAAGTCGTAGCGTCGTCAAGATCAGTGTAAGATGCGAAGTATGCGAGTGGGTTGAATGGAAGTTGCTCGCAATCCTGCTTAACGTAGAACTTCTGAGTAAGGATTACATCACCCTTGTGCTCGATAGTATCGTCATCAGTCTTGATTGTGAGAGTTACAACATACTCAGCACCCTTACCGTTTACATCCTTATAAGTGATGTCAGTCTTAGCATCGTTGTTAACGCTTACAGAGATGTTAGATGTAGTTACATCGTCCTTGTTAAGGATAACCTCAACCATCACACCGTCAGTATTGATAACGAACTTCTGACCGTTAGCAACAGGATCGATCTCAGCAAGTTTCTTAGTTGTACCATCCTTGAGAGTAGTAGTGAGTTTAACGTTGTAAACATCGTTTGCACCGCCATAGTACTTATCCCAGAAGTTAACTGATGTAGAAACAGTCTTACCGTAAACCTCAGTGTTGAATCTCTTCCAATCCATTACACCAACCTCAGACCAAGTGTCCTCAAGATTGTGGTAGTAGAAGTATGCAGGTGCATCAATGTCAGCCTCAACCTTAGGTGCGTGGTACTCTGGCTTAGGAGTTTCCTTATGCTCAACGATATCGATCTTGATGTACGCTGAAGCAACCATATACTCAACAGCATTGTTGTCACACATATAAGCATCAACGCGAACTACTGGAGTACGGCCGATTGCTGGAGTTGTACCAGTTGTAAGGTTAGTCGTGTTAACTGTGAGGACACCATCATTGAGCTCAACGAACCACTGCTGGTTAGTCTTCTGATTGTCAGCTGCAAGATACTCCTCAGGAAGTGAGAACTCATATCTCATACCGTTGAAATCAACCTTGTCAAGATAGTTCTTAAGGTCGTTAGTGTAGAGAGCAGCAAGTGGCTTAAGATCGAGCTTGTCGTTGTGAACGAGCTGGAAGTGGCAAGCTGCAGTAAGAGGAACGAAATTCTTAACGAATGCATCGTTCTCATTCTTAGTCTCAGGAATAGCCTTTGTTCTGTTGTAGAACTCAACTGCAGGCTGACCTACCGTTGTCTTCTCAACATTCGCAATTACTGCGTCAATTGCTGTTGAAGTTACATATACATAGTCAGAAGTTGTAACATCTGTACCCTGGTTGAGAACAAGAGCAACTACATCGTGGTTCTTAGTAGCCTCTGATACATTGTAACGAACGTCAACAGTGTAGATACCGTCAGCAAGATTGAAATACTTATCACCAGCGAAAAGGTCATTGTGAACAATGCTCTTCATATACTGATCAGCAGCAGCACGAGTCTCGATTGAACGTGCAAGGAAGCCAGCGTAAGTTACATTAGCAACAGTTGATGGGTTAAGACGATACTCAAGAATTACAGAGTTAGAAGCATCCATCGGCTGCTCAACGAACTCGAATGTTGCAGGAACATACTTAGCCTCAGTGATATAAGCAGGGATGTGATAGAATTGCTCGTCAGTTGTTGGGTAAGTAGTGAAGTCCTTGTCAACTACAGATGGCATAAATGCTACTGAGTTGAGTTCAGCACCGAGAGTGATCACAACCGGACCCTCAGCACCCTCTACGTTAGTGAGAGTAAGAGTGTCACCGTCGAGAACTGCGCTCACGCCTGACTTCTTCCAACTGATCTCAGTCTCCTCAACGAGAACAGCCTCACCCTTCTCATTGATCTGATAGATATCGAAGCATCCTGTCTCAAGGTTAGGAACATAGTAGAAACCGTTCTGACCGTCCTTACCGTCAACACCGTCCTTACCGTTAGTGCCTACAGCCTTGTAGTCAGTCTTCTTTCCATCCTGGTACCAGTAACCGTCTTCGCCGATAGTCCAAACGGTTGCGTCCTTACCGTCAACACCGTCCTTACCATCCTTACCGTCTTTACCGTCCTTTCCGTCAGCACCTGCAGCGCCAGCAGCGCCAGTTGCTCCGGTAGCACCAGTATCGCCCTTGTCACCCTTGTCACCTTTGTCGCCCTTAGCGCCATCGGCTCCGTTCTTAACGAGGAATGAACTTCCGTCGCTGAGAGTAACCTGTACACCGCCGGTAACAGTCTCAACCTTAGTGATGACTGCACCTTCGTCGATTGCTTTCTGGAGGTTAGCAACACTCTGCTCGAGAGCGTCAACACGTCCAGTGAGGTTGGTCAGATCATCTGAAAGCTGATCATTACAACCTGTGAAAGCGAATCCTGCAAGCACAATTGCTCCTGAGAGCAAAAGTTTTACAAATGATTTTTTCATAAAATTAATAATGTTTAAAAAGTAATGTGAATATTATTTGGTTT
>JAZRBS010000051.1:0-24663 GCA_045635205.1 Candidatus Cryptobacteroides sp. | reverse complement strand
ATGTACGTCCACCTGTGAAGTCAACACCGTAAGTGAAGCCCTTGGTGAAGATAGATACGATCGAGATAAGGATGAGTGCTCCGGAAACGATGTATGCGATCTTCTTCTTGCCGATGAAGTCAACATGAGTGTTCTGGAGGAAGTTCCTTGTGAGCTTGTTGTCGAAGCTGATGCTCTTGCCCTTCGATACTCTGTCGTCGAATATGATTCTTGTGATGAATACTGATGTGAGGACAGAAGTGATGATACCGATGATGAGGGTAGTGGCGAAGCCCTGTACAGGACCTGAACCGAATACGAAGAGAACGACACCGGTGAGGAATGTAGTGAACTGACCGTCGTTGATAGCCGAGTAAGCATGCTTGTAACCGTCAGCGATAGCCTTGCTGAGTCCCTTGCCTGCGCGAAGCTCTTCCTTCACACGCTCGTAGATGATCACGTTTGCGTCCACTGCCATACCGAGGGTCAGTACGAGACCGGCGATACCAGGGAGAGTGAGGACAGCACCGAATGAAACGAGGGTTCCGAAGAGGAGCACAACGTTGCAGAGGAGTGCGATGTCAGCGATAAGACCTGCGCCCTGATAGAAGAAGAGCATATAGAGAAGCACGAGGAGGAACGCGATCACGAATGAAATGAGACCTGCGTTGATTGACTCTGCTCCGAGTGAAGGTCCTACAACCTGCTCCTGGATGATGGTTGCCGGTGCAGGAAGTTTACCTGACTTGAGGACGTTTGCAAGGTCCTCTGCCTCTTCGAGTGTGAAGTCTCCGGTGATCTGTGAACTACCGCCGGAAATCTCAGACTGTACGTTAGGATATGAGTAAACCATACCGTCGAGAACGATAGCGATCTGACGTCCGATATTGTCCTTTGTCATACGTGCCCAGATGTTTGCACCCTCAGCGTTCATAGTCATAGAAACCTGTGGAGAAGCACCTGTGTTGCCGTACTGTACGCGTGCATCAGTTACTACACCTCCGTCGAGAGGAGCCTTTCCGTCACGTGAAGAAGCCTTGATTGCAACGAGTTCGAAGATGTTTGCATCTGGATCCATACCTGAAGCCTTTACTGTCCACATTGGCTTGAATTCAGGTGGGAAGAGTTGCTTGATCTGAGGCATAGCGAAATATTTGTTGATAGTCGCTGTGTCTGCATAATGAGCATATCCGATGCAAGCGTGACCTCTTGCTCCTGATGGCTGGAGAATTGAGAAGAGAGGATTATGCTTCATCATCTCTGCTTCTGCAGCAGCATCTGCTTCAGCCTGCTTGAGTTCTGCTGCGAGAAGTGAGTCTGTCTCCTCAACTGGAGCAACCTCTGTCTCAACTGCAGGAACCTCATCTGCTGCCTGCATCTCTGCAAGAAGAGCATTGGCCTCTGCGAGGTAGCCTTCGATTTCCTCGTTTGTATAGGTTGTCCAGAATTCGAGTGATGCTGTTCCCTGGAGGAGTTTTCTCACACGCTCAGGCTCCTTAACACCAGGAAGTTCCACGAGGATACGTCCGCTGTTGCCGAGTTTCTGGATGTTTGGCTGTGTCACACCGAAACGGTCGATACGGTTTCTGAGGACGTTGAATGAGTTGGAGATAGCACTCTCAGACTCTGCTCTGATCACCTCTATAACCTGTTCGTCAGTTGATTCAGGACCGATCTTATCCCTCATTTCGAATGTACCGAAGATCTGGGCAAGAGGCATTCCGTTTGAAGTCTCTTCCCAAGCCTCTGCGAAAAGGGTGATGAAGTCGTTCCTTGAGTCGATGCTGCGCTCCTTTGCAAGAGCGAGTGCATTTGTGAATTCAGGAGCGTTATTTCCCCCTGCGAGAGCCTTAACGAGATCTTCAAGTTGTACCTGAAGCATAACGTTCATACCGCCCTTGAGGTCAAGACCAAGATTGATTGACTTAGCCTGTACTTCCTTGTAAGTGTATCCGAGGTAAATCTTCTCGGATGAAATTGAATCGATGTACCTTCTGTTCTCGACCTTTCTGATAGAATCGAGGTAGAAAGCCTTGTCTGCCTCGGCAACCTTGCCGAATGCAGCAGCATTCATTGCAGCCTCAGCCTTAGCCTCTGCGTACTTCTCGGCATTCTTCTCCTGGCGGTTAGCCACGAAAGTGAATGAAAGTTGCCAAAGTGACGCAAGGAGAAGGAGAATCGCTACAAATCTGATAGCACCTTTACTTTGCATAATAATGTATTGTTTTAATGATATTTGTATGCATCATTTGAGGATAGTATGGAAGTTGCATTCCACACCATCCGCAAAATAGGGCACAAATTTACGATTTTTTTCTAATAAATGAACTTTCTGTAAATATTTCTTATTTTTGTAGGCTGAAAACAGTGTGAATTTATGATGAAAAGGCTGGTTTTTACCATATATATATTATTGTCAGCATTGATTGCGTTACCTCTGGCAGCAAATGCTGCGGCAGATCTTCCGGACAGTCTTGTGCGTAAAGGAGACCACCTTCACGCCACTTATGACTTCGATGCTGCAGTCCTCGCCTACAATCGTGCTGTGGAGATGATTGAGGATACGGCCGGAGATTCCCTGAAGATTCTGGCCTTGAAGGATAAACTTCTTCTTTCGGAAAATGCCCGCAATATGATGGGCTTTGTCTATAGTCCGGTTGTAGTGGCCAAGCATAAATTCAGCATAGAGGACTTTCATTTGTATTATCCGCTTCCAGATAAGTCCTGGAGGCCTGTCCCCAACCAACTTGACAGTGCTTCTGCCGAAGGGCTGACAAGAGCGGTATATGTGCCCGAGGAACTTCAGAAGATATATTTTTCATCAGAGGACGCTGATGGTATCAGAAATATTTATATGACTGAATATCAGGATACTCTGTGGAGTTGTCCGGCTTTGTTGAATGAGCATCTTGTGTCTCCTGGAGATGAGATCTATCCGATGCTTTCACCAGATGGACGGACGTTGTACTTTGCCTCTGAGGGACTTTACGGCATAGGAGGATATGATATCTATATGTCGGAGTGGTCTGATGAAGACAATGATTGGTCGGTTCCGGTCAATATGGGATTCCCATATTCCTCTCCGGCCGATGATTTCCTGTTTATTACCACAGAGGATGAGAAATACACTGTTTTCGCTTCCAATCGTGATTGTGCCGCTGATAGCGTGTGGGTATATGTTCTTGAATACGACAGTATGCCTGTGAGAAAGGCAGTCGAAGATCCTGAAAGTCTTCGTCAGTTGGCTCTTCTGGAGCCTGAGGTGCCTGGGCTGGATGAAAAAGAAGTGAAAACGGATATTCCGGAAAGCGTTGACACCAGAAAATATATGGAAAAGATGGTGGAAGTGCGTGCTCTCAGAGATTCTCTGGCCAATACCAATTCGCTCCTCGAAAACGACAGGAACAGATTTGCATTGAGCAATGACTATGCTGAGAGAATGAAACTTACGGACATCATCCTCAGGCGTGAGTCCAGGATTCCACAACTTCAGGATTCTCTGGACAGGGCAACGGCAGAATTGCAGAAGATTGAAATGGAATTCCTTTTCAGCGGTGTAGTCATCGATCCGGACAAGATGATGGCTGAGGCTGACAGGGAAGTTGTTGAGGATATGACAGGTTATGCTTTCACAAAGATGACTCCGGGTGATCCTCTTCAGATCGTTCTTGCCGAGCCGGAAAATAAATTCGACTATTCCTTCAAAATTCTTGAAGAGGGACAGTTTGCCGAAGATAACACCATACCTGATGGCATAGTCTATCAGATACAGATATTCAGTGCTCTGAACAAGGCTTCAGTCAAGAGCCTGAAAGGTCTCAGTCCGGTGTTTGAAAGGAAGAATTCCGGAGGACGCTACATCTATCGTGTAGGTCTGTTCAATACATATAATGATGTGCTTTCAAAATTGAATGCTGTCAAGAAGGTGGGATTCAGGAGTGCTTTCATAGTGGCATATATTGATGGAAACGAAGTGTCTGTGTCTAAGGCCAGGTCTGCTGAAACAAAGGTCAAGGAAGAACAGAAGTTCTATCAGGTGATGCTGGTTCCGTCAGGAGAAATGGATTCTGCGCTGTCGGAAGGCATACGTCAGCAGGCAGGAGGTAAAGACATCGCGCGCTCTGAAGCCAATGACGGCAGGCCAGCATATATAGTCGGTCCGTTTGCCGACAAGGAGCAGGCTGAGTCACTTGTGACTTTCATCAAGGCGATGGGAGAAAATGAAGTATATATAAACGAAATACAAAACTGATATGGGATTTATCATTACATTGATTCTTGTCGGCCTTGTGCTGATCTTTGCGGAAATCCTTCTTATACCTGGAGTCGGTGTGGCGGGAATACTGGGTATTCTGTCTATTGGGGGTTCGTGTTTCTATGCGTTTTATGAATATGACAATACTACCGGGGCGATAGTGACAGCGGTCAATGTGGTGCTCTTAGTAGCGTTGACAGTATGGATTCTCAGGGCAAAGACCTGGAAGAAAATGTCTCTCGAGACCAATATAGATTCCAAAGCGGTATCTTCCGATGCTTCGGTGCTTGCTTTAGGCGATCGAGGAAAGACCCTTACAAGACTTGCTCCGATGGGTTCGGCACGTTTCGGTGATTATGTTGTGGAGGTCAAGGCTCTGGAAGGTATGCTTGATCCCAATATAGATGTGGAAGTTGTACTCATAGAAGACAACAAAATATATGTAAATACAGTGTCAGAAGAATTTTAATACAAGATATTATGGACGCAATGATTATCGTATGGATTGCAGTCGCAGTAGTCGGCTTGGTGATCTTTCTCTGGTTCTTTCCTGTGACCCTTTGGTTTCAGGCTCTTATTTCGGGAGTACGTATTTCCCTCATCCAACTTGTTCTGATGCGCTGGAGAGGAGTTTCCCCTAATACAATCGTTATGGCAATGGTGACCGGAACAAAGGCCGGACTTACCTTGTACGCCAATGAACTCGAGGCTCATTATCTTGCAAAAGGAAATGTTCCTAAGGTTGTAAATGCTTTGATTTCAGCGGATAAGGCAAATATATCCCTTGATTTCAAGATGGCTGCAGCCATAGATCTTGCGGGTCGTGACGTGTTTGAAGCAGTGCAGATGTCGGTTAATCCAAAGGTAATCAACACACCTCCTGTTACAGCCGTTGCAAAGGATGGTATCCAACTTATTGCAAAAGCCCGTGTGACTGTACGTGCCAATATCAAGCAACTCGTCGGAGGTGCCGGAGAAGAGACTGTTCTTGCCCGTGTAGGCGAAGGTATCGTTTCGTCGATCGGTTCTGCAGAAAGTCATAAACTCGTACTTGAGAATCCTGACAGCATATCCAAAGTCGTTCTGAACAAGGGTCTTGATGCAGGAACTGCATTCGAAATCCTCTCCATCGACATTGCCGATATCGATATCGGAAAGAATATCGGAGCAGTCCTTCAGATGGATCAGGCAGAGGCCGACAAGAATATCGCCCAGGCTCGTGCCGAGGAGCGTCGTGCAATGGCAGTTGCTCTTGAGCAGGAGATGAAGGCAAAGGCTCAGGAAGCCCGTGCACGTGTGATAGAGGCAGAAGCAGAAGTGCCTCTTGCTATGGCAGAGGCCTTCCGCACTGGAAATCTCGGCATAATGGATTACTACAAGATGAAGAATATCCAGGCCGACACTGAAATGCGCGAGAATATCGCGAAGCAATAAAATCTCTTTACCGTAGTCCCGGACTTATAGACCGAGTTCTTCTATGATACGGTTCATACCGGCATAGCGGTCTAAAGTCCAGAGGACGAAACGGATATCAACGCATACACATTTATTATATCCCGGGGTGCACCATACATCGCTGGCAAGGGACTCCTTGTTGCCGTCGAAAGCCAGACCTATGAGTTCTCCCCGTGAATTCAATACAGGACTGCCTGAATTTCCTCCAGTTATATCGTTATCTGTCAGAAAGTTGACATACATTTCCGACTTGTCAGGGCCAAATCCCCATTTTCCCCAGTCACCCTCGCTGTAAAGAAGATGCTGACGCTCGTTGAGTGTAAAATCAAAGTCTCCGGGTCTATACTTTTCAAGAATCCCTGAAGGGGTGGTCTTCCAGTCGCATACTATTGCATCGTAAGGCTCATATCCTCCAACGGTACCGTATGTGATACGCATTGTGGAATTTGCGTCAGGATACTGCACGATTCCTTTGTCAAGGCGCATCTGATAGAGCGCGTGCGTAAATTCCTTATTGAGAGTCACTCGGTTGATCTTCCCTTCTGCCGCAGATGTTGCATTATTGAATTCGGTAATCTTCACCTCCTGAAGGAAACGGAAGAGTGGATCACCAAGATATTCCTCAAGAGTATGCTCTTCGGAAAGGAATCTGTCAAGGCGCTGCTCATCTGTGAAGAAACTGTTCTCCCATATATAGCCGGCTATTCTGTCGTAATCAGTATGCAGAACGTCGTCAATCTTTTGTGAGTTTTCGTCATAAAGTTTCTTCTGGAATTCCCCTATGAAGGCGTGATCAACATTACTGTAGAACTCTTCTACGGCAAACCGGAACAAATCTCTCTCGACCCTCAGATCAAAGCCCTCATACTCTTTGAGTATAGCATCGATACTCTTTTGGAACTGCTTTCCGCAGAATCTGTATGTCTTGCAGAATTCAGTTTCTGCAGGATCAGGACCGTTCTTCAGTTCAAATGTTTTTTTCGGGGTCATTCCCTGACTCATCATCACCGTTGTACGGAAGGCATTGAGTTTCGAGCAGGCTCTTGAAATACGTGTTCCGCGTACAAGTGTCTCACGATAATAATTTACATTGCGCTCTGGAGTCTCTACAGCCAGATATTTGACCTTCAAGTCGTTAAGAAGATTGCCCCAACGCTCTTTTCTTTCAGGAGACGACTCTATCCATTCCTGAAGTTCCTCTTCCATTTCGGCCTTCTTTCCTATGACGTCAAAGCGGTCGATGCATTCCACCTCTCCGCTGTACAGTTCCTGGATGTTGCTCAGAGTGAAGAAATAATCGGAATATTTGAGACGTATTTCAGGATCCCTGTCCATCCATCCCTTGATTATTTCCATCTGGCTTCCACGGATGCTGTTGCAGATCGGCTGCTTGACAGTCTGATTGAATCTCACCTCGTATGAGTTGCTGTAGCGGTTGGTACTTCCTGGATATCCGATGACCATCGTGTAGTCTCCCTCCTTGTACCCATCGAGGGATATGCTCAATTTAGCCTTCGGCTTCATCGGTACATTGTTCTCTGAATATTCGGCAGGAGAGCCGTCTGGGGCGGTATAGATGCGGTACATCGCGAAGTCGCACTTATGCTGAGGCCATTCCCAGTTATCAATATCTCCTCCGAATGCGGCAGATGATACAGGTGGAGCCGCCACAAGTCTTACATCCTTATATACTTCATATAAAGCCATATAATACTTGGAACCATCCCACATTGAACTCAAAAGTGCCTCAAGTCCGGTCTCGTTCCTGTATTTTGTTTCCAATTGGTAACTGAGTTTCCTCATTCCCATAGGTTTCCCTTCCAGATTCGCCCCAGCCTTCAATTTGTTCACTTCTTCGGTAACGTCCATTACTCTCTTCAGGAAAAGCACGCTTTTTCCTTTGATGTTGACCTCTTCGTCGGATCGCATCGCCCAAAAACCTTCTTCCAGATAATTGTGCTCGGGCGTGCTCAGTCTGTGGACATCTCCGTATGCACAATGATGATTGGTAATCATAAGACCCTTGTCGGAAATTATACTTCCGGTGCATCCGAATTCCAGGGATACGACAGCGTCCGCAATGGTGGCGCCAGGAGCATCTGCATTGTATATTTCTCCGGCAGAAAGTTCCAGTCCACGTTCCTGCATCTTCTTTTCCAAAGCGGAATCTATGGCGTGGATCATCCACATACCCTCATCCGCCTTCGCATAATGACTGCCCATCATAACAGCCATACAGACAAATATTGTTTTCTTGAAAACTGCTTTCATAAGGATATGCCTATTCATTATATTTATATGATGTTCCAGGAGTCTTAAAACTGAGTTTGGCTCCCTCTTCGCGAACGTCATCCTTCTTGTATGTTATTGTCCAGGTCTCCATTGTCATAAGTTCCCAAAGCATATTTTCGGTCATTGGATCCGCATATCTTATCTGGATGGCCGGCTGAAGATCCTTGTTGAGATCGAGATATACGCCGATCACTCCCTCGTGTCTTGAAAGATGATTGCTCAGGAACGGCATATTGCGCAGAATAATAGGCTTTTCATAATTCTTGTCAACAATCTCATATATATACTGCTGCTTGCCCTGTGCGGCCTCGATACGGCTCTTCCACTGCACTCTGAAAGGTGAGAACATATTGCGTATGAACTGTTCTGTACTGATGCGTCCGGTCTCCCCCTCATAATCCTCGAATTTATAATTCACCTCGATGTCCTTAGTACCACCTCCGTGAACAGGCATAGAAAGAACATCCATCTCGACAATCTCCTCGAACCAGTCCTCGTCCAGATCCTCTGACGGATCCATATACACGCGTACGATAAGAGGGCAGGCGAATTCGGTCTCAAGACCGTATATCTTCTTGCCTGTCATACGCATCTGCATACCGAGATAGTTGATATCCATCTTGTCGTACATACCTTCGGTTCTGATGGTCACTATCTTGAGAGAATCCGTTGCTGCCGGATCAGGAGTCTGCACTCTGAATTTTGAAGGTACATAGATTGCCTCCTGTATCTTGTCAGGGTCTGTTTTTGTCGGATCGTAGAGAATATCTGCAGAATGCCTCTTTACGAAAGTCTTTACACCATAGACTCCAGGCACCTTTTCAAGTTTAGCCTTGAATGCCATAGAACTTCCGTAGCATTTAACAGAGCGCAGGCCTTCTATGGAAGTGGTCTGCAGGGCATCCTTATCGACAAGAGCGGTCACTGTGCCGTCTTCCTCAATCTTTTCCATTCCCCATTTCATATCGATGGTAGGAAGTTCGAATTTGCCTCCTGCCCACATACCGAATGCTATCAGACCCACAGTCAGAACGGCTGGAACTATCTTCAAGATCCTGCTTCTTGAAGGCTTCGAGATGCCTACATTGAGTGCTCCAGTGGAGCAGGCTGCCACGCATTCGCCGCAGAGTGTACAGTCAACGTGATTTACCTTGCCGTTGTGGAACGACTTGATATCGATGTGATAAGGACACTTCTTGATGCAAAGTCCGCAGTTGTTGCAGGCGTTTTCATCTTTGGTCACGTGAAGAATCTGAAGTCCAGGTTTAGAATGGAAAATCTCCAACAGATATCCCACTATGCAGAATCCACCCAGAAGGACAGCCCAAGGAATATCTGCTCCCAATACGTCAGCAACATAATATGCTCCGAAAAGGACACCGATCCAAAGCCAGAATTTCAGAGTGTTGGAGATGGCTCCGAGAGGACACAGATAGCGGCACCAGAACATATCCACAAAGAAACTTCCCAATACGACTACGCTGATGGAAACTATTGACATCCAAAGGGTTATTTCCCCTTTGAAGCCGGTAGCGACAGCATAATATGGGTCAAGGTTCTTGCAGAAGAGTTCGCTGGCATTCACTGTCATATAGAAAATCCAGAACACCAGAGCATATTTGATGATGCGGAGAATCTTGTCGGCCGCTGATCCGTTGCGGACCTTTATGCTCTTGATGTGCATAGCAGTGCGTGCCTTCCCGAGAAGATCCTGCACCGTGCCCAGAGGGCATATATATGCACAGAACAATTTGCTGAAAAGCACCACTGCAGCCACGAGTGCAATACCCATCATCACCTGAAGCGATGACATACTGCACGGCAGGCTGTTGTTGGCCAGATATGTGGCTAATGCCTGTAGCCCTCCCATCGGGCAGTAAGCCTCCGGGTCAACGGCATTTTCCGAAGGGACAATACCAGTAATGAATATTATCAGGGCGGCGAGCACTCCCCATTGAAGGAGATATTTCGGCCAGTTTCTGATTATTGTAGATCTTTTTGCCATAACATCAATTTTATGCAATGATTATTAGAATTGTTCCGAGAGTTTCTTAGCCAGTTCGACGAAAGCCAGTCCGTCAGGACGTGTCGAAAGGGCAGCCGGTTCGCCATTGTCACCGCCTTCACGGATGCTCTGGACGATAGGAATCTGACCAAGGAGGGAGATTCCATACTTCTCAGCCATACGTTGTCCTCCGCCCTGACCGAAGATATAATATTTCTCATCAGGGTGTTCTGCAGGAGTGAACCAGGCCATATTCTCTATAAGTCCGAAGATAGGTTTGTTCACGCTTTCATTGCGGAACATATTCACACCTTTTTCCACATCGGCCAAAGCCACGTCCTGCGGGGTGCTTACAATGACGGCTCCTTCAAGAGGAATATCGTGAACGAGGCTGATGTGAATGTCACCTGTTCCCGGAGGCATATCGATGAGAAGGAAGTCGAGTTCGCCCCATCTAACTTGCAATATCATCTGTTTCAATGCATTGCAAGCCATCGGGCCTCTCCAGATAAGAGCCTGTTCGGGCTTTGCGAAGTAGCCTATGGACATCCATTTCACACCATATTTCTCCAGAGGCATAATTGTTTCCTTTTCGCCTTCGAGGATCGCATCCGGCATATCTGCTTCTGTTGCAGTCATTTTAGGCACAGAAGGGCCATAAACATCAGCATCGGCGAGTCCGACTTTGTAACCCAGACGTGCCAGTGCTACTGCCAGATTGACAGCAACAGTCGATTTGCCGACTCCTCCCTTGCCGGAGGCTATACCTATAATATGCTTTACGTCAGTGAGTTCTTCTAAACCGAGGTCAAGTCCGGGCTTCTTCTTAGGTGCTTCGTCCTTGATTATGGTCTTTATCTCCACCTTCGTGCCTGCAGGAGCATTCCTGATGATTGCTGCCTTTGCACTTCCGATCAGATATTCAGCAAGAGGATCGCGGTGCTTTGCAAATGCAAGGGTTACGGTAACAAAGCCTTCTACGGCTTCTATGTTTTCCACCATCCCCAATTCAATTATGTTTCTGTCTCCCTTTGCAGGGTGCTCCACTTCCTGGAGCCAATTGTTTACTTCATTTATATTCATTGCAAATCTAATATTCCTGAATTATGAATGATGGAGATTCCCGAGATCCCCTGCTTCGCTGCGCTCAGGCACCCCCTAGCTGGGGGTACGTCTCGTCCATCTCTATTCATTCATAATTTGGTGACAAGATAGTTTTTAATATTAATCGATTATCTGACAATATCTATTTCGTCAATCAGCCATCCGGCTCCACCGAACTTATCAACAATGAAGAGAACATAACGGATATCGACATTGATGCATCTCTGGAGATCCGGCTCGAACATCACGTCGCTGCTCATTGACTCCCAGTTGCCGTCGAATGCAAGGCCGATGAGTTCGCCGCGTGCATTCATAATCGGGCTTCCTGAATTACCTCCGGTGATGTCGTTATTGCTGAGGAATGCCACAGGCATCTTTCCGTCTGCAGTGCCGTACTGACCATAGTCCTGATTCTTCCATAATTCCTTAAGTCTCTCTGGTACAGCGAATTCCCAATTGTCCGGATCCTCCTTCTCCATAACTCCGTCGAGGGTAGTGTAATGCTTATATACCACCGCATCCTTAGGAGAATAACCCTTTACTGTGCCGTATGTCAGACGCATAGTGAAGTTGGCATCAGGATATGATGGCTCTCCCTTCTTCCATTCAAGAAGTCCGGCCGTATATACCTGTCGTGCCTTTCCAAGATCCTGTGCCGACTGCATTGTAAGCATCTGTGTCCTGACACATTCATTATATATCGACATACCTGTCTTTACAGCAGGATCATTCAGAATTCCGCTTCCCTTTGCATCGATTGCTGCTCTGAGTGACTCAGCAGATGTGAAATCGCTATTGTCGAATACACTGTCAACAAAGGCATCTATATCCATTGTCGCGAAATCTTCCTGAAGATTCTTCAGATGATCTGCTGGGTCTGCAATGTCGCGGTAATGCTTAAGAAGAGCCTTGGCCACCTTTCTGTCAGTGTTCACAGAATAATCGCCATAAAGTCGTTCGATTGTATTATATGCAGAGTTCAACGCTTCCAATGTGTCCTTTCCATTTCTGATAGCACGGTTTGCAAGCGCATTGAAAGTAAGACCGAAGTTGGTAAGTTCAATTTTATATACTGTCTCTAATGCCTTTGTGAAAGCATTGCCGGCATCTCTTCCAGCCTCTATGCCGTTGGCAAGATCCTGAAGTGCAGTCCCGTATTTTTCCTTACGCTTCTTTTTTGCATTCACCCACTCAGTGAATTCCTTCTCTTCCTGCTCCGCACGGCTGATGATGCCGAGTTTGTCAAATGCCAGTTTCATACCCTGCCATTTCTTCCATCCGTTGGAAGATCCTGAGTATTTGCTTGCGTACTGTATCTTCACCTTCGGATCGGCAAGCATATCTTCAAGCATCACTTCCTGACGGATCGTGCGTGCAGCGATGCGTATGTCATTCTGTTCGATCTGGGATTTCAGTTCCGGAGAAGTCTGGAAACGGGTTGTGCGTCCCGGATATCCCATAATCATAGTGTAATCACCCTCCTGTACGCCAGCAAGAGATATCTTGAGATGATTCTTTGCCTTGAGAGGAACATTCTCCGGAGAATAGTCTGCAGGATTGTTCTCCTTGTCGGCATATACGCGGAACATTGAGAAGTCTCCTGTGTGGCGAGGCCACATCCAGTTGTCGGTATCTGCTCCGAATTTACCGATGGATGAAGGCGGTGCTCCTACGAAACGGATATCGGTATATGTCTTATAGACAATGAGATAAAACACGTTGTCGTTGTAGAATGACTGTACTTCTACGGAACAGTGAGGATTTGCTGCTTCCGCTTCCTTGATAAGCGCATCCATCTTTCCAGAGACAGCCTCCAGCACCTTCTCATCATCGTCCCCGAACTCTTTGCGTGCCTTCTTTTCTACCTTTTCGAGTATAGCGGTGATGTCCTGCATATATTCGAGGAAGGTCACGGTAAGGCCCTCGCAAGGAAGTTCTTCGCCGCGGTTCATCGCCCAATATCCGTCCTTGAGGTAGTCGTGCTCCACTGTGCTGAGTTTCTGGATGTTGCTGTAGCCGCAGTGGTGGTTGGTCACCAGAAGTCCGTCTCTTGAAATAATCTCTCCTGTACATCCGCCTCCGAACTGCACGATTGCGTCCTTGAGAGAGGTGTTGTTGATGTCGTAGATCTGTTTAGGAGTAAGTTCGCACCCCAATTCGGTCATAGCCTTTCCGTTCATCTTTTCAAGAAGCGGCAGGAGCCACATTCCTTCGTCGGCGTAAACGCTGCCGGCCGTTATGGCCATAGCGATGATGATGCTTGCAATCTTTTTCATATTCATATATACTTCATTAAATTATCAGAATTAAAACAAGGTCGGTTCCAGTTGTTTCAAATGGAAACTCTTGCGGTGATGCGGTGTGTATCCGTGAGTTATTATGGCATCGATGTGCTCTTTGGTGGGATATCCCATATTCCTGTCCCATCCGTATTGAGGATATTCCTGAGCCAGTTTCCTCATATATTCGTCCCTGTATGTCTTAGCAAGGACGGATGCGGCAGCGATAGAGGCGAATTTTGCATCTCCTTTCACTACACATTGGTATACATAGCCGTCGAAAGGCTTGAACCGGTTACCGTCTATAAGGAGAAATTCCGGCTTGGTGCTGAGCCGGCGTACGGCTCTCTGCATACCGGTGATGGATGCGTTAAGGATGTTGATCGTGTCGATTTCTTCAGCACTGACTTCTTCGACAGCCCAGGCTATGGCTTCACGCTCGATTATAGGGCGGAGAGTCTCGCGTGCCTTTTCTGTCATTTTTTTTGAGTCATTAAGGAGCGGGTGATGGAAATCCCTTGGCAATATGACCGCAGCGGCGAATACAGAGCCTGCCAGAGGGCCTCTTCCCGCTTCGTCGCATCCTGCCTCGATAAGGTCGGCATTGAGGTAATTCAATAGATGTGGTTCATTGCGCATTCTGCAAATTTACACAATCTATTTTTCCTCACCAAGGGTTTTCTTTAGCAATGATATGATTTCGTTCTTCGTTCTGATGGTTTCTTCGAGATATCCGACGAGTTTCTCAAGTTCACATATCCTCTTCTGCATCGTTTCGATGCGTCCTCCATACTCGATGCGTATGTCTTCCAATATTTTACCTGGTTCCCGTACAGGTTGATATCCCAGCACAAGTTCTTCCGCAGTGGTGTCCAGAAGTTCGGCGAGTCTTATGATGTTTGAGTTTACGATGCTGGTATTGCCTTTCTCCAGATCTTTATATGCCGTAAGGGATATGTCCAGCCTTCCTGCTATTTCTTCCTGGGTCAGTTTTTTGGACTTTCTGATCTTGCGGATATTTTCCTTTATTGAAGAATTGTCCATAGTTTATTTAATTATACAGGCAAAAATATTTCTTGTACCCCTATGCTATAAACAAGAAAATCCGGCTAATAGAAAGTAAATACGACCAAAGAAAAGTTAAAAACACATAAAAAAGAGAAAAATCTGTTGTTTTTTACGGCTGTTGTGCTGTAAAAGTTTGTTTTTTCCGTCCCTTAGGGTCAGATTTGCAGGTAAAAAATGATGTTATGGAAAAGGTATATGAACAGGTCTGTTCCATATTTACTGCAGACTATGCACGCAAACGTCGGATAGAAGAACTTGCCGAATTGTATGAAAGCCTGGGAAGCGCTTCTGTGGTGCTTGACAATATGTTATATGAGCGTCAGGGGTTTTCCTGCGAAGATATGATAGATCTGCTCAGAAAGGGAAAATGAATGCTTCCTGTCAAAAAGATATGCCGTTTTGTTGATATTGCGATATTATTTTTTTAGATTTGCGAGGATGTGTCAGAAATGACACTGAACGAACATAATTATAAACACAATAACACACAGAACTAATGAAGACTTATTCAACTCAAAACATCCGCAACGTGGTTCTGCTTGGTAGTACCAAGTCAGGTAAGACCACATTATCTGAAGCGATGCTTTATGAAGGTAAGGTTATTGACAGAAGAGGTACTGTAGAAGCAAAGAATACAGTTTCTGACAATGCCGAGATCGAGCAGATGAACCAGAGGTCAATCTATGCTACTCCGCTTTATGCAGAGTTTATGGACACAAAGTTCAACATCATCGACACTCCGGGTGCTGATGACTTCGTAGGTGGAGCCGTTTCAGCATTCAAGGTGTGCGATACAGGTGTTCTCGTAGTGAATGCACAGCAGGGCGTTGAGGTGGGTACTCAGATTTTCTCACGCTATGCAAAAGAATATAAGATTCCTCTTATCGTGGCTGTCAACCAACTCGACGGAGAGAAGGCAAACTGGGAGGGAACTCTCGAGTCTATGAAAGAGGCTTTCGGCAATAAGCCGGTAGTGGTTCAGTATCCTGTGAATGCAGGAACAGAATTTGACGGATTCATTGATGTCCTCAAGATGAAGTATTATCGTTTTGCAGGTGACACCGGCAAGCGTGAGGATCTTGAGATTCCTGCAGACCAGGTTGATGAGGCTGAAGAACTCAGAAATGCTCTTATCGAGCGTGCCGCTGAGTACGACGATACACTTATGGAGACTTTCTTCGAGCAGGGCGTTCTTTCAGAGGACGAAATCAGAAAGGGTCTTGGTATCGGTATCCGTCAGGGTGATGTAATGCCTATCTTCTGTCTTTCTGCAAAGAAGGACATCGGAGTAAAGCGTCTTATGGAGTTCACAATCCGCGTAGCGGCTTCTCCGGCAGAGCGCATCGGTGTTACTAAGGATGATAGAAAGATCGAGTGTTCACAGGATGGTCCTGTTTCACTCTTCATATACAAGACTGCTGTGGAGCAGCACCTTGGTGAGGTTGCATACTTCAAGGTTATGTCAGGTAAACTTGTAGAGGGTTCTGATCTTGAGAATCCTGAGACAGGTGACAAGGAAAGAATCACCGCTATCTATGCTGTGGCAGGTAAGAAGAAGGAGAAGGTTACAGAACTCGTTGCCGGTGACATCGGATGTACTGTGAAACTCCGTGCAGCAAAGACTAACGTAACCCTCTGTACTCCAGGCGCTGAAATCGCTTATCTCGACATCAAGTTCCCTCACTACAAGTATCGTTGTGCTGTAAAGGCAAAGGATGCAAAGGACGAGGAGAAGGTAAGTGAGGCTATGGCTAAGATCGCTGCCGAGGATCCTACATACATCATCGAGTATCACAAGGAGATGAAGCAGACTATTCTCAAGGGTCAGGGTGAGCAGCACGTGAATACCCTCAAGTGGAGACTCCAGAACGAGAACAAACTTGAGATCGAATTCTCTGCTCCTAAGATCTCTTACCGTGAGACCATCACTAAGGTTGCTTGTGCAGACTATCGTCACAAGAAGCAGTCCGGTGGTGCAGGTCAGTTCGGTGAGGTTCACCTCCTCATCGCTCCTTATCAGGAGGGTGTCGATCCAGGTAACCGTTTCAAGGTTGACGGCAAGGAAGTTGTCCTCAATATCAAGGGTAAGGAAGAGTATGACCTTCCTTGGGGTGGTAAACTCGAGTACTACAACTGCGTAGTGGGTGGTGCTATCGATGCACGTTTTATGCCTGCTATCCTCAAGGGTATCAACGAGAAGATGAGTGAAGGTCCTCTTACTGGTTCGCTCGCACGTGACATCCGTGTTTATGTTTACGATGGTAAGATGCACCCGGTTGACTCAAATGAAATCTCATTCGTTCTCGCTTCACGTAATGCATTCAAAGAGGCATTCCGTATTGCAGGTCCGAAGATTATGGAGCCAATCTATAATGTAGAGGTTCTCACTCCTTCAGATTATATGGGTGCTTGTATGTCTGACCTTCAGAACCGCCGTGCTCTCATCGAGGGAATGGGCGAGGACAAGGGATTCAGCACAATCAAGGCACGAGTTCCTCTCGCAGAACTCTATCGTTATTCTACAACCCTCAGTTCGCTTTCATCTGGTAGCGCAACATTCACAATGGACTTCGCTGATTACCAGCCTGTTCCGGGTGATGTACAGGAGAAACTCCTGAAGGCATACCTCGAAGAAGAGAAAGAAGACTAATCAAATATTTGCAGAATCCGGAGGAATCAAATTACCTCCGGATTTTTTTTGTTGTCAAGATACCGTTTTTGGCTATCTTTGCAAGGTTATGTCGCAGTCAAAGGTAAAAATAGCAGCCATCGGACTTGGCAATAGAACACGTAAGTATCTCCGCTACGTGGCGGAGCATCGTGATATTGCTGAACTTGTTGCTGTTGTGGATCCGGATGTTTCCAGGACAGAAGGTCTGCAGAAAGATTTTTCCCTTACTGACGACAGAATATTCCGCTCGATGGATGATCTTGTTGCATCGGGTCTTTATGTAGATGCCTGCATCATAGGTACTCCGGATATATTTCATTACGAATTGTCAATAAAGGCAATGCACAGCGGATGGCATATCCTTCTTGAGAAACCTATGGGTCAGAATCCCGAACAATGCCGCGACATTGTGCAGACAAGCATCGAGACCGGAAAGATGGTTACAGTGTGTTATGTGCTGAGATATCATCCTTATTTTATGAAACTTAAGGATCTGGTCGGGGAGCCTTCGGTTGGAAAAATGCATTCCATCCGTCACACTGAAAGAGTGGGTCGCGACCGTATGGCACATACCTTTGTCAGGGGGCCTTGGAATATCAAGGAAATGAACACATCTGTGTTCTTTACCAAATGTTGTCACGATGTGGATTTTGTGTTGTGGCTTGCAGGAAACGACGTGAAATCTGTCACCTCAGAAGTCGGGAAAAGAATATTTTCAGAAGAAAATGCCCCTTTGGGAGCCTCTCGAAGGTGCTTGGACTGTGGTCTTGAAGCCACTTGTCCTTATTCTGCTATAGACCTTTATCTCAGAAGACGCGACTGGATTAAAGGCTTCACCGCACTTTCCGGAGAAAGTCAGGAGGATATGATAGGCAGAATCCTGAGGGAGTCACGTTATGGCCGATGTGTCTATCATTGTCCTGAAAATGATGTCGTGGATCGTCAGACCGTGATCTTGGAGATGGAGTCAGGCGTCAGAGCGGAAATAATAATGGAATGTCCTACGGATCAGACCAATCGTGTAACGGAAATCGATTGTGAGAATGCCGTTATCTATGGTGACGAACGTATGATAGAAGTCCGTTATAAGGATGGACGGGAATCTGAAACTTACGATTTCGGATGGACTGAATCATTGGGTTATCACGCTCGTGCCGACTTTCGTGTTGTTGAGGATTTCATTGAAGCGATACGTTCCGGTCATCTGAGAACAAAAACTTCCTGTGTCGAATCGCTTGACAGTCATCTGATATGCTTTCTGGCTCAGTGAGAGTTTCTTTCTTGAGAAATGAGGATGTGATTTTTTAGTTTTATTTGGTGAATCATTAAAATTATCCTATATTTGCAGTCCTGTCAAGTGAGACAGGCAGTTTTGGTGAGATGGGTGAGTGGCTGAAACCACCAGTTTGCTAAACTGACGTACGGGTAACTGTACCGCGGGTTCGAATCCCGCTCTCACCGCAAAAAAGGAAGTCGCAAGACTTCCTTTTCTGTGTATAGAGGGGTGAGAATCCAAGGGTTCGTCATCGACGCAAAGTACATCAGATTTGCTCTCAATTCCTTTATAATCATTCTTCTATGTCTTTAAGTATGTCGTCAAGTATTCGGAATCTGTGGATGTCCTTTATCGCTACAAGGATGAGCATAATCAGCAGAAAGGCTGATATGATCAGAACACTGTCTTCTCTCACATTGTTCGACTGGATGGTGATGAACTGGTAGAAGAAGATTATCAGTACTACATATCCGATAAGTCTGGACACAATCGATGTGATGATATCGAGTTTTTTCACAGACCTTACCTTGACAGCAAACTCATTTACATCGCCCTTGAAATCAAGGTCTTTCTGCCATTTCAGTTTATTGAATATTGACATAAGTACCATTGCGCTGAAGCCGACTCCGACAACTATGGTGCACCATAACGGCAGGTTGTATTTGATACAGTATTCTATATCAATATACACGATATATGCTATTATGATGATCGATATCCATCCTTTCTTGCCTCCGGTATATTTGTCCACCTTGCTTTTGACAGATGATTCCAGAAGCCTTTCGTTCACGATCTTCTGCTTCTCTACCTTATCAGTGAGAACCTTGAACTGCTCGCGCATCTGCTCCAGTTCCTGTGAAATCTCAAAATTATCTCTTTCCATTTCTTTCGCTTTTTGACGGTTCTACATTGATTTCAGTTTCTCCCTGATGCGGACAAGTTTTACAGAGACATTGTTGGCCGTGATTCCTAGAATAGATCCGATCTCGTCATAACTCAGGTTCTCCAGCCACATCAGGATTATGCTCCGGTCGATATAACCGAGCCTGTTGATGCGGTCGTAGAGTTGACGGATCTGCATCGAGTCCTCATCCATATCCTCGAAGAGATTGATGTTGACATCGAGCGGAACCTTCTCCAGAGCCCGTTTCTGTTTCTTTGACCAGTTGATGCAGGTGTTGAGGCTCACTCTCCATACCCAGGTGCTGAGGAACTTGTCACCCTCGAAAGACTGCAGGCCTTTCCAAAGGTTGATAAGTATCTCCTGGAAGAGATCGTTCACCTCATCGGCATCCTTGGAAAACATATAGCAGACCGTATAGATCCGCCTTTTATTCTCCAGAACGATTTGCGCAAATTCTCTTTCTTTGTTGTCCATATATAGGGTTATCTGAAATGTTTCTGACCGTTAAACAACAAACCGGTCAAAAAACTACAGAAAAAATCATTTATTCAGATATCGAGTGCAGTTTTACAGCAAATTTGCACTCGATGTTTCGGAGTCATAAGCCTTCTTCCCTTGTAGAGAATGGTATTGTCTCTACTTTTATATTATTTCTCCGTTCCAAAGAGAGTTAAAGAAGTAGGTTGCTATATTTTCATAGTTTATGATCTCGCCATTCAAATGCAAATATGAAAATAATTAATCATTTGCACATCAATCCATAAAGTTTATTCAAGACATTTCCTGGCTTTTATAGCATCAACGATGTCGATATATGGCCTCATTGGCTTGTAATCGTTGTGGCCTGTCCACTTCATTACAATGTTTGGGACGAATCCACGAGATAGGGCATTGATGATGAATTTGGTCAGATTTTCCTTGGATTTGTCCCTATTTTCCGCTGAAATGGCAGATTTATTGTGCAATTATTCCTATTTTGTAAATTTGCACAAAATCTGCCGGATAGAATGAAAAATATCGAATTGTTAGAAAATGATAACCTTCTGAAAGGATTGCGCTTCCCTCACAAAATAAAGGATGTCACTCATATTGTCATCACTGAAGGAAAATTTTCCTGCATCGTTGATTTCAGGTCATATTCGTTGGAGGCACCGGCAGTGGCTATTTTCCTTCCCGGTCAGGTGGTGGAGTCGATAGAGACAAACGAGGACTTTCACGGATTCGGAATGGTGATGAGTCAGGAACTGACCGACTCTATGAATCTTCCTGTCAGTCTGCAGGAGAGGATACTGATTAAAAATGTGCAGTGGCACAGCATTTCCAGAGAATGCCTTGAGGCCTTTCAAAATTTATATCTGCAGTTGTCAAACCTTATGAAGCAGGTTGACAATCCTTATCGTGAAGAAATTATCAAACATCTGTTTTCCGCTCATTATTATGGACTTGGATATTATATTCACGGCCAGCAGAGCCAGCCTGTGCAGTTGACGACCCAGCAGGAAATATGTGAGAAATTCATTACTCTTGTTTCGGAAAATTTCAAGACGCAGAGAGAAATCGGGTTTTATGCCGACAAACTTTGCATATCCAACAAGTATCTCTCGACGCTTCTGAAGCAGGAAACAGGTATGACGGCTCTTGAATGGATAGAAAAGTATGTCGTTCTTTATGCAAAGAGTTGCCTCTCGTCAACATCGATGACGATCCAGCAGATCAGCGATGAGCTGGATTTCCCATCCCAGTCAGTCTTCGGCAAATACTTCAAGAGAGTCGAGGGTATGTCCCCAAAAGCATACCGCCAGTCCTTATCGAAAGACTGACGGTAATACTATACGATTTCGGCGACAATATGACCAGATGTCTGTTCATGGCATCTGCCATCTTGGATTGTTGTCTTCATAAACGGATGCCTGAAATGCAGGTAATCCTCGATGAGGTTATTGACAAATGCAGCGACATCCTCCGAACTGCACAGATCCTCCCTATACTCGATCGAAAGTTTCTCCTTCCAATACGAGACTCCAACCATATTCCTCGTCCGCCGAACACTCGATTTCCTGTTTGGGTTGCTCATCATCGGAGGTGGCGCAACGATATTGTCCATTGTAATCACCTTTCCTCTGACTTCGAGCACCTTCTTGTTCAAGAAAGGCATTCTTCCGTATGTCTGCTTCAATCCATTCATCAGACAGACGTGATGAAGCGGTTCGTTAAATACCACTGTCATAAATCTGATCATCACTTATTACCCTTCGCTTCATCAATCCTCTTCTGAGCAGCCTCCTGACGTTCCTTTGCCTGAGCCATCTGCTTCAGATATTCCTGCTCCTGCACCATCTTGCGCACCTCAGGATTTCTCTTTGCCTTCTGCTCCTGATAAAATGCCTTGGTCTCCATCTTCTGAGCCTTGAAATTTGCCTTGTCGATCTCTCTCTGCCTCTTTGCGCTCTCCTTCATATCGCGGAAAGCCTGCTTGAAGAATCCCGGCTTCTCTGTTTCCTGTGTCTGCTCCTGCGCCATCGCTCCAGTAGTGATGCCTGTCATAAGGGCGGCAATACCCATAATTGTCATAAACTTCTTCATTTACTTCCTTCTTTAAAATGTGTGCAATTATTTATCTGTTTCGTCTCCTTCTTCAGGGATTTCAATGATTTCTTCTTCAACTTCAAGGAATTTTTCAACGAATTTGTCCTCGATTTTCTGATAAGTGCCCACTACGGCATCTTCTATCTTCTGGTATGTTCCTACAACCGTGTCTTCAATTTTCTGATATGCACCGACCACGGTATCCTCGATATTTGTCTTCTTTGGTTTAAGTGTTGCCATAATTAATTGTATTAGAATGTATAAGCGACTCCGAGTTTCACATTGTGCTGATGCTCTCCGTCGAGATGCCCCCAGAATCCCAACTGATACTCATAGCCTACCTTCAATGAGAATCTTGCGAGATCAAGTCCCACTGCAGGATTGGCAAATGTTCTTATGCCATTGTGTGTGATGTCTGCGATTGCGCCACCCTTAAGACTTATGAACGGAGTGGCAAGTGTCTTTGTGAACGAATACTTGATGTCCGCGAATACTGGAACAAGGTATGAAGCATTCCAGTCCGATTCAGGAGTGGCTGTATTCTTTGACAGTTCCGCACCGAATCCGGCACCACCGCCTACATAGAGACCGTTTCCGAAATTGAATCCGTGTGATGAGGTGATTCCCCATACAGACTTGTTTGCCCAAGAGAGTTCAATGTCTGCACGATAGCCTCTTTTGTATCCGACATTGATCATATAAGCCGGTTTCAGAGCCTTTTCTGCAAGTCTCTGCTCCTTCCTGACCTGACGGTCAATCGACTGTTTCTCCTTTACAATGATTACGAGGGTGTCTGACTCGTTTCTGCTCACCTTGATGGTGTCGTTCTGCGCCGAAAGCGCTGCGCCTGAGAATGTAATGGCGCAGATGATTGTCAAAATTCTTTTCATCTCTTTACTATACTGATTTAACGGCTGCAAAGGTATGGCAAGAGAATGAGGAATATTTTTCAGAAAAACTGACAAATTGGTCAATTTTGCCGAAACTTAAAATCAGATAACATATTACAGCTTAACACTTTGGGATATCTGACCAATCCATAAGAAAAATTAGCCAACGGAAATTCCAAGTAATATCAGATGTCTTTACATGCCTAAGTCGGGATTTACCGTCATCCCTGACTTGATCAGGGATCTGATACAAGATTAAGGATATGCAGGAAAAAGGACACATATACTTCATGACAAATAGAACAAGCAATATCCAGAGAAAAGCAACTAAAACATCTCAAAAGAGAGTGGAAAAATCAATTGGTTGAAACTATAAATCCAAAATGAGTGGATTTGTCATAGCCATTTATTTCTGATCCTGATACATAGATGCCCGGTCAAGAGGGCATGACGTGACAGTCCGGATATGACGTAACCGGTAACTAAATCCCAATTTGTCGATCTCAACTAGCATCTCGTCCACAAACCAGTGGATTCATGAACAGGAGCATGAATCTACTGATGAATTTGACATGTGCTCTAAACCGCCGCAACACATAAACACTTGACTTTCAATACATTCAACAAATAAGGGTGGGCCAAAATAACCCACCCCTAACCATATAATTGACTAGTTATCAGCTAGTTATGTTTAACAAACCGCTCAGCGAGATTACCACTCCATGTGGCATACTCTACTGATATTCAGTTACTTAAATAGCGCACCCTAGATATTCGGTATAAAATTTTTGTCATTCGTTGATAAGAGTAACTGATGTACATTACCATCTGTCAAGCCCTATGCAAAGATAGGAAATGAACGGAAAACAACCAGCAGAATTTGTCGGCAAACTTATTTCACGTATCTTATAATGCTATCAAACAACGAGTTACAGCCAAATACATAGCACGTTAAGTACTTCCATCGTCTCGTGAATGCTCTGATCTCCCTTTTAAATGTAGATTTTATGACGAAACAAGTCGGATACAATCTTACTACATTCGGAAAACATTCTCATTACAATCTCGTTACAATCCCCTTTTTTGACAAAATTCCAATTGCATTATCTGCCTTGCAAATCCCACTTAAATCCACTGAATAAGATTGAAAACTTAGTTTTGAATAATTCTACTGACTCTGGCAATTTAGATTTCGCCTGCATTTCATCAGGATTAGACTCATATACAAAACTGAATAAATTTTATATTGACGTATGAATTAAAGTGCTATCTTTGTATGTGATGCATTATATTGAATGAGTAAAATATCCATTAGATTCTTCAATGATCGAGAGGTCAGAGCCATTTGGGATGAAGCGAACTCCAAGTGGTGGTTCTCCGTGCTTGACATTGTTGGAGTCCTCAATGATCAAGATGACTATACAAAGAACAGGAACTATTGGAAGTATCTCAAGACCAAGTTAAAGAAAGAAAATAATCAGTTGGTTAGTGCCACTAACCAACTCAAAATGGCAGCGTCTGATGGGAAGAGATATCTTACAGATGTCCTAGACTATGACGGCGTAATCCTTCTAGCCAAGAGTTTCCCGAACACACGCGCATCACGCTTTGTGGAATGGTTCACTAACAGCGATGAGACTATTGACGGCAAGAGCAAATCCAAGGCATACGCCCTATTTGAAAGCAGCCTGATTGACAATATAGAAGTCGGAACTGTTAAAGGTCTGCAACAGATACATGGCTACCTCTTTGGTGGTCTCTACGACTTTGCCGGTCAGATTCGCACCAAGACCATCAGCAAAGGTGGCTTCACCTTCTGTCTCGCAGAATATCTGCACCCAGCACTACGCGACATTGAGAAAATGCCCGAAGACACATTCGACCAGATCGTTGCAAAGT
>JAZRBS010000050.1:0-7472 GCA_045635205.1 Candidatus Cryptobacteroides sp. | reverse complement strand
ATGCCAGATTATGGAAATCTCGACCTTGGCTCTTACCTCATCGTCCGGGAACCAGTTTGTAAAATATTCGTAATCGCTGAAAGCGCGAGCTGCCAGTTCTGCCGCCTGACGGAGTTCCTTGCGGCTTAAGATACCGAATTCCAGTGTCATATCCTATAGCTTTTTCTCGAGGGTGAGGACGTTCTTGCCCTCGATTCTTTCATATTTGACTTCGTTCATAATCTGACGGATCAGGAAGATGCCCAGACCGCCGATCTGGCGGTCGTCTGCCGAGAGGGTCACGTCGGCTTCAGGGGCTGCTGTCGGGTCGAATTCCTTGCCTGTGTCTGTCAGGACAAGTACTATCGATCCTTCATACATTCTTGCTGAAAGATAGATGGATTCGTGTTCTTCCTTGGGATAGGCGTAGTTGATGATGTTTACAACAGCCTCCTCGAGGACAAGATTGAGGTTGAAGACTATATCCGGCGAGAGTTCGAAATCGTTTCCGACTTCTTCTACGAATTCATAAAGTCTGCTGATTTCTGATATGTCGTTTGAAAGTATTATTGACTTTTCCATATTACTGACAAATTTTAATGCACATTACTGTTATATCATCGCTCTGGTTTGCTCCGTCAGCGTGGAGCTGAACCTGCTCAAATGTTGTTTCAACTATTTCCTTCGGCTCTGCTCCTGCATTCTTCTCAAGCAGAGTTACAAGCCTGTCATCTCCGAACTGATTCATTTCTTTGTCCTCCGCTTCGTTGACTCCGTCAGTGAAGAGGTAAAGCATCGTGCCATTCCCGAGGTTTGTCTCCTGACCCTGATAAGGGAAGCCGCCGAACAAGCCCAACGGAAGGTTCGGTATGACTTCCATAGCAGAAACATTGCCATTCTTATCTATGATCAATGGAGCATTGTGTCCTGCATTGCAATATGCAAGCTCACAGGTCTTGAGATCAAGGATACCTAGGAATGCCGTACAGAACATATTGGATTCATTACCATCCGAAAGGGAGTCATTGAGCGATGTGAGGATCTCTTCAGGCTTGTTATGATATGATGCGACAGATCTGAACAGACGACAAGTGACAGCCATCACCAATGATGCCGGGATACCTTTACCTGACACATCTCCTACTATGAAATACAGCTTTTCATTTTCTATGAAGAAGTCATAAAGGTCTCCTCCGACCTCCTTTGCCGGGACGATCTTGGCTGCTAGCGCTATATCATCTCGTTCAGGGAATGCAGGGAATGATTTAGGCAGCATACCCATCTGTATGGCCTGAGCTATTCGCAGCTCACTCTCTATCCTTTCCTTGTTTGCCGTAGTATACTTCAATTCATCTATGTACTGCATTAGCGACTTCTGGAGGTATTCGAATGAGTTATGGAGATCCTTGAGCTCATCCTGCGACCGGATCTCAGGAAGCTCGGCTTCAAATTCTCCTTGAGCTATCTTTTTGGCGACATCGGAAAAGTCTTCCACAGGTGCAACAACCTTACGGATGCTATGATAACTGAGATACATCATCAGAAGAAGCATAAACAGGCCAAGAATTATCAGGAAACCTCTGAGTTTCTTTACTCCTAGATAAAGTTCGCTTCTCGGGCATACGATCGCGACAGACCAGCAAGTGGTCTCGACAGGGGAGTAGAAAACAAAGAATTTTCCTCCTTCCTTGTCTCTGAGAACCTGACCGGCCCTGCAATGTACCATATCATCCTGCATCTTCTTCAATGATTCGTCATCATCGCCATAAGTCGATGAATAGATGGTCTCATTGAGTATAAGATTATGATCCGGATGGACTATGAAGGATGCATTCCTGCTGACCATTAGGTTGTATGATCTTTCGAAAGCCTGGATACCTCCGACAAGTTCTGTCAGCCACTCGAGAGAAAGGTCTGCTGTAATTATCGCATATATGTGACCATACTCATCATACAACGGTTTGGAAAACGTGGTCATCATCATCTCACCACCGCCATCGTCATAATACGGCTCGCTCCAGTATGGTTCATTCAGAAGCTTAGGGATCTGATACCAGTCCATATAGTGGTAGTCGTATGATTCATTTCCCAACTGCTTCGACTTGATTTCGCCGTTTGCATCCCTATATGAATAAGGAGAAAAATAACGGCCTTCCGAGGCATAGTAGTGAGGCTCGAATGCAACTGCCGCTCCGCAGATGAACTCATTGTTCTGAAGCAGCCTCTCAGTTATCGAGTACATAAAATCAGGAGAACTGAGACGATAAGGCACCAGCCAGGCCGTGTTCTCAACAGCTATCTCGACGGCATTGAGTACAGCATCAATCTGATGTATGGTGTTGGACAGTTCGCTATGAGCGTGCTTGGCCGCTTCTTCCCGGACCTTGTTGGCAGCCATCCTGATAAAGACAGTACAAGTCAATGTAAAAATGATTGCCGATACAATGACCACACCTGATGTCAGCCTTCCGGAGAGGGAGTTTTTGAATTTTCTTCGGTTCTTCATCATCTGTTCCCTCCTATGAATCTTTCATAAACAACCAGCTTCTCGATGTAGCCATACTTGACGAGTGCCTCGTTCAGGCTGTTGAAGGCGTCCTCATCAAGACTGTAAGAAGGCATTCCTCCCTTTACATCCTCTTGTGCCTGAAGAATGGCATCGAGCATCCATTTCTGATTATATCTGTTAGTCGGCACATTGGCTTCCTTTACATATTTCATAACGATATCAAGCGCTTCTTCACGATTGTTTCTGACCCAATCCCAACCTTTACGGGAAGCTTCTGCAAAAAGACGGCACTGCTCCGGATTCTTGTGATAAAATTCTTCGCTCACGTAAAGTCCGTCTTCCGGAAAGTCATAACCATATTCAGAAAAATACAGTACGCTACCTGGGGTGATGCCTGCCATAGAAAACAGGATCAGTTCGTTGTAACTTTTTGCCAAAGTAGCATCGATGGCACCTGCTATGTATAGATTAAGAGGATTTATCAGTTTTATCCATTCTATGTCAAGATGTTGCTCTTCGTCAATCATATGAGGTATTTCGCTGAATCCCACCTTCCAAGTTCCGATCCTGCATCCTGCCAGATCAGAAAGATGCCTTACGTCACCGGCACGCGCTATCAGCACCAATGTGGAATGTTGGGTGGTCTGCAGGAGATTGACAAGTCCGAGGTCATTGTCCGATGTCATCATAGCCTGGATGAGTTCGCTTGTAATAATATCGGCTGTACCGTCCTTAAGCATACTCATCGAGCTATAGGATGCAGTCGGGTGGACAATTGACACATCCAGACCGGCTTCAGAATAATAACCGTTCTCAAGGGCGGCATAGTATCCTGCAAACTGACTCTGAGGCGTCCATTGAGGAGTGAAAGTTATCTGCTGAGAATGTATCTGTATCGACGATACAAATACAAGACACAGCAGACTTATAAAATTCTTCATAATTCAATATCATATTACTAATCCAGGTATCTTTCACGGAGAATCTCCATCATTTCCGCCTCGGAATCGGTATTGAAGACAGATCTGTCACCGCCTTCGTCCTAAGATATGGAAAGATTCATATATCTTGAATCTCCTGGAATCACATCAGGGGCTGTCATAGATTCTTCCTGTCCTCGGAAGTCATAGATGCACTGCACTCTGTATCTGTCTGCCAGCAGAGTCGAGTCTTCCTCTAGGAGGCCATCCTTGATCTGCTTGTCCCCGATACGATAACCTCCCAGCTGCCTTGCATTGTGAATGCTGGTTATACCGATCTGCTGTTTATTCAATTCTATTGCTTCATCAGACTGATTTGTCTGACATTCGCAGAATAAAGTCATCATAAATGAAATTAATATATAGCTGATCATATTTGACAATTTTTATAATGTGTTGACAAGGAACTGTACTCCTCCGGCTATTTTCTGAATGTTAGGGAAGAAGACCTGACGAGCCATCTCGATTATTGCAGGACGGAATTCTTCCGTATTCTTGCTGGTGAATCCGATCGCGAATACAGCACGGATCAGACGAAGAGAATCCAGCATAGAACCATATTTCTGGATCATCTCCGGCTCCTCGGTCTTGAAATACTTTCTTATGAAACAATCCTTGAGTTTACGTACTGTCTGAATGTCCATTCCGCAGATGTCTATAGTCATCTCATCGGTTCTCATACCGTTGAGAACAACTGCAATTGAGATCAGGTCGTAGATCGGATGTCCGACGGACATTCCCTCCATATCTATCCAAAGCATTTCTCCGTTCTGGATCATTATATTCTTAGGGTGTGCATCGCAGTGCACGAGTCTGTCACCTTCAGGAAGGACTTCCAGAATCTGTTCAAGCATCTTTCCTTCCTCTTCTGTCAGGAACTTGGAGGCCGCTTCCACCTGCTTTCTGTAATTCTCCTTTGCATTGCCGAACACAGGATTGTCAGTATGGACAGAATGGAGCTGGTTGAGCTGCTCGATATACATTTCAGTCAGTTCCTCAATGCGCTCCGGGTTGCTCTGGATAGTTTCGCCTAAAGTCCTGCTCTTGATGGTCTCATATACAACGCCACGTTTTCCATCACCGCAATCGACCATATCGAATGAAATCGCAGTAGGAATACCAAGCAGAAATGCTTCTTTAGCCTTTGCCAGTTCCTTGTCCAGACCTTCATACGTGTCCGGGTTGTAATTTACCTTGACGATTTCATCTTCGCTTACACGGTATACAGCTCCGTTTCCTCCTGAACCGATTTTTTCACACTTCTCAAGATCGATCTTGCGAAGAGCTTTTCTTATGGTAATTATTCTGGAGAATCCAGTCATCTCAAATACGCCATACACGGAGTCCGAGACGTTTTCTATACAGAAATTCTTCTCTGTCTTTACCATCTTAAGTATCGTACGGAGGCCGCTGGATGCTATATACTGAAGCTTCTCTGCGTCAAGTACTATGTTTTCATAAGGATTGTTCTTACAGATTTCCATAAGGTCAGCCTCAAACTGTATGGAAGCTTCCGTATCAAGTCTTCCTTCAAGAAATACGGTGAGAGTACCGTTTTCCTGTAAATAGTTGAAGTTCATAATCTAATAATTTATACACTACACTTATTTGTTTATTCTATTGTCAGGATACGTGAGAATCCTGTTATGTCAAATACTGAACGGACCTCCTTGCCAAGGTTACGGATGATGAATCGTCCTCCTTTGGCTGTCAGGCATTTATGGGCCATCAGAACTACACGCAGACCAGCACTGCTTATATACTCCATAGCACTGCAGTCAAGGATCAGTTCTGTACCGGGAGTCTGGTAGAAAGGCGAAAGCTGCTTTTCAAACTCCGACGATGTGACTGTGTCGAGTCGGCCTTCAAGGCAAACCAGGACATTATTATCATTCTGTGTTATCTCTACTTTCATATTCGTTATATTTTAAATTGTATTCTGTTTTATAGTCAATCTGATGACAGTATCATCCGACTCGTTGACATACTCCTTGATGTTCTCGCACAGACCTTCAAGAATGCTGAAACTCAGTTCATCCCTAATATGCTCCGGAGAAAGGTAAGGCTGTTCGTCTTTGGCAAGAACAGCTTCCAGTTCAATTCCATTGTGCGACTTGTTGATGACCAGACTGACTCCTCCATCTAGAGGTATGAGGTTGAGAAGTTCCTCTACAGCCAGCTGAAGGGAATAAGTGTCAGAGAAGGGGAGTCTATACCTCGTGCAGAAGACTTCGATTCTTGCATTGAGCTCAGGGTGGTCATATTTCGGAGAATGTATCTCATAGACCATATTTATGCAATGGTTCATAAAGACCCTTGTCTGCGATTTCTTCGGATTGTCGATGATTTCAGACGGCGTACCTTCTTCACATACGCGTCCGTTTGACATAAAGACTATACGGTCGCTTATCGCCCTGGCGAAATCAATCTTATGAGTAACGATCACTATGGTTATCTGGTTCCTGAGATCAGAAAGCACATTGAACACCTCGCCGGTCGACACTGGATCCAACGACGATGTCGGCTCATCGAGAAGCAGGATTTCAGGTTTCATCATAAGGCAGCGTGCAATCGCGGCGCGCTGGCGCTGGCCGCTTGACAATGTGCCCGGATATGAATCCTTGACAGCCCAGATTCCGACTTTGTCGAGAATCTGCATTGCCTCTTCCTCTGCCTGTTCCCTAGATATGCCGAGCACCTTCATAGGTGCGAGGGTAAGGTTCTGGAGTATGGTCAGATGTGGAAACAGGTTACTTCTGTTGAAGACCATTCCTATTCCGGGATATCCTTTGGCCGGATTTAGATCTGTATGGATGGAACCGGATTCATAGGATTCAAGTCCGGCAATACATCTGATCAGAGTGGATTTGCCTGATCCGGAGTATCCGATGATGGATACCACCTCATTACGTTCAATATTCAGGGTCACATTGTCAAGTGCCCTGGTTGCATCGTATGACTTTGTCAACTGGTTAATTCTGATCATACTTGAATGCTTTGTTATAAATTGCTGACAGGCCTTCTACTATGAAATGGGACAGGATCAGGAAGATGACCGATACCAGAAGGAGAGGTACAAGTACATCGTATGTCTGATTCCTTATGATTTCAGTAACCTTTACGAGGTCAAGTTCAGAGATATATCCGGCGAATGTCGTAGCCCTGAGCAATACCTTACATTCTGCACCGATAAGAGGCAGCATAGGCTTTACTGCCTGCGGAAGGATCACATATCTGTATTTCTTCCATCCCGTGAGTCCCAGCATTTCTGCTGCTGAATGCTGATTCCTGTCGACCTGATTGAGATGGACAGTGAAGATATTCATTAATGAACCGGAACTGTATACTCCGAGAGAGATTGCACAGACTATGATTCCGCTTATGTGTGAAGTGGCAAATACGACATAATAGAAAAAGAATATCAAAACCACCGACGGGACGTCGTGGATAGTCTTTATGAACAATGAAACGGGTCGGGAAAAATATCTGAGATACGGGTGTCTGTTCATTCCGAGCATCAGGAATGCCAGTAAAAAAGATATGAGTATACCCATCATAAAAATCAGAAGAGTTACGGCAAAGCCTTTCAGTATCAGTAGCCAGTAACCCTCAGAAATGATGCTGCGGTTGATCCTGTAGACCGACTTCTCAAGTATGTCTCCGTTATGTGCAGACTGATTTCTTCCTGGAAGTAGACGTCTGTGCACTATAAGCATAGCCCCGGCCTCGTCTGAGCCTGAGTACGAAAGCTGGTCATAGTCTGAGTTTCGGTTGAGAAGATATTCTCCCTCCTCTCTTTCTACGAAGCCGGCGTCGCATTTTCCGATTGCGAGTGCAAGCAAGAATTCAGAAGTAGATTTGAAGTGAACCATATCCGATGTCGGAAACACTTCTTCAAACTCCTTGTCGCTGACAGATCCGTCAAGGACCGCTATATGTGTGCCGTCAAGGTCATCTACAGAATACAGTATACCGTCACTTTCGCTGCACCCGGAAAGTACGGA
>JAZRBS010000049.1:0-8193 GCA_045635205.1 Candidatus Cryptobacteroides sp. | reverse complement strand
AATCCGATTTCGCCTTCATCGGTCCAGTTCTCGATTTCTCCCGATGCGCTTACTGTCATATCCTCCTGGAGAAGACGTGCGTTGATGGTGTACTGTCCGCCTGACTTGAGGGTCATC
Source organism: Candidatus Cryptobacteroides sp. (assembly GCA_045635205.1). Classification (GTDB taxonomy): domain Bacteria; phylum Bacteroidota; class Bacteroidia; order Bacteroidales; family UBA932; genus Cryptobacteroides. The sequence goes on along the minus strand of JAZRBS010000049.1, from coordinate 8,076 downwards.
TCTGCGAGCGGCTGGGAGATCTTCTTTCCGTTGGAGAGACTTACCTCTACTGAGAGTTTAACGGTCTGAGGAATTATGATGGCTTGCCATACTTTTCCGCCGACAGCCTCATAGGCAGTGATCTCCGTCAATTCGTTGTTTGAAGCACCGCTGGCAGGAAGAACGGAAAGGTTCGGAATATCGAGATCGCATACTGCATCTCCGCCAAGAAGTTTTACGGCAGTCACTTCTGCTCCTGACTGATTGTCGATGTTGATGACAATCTTGGTCATCAAGTGCTTGAATACCATTGTGATGGCATTTGGAGTAGGGAGAACTCCCTTCTTGACTGCAGCCATAAGATCGGCTTTTGCTATGCCGTCAGTCTGGTCTTCAACAACGAAATATGCTGTCGGAGTACCATTTGCATTATACGGATAATATGCATAAACATCAGCCTCGGAATAAGCATCAGCATACCATTTGAGGTCGCCTGAAAAAACTGTTCCGTCGAAAGTGAGGGCTGCATTGTCGGCGTATGCCTCTGCTCCGTTCACTTTTGTCATTGTGAATCCGATCTTGTCACCGTTTTCAAAGTTGACTTCAGTGGCCTTTGTGATGACAGGCTCCACTTGCACCTTTCCCGGAGCCGAAACGGGCTCTACGGTCTTCTGGCAGGCAGCAATGGCGAGCGTTGCGAGTGCTAATGTGATGTAACGTTTCATAATATTGTATTTTTAAAATTCATATCCTATTCCTAGTGCTGCTGTAAAGCGATCCTTTCCGGTAATGCTGATGAGATTGAATCCTCTGATCCATTCACCTTCTGCTCTGAAATAGATTCCATTGCGGAGATTATACCTGGCTGACAGTCCTGTTTCCAGATAAGATGCAGTGCGGAATTCCATCTGACGCTCATACCATTCCTGCAGTCTGAAAGGAGTGGTCTGCACACCGCTCTGCTCGTTGACGAGTCTTTCTGATTCCTTCACCGATCCGTCTCCGTATGCGATTGTTACTCCGAGATCGAAGCGTAAGATATGCAAGGTGGCATCGGCGTATGCCTTCCAGTTCATTATCCTTTGGCTATAAAGATATGGGTACATCTGAGATGAAAGACTTTCGTCCCATCTGAAGTCAGCCCCGGCTTTTAATTCAATAGCATCTGTAACATATTCATATTCAGGGGATAAGGTTGTGGATGTCTTGGCGAGTATCCTGTTGCTTCCGTGATAATGAACTGTTGTTACTCCGTTTTCGGACACTTTCTCAAGAATACTTTCGTCCATTCCCAGAGTCTTGTGTGAAAGTCTGATTCTTGCATAATGAGTGGAACGGATTCCTTTATGTCTGTAGCCGATCTGTCCGTTCACTTCCTGTCCGGGGAATCTGAACCATAGGTATTCCTTTTCTCCGACAGTTCCTTGTGTATGGAGATATTCCGCTTCTGCGAAAAGTCCCTTGTACTGCATCTGCAGACCCACTCCATTGCTGAAGTCTTTTACAGGAAGCCCGTTCACGCCAGGCTCGGAAAGATGAAGTCCGCTACCGCTCCACACTGAATATACACCGTACATCATACCTTTGTCGAGGAATGCATAGTATGATGATTCGGCCGTACCCACCTGTTCTGCCTTTACGTTTTCGCTTGTCTTGCGGAAAATGTAATTTGCTCCGAAAGCGAAATCACCGGAATGATACATAAATCCCGGAGCGATGGTCATATCCAGTTTCCAGTTGGTGTGTCTGAGGTCTTTTCTCTTCGACATATTGGCTGACTTGAAGTCCATTGATGCACCTATCCTCCAATTGCCGGACAGATCGAATGAAAGGCCTCCGTCGAATGAGTATGTCTGAAGCGTCTTGCGCCCAGGGGTGAATTCCAGTACATCCACAGGATAGAATCCGGGATCGATGAACATAGATCCGCACATTCCGTATCCTTCCGTCTGGTCGAAGGCAAAAGAACCTTTAAAGGATATTTTTTCCAGATGCCTGATGCTGGCTGTCGCGGCACTGGCACTCCATCCTTTCGAAGCCTGCCAGGTGTCACGGAGCTCCCCGGTCTCGTATTTTCCGTAAGCCTCTGCGTATGAACGCGATACGCTATCCTGGCGTATGCCGGTGACATTACGTGACTCATTCCAGAAATTGTCCCTGACGACTCTTTCGTATCTCTGACCGTAAGCAGTCAGCCCGAAGAGCATCAGGCATAGAGCGAATATGTATCCTGCCTTATTCATTGAGCGACTGTTTTTCGGTTTCATAGAAATCATTGAGGGAATTATTGGTGTCTGTCAGCACCTCATATCCTGCGGTTGCACTTGCCGTCTCATCCCTGTGTCTCATCATACTCCTGCCGAGGTATGTGTCGGTCTGAAGTACGTAGCCTGCATCCAGAGACGGTGCCAGCCTCTTGGAATTGTTTGCCGAACGTGCATCGAACACTTCCATTGCGTCATAGACCCATTCGTATGGCACCTTTACCACATTGTCTATGCTGCTTCCGGGAACAGGGGTTATGTTGTCAGGTATATTGACGAATTCCTGCATAGCAATACCACGGGCCTTCCATATCACAAGAGTTGGAGAACTTATCGATAGGGTATATGCATTTGCCTTTCCTGTCTTTATCACGACATCTATAATCCTGTCGTCGGAGATGAGGTCTCCAGGAGCAGGGTGGTATATTGTGTTCCAGAAATATGTCTGGTTGTAGCAAACGAAATAATCAGGATTGTTGAGGTTCACCGATAACGGGAACTGCACCTTGTGGTCTATTGCACCTCTCAGGCAGACAACGGCATCCTCGCCCGGCTGGAGCGGGAAGTCGTCACCGTCTCCCGGGAACTGCCATACGGCCTGGATGACAGGAAGAAAATCAGGGAATATGCTCTCTCCTGTCTCAGGATCCTTGGATACCCAAGGGTTTGCTCCGGTGGCGTTGTTCGGCGACAGCGTTCCGAAGCACAGACTGTCGAGATACTGCACGTTGTAGTCATTGTTATGCAGGATGAAATACTGGTCACCTTGATAATCTCCTTCCTGAGGCAGTTTCTTGCATCCTCCGCAGTAAAGTTCCTTGATGACGATAGAGCCTGCTTTCGAGTAGGTCAGAGGCAGCCTTAGATTAAGGTCTGCTCCGGAAAGAACCACCTTGTCTGCTGCACCGTTGAATACGTCGGATCCGTAGCGGCCACTGACGTTGATTCTGTACAGACCGTCTGGAAGACGCAGAGTGAAACCTCCTGAAGCATCGGTACGGGCAGCATATTTATGGCCGGTATTGCACTCCTCTACCAGAGCATCCGAGCCTTCAAGGTTGAATCCCTCGTATCCCTCCGGATATTGGGCGATGACAATGAGATTGTGCAGAGAATCCTTGTACGGATCGGAATCTCTTATGTCTGCACAGGACGCAGCCAGAACTATGGTTGTTATTATGTATATTATCCTTTTCATATCAGATTCCTCGTCAGGCTCGGAATGACAATTGGTACTAAAATTTCAGTCTGCAGGTCAGTCCGTAGTAGAATGCCGGGGTAAAGATTGCTCCTACTCCCGTCGCCATTGATACGACGTATGGCCTAGAATTGGTGAAGTTGTTTGCAAAGAACGATAATGAGACGTGATCTCCGATCTCTTTGGTAATGCTTAGATTGGCGGACATATATGCTCCGTATCCGTCCTGTGCGAAAGTGTATGCGTTTGCAGATTTGATGATGAGATTGGCGAAAGCCGGATCGGCTGCCTCGGCATCAGTGAACGGGTGTACATTCCCATCCAGATCCATATATGATACAGGGCGGATGGCTGTATAGGAGTTGTCCTGATATATGTTTCCTCCCGTAGGAGTCTTGTCTGTTTCGCTGACTGTGTATGCGTAGTCCTTCCCGTTGTATTGCGAAAGATTGCGGCTGCGGCGCAGGAGACTCATCTCCAGGCGGCAGGTGATGATGAGACGCACTTGCGGTATATGCGTTATGGCCGTGAGGTTGGCGTCGAGATTATGTGTCAACTTTCCGTTGGAAACGGAGTTGTTGCCCGTGCCGTTTGCGTATATTCCGACAAATTGGTAAGAGCGGTTGGCCAATGATGTGTGGGACCATCCGTTCTGATAATATGCCGCCAATTGCTCGTTGAGGTATCGGGTGAATGTATAGGAAGCATCCAGACGGAAGCGGGTTCTTATTGGCTTTATTTCAGGGAAATCTGCAACCAATTCCACTCCGCCTCTCTTCACGTCGGCACCGTTGTTCTGCTTCGGCGATCTGGCAAAGGTTCTGTCTGTCACCTTCACGTCCATCTGCGTCCAGTAGTCATCGTCGCTTCCTCGCAGATACAGGAGGCCTGTCTGATTATCAACCTTTATCTGAGGATCGGCTGGCATAGCGAAGCCTTCGGGACGTTGGAGTATGTTGTATGAATATGGTTCATATACGTCGATGAAGTTGTACGGATCCTTGGTCACATTGTAGAATCCTGTGAGGGAAAGTTTGGTTCCGAGGAAATCCATTTCGACGGCAATTTCGGAATTGCTCTGTCTCTGCCAGCGCAAAGATGGATTATATGCCATCGTATATGGCTGAGTATAATATATATACGTAGTCTGGTCTCCGTGAGGGAATCCGAATGTCTGTATGTCGCGGTATTCCTGTTTAGGATAGAGGATGTAGTATGAAGGCAGTTTTTCGGTGATGCCCCATCCTCCTCTGATTGCAAAGCCATCGGCCAGTTCCCATCTTGCGTTGAATCTTGGGGAAAACGTGGTTTTGTTGTTGTACAGCGAGTTCCGGATGAATACATTCTCCATTCTCAGACCGGCTGTGAGTTCAAGTTTTGTCGAAGCGACAGGCACTGTCAGATGCTCTTCAGCATAAACTGAAAGATTGTGCATAAACGGATAATCGGTATATGGTCTTGGCCTGTATCCGTTGGCAGCAAGGGTAGGATCCTGATAATATTCGCCTTTTCCCACGTTTCCGTTTGCCTTCCATTGTACTCCTGCCTTCAGCGAACTTTTTACTTTATCCCATCTCTTGTGCCAATTGTATTTCAGCGACGCTGCTGCATCCAGTTCCTTGGAATCAACGATCTGGTCGGAGAAGAAGGTGAGCGGCTGCCTGTCTGCGATGAAATATCCCTCCAGTTCGGAATGCACTGCCGGCTGATTGGATGCGTATGATTCGTATTTGTGATGGTGGCTCAGATTATCGTTGAAATTGACCGAGGCATCGAATTCCATATTGGTGATCCAGGATCTGTTCAGAAGCCAGGTGAGGGATGCATTGCCGCGGAATGCATTGGCACGTTCCTTTTCGTATTCACCAGTGAATGCGTCAGGATCGTCCTTGGAGTTCATTCCACCTATGTTTCCTGTCAGCCCTGCTTCGAATCTCAGGACTTTTGCAAAGGTGTTGCTGTAGCCGGCGGTTATACCCGTTCTGGTGTATGATTCGTATGGAGACACCAGTCTGCTTACTGCGCGAGCCCATTCCGCACTGATATTCAGTACTCCGTTATCTTCCTTGAGATTGATGCCTTTTGATACGGATGTCTGGTATGTTCGCGGATTCACGGAAAAGGTGAGATTCACTGGAGTGCGTCCTTTTCTTGTGTTTATCTTCACCATTCCGCTGCCCAGGTCTCCATATTCTGCCGAAGGCACTCCTGTTATGACCTCAATCGATTCGATGTTTTCGACGGCTACGCTTCTTGTGTCGATACCTTGCATTTCTCCGAAGGAAGCATTGTTTCCGATTCGCACTCCATCCACTTCCACGGCTGTTCCGAAGGAGGCGTTGCCGTTGGCCAGACCTCCGTCACGGATTGAGAACGTGTTTTCGGAAGTAAGGTCGGGATTGACTGTCTTGCCTCCAGGGAGAAGAGCAGCCACATCTGTCATATTCGACAACTGGAGATGGTTGAGTGCATCACGTCCGAGGTTATGTGTGGTTCCGAGTCCGTCTTTTGCTTTTTGAGCGGTCACTACCACTTCGTCCAATGCAAGCGAGTTCTCGTGAAGTCTGATTTCCAGTCCTTCGATATCCTTGGTCACATCGATTTCAAAGGTAATGCTCATATATCCAAGACAAGATGCCTCCAAGTAATATTTTCCCTGCTGGACATTCTCAAATGAGAATTCTCCTTCGGCATCTGCTACAGCCCAAAGATAGTCCTCTCCTATCCTGACTACAGCACCGATGACCGGATTGTCGGATCCGGCCTCCATAATTCTGCCACTGACCGATCTGTTCTGCGCCAGCGCACAGATGGCGGCAAGTAACAAAATAGATGTTGTCAGGAATTTACGCATATTCTTAATAAGATTACAGCCTGCAAAGTTATGGTACTCTGCAGGCTTGATAAATACCTATTTGTGGTTATTTTTCTTCTATTGTCTTACCGTGGTCTGCAGCGACAGCGGCCTTCCATTTGTCGGTGTAGCCGGGTTGGGTGATATTGTCCGGAATGCAGTCGGTGTGGCCGTTGGTAACGAAACTACCGTCTTCATTCTGAGCCTTTACGTTACCATCGATATACTTTATGAGAAGGAGTTGCTCCAATGCCACCCATTTGTCGAATATCTTCTGGGCATTGTCAACTGAGAAAGCAGTAAGATATGCGCGTACGTCAGTATATGGATCAACGACCATTCTTTTCCTGTCGTTGCGACGTATCATTCTGCGCGGCTTGATACGGGCTTCTTCGTAAAGTTTCAGGGCATCTTCGTCGGCCTTTGCTACCGCCTCAGCCATAGATGCTTCCCAAGCGTCGATTTCTGCATCCACTGTCGGGAACATTATGTTGTATGCCTTGTAGCAGGCATTTGCAACACGGTTGGTCATCCAGAATGCCGATGTAGGCGAATATGTAATCATATTTCCGTTGCCAACGCGGAAACTCTCAGGAATCTCTGTCGTGCAGGTGTAGATAGGGGTGAGGTATGATGTTGCAGCATCGTCACAACCGAACCAGATGACGCCTCCTATCACATCAGGGAGCCATCCTCTTGATTGTCCCACGAACCAGAATCCGGTCTGCTGTGTCGCAATGGCTCTTTCGTTGATGTATTTCTTGCCATCATATTCGAAGCCCATCGGTCTCCAACGGTATGGGAGAGCATTTCCGCCCGCTCCGATATCCTGAGTCATATCCATAGGAGTGCCTTCGTAATGATCGCGCATAACATCCGCTACGTTCTTCATAGATATCTTGCGTGCAGGCTTTACGAAAAGAGGGAATCTCTTTGTCTTGTCCCATCCCATAGCATAATCGATGTAGTCGTAGGCATCCTGAGTCACCTCTTTGCCGTTTTCATCGAGATAGGTGAACTTTCCGTCACAGAGGATGTTGAATGCCGACCACGCGCGTGCCTCGCATCCTCTCATTCCGCTGAAATCAAGCGGTGCGTATGCGTCGCAGAAACTGAAATCCTTGTCTTCACCGCTGAAATATCCCTTTTCACGTGCGAATGTAATCACGTCAGGAGCGTAAAGACAGTTTTCCGGATCATCAAGAGGGAATGTGCTGATGCGTGCCTGATTGGCGTGAGCGCAGATGTATCCGTCAGGAACCCTGCGTGCCACCCATACGATGCCTTTGCGTACGTTCTTGCCGTCAACAAGTTTGTGTCCTTTTCCGATAAGGTCCATTACCCAAACCTCGTCCTTGTCTGCGATAGAGAAAGATTCGCCGCTTGAATAATATCCGTATTCGTTTGCAAGGTCAACAATGATCTTGATAGCCTCGCGTGCAGTTTTTGCTCTCTCAAGAGCTACGTAGATCAATGAACCATAGTCCATGATTCCTGTTGAATCAAATAGCTCGTGACGTCCTCCGTATGTGGTCTCGGCGATGATGAGCTGGTGCTCGTTCATGTTGCCGACCCTCTGGTATGTTACAGGAACCTGTGGGATGTCACCAAGATACTTTCCCGTGTCCCATTCATTGATCTTTCTGAGATCTCCCGCTTTCCAGAATCCGGCTTTCTTATAGTAGAGTTCGCCGAAAAGCTGATGCGAGTCAGCTGCGTATGAAACCATGTTGGATCCGTCTGTGCTGGCGCCCTTGGTAACGAGTACGTTGGTGCAGGCC
>JAZRBS010000048.1:0-76004 GCA_045635205.1 Candidatus Cryptobacteroides sp. | reverse complement strand
ACAACAGAATTATTGCAACTTTCAAACACAAATAATGACAAACATAAATACAAACCTCCCGCCCCACGTATGAGGCGACAGTTTTGTATTTATATTCCTTTATAATGTTTCAAGAATCTGCCAGATCTGGTAGAGGCCTCTCGGTACGTGGAAACATCCCTTCCACTTTCCGCCCTTGAGAGTCAGGAGGACTTCTCCGCGGCGGTTGAGGTAGCCATACCATTCAGGATATTCCTGATCCTTGAAATGTGTCCACATATAATTGTGAATCTTCTCAAACCACTCCAGACACTTCTCGTTGCCTGTAAGTTGGTATGCCTTGATGAAGCAGATTGCTGACTCAAGGTGTACCCACCAGAGTTTCTGATCCCACTCAAGTTTCTGCATCGGAGCACCCTTGAGATCCTGGAAGTAGAAGATTCCGCCATACTCCTTGTCCCATCCGAACTCAACAACGCTAAGAGCAATCTCCACGCACTTGTCGATGAGAGCCTTGTCGTTTCTGCGGATACCGAGATTCATCATAAACCATAATGCCTCAAGGTCGTGGCCTGGATTGATCTCACGGCCTTCAAAACAATCGATAGGAGTTCCGTCAGGAGCCACATTCTCAAGCATCACTCCCAGTTCGGGATAATAGAATACATTGAGAATCTCGCTGAGGCACTCATCGATGGTCTGGTCAAGCAATGACTTGTCTGGGAGGATGTTCTCCACCTCAAGAGCCATATTACAGATGATCATAGGGAGTGCGAAACCCTTCATCGGACGTGTTCCGGGATATGACTTCTCCCAACGTCCCTTAGGATCATTACGACGGTCAAGGATCCTCTGGAAAGTCTTAAGCGCAATCTCCTTATACTCTTCGCTTCCTGTAGCCTCTGCTAGTTGAGCAAAAGCCATACAAGCGAATGTATTCGAGAAGATGTTATATGGCTGGATTATAGGCTTTCCCTCACGGGTCACCGAGAAATAGAAGTCATAATTGCCGTCGTGCGCATATTTCTTCAGGAACTCCGCTCCCTGGATAGCGCAATCAAGCCACTCCTGTTTCTTCTCCACCTTATTATACAACATCGCGAACATCCACACTTCCCTTCCCTGAAGCCAGATGAATTTATCCGTATCAAAAACGCTTCCGTCACGGTCAAGGCAAGAAAAGTATCCGCCATACTCCAGATCCTGTGACTTCTCAAGCCAGAAAGGAAGGACGTTGTCCAAAAGTTCGCTCTTATATTGAGCAGCAAGTTTCTTAAAATCCATTGTATCTCTAGGTTTAGATAATCAGTGCGAATTTAAAAAAAATCTTCCAAACAGCGATAAGTTTTTAAAGATTTTTACAAACAGGAAAAGTAAAAAGGAGGAAATGCCTATTTACATTTCCTCCCAATGATTATACTAGTGTAAAACACTAAAGATCGTAATGGAATGCCTCGATTGCAGAACAGTTATTGTCAACATAATAAACGTTGAAGCCGGCTCCAGAAGCCTCGAGAACAACATCTGAAGTTGCTGCTACACCTGCCATATAGAGAGGATTTCCTTCTCCATCAACCTCACCAGTCAAAGCATAATTGGTTGTCATAGGAACTGCGACAGGCTGTTTTGTTTCAAGGTCGTAAACTACAACATTTGGAGCAATACCATACTCAGGGAAATGACATCCGCAAGCAACTGCGAGATACTGTTTACCATTTATCTCTCTGATCTCAAATGAATTGGCAGCATAGTTACCATCAGCCAAAGCAGTTTCAACAGCCAATGTACAAGCACCTGTACCATCGAAATGGTTCAAAAGGTTCTGGTTATATACTGAAAGGAGACCTCCCTTAGAAGAAGAGTCACCAAGGAAAGCATATCCTGGGTAATAACCAGGAGCTTGACACCAATATCCTTCCCACCAATTGATTGCCTGCACTCCTGCCAAGGTCAATTTCTTATATTCAGGAACATCACCATTTACTACATCAAATACTAAAAGCATATTCTCGCCGGCAACTTCTTCAACACCTTCCCAAGCAGTTCCTATTACAGCATTCTTAGTCACATCACCTCTTACAGCAACACTTGCACCGATATAACTTGTATAGTATTCATAATCAGCATAGATATCAAGCAGTTTGACAACATCAGTTGTACCAGCCTTGATATACCATACTGTGTAGAACTCGTATGATACCCAATAATTGTAAACACGGTTGGTAATGATCAGGTTGCCAGCATCATCATTTGCTATAGACATTGGCTTCACTGCACCTGTATCAAGGGTTCCAACCTTTTCACCAGTCTCCTTGTCCAAAAGAATAAGAGCAGAACCATCACCGATACAAAGTACGAGGTTATCACCAAATGCAGCGAGAGAATACATAGGAGCAAAAGTTTCACTTACAGCATTTGTAACAGAACCTATTCTGCTGGCTACAGATGTAAGATCGATGCTCCAAAGTTTTGACTTAGGTCCCTCCTGAGTAAGAGTGAAAGTAAGATCTTCAAGACCTTCAGCCTTTACTGTAAGAGTTGCAGATCTAGTAGCGTCAAGTTCGTCAAATGCTGCAACATTGAGAGTAGTAGTTGACTCTGCATAAGCCTTGGTAGAAGCCACAGTAATCCAGTTTACATCCTCAGGAACGACAACAGTATAATCCACGTTAGTCATAACCTTAAGTGCATATTCACCGCCTTCTGCACCCACAGTAGCAGAAGATTCAACGAGTTCATAAGCATCTGTCTGAAGTTGAGTAAGTGTCACTTCTTCTACTGCAGTTCCTGCTGTGAGAACAAGGACAGCGGTACGATTCTCCTTGGTTGGATTCGCAAGAGCAATTACTGTTACAGAAGCATCACCTGCCTCACCTGAAGAAGGAGTGATTGTACACCACTCGGAAGCCTCTTTAAGAGCAGCAGTCCAAGCAACATTTGTAGTGAACTGAACTTTGAAACTCATATCCTCTGTTCCAGCAAGAGGAAGAGTAAAGTCGGTTGTTGTAACCTTGATTTCAGGAACGATCTCTTCCTGAGGATTACAAGCGATAACTGCAATAGCAGCCATCAGCATCAAAGCAATTTTTTTCATAATAATTTAATTGGGTTAGTATAAATGTTTAATGATGTTTTAGATTTCTCGACAAGCTCGAAATGACATTAGAGCGACTCAAGGTATTGGTCAAAGGCCTTCTTGATATCGTCCCAATAATCATACATCTTGATATGACAGAGATCGAAGAAGAACATTCCTTCAGTGGAGGCATTGATGCAGGCATCGACTATATCCGGCATCAGTTTACCCTGTCCACCGTCTGGAAAACCGGTTGCATTTCCGATATCAGGTCCGCCGATAAACGGCACATCATCAGCAAACAATGCCTTTGCCCTCTGACAGAAACCCTGCATTGTCCATTCGCGATTGCCATAAATGGAGGAAGTACTTGCGTATGCACCGATAATCATTATATCGCAATGATCGGCATATCCATATTTGCTGTATTCTGGTGTAGCCCAGTCGTACGAAATTTTTGCATTATAATTCGGACTTGCCCAGTTCACACCGGAATAATAATAACTTGAGTACCAGGCTCCCACGTACGCACCAAAACGGACATCAGGGTTGACTGAATGAACTCTTTCAGAAGCCTTCTCCATAAAATCGTGGATATTCTTCGCTCTGAACTCCATCCACTGAATCTGCTTCTGCGTCACAGGGCTGCTGAGTTTATCAGCACCCGGTGCAAAAACATCTGAAGGCCAGTTCTGGATTTTCTCACCGATATAGTCTTCAAATTTTGCACGTGACACTTCAGAGAAGTCGCTCTGAAGTTCATAATCATCGTAGCGGCAACGGTCAAGGATTATTCCTGCCACATCGTATGCTGCAAGATCCTCAAGGATACCGAGAAGATACTCCACTACCTCGTCATTGGCAGGATTGAGGAACTTCGTACCGTCACCCATATCCATACAATTGACAAGGCCTTCCGCAGTATTCACTACTGATGCCCAATCCTTCTTGATGGATCCGTCAAATATTGGACCATTGTTGCCAAGGCCGTATGGACACTGTTTTCCACCGATCATCGTATTGATTGCTGCAAAGACATCAAGTCCCACTTCCTTTCCTGCATCAATGAATGCTTGCAGATAATCAAAGCCAGCAGTTCTTTCAAGCCACACGTATGCTCCCGGAACCCAAGCATCAACTCTAGTCACAGGGCCTTCCACATCGGATTTGAAAAGAACACCACCGGTGGTAGGGCGAACCTCGACGATTACCCCGGTAAAACCAGTCTCTTTGATACGAGCCATATCAGATGCAATCTTGTCTGCATCATTCGCATAGTCACCGAAGTTGGCGGCCGCATCAATCCAGACAAGACGAGCCTTGGCATCCTTTTTATCAGGCTCTGGCTCCGGTTCCTGTCCAGGATCTTCCGGAGTATCTGGCACGGACGGCTCTTCCGGAACATTCCAGTCAGGATTCCAAGGGTTTTCCACAGTCTCATCGCAAGCCGCAAATGCAATCAGGGAGAATGCGATCAATATATTTCTGAATATCTTCATCACTTCTTATTTTATCATTATGGTGCTGGCTACAGCCCTCTGAGAGCCGTCGGACACCTTGATCGTCTCTTTTCCGTTCACCAGCAGACAACTTGATCCGCCACCGTCAAGATTGATCGCCTCGACACAGCCAAGATCCAGGAGCACCTCGGCCACTTGAGCGGTAGTAAGACCATATACGCCATCCGTCATCTCACGACCTTCACAAACGAAAAGAACAATCTTCTTCTCAGCCGTAATACCAATGGCAGTACGAGGCTGCGCACTGTCAGGCCCGATGCCAGAAGCGCCATTGAAAAGTTCCTCTACGTATGAATCGGTGAATTTTCCGTCATTGATAAGGACAGGACCGCCACCGATCGCTGTTCTGGCAGCAAATTCTTCGCCTCCTTCAGGATATATAGCCGAAGGCTGGTCTGCAGGCTTAGCGTCCCAGGTATTCTCTGCCGGAGAAGGATACATATAATGATTGTCCCAGGTTCTGTATGTCCAGCAGGCATCAAATGCACCCGTTTCTGACTCTATGAATGCAGCACGTGTCGGATAATACATTGTCACCCAATCCTCGGATGCATAATTGATATTATATGCAAGGATTTCGGAATTTCTTACTGCCAGGCTTGAAGAATAGTTCTTGCCGCCTGAAGAGTAGAAGAAGCCGGCATTGGCAACTATAGGCCAGGTACCCTCAGAATAGACTTCGGATGGAGTTCTGAAAGCATCTTCCGTACCTTCCATCGCCGCATCATTTATACTCCAGACATCCCATTGTGCAGAAGACATATCCGCTACAGCGATATATGCAACAGCCTTGCTCCCTTCCAATGACTCGGGAGATTTATAGATCCTGATATGGTCGGGAAGGGTGCCGTATGCATCCGAAACATCCGACCACTTGTCAAGAGTAGCATCCTCGATCGGTTGCTGGGGCATCTCCGGTTCCTGCTCCTCGACCTCGGGATCCTGCCAAGGCCAATCCTGAATACTGCCCTGTTTGTCCTCGCAGGAAACTGCGAGGACAATGGCAGCAAATATCAAAGTCAAAATCTTCATCTGCTAAATGTTGATACAGTCAGCGACATATCCTCCGATTACACCTGCATTGTGATCGTAGTAGAAGATATAAATCTTGAAGCCATCTGCAGATGCTCCAGCCACAACATCAGCGGCTGCACATCCCGCTGCTGCAGTCTGGTACCACTCAATATTGGAATTCGAAAGCACAGTTGTACCGTCTTTGATAGATGTAGGAGATGTGATATCAAAGATATTCAACTTTGGACCTACACCCCACATAGGGAAATGAGATGTAATAAGATGAATTGCGTAAGTCGCATTGTTATATGTCTTCGCTTCCATAATATTGGAATTGTAGTTACCATTAGCCTCAAATGGAGCATTCTGAAGATTAAGTTGAGCAGCAATCGCTCCGTTACCATTCACATACGAGATTGTATTGTCAGAGTAATAACAGAGCATAACTCCATCTTCAGGTCTGGCTGACACAGGAACAACTTTGGCTGCATTGGTAGGAGCCGCACCCCAGGAGAGACCAAGTCCTGCGAGGTCAATTGTCTCAGTTGACACTACTGCACCGCCAGAAACAACAACTCTGGTATATTTGCTGGTCTCGGTAACGCCAGCAACACCCTCGTGAGTAAGAGTAATGACAGCGTCTGTATCAATGTTACCGTGAACCTTGACGTGGTATCCTACAGGGACATCAGTAGCATTCTCAAAAGAATGGAAGAGCACAGGAGCCTGAGTTACAGACTTAGTCTTGTAGATTTCAACGACTCCCTTAGCATCTACGTGACTGGTAATGATGAGATTACCACCTTCGTCATTTGTCACAGAGCCAGGATTAGCGGAGCCAAGATTGATTTCTCCCTTCTTTACACCAGTGAGAGCGTCAAGATATACCGGCGCTTTTCCATCACCGAAACACATTACGACAGAATTGTCAGCGTATGCAAGAGACGGATTGACAGTAACGGTATATTCAGGGAAACCAAGACGTGACACCGGCTCGAAGTTGAAAAGTTGACGTACGGATTCCTGTCTGAAACCGTATGGAATCTTAGTCGGATATTTCTTGACAATCGAGTACTCGTGCTCTGTACCATCGTGTGCTACCATTGTAACTACCTGACCTTCATTGTAATTCTTCTTGACTGTCAGGTCTTCTTTTACTGTAGCGTGAGCACTTGCAACTGCTTCTGCTGAGAATCCATTCAAGTCATCGGTGGTGAAAAGGTATATTTCCTTAGTATCATCATTGACGAAACCCTCAACAAGGTACGGATCAACAAGTTTGAAAGTCATCACCTTGGCATTTGAAGATTTCACTCTCCTACCTGTAATTGTAATAGGTCTGCTCTCACCTTGAGCATTTGTATATGTAAAATGATGCTCCTGAGTAAGGTCTAGAATAGTCAAAGGAGGATCGATCTTGCAACTTGGAGCAAGTTCTGCACGTACGCGAACCTTTGTCATATGAATAGTCGTAACATCATCTGACTCCTCAGGGAAAAACCAAGGAATAGGAATTACATATACATCAGCCTCAGGGTCAGTCACGTCGAGTCGTGCCAATGCCTGGTCAACAAACTTTCCTGATGTAAAGTACGCTGTAAGACTGGTGATGCCCTGACGCTCTACTCCCGGCTCAACATATTCTGGCTTCTGGCACGAAGAAATCAGTGCCAGAGCCGAAACTATGAGTAAATAATATATCTTTTTCATTTTGTATGCATTTATTAATTCCACTCAGGGAACTGGTTCACAAGATCATTGCTGGTAAGTTCACTGGTAGGAATAGGGAATCTGTACATCTTCTCAAGGAAGTTTCTGTTCTTGTCATCAACAGAAACGTATGTGTAGTTGAAGGTATCATCACCTGTCTTCTCGATCTTGAGTCCGTGAACCTGATAGCCTGAAAGTCCTTCAGGATACTGCTTATGAGCAACGCCCCAACGACGAAGATCCCAATACCAGAGTCCTTCATAACTGAGTTCCACCTTACGCTCCTGGCGGATTGCCTTCCAGAGTTCTGAACCGGCCTTATCAGTATATGGAAGACCAACTCGTGTACGGATAGCCTTTACAGCCTCATTTGCGGCACCGGTCTCACCAAGATTATAGCAAGCCTCTGCCTTATTGAGAAGGACTTCACCATAACGGACAATAGTCAAAGGCTGAACACTACCGGACTCAGTGATAACGTTATGTCCCTCATCCACCATCTTGCGGAGATAGTAACCTGTAGTAGAGCGTCCTTTAGGTTCACGCTCGATATTCCACTGGCACCATCCGTCACCACCACCTACGTATGACTCGATCGTACGGCCTTTCCAAGGAGCCCCGTTATAAAGAATCGTTGCGTGGAAACGTGGCTCGAGTTCTTCGTAAGGAGGGGTCTTGGCGGTTGTACCGTGCCACTCTGTCCAGTCCGGGAAACCTCCCTTGGCATACTCGTATGACTCCACCATCTCCTGAGTCGGAGTACCATATCCACCGCCGGACTCTCCTTTGAGAGTGTAGTCACCACCTGGAGTGTAGTAGAAGTCGAAACTATGGGTTACACCCTGAGCCCTGTCGAAAAGATACTGGAGAATAGCCTCATTATTTCCTGCTGTTACAGATTTCGAATATGAATCAGCATACTTAGCCTCGAGACCATATCCCAACGCCTCTACCTCCTGTGCAGCATTCTTTACAACTTCCCATCTTTCAGCATAAAGCATTGTACGTGAGAGGAATCCCCACGCTGCGCCCTTATTGAGACGGCCATTGGAAGCAGACCTGTCAGGAAGGTTTGCTGCAGCGAACTCAAGATCAGCCTGAATGAAATCCCATCCCTCTGCCTCTGTATTGAGAGCCTTGTTTTTTGTTATCTTCGAAAGATCCTCGTCATAAAGTATGACTTCCTTATATCTCTTCACGAGATCGAAGTACATAAAGGCACGCATAAAACGGAGTTCAGCCTCAAGACGGATCTTGTCTTCATCAGGCATCTGACCATATTGCTTGAGTTCAGACATAGCCTGATTGATACGACGGATCGCACCATACCAGGTACCCCAATATCCGAGATATGCATCCACATATCCGGCAGAGAAAGTTGTAGCCTCACCGTAAGCGATCTCGCTAGGGATGAAACACATAGAGTTATAGTTGTATGAGCCATATTTCATCTGATCGGTGAAAGCCTCTGTCTGGCCTGCACTGCTCTGGCTCATAGTCACATCATAGATATAACTATAGAGATAGTTGATCGAATACTCAGCCGACTGGGTTGTTTCCCAGATAACCTTGTCTGACACCCTGTCTGGAGGAGTCATATCAAGGAAATCGCAAGAAACGATGCCGAGAGATGCGAAAAGCACCAAAATTCCTTTATATAAATTCTTCATATCATTATCCTCCTAGAATGTTAAAGTAAGACCACCCATAAGCAGGCGCTGCTGAGGGTAATAACCATTGTTTACACCTGGCGACTCTGGGTCGATTCCCTCAGGAAGTCCGTCGATCGTGAAGAGGTTCTGTCCCTCCACAAAGAGTCGGAGAGCCTGGATACCGATCTTGGATGTCCACTTGTTAGGGAATGTATAACCCAACTGAGCGGACTTAAGACGGATATACTTACCGTCACGGAGCCAGAATGTTGACGAAAGACCGTTATCTCCACCGTGACCCGGTGCACCGAGGGTCAGACGTGGGAATGTTCCGTCAGGATTATATATGCTGTATGCATTCTCGACGAGGAACAATGGAGAGTTTGCGCCTTCCTTGAAAGTCTGAGTCCAGATGGTATTATCGTCATTACCATTGTAATATGTACCTGTGAGGGATACGTCGAAGAGAGCACCACCGGTGAACTGAGCATTGAAATCTATACCGTTCCAAGCGAAGTCAAGGTTGAGACCGTATGTAAGTTGCGGACGGTTAGGACGGCCGACAAGTCCCTTGTCATAACTGTCGATCTTACCATCACCATTAAGGTCAACATACTTTATATCACCGACATTAGGACGTGTACCATACCAGGCACTGTTGTCGATTTCTTCCTCACTCTTATAGAGTCCGTCTGCTGTCCAGGCCAGGAATGATCCGACAGGCTTGCCGGTAAGTTTCCAGATCTCAGGAGCATTAGGTTCGTCAGGATAGATGACCCAACGAGATTTTGCGTATGTAAGGCTGGCGCTTATGCCATAGATGAAAGGCTTGCCGCCCGCCATAAACTGGTTTCTATGAGTAAGGAGGATATCGATACCTCGTACATCGATAGAGTTCTTGTTCACAACAGAAGGATAGTATCCTCCCATTGATGAAGGGAAGCCTGAACCCTGGGCTGTAAGCATATCATACGTCCAGTTGTAGAATCCGTCCACCTCGGCACCGAGGAGACCGTTCCACATTGTGAAATCGAATCCGACGTTGTATGAAAGAGTCTTCTCCCAAGTAAGGTCGAGGTTCGGAACTCCGGATGCATAATATGCAGGATTGATGTTCACAGGACCGTTGTACTGTCCGTAGATGACCTTGCTGCCCCACTGAGAATAAGTACTGAGGAATGTATATGCACTAGCATTGTCACTACCGAGAAGACCTACCGAACCACGGATCTTGAGATCATCGAGGAAACTGCTTGCACCAGACATCCAGGACTCCTTTGAAAGTCTCCAGCCGACAGATGCAGATGGGAAGAAGCCCCAACGGGTGTTTGCCATACCTGCAAACTTGTAAGAACCATCGTAACGACCGGTAAACTCCGCAAGATATCTCTCGTCATAATCATACCTGAGACGGAATACATATCCGATTGAGCGTGATGCGCTGCTCCATCCTGAAATAGGGCTGTCGGCAGGCTTACCGTTTGGAAGTTCCGGAAGAGATGCGAACGGGATTTCCTTAGCGTACGCAGAATGTGCATTACCCTTATAATCACGCATTTCTCCAAGGGCAAGAGCCTCGATATTGTGCTTTCCGAACTTGTTGGCGTATGTAATGCCGGCCTGTCCTACCATAGACTGTGAATAAGATGTACCCTCACCGAGTTCGACACCATTGCCGACTCCACGCGGATCGGTCATATCAAGCCACTGTCCGTTCGAATAAGCCTTCAGATAGTATGGGGTATTAAGATTCTTATTGAAAGATGTTCCGTAGTCGAATGATCCGGACACCTTGAGTTGCAGACCTTTCACTCCAGGTACATCGAACGCAAGAGATGCATTGACCGAAGCATCCATTCCGCGAGTCTTCTTGTAGCCGGATTCATAGATCGCTGCAAGAGGAGACTGAGGAAGTTGGGTGTTCGACTTGAGCATCGCAGTATAAAGCCCTTCATATTTCTCAGGGAGGTAAGGGTGCATCTGGATTGTCTGGTTGGCGATAGAAAGCCATCCTGTCTCAGAACCCATATCTGATCCACCGGTACTGAATGCAGGTGTACTTCTGTTGGAAAGGACGCCCGAGAGACCGAGATTGAAATGGAAATACTTCGCGAAATCTGATTCTATATTCGCACGGACATTATACCTGTCGTAATTGTAATTGTCAATGTTACCTTTCTGTCCGAGATAACCGAATGATGCGAAATATCTCACATTTTCAGATCCACCCTGAACAGTTACATTGTGCTTCTGAGTCATACCTGTGCCGAAGACCTTGTCGATATAGTTGACATTGTCCCAGCCGTCGGTAGGATCTCCATTGGTCATCATCTCCACCTGTTTCTGTGTGAAATAAGGGACATAATCCTTATCTGATGCAATGGCTCCGGAAGCAAGTTGGTCCATCATCTGCGCCACATTGTAATAATAGGCGAACTGAGGACCGTTCATAAACTCAGGGAAGTTGGCGTTGAGAGAGGCACCCAGCGAAGCATTGTATGTAATCTTGGTATTGCCTTTCTCTCCCTTCTTGGTCGTGATGATGATCACACCACCGGAAGCCTGAAGACCATATACTGCAGCCGATGCACCGTCCTTGAGGACTGAAACGCTCTCGATATCAGCAGGATCGATATCATTGATATTATCAACAGGGAATCCGTCCACAACGTATGAAACGGCATTGATCGAACCACGGATACGGAGGGATGCCTGGTCGAGACCCGGCTCTCCTGACTCCTGGACCGAAGATATACCAGGAAGTTTACCGGCAAGCAACTGTGACACGTTAGTCGAAGGAGCCTTCATCAGTTCGTCACCCTTCATTGCAGACACGGCTGATGTCATCGAAGACTTCTTCTGTGTACCGTAACCTACAACGATTGTCTCCTCGAGGAAGGTTGCATCTTCCTTCATTGTCACATTGAGTCTGGTAAGCGATCCGTCACAATTGAAAGTCTGGTCTCCCATCCCAAGACTTGTGAAAAGGATCACATCACCTGTCTTCAGACCGGAAAGGCTATAATTTCCGTCTTCATCCGTCATCGTACCGTTGGAGGTACCGCTGACAAGAACAGCAACGCCCGGAAGCGGCTGTCCGTCCGTGTCGGTCACCTTACCCCTTACAGAAGGCTGTGCAGATAATATTTCTGCCCCCCCCAAGAGGAAAATGAACGCGACAAGCAGATTTCTATAAATCGCTTTCATTGAGTTATATTGATTAGATTGGTTAGTTTTCGACAATTTCAGCAGCCTTCATCGCAGCCTCGAGTTCATCCCAAAGTCCGTGTTTGTTCAGATGGACTATATCAAAGATCATCACACCATCAGTGCTCTTAAGCGCCTGAGTGACAGCCGGGCCGAACGGAGTGAAGTCGCCAAGATACTGCTCGACATAGATCGAACCGATTACAGGAACCACTCCCTTCGTAATCTGCTTTGCGATCTCAGCACCGCCCTCAACGCTGTAGCAGTATGTAAGACTGTTGTCCATACCAGCCTCGCTGCGCTGTCCTACGACGCCAGTAGCCTTGTCCACGTCATCCTTGGTGATGAATGAGTAATAGAGGCCTGTCATATATACGTCAAGCATCTCTGCATAGCCCGACATATAATAGTCCTCTGTAGCCCAATACTGGTACTCAGGCACCTGATAAGGATCGTAATCCTTGCTTGCCCAGTTCACTCCGAGTTGCCAGTATGTAGGATACCACGCACCGGTATAGTCTCCGATGATAAGGTCGGGATTGATTTCCTTGAGAGCCTTATGCGCCTTCTCAACGAAATCGTGGATGACCATTGCGCGCCACTCGACCCACTTCTTGCCATACTTGCCGGGCACCCAGTTATAGCGGAGATTGCCGTTCTCGTCATACCAACTGAGAATGTCCTCAGGGAAGTTCTCCACTGTGACGCCTGCATACTCCTCGAACTGCTTCTTTGAGAGTTCGCTGAAGTCTGCGGTGATGCCGTCGTAACGTACGCGATCGAAGATAAGTCCGTCAACCTCAGGATATTTACGTGCAAACTCCTTCAGGATTTCTATCTGGTATTCCTGAACCTCCGGATTCGAAGGATTCATCATACAATTATAATTGGACTTGATCTCAGAGATCGGTGTCAGTTTGCCTTTGTGATAGCAGATCGACTGCCAGGCAGCCTTATCCATATAAACAACACCACGGTCGAAATAATTATGACCGCCTGCAAAGACATTGAGTGAACCGAAAACCTTCAAGCCCATCTCGTGTCCATACTCGATGAAATACCCGAGCATATCATAGTCACGTGGTCTCTCGACACCTTCCCAGTCTCCCATATACGGAGCAATCTGGCTGTCGTAGAGCACTTCTCCCATAATGGACTTGACATCAACGACAACATTACCGAAGCCAAGATCCTTACATTTGTGGAGATAAAACTGAATGGAATCAGGATGCGAAAGAGTCGAATAGTTTGCCTCACAGTCGAACCACATATAATTATGGTTGTCCAAGGCTTCGTTTGTCGTTGATTGACAAGACATTACAGCAATCGCTGCTAAAAGTGTGGTCAGTATAAGACGCATTTTGGTTTATTTAGGGTTATAATATTCTACAAAAATATAAAGTTTTTTACAACCAACAATGATTTTCCTATAATAATTAAATATTTTTAAAAATTAAGCCTCTATTTTTAAAAATACCACACCACACCCCAGTACAGAATAATAAATTGTAGGAAAACAAACTAAAAGAATTAATTCGTATTATGGAAAATTCCGTATATTTGTCGGTAGTATTCTTAAAAAATATTAATATCATCATATTTATGGCTGACCGTAGAGAATTTCTAAAGACAATGGCGATAGGAGGTGCATCGGCTCTCATCGCTCCTTCACTACTGTCCTCCTGCTCACCTGCAGAAGGAACCAAGGGATCAGACTTCGAAACAACAGAAGGAGGGCTTATAGTCCCTAAGGACAACGGATTACGTATCACCGGAACATTCCTCGATGAGATTTCACACGACATTCCTCACCAGAACTGGGGCGAGAAGGAATGGGATCAGGATTTCGCTTATATGAAGGCGATCGGAATCGACACTGTGATCGACATCCGATGCGGATACCGCAAATTCATCACCTATCCATCTCCTTATCTGCTGAAGAAAGGCTGCTATATGCCTTCTGTTGACCTGATAGATATGTTCTGCCGTCTGGCGCAGAAGCACGGAATGAAGTTCTATCTCGGCCTCTACGACTCCGGAGTATATTGGGATACCAAGGATATGAGCCACGAGATTGAGGACAACAAATTCGTAATTGACGAGGTGTGGAAGATGTACGGTGAGAAATATGACAGTTTCGGAGGATGGTACCTCAGCACGGAGATAAGCCGCGACACAATCGGGGCAGTTGATGCATTCCACGCAATGGGAGCCCAGTGCAAGGAGGTTTCCGGAGGCCTGCCTGTATTCATCTCACCTTGGATAGACGGAAAGAAGGCCGTGAGCGCAGCAGGTGCAGCATTGACAAAGGAGGATGCCGTATCTATTGCTGATCACGAAAGAGAATGGAGCCAGATATTCCAGGGCATCCACGATGTAGTCGATGCTGTAGCCTTCCAGGACGGACATATCGACTACGACGAACTGGACGCTTTCTTCAGCGTGAACAAGAAGATGGCAGACAAGTACGGAATGCAGTGCTGGACCAATGCAGAGACATTCGACCGCGATATGCCAATCAAGTTCCTCCCTATCAAGTTCGACAAACTGCGTCTGAAACTTGAGGCAGCGAAAAGATGCGGATATGACAAGGCCATCACCTTCGAGTTCCCTCACTTCCTGAGTCCTCAGTCAGTTTATGGCGCTGCAGGCAATTTATATAATAGGTATAAGGAATATTTCAACATTAAATAGATTTCTCGACTTCGCTCGAAATGACAGTTATGAAACAGAAAAACACACTCGTATATGTAATTTTTATGGCTGTAGTCGCAGCCATCGGAGGAATTCTCTTCGGATATGACACCGCTGTCATTTCCGGCACGACAGCAATAGTAAAGAACCAGTTCGCCCTCACAGATATGATGGAAGGCTGGTACGTGGGTTGCGCTCTCATCGGCTCGATCTGCGGAGTACTTGTAGCAGGTTCGCTCAGCGACTACCTCGGACGCAAACTCACAATGCTCATCTCTGCTGCACTCTTCAGCATTTCTGCCATCGGATGTGCCGTATGCGGAAGTTTTGACAGCCTGGTAGCATATAGAATCATCGGCGGAGTGGGCATCGGTATCGTATCCATCGTTTCACCTATATATATATCAGAGGTATCTCCGGCAAAGATACGCGGTACCCTCGTGTCGCTTTACCAACTCGCAGTGACTGTAGGTTTCCTTCTTGCATATCTTATGAACTGGGTTATCGATGTAAACGGCGATCTTGCTGTATCCGGTGAACTTTGGACAAATATGTGGAACTGCGAAATGTGGAGAGGAATGCTCGGAAGCGAAACTATCCCTGCCCTGCTCTTCTTCATCATCATATTCTTCATACCAGAGAGTCCTAAGTGGCTGATAGTGAACGGTAAACTCGACAAAGCATCATTGGTGCTCAGCAAGATTTACGCTACTGCCGAAGAGGTCAAGGAGGAAATAAATGTAACTAATGCATCACTCAAGGGCGAAACGACAGGCAAATGGTCAGACCTTCTCAAGCCAGGCATTCTGCTCGCTGTCATCACTGGTAGCGCCATAGCAATCCTCGGACAGTTTATGGGTGTGAATGCAGTGCTCTATTATGGTCCTAAGATCTTTGCGGACGCAGGGTTCGACAATCCTATGTTCTCGACAGTTCTTGTCGGCGTAGTGAACTGCGTGACAACCGTACTTGCAGTATTCATCATTGACAGAGTCGGCCGTAAACAGCTCATCTACTGGGGTGTAAGCGGAATGATCATCTGCCTCGTGGCCATCGGCATCTATTTCGCGTGGGGAGCACAGATCGGTCTCGGCAACGGTTTTATGCTCACATTCTTCCTTGCATACGTATTCTGCTGCGCGATCTCTATTTCAGCCATCGTATTCGTACTCCTCTCTGAGATGTATCCTAACAGCGTACGCGGACGTGCTATGTCAATCGCCGGCTTCGCACTCTGGATCGGAACATATCTCATAGGCCAACTTACCCCTGTTCTTCTCGGCTGGAGCCAGGCAGGAACATTCTTCATCTTCGCATTTATGTGTATCCCTTATATGCTCATTATGTGGAAGGTAGTGCCTGAGACCACAGGAAAGACACTTGAGGAGATTGAGGCATATTGGGAAAACAGAAAAAAATAACGAAACAAACTAAACTATGAAAAAATCATTTCTCCGCAACATTGACGGGAAAAACTCAATACTTAAGAAAAAGATCATAGCCCTCTGCATCAACGAAGGAGACTATAGTCTTGCAGACCTTAGTAAAGAACTCAACACCAGTATCCCGACCATAACAAAACTGGTCGGGGAACTGATGGATGAGGGGTTCCTCGTCGATATGGGCAAATTGGGTACAAACGGTGGACGAAGACCAAGCATTTACGGTCTTAACCCATCCGCAGGCTATTTCGTCGGAGTCGATGTCAGAAGGCAAAGCGTAAGCATAGCAGTGACGGATTTCAAAGGTCAGATGATAGACTACCTTCAGGAATTCACTTTTGTCGTCGAAAATTCAGAATCCTCGTTCAGGACCCTCTGCGCCACTATCCGCAAACATATTGCAGACATAGGGATAGATCCTTCTACTGTGCTCGCATACGGAGTGAATCTTTCCGGAAGAGTAAACAACGAGACTGGATACTGCTTCACATATTTCATCGGAGAGGACAGACCTATCGGAGAATTCCTCGAGGAAGAACTGGACGCCCCGGTATTCATCGAAAATGACTCAAGGGCAATGACTTACGGAGAGTATATATGCGGCGTTGCCAACAGCGAGAAGAATATGCTTTTCATCAATGTCACCTGGGGTCTCGGAATGGGAATGATCATAGACGGAAAACTGTCGTACGGCAAGTCGGGCTTTTCCGGTGAAATCGGCCATTTCCCTCTTCTTGACAACGATCAGATCTGCCATTGCGGAAAGACAGGTTGTCTGGAGACAGGTGCATCAGGCTCTGCAATTCACAGGATATTCATCGAGAAACTGCGCGAAGGAAGAGCATCTCTTCTGAGCGATAAGTTCGGGAAAGGAGAGGAAATCAGACTGGTCGATATTCTGAATGCTGTCAATGAGGAGGATGTGCTCGCCATTGAGGTGGTGGAAGAAATCGGCACTGTTCTCGGCAGGGCGCTTGCCGGACTGATCAACATATTCAATCCGGAACTGGTAGTGATCGGAGGAGTTGTTGCAAGGGTGAAGGAGTATCTTCTTCTTCCTGTGAAGAGTGCCATCCAGAAGCATTCTCTGAATATGGTGAATAAGGACACTACGATCAAGTTCTCCAAGTTAGGAGAGAAGGCTGGTCCTGTGGGTGCCTGTATGCTTTCTCGAAGCAAACTGCTCGGCCTGATGTAAGGTCAATCAAAATCTGACGGTAGATATATAGGCGACGTGCCACCCCCGGCTAGGGGGTGCCCGACCTTCGGGAGGGCGGGGGTCGCCGGAATATCTACCGTCAGATTTTGCTATATAACACCCTGCTAAGGGAAAAGGAGGAGCATATCACAATCCATTGCCTTGGAGGCAAGTGATTCCGGAACGAACTTCCACTCACCGATCACCTTGCGGTCACCAATCTTTACCGGATCTATTTCACCGTTCTTGATAAGATAATCATATAGGATTTCCCTTATTTCAGGGTAGTACTCCACTACCCTGTCGGAAATCCTGTCTGTGTCGATACCGGCTCCATTACGCATAATTCCTCCGCCACCGCTGGCACGGTACGATGTCATAGCCACATTATATTCGGCAGATTCTTCAAAAGGACTCCCATCAGCAAGCGAGAGGATGGTTATGCGCTCACCTGCAGATCTGGTCACATCCACGTTATAGACAAGTCCGCCGGCCGAATCAAAATTGTATGAACGGTTGATGAAGGACCATTGCTTCTGACCGGTACGGGGATCGGGATCATTCACGATCTTGAGCAGACGGTCATCCGCAGAATCGATAGTATTGATCCACATATCGTAAGAATATTCCAGATAATCCTCGATTTCCTTGCCAGTCATCTTCACGACAAACAATTGATTCTCAAATGGATATATCGTAAATAGATCATTATACACCAACGTCCCGGCATTGACGGATCCATTGAAAGTCAGAGGAGCGGCGAATGAAATCTGAGCCGGAGTACATCCCAGTGAAAGAGTATGGAGAAGATTAAGATAGTCCGACATTCCCTTGTATGCATCACGAGTACGCAGATGGGTCTTGAGTTCGCCCACCTCCTTTAGTGTAAACGCCTTGACAGCCTCGTAATCATTCCGGAACATTTCCCTCATCTTCATATCAACCTTCATCTTATCAAGCGGAATAAGCCCGGCATCCAATGTCTTTGAGACTACTTTTCCATCCTCAACCCTTACAGTGACAGTACCGGAGCCGAGATTGCGGCAATGACTTCCTGCATTTATCAGGCAGATGCTGTCATTCTTGTGCACTACCGGCCTATGGTCGTGAGCACATACAATGAAATCCACTCCTCTGAGGCTCTTGAAAAGATCAAGTCCCTGGCTCTCCAACTGGCTGCCATCACCTTCTCCGGTTCCGGAATGCGTCAGAACTATAACCACATCTGACTCCTCCTCTTCCCTCACCCGGTCAACCACCTGCTGCACCATCGGAAGAAGAGACTCGAATGTCATCCCCTCCCACAGAAGCGGAGACAGCCAACTCTTGATATTCGGATTGGTGAAACCTATGACAGTAATCCTGATTCCGTGCCTTTTCAATGTAACATATTCCTGAAAATACGGACGTCCATCATCAGTACGCAAGGCATTTGCAGCCAGAAATGGCACCTCCATCGTCTCAACCATACGGTCATACACTTTATGTCCAGTCTCTATATCGTGGTTGCCGACTGCTATGGCGTCGTAGCCCATATACTCCACCATTCGCGCGAAAATATGCTTGGAAACAGTGTCGGTATAATTGAAATAATATGCTGCATTATCTCCTTGCAAGCAATCACCGGCATCAAGAAGTATTACATTCTCCTCACCGGCAGCCGTACGGATGCTGTCTGCATACCACGAGACATTAGTCAAGGCATTGATTGTCCCGTCAGTCACATAGAGCGAATCGAAATATCGTCCGTGCACATCATTGGTTGTGAGAATCCTGAAAGTATATTCTCCATCCTTAGGCCCGCAGCAGGCAGACATCACGGCTGCCGCCAGAATTGCATATATCACTCTTTTCATTTCCTTTTCAAGATTTCATTAATATTGAATTTCACTCCCACCACCTGCTGACATCCGGAATAACGGAAACCGTGGAAATGGAAGCGCGCCGAAATCATAACCGACATATATCTCCCGATATGTGGCTCGTAACTTATATCAAGTCGGTCATACGCACCGAAGCCGGTACTTCCATCATCGTGGATTCTATAGAAAGGATCACCCATATACAGTCTCGTGCCGTACTTATCGCCTCCGGCATCAAGACTATTGTAATATGGCATCATATCAGTACCGTAGAAGAGATGATTACGCAGGATTACATTCCATTTCTTGAGAGCGACATCAAACTCTCCTCCACAAGGAAGTACATAATGTCCGACAAAAACCCTGTCGTGCTGCATTCCCTGAAGCCATCCAAGACGCAAAGAGAACTCCTGGAACCCGAGTCTATCACCGAAATCGAATCTGATATATGGATTCAGGAGAATATTGTCAACCACTCCCCTCGCCTTTTCCGATCCGGCAAAATGATACATATAAGCGGAATACCCAACATCAAAGAAAGAAGTTATATTGCTGCGTCCTGATGAAAAGATCATAAATCTCTCCTTCCTCGCCTGACCGAACTGCCCCATCCAGTCGCAACCGACCTCCCAATAAGCCTTAGGTCGGCGTATCTTCAAAAGAATGCCCTCAAGATTATTGTCGTAGAACCTGAGCGAATCGGAAAAGAACGCTTCAGAATATGAGCCTTCCGATGCCCTGCGTGGAAATATTCCGGCATAAAGTTCAAGCCCCGTACTGGCAGTGGCCTTGTTCATCCGATAATACAGAATCATTTCCCTGAACAATGCTGCGTT
This sequence comes from Candidatus Cryptobacteroides sp., assembly GCA_045635205.1. GTDB lineage: Bacteria > Bacteroidota > Bacteroidia > Bacteroidales > UBA932 > Cryptobacteroides. The sequence continues at coordinate 55,814 of JAZRBS010000048.1, read as the reverse complement.
GACAAGTGCCGGAGAAGTTTCATCAGTGGCCACACCTCCTGATATCAGGGACGATATCGGCGATGCCCCGAAGTCTTTCATAACATCCACCCCAAGCATCACCCTATGCTCCATATTCTTTTCTCTCTGAGGCACATAGAGCCCGACCGCAGGAGTCAGACGTGCCCCGAAAACAGTCATTGAACTGGAAAACGCACTCTTGTAATACTCACGGTTGTCAAAGCGCATCTCGAAATCAACATCGTATGTAAAACGCACCTTATCATCGTCCTTCTGACTCGCATACAGCGGCATTGAAAGAGCCAGAAGACATAAAAGCGCACAATTCCTAAGTTTATTCATAGCGTCATAAATACAAAATCAGTCAAAGATAGCAAACAATTTCATCCTCTCAAGAACAAAATCGAGCATTTTTGTGCTTTAAAGACTATCTTTGCGTCCGATTGAAACGTAAAGAAAAAGAAAGTGCGGTGGGGAAAGTTTCGCAAGTCTCACCAATCTTCAATCAGTCAACAACTTATCACTTGCGAAACTGAAGTATATAAGACTATGCTGAAACTACAGACACCGGTAGCCGACGAGTCCTGCAATGTCGGCATCTCATACAGCGACAGAATAATTATGCTGGGAAGTTGCTTTTCCGACAATATCGGCAGACAACTAGCCGACTTCGGGTTTGACGTATGCATAAACCCATTCGGAACTTTGTACAATCCCATCTCCATTCTGCACACCGTAGAAAGAATGCTCGAAGGCCGGCCATTCACTGAAGCAGACTGCGTGCAGATCGGCGCCGGCGACAGCCGTTGGTGTTCATTCTGCCATCACACTTCGTTTGCCGCACCTTCTGCCGAAGAATTCCTCCTCAAGGCAAACACTGCATTGGAGGCTGCCAGAGAAGCATTTCTCAATGCCGACAAAGTCATCATCACGCTAGGAACAAGCTGGTGTTTCAAGCATATAGAAAAAGATTTCATCGTATCAAACTGCCTCAAACATCCGGCTGGAGAATTTGTCCGCGTAAGACTCACATCAGGAGAAATCACATCGGCACTTCGCCGGATCATCGATCTATGCCTTGAAACACGAGGATGCCGCAGAAAGCAGTTCATATTCACAGTCAGCCCGATACGTCACTTCAAGGACGGGGCGCACGGCAACCAGATCAGCAAATCAGCCCTGCTGCTTGGTATAGATGACCTTCTGGCCGGTCTGCCTGTCGATCTGAGTTTGGATCCGTTCTACCTGGCTGATTATTTTCCGGCCTACGAAATAGTGATGGACGAACTGAGGGACTACCGCTTCTACGCAGAAGATATGTGTCACCCTTCAGAGCAGACCGTCAATTATATCCGCGAAAGATTCCTGGACTGGGCTCTGCCTGCATCCGAGCACGGGAGGCTGCAGGAAAAAATGAAGGAATTCCGACACAACAGACACCTCCAGCACTAAAAACAGAAGAGGGTAACTTCCTGTAGCACAAACACTTATGCACTCCACGTGCCGCACTATGGGGAGCACGAGGAAGGTGTAAATCACTGAGGATCAGCACGATAAGGAATGACAATGATTTTTTTGCAAAAGGTATTGCAGAAATGAAAATTATGCCTACCTTTGCAGTGTACTACTTCACTAATACACTATAGAGAATATCCCGCAAGGGAACTTAACAATAGACATTAAAACATAGCATTATGATCAAAATCAATGATCTTGGTTTCACATACGGTGAGACCGGCGGACTGGGAAGCATCAGTCTCGACAAAACCAAGGGACATATTCTGCCAGCCGACAGATATGTCCTGAAGAACATCTCAATGAATCTCGAAGAGGGCAGGATCTACGGCCTTCTCGGGGAGAACGGAGTGGGCAAGACCACATTCCTGACACTCCTCAGCGGCCTGAAGAAGCCTCAGCACGGCGAAATCGACATCGACGGCAGGAAACCCTACGACAGAGAGCCATCCTTCCTTTCAGACCAGTACTATTTAAGCGATGAAGTGGCACCGATGAATATGAAGGCTATCGACTATGCAATGAACTACGGTAAATTCTGGACAGGATTCGACATCGACAGATTCAATGAGGTGATGAATGTACTCGAAGTGGATGCACAGCAGAAGATGAACAAGATGTCATTCGGTCAGTTGAAGAAGACCTACATCGCATTCGCCCTCGCCTGCAACGCGAAGTACCTCTTTATGGACGAGCCGACCAACGGCCTCGACATCCCCTCCAAGGCACAGTTCAGGAAAGCAGTGACAAAATACACCCGGGAGGACTCAGTCATATTGATCTCAACCCATCAGGTACGCGACCTGGAGAATATAATCGATCCGATCATCATCCTCGACCGCCAGGATGTGCTCCTCAACGCCAGCATCGCAGAAATATCTGAAAAACTGTATTTCGATTACAGCAGCGAACCGATGGAAGGCGCTCTATACCGCGAAATGATACCGGGAGGAAACATCCAGGTATGCCTCAACCAAAACGGAGAGGACAGCAAGGTGAATCTCGAAGCATTGTTCAACACAGTGCATCAGCACAAGGAACTTATCAAAGGAATCTTTAACAAATAGACGCTATGAAAAAAGATATATTCAATTTCCGGAGATTCGGAAAATATTTCTCGACTGACTTCAGAACGTGCTGCGCAAACTATGGGCTCAGCCTTCTCACCATTTCCCTGCTATCGCCTGTAGCACTATATTTCATTACAGCAGCATTCAATATGATGCTGGGAAACGGCTGGAACGGCCCGGATATGGGACTTCGAGTATTTGTTTTCGCAGTAGCGATGATATGTCTGGTGGTGACTATGCCGGTAAAATGCTACGGCAGGATCACTGAAAAGCAGTACGGCTCATTCTGGCTTACTCTCCCCGCATCCAGAATGGAGAAATTCTGCAGTATGATTCTGATGACCTGCATCATCGTTCCGATATCGGGAGTATTGCTGTATCTGGGTCTGGATGCTGCGATATGCGCTTTGGACAGCACCTGCGGGCAGAATCTTGTTGCCGGTGGTATGGAACTGTTGCATAGAATGGGAGAAGCCCAGGATGTGACATTCAACTTCATTGACGAAAACATTACAGTCGAAGATGCCACGCTGGCTCAGGAAATCATCAGGCAGGTAAACAATCCTTGGATGTATCTGGATGAAATATTCTGCATAACTCTACCATTCCTGCTTGGAGCGATCTTCTTCAAGAATGGCAAGACGGTAAAGACAATTCTGGCGCTCTTTGCAATCAGCACAGCCACAAGCATAATATGCTCACCTATTCTGACCAATTGGGCTCTGGAAATAGTCAATACCGCCAATGAAGACCCTACGGCAATATTGCAGATGTTCAACAACAAGTTATTCAAGAATCTTGTTCTCATCGACACCATAACAGACACGGTGACAAATCTCGCTCTCCTGGCCGGAGTATGGTTCAGAATCAAGACTTTAAAGCATTAGGATTATGGAATTCAACAGCAACAAATCAATTTACCTCCAGATATGCGACAATATCTGTGAGCGTATTCTGAGCGGGGATCTCAAGCCTGATGCCAGGATTCCATCAGTACGAGAATATGGAGCAGACATAGGAGTGAATCCGAATACGGTAATGCGGTCATACGAAAAACTGACAGGAGAAGGAATCATATACAACCGCAGAGGAATAGGCTATTTCATTGCTCCCGACGCCAAAGATATGGTACTCAGCACTTTGAGAAAAGAATTCATTGAAAACGAAGTGCCTCAGATAGTCAAGAGAATGAATCTTCTCGGAATCAGACCCGAAGATGTATTCTGATAGCACATTTTTTGCAATATCACAGAAATTGTATAAATTTGCGACGTATCTGAAACCTATGCCGGCGTAAAAGACCCGGAATGAAACAATTTTTACTAAATATAATAATGCTGCTATCGTTGTCGATGGCAGCATTGTCGTGCTCTATGGCGCCTCTCGATCCCGGCAGATATGACGGGATCTATACAGTCGTGGTTTCCGGGGCCGTATCGGACAAAGAATCTACCCTTCCTCTTGAAGGCATAAAGATAACCCTGAATGCATCGGAACCATTCCAGGTCAAGGAGACTATAAGGACTATGACCGTATATACCGATAACAGGGGGCGTTTCACCCTCACTGCAGAGGGCTTCACGGAAAAGATTTTCTGCACATTGACCGCAGAAGATGTAAATAGCGAGTACGAGTCTGTAAAACAGGAACTTAACATATCCTGGAACGGTTCCTCATTCGATGAACATACAGGCACATTCTATGTCAATGACTGCGATTTCTATCTCGAAAAGAAAGACGAATGAAAAAAACAAGAATAATATCTGCCCTGACCTCAGCCGCCATATTGATATCTTCCTGCTCCGAAGGATTTCCACATCCTGATGCGGGTGACCTTATGCTGGGAATGGAAGCAGCGATGCTCTCAGGCACAATAACAGACACAGAGGGTAATCCTATAGAACATCTCAAGGTGACACTCGAATGGAACGGGGGGAGTTATCAGGACATAAAATACACCTCAAGCATAGGCCAGTTCGAGGCCGGGGTAAAGGACAATCCCGAGAGCGAAGTGATCACTCTGGGTATAATCATCGAAGATATAGACAATGAAGAGAACGGCGGCCTTTTCGAGACCTATACAGAGACCGTCAGTTTCATCAAAAATGATATTACTGAACCTGTCCTGACGCTTAATTACCGTCTGAATCACGCCACTGCTTCGGAGAGCAGCCCACAATCTTGACAAACTGACGGTGGAAATTCGAACGGTCACTGAAGCCGGAAGCCTCAGCAATGATATTTGTCGAAGCGTTCTTGTCCTCAAGCAAGAGACGCTTCGCTTCATTTATACGCAATTCAGTCCTCCAGGTCTTGAAATCAACCCCTTTTTTAGTTATGAAATAATGATGAAGGATTTCTTTCGTAGTATTGAGTTCACGTGCAATATCCTCTCTGCTTTTGTCATATTCACGGAAACGTTTCTGCTCCACCCAATCTTCAAGAGCCGTTTCCAGTTTTCTGAATTCCGCCTCATTGATTGACGAAGAAGCAGTTGCCTTTCCGGCCTTTCTTCCTCTTTTCCTCTTGCCCTGATTGATCATCTGGATTATATCCTCACCGCTCAAAGTCTTGTGTGCAAAGGCATCAAGGACAAGTTTGTGACTGCCGAGGAAAGAAATGAAATTGGAAGAAAGATAAAGCATATAGAGGAGATACCAGATGGTATATAACGAAGCCACCTCCATCTTATAATCGAGAAACCAGTAAAGGCACAGATACACAAGGATAAAAAGGTTGGTGAGCATCGATATCACATAACAGAAGCGTACCCACTTGATCTTGTGACTCTCATCCTCGTCATAATAATTCTCGAGATCGCGGATGGAATTCTTATATGCCCTGTCGAAATGAACTATATAGGTCACAGACTGTATCAGGAAGGCTATCAGAGCCACAGCACAGACAAACCAGAAATAATTCATATTACCCGACTTGTATGATTCCAGAAGGAGGAAAGCGACAATGGCGGAAACGAAGAGCCCCGGGACGAACAGGCTCTGCCATTTGTTTCTCTCTGTCTTAAGCAGGGCTATCATCGAATATGAAATGATGGAAGTCGAGAAGTGTACCACGATGTATATGGTCAGCATAAGGAACATATCCCAGTCCTTGATATCGGGCTGGCCATACTCATTCATCGCATAGAACATCATAAAACTGCAGATAAGGAAACTCACCACGATAGCCAATTTGGAATTGGTCAGTTTGAAACTGTAATCGGAATGCGGTATCTTGATGAGCATCAGCAGGAGAGCGAGGATGGTAGAGCCTACCCCCACGATCAACGGCACTGCTGTCTGCGGATTTATATTAATCGATATCATTCTGCGAAAATACGGATTTTTTCGTTATTTTTGCAACCGTTTTCCCCGTTTTTCGAGCGTCTTGAGACATTCGAAAGCAACAAATAGAATAATATGCTGGATATCAATACAATAGAGCAACTGGACAAGATCGCCACACCATTCTATTATTATGATATGGATTTGTTCCATAAGACTGTGGATTATGTGGCCGACCTTGCCCGGAAGCACGATATAAAAGTACATTACGCCATCAAGGCCAATGTCGAGAGAAGGCTTCTTGAATATATCAGTTCAAAAGGCTTCGGAGCGGATTGCGTCAGTGGCAACGAAGTACTCCACGCCCACAGTTGCGGCTTCCCTGCAGAAAAAATCGTATATGCAGGAGTCGGCAAAAGCGACAGAGAAATCTATGACGCGATGATGCTGGGCATCGAAGCCTTCAACTGCGAGTCCCTTCAGGAAATCTTCGTCATCAACGAAATGGCTCATCTGCACGGAGTCAAGGCAAATATTTCCGTCAGAATCAACCCTGATATCGACGCACATACACATAAATACGTGACCACTGGTCTCTACGAGAACAAATTCGGAATATCCAACCACGAATTTGACAAACTCATCGAGTTCATCCAGAAAAGCGAGCATATCAACTTCATAGGTCTGCATTTCCACATCGGATCGCAGATCACACGAGTCGATGAGGTATTCTCTCTCGAATGCAAAAGAGTGAACGAAATCGTCAGATACTTCGAGAGCAAAGGGCTTACAGTGCGCAACATCAATCTCGGAGGAGGACTCGGAGTCGATTACGACGACCCTGACGGCAATCCTATTGCAGATTTCGGCACCTGGTTCAACGCCATATCCACCAACATCATACGCAGGAACGACCAGGCGGTACACGTAGAGCCGGGACGTTCTCTTGTGGCACAATGCGCATCCCTTATATCGAGAGTGCTTTTCGTGAAAAGCGGAGAGACCAAGAACTTCCTGATTATGGATGCTGGTATGAATGACCTCATCAGGCCCGCCCTCTATGGAGCATACCACAAGATCGAGAATCTTTCCGCTGCACAGAGGTCGTTCTTCCCTACATTTCAGGCATACGACATCGTCGGCCCCGTGTGCGAATCGAGTGACGTATGGGGAGCAGGAAGGCTTCTCCCTCTTAGCGTACGAGGCGACCTTATGGCCATCCGCAGCACCGGTGCATACGGACAGGTTATGGCCAGCAGATACAATATGAAGGATCTTGCACCATCAGTTTTCAGCGACAGGATGGATGTGGCTCCTTTGGCGAAAGACTATTTCGCATCATCCCGAGAGCAGTAAAGGGATCAAAAATGAAAATAAAAGATAAAGATATATGTTTGAGAATTTAAGTGAAAGACTCGAGAGATCGTTCAAGATCCTCAAGGGAGAAGGCAAGATTACCGAGGTAAACATCTCGGAAGCAATGAAGGACATACGCCGTGCCCTTCTGGACGCCGACGTAAGTTACAAGATAGCAAAGCAGTTCTGCGATGATGTCAAGAAGAAGGCCATCGGTCAGAACGTTCTCACCGCAGTGAAGCCTCAGCAGATGATTGTGAAGATCGTCCACGACGAACTGGCTGCACTTATGGGAAGCAATGCATCAGACATCAATCTCAAGGGTTCTCCAGCAGTCGTTCTCGTAGCCGGTCTCAACGGTTCCGGTAAGACCACTTTCTCCGGCAAACTCGCTCTGAACATAAAGAGCAAGAGAGGAATGAAGGTGCTCCTTGCAGCCTGCGACTATTTCCGTCCTGCCGCTATCGACCAGTTGAAGGTTCTCGGAGAGCAGATCGGGGTGGAAGTATATTCGGAAGAAGGAGTGAAGGATCCTATCCAGATCGCCCAGAATGCCATCAAGAAGGCCAAGTCCGAAGGATATTCTGTAGTGATTGTCGATACTGCCGGACGACTTGCTGTGGATCAGGAACTTATGGATGAGATCTCGGCGCTCCATTCGGCTGTCCAGCCTACAGAGACTCTCTTTGTAGTGGATGCGATGACAGGTCAGGATGCTGTGGAGACAGCGAAGGCGTTCAATGACAGGCTTGATTTTGACGGAGTTGTACTCACCAAGATGGATGGTGACACCAGAGGTGGTGCGGCTCTTTCCATCAAGGCTGTAGTGGGCAAACCTATCAAGTTTGTGAGTACAGGTGAGAAAATGGAGGCTTTGGATGTGTTCCATCCTTCACGTATCGCCGACCGTATCCTCGGTATGGGTGACGTTGTTTCCCTCGTGGAGAAGGCTCAGGAGCAGTTTGACGAGGCTCAGGCACGCGAACTGAAGAAGAAACTTGCCAAGGATCAGTTCACTCTTTGGGATTTCTACAATCAGATCCAGCAGATCAAGAAGATGGGTAACATCAAGGATCTTGCTTCTATGATTCCTGGTATGGGCAAGGCTCTCAAGGATGTGGATATGGATAATAGTTCGTTCAAGGGTATCGAGGCTATCATTCTTTCAATGACTCCATACGAGCGTGAGCATCCTGAGTGCATCAATGGAAGCCGCCGTAAGAGGATTGCTGACGGATCGGGTACGTCCCTTCCTGAGGTGAATAAACTTTTGAAGCAGTTTGAGGGTACTCGTAAGATGATGAAGACTGTTATGGGTGCCAATATGGGAAATATGATGAAGGGTGCGATGAGACGTCGCAGATAGTCCTTGCTTCCATATACAAAACAGAACCGATATACCGGTGACCCCCGCCTCCCTTTCGGGAGGCACCCCCTAGCCGGGGGTGGCACGTCACCTATATATCGGTTCTGTTTTGTTTGCCGCAAGTATATCTGCGGGAAATGCTTCGCTCCTTCACGGGGTCTCAGTTGCAGAGGTATTTGAGCCAGAATTCGTTGTTGGCGTTCTGGAAATGAGTGCCTTGGTAGCCACGGTAGCCGTGCATTCCGTCGGGATAGATCATAAAGTCGAATTTCTTGCCGGCTTTGTGGAGTGCATCGAGTAGTTGGAGGGTGTTCTGATGATGGACATTGTCGTCACCGGTGCCGTGGGTCAGTTTCAGCATTACCGGTTCTATAGCACAACACCGAAACTGTGCGGCTCGCTCCGCAGAAGCACCGGTATATGCTTCGGTCTCCTGCACAGTTTCTGAGTCATACTCTGTCGGGTAGTCTTTCACATAGTTCAGCACCTTTGAGACTTCATAGCCTTCCGGATTGTTCTGTGGGGTGTCCATATAGCGTTCGGTGTAGTGAGAGTCGTAGAGAGCCCAGTCATAGACTCCGCCGCCTGCGATTCCGTAGTGGAACTTGTCCGGAGCCTGCATCAGGAGCATCGAGGTCATTGTTCCTCCGAATGAGAAGCCCTCCACACCGATCTTGTCGCCGTCCACGTATGGAAGCCTCTGGAGAACTTCCGCCCACTCGCAGAAATCCTTTACCTCCCAGACTGTCAACTGTCTGTATATCATATCCAGACCGGCACGGCCGTTATGTCCTGCCGCACGAGGATCGACCGTGATCTGGATGATTCCGTTTTCAGAATACCACTGATTGGTCGCATTAGGAGTCACCCAGCGGTCGCGTACCATAGGGGTGTTCGGGCCGCCATATATATCGACGTGAACAGGATATTTCTTTGATTCATCGAAGTTCTTCGGATATACGATCATTCCCGGGAGCCAGAAGCCATCTCTTGTGACAAGATACACCATTTCCGGAAGTGCATATTCTGACGGATCGAAATCAGGACCAGCCATATCAGCGACAAGCCTTCCCCTTAAGTCAGAGGTGAACGGATCCGGCATCAAGGCACTGTGAGGAATCAAGTAATTATCAGATTCTTCTTCAGATGCAGTCTTCCGGTAAATCAAACAGTCAGCACATACATTATATTCATAATTAGAGACCTGACCGTTGGAACTGTTGAAGATTTCAATCTTTACAGGAGTAGTCATATTCGACAGAGATGCCACAAAATATTTTCCGTCCGGCGAGAATGATATGCCTGTGGCATTATAAGCCGGATCAGTCAGAGTCTTGATGACACCCTTCTTATCTACCTTATACAGAGCCTGTTTCGCAACAGCGTCACGCTTCGCAGTAAAATATACGTCACCTTTCTTCTCATCAACACGAACGATTGCGACATTCCAGTTAGTACCGTCCGTGAGGCGACGGAACTCCTTGCCGTCGTATGAAAGGAAGTATATCTGCTGCCAGCCGGTCTCGAACTCACGCGCCATATAAAGGCCTTTATCAGTGAAGACTACACCGTCGAACCAATTCAGCCAGGTCTTGTAAGTCTCGTTGTAAACGTGGCGCTTGCTGCCGTCGGTCACATTCACAGCATAAAGGTCAATCGTATTCTGAAGACGTGGCATACGGGCAATAAAGAATTCCTTGCTATCGGGACTCCAGAACGGGATTCCGAAATACTGGTCGAGGGTCGGGTCTAAGTCTGCCCAAGTAATAGATTTCTCGACTCGCTCCGCTCGCTCGAAATGACAATCGGTCGTCTCATTCCGCAAGACAGTGTCAAGATCCACGATGCCGATGCGTACCTGAGGATTTGTCTGTCCGGCCTTCGGGTATCGGGTCTCGCTGAGAGATCCTCCGAGAGCCAGGTCTGTCACGCGAGGGCTCTGCGACTGCGAAGCCGCAGCGGCAGGATTTGCGAATGCCGAATATATCGGGAACATCGGCACCTGGCTGTTGTCGAAGCGGTAGAAGCCGATCTTCCTGCTGTCAGGCGACCACCAGAATGCCCTGTAACGCGACGGGCGGCCAAAAATTTCCTCATAATACACCCAGGAAGCATAGCCGTTGAGAATGACATCAGAGCCGTCAGAAGTAAGACGAGTCTCCTTTCCGCTTGCTATATCCAGGACATAGAGGTCGTTGTCACGTGTAAAGGCCAGTTTGGTGGAATCCGGAGAATATGTCAGGTTCACTGCTCCTACGGGTTTCACGGGGAAATCCGAGAATTTAGCCGGAGCGGTCACTCCTTCTATACGCTTGCCGTTGCGTGCGTTAAGGACAAATGCGGACGAGTCGGCGAATGAGCCGTCATAACTGAATATAACTTCTTCATTTCCAAGCCATTTCCAGGCGCGGGGGATTGGGTTGAATTCCTGCGCTGATGCAGATGCCGCTGCAATCAGCATAACGATTACCAAAACTATTCTCCTCATATTCTTTTGCATTTAAACTCAGCGTAATATCTTCTTTTGATTGACATATAGAGGTGACGTGCCACCCCCGGCTAGGGGGTGCCTGAGCACAGCGAAGGCGGGGGTCACCGGCATATTACTATATGTCAATCAGTAAACAATTCATCTTTAAAGTTGACCAGATAGACTTTTTCGGTCGCTCTGGTGATGGCCGTATAGAGCCATTTAAGGTCATCCACCGTAAGCCCCTCCTGCCAGAAAGGATTGTCGATGAACACACATCTCCACTGTCCACCCTGCGACTTATGACAGGTGATGGCATTGGCATATTTCAATTGCAGGGCATTATAATATTTATCTTCGCGCACCGCCTCATACCTCTTCTTTTTAGTCGTGATATGAGCATAATCCTCATTCACCCCCTGATACAGCAAGTTGGACTGCTCGTAGGTCAGGGAAGCGCTTTCCGAGTCCAGAGTATCCAGAATCACCTTCGCCACAATCTCCTGATCGTCATAATCAGGAAAGGATATGCGAGCCTCAGCGAAATGAAGCCCGTATCTCTCTTCAAAGCGAGAAATCTTCTGAAGTTTCGCAATGTCGCCGTTGGCAATATAATCCATACCCTCTATGCCCTCCAGAAACTGATAACAATTCTTCACAATCATCAGTTTATCGTCACGCACCAGTTTCTCCTCCTTGAACTGCACAGTCGCACGTATGCCCATATTGTATTTTATAGCCCTCTTGTTGGAACGGCACAATACTATCGTATCATCCTCACCATAAACCGAATACGCATCGGAAATCTTCTCTATCAGATCGCCTCCGCCTATCCTCTCCACATCATCAAAGCCCTCCGTCTGCAGCCCAAGATCGCACAGATCCATCACTCCGAGGCCAGACTCAAGTTCACTCTGCAACTGGCGTATCATAGTGGCATTGAAAAGTATCCCGGACTCACTCTGCTGACGCACCACCGTGGAAAGTCCTGCAAACGAGACACCTCCCATCATCTTCATATACTCCGGAAGAAGAGCAGGACTTGCATCCAGGCCCACCGGCGGAAGTTGGGCCGCATCGCCTATCAATATTACCTTGCACTCAACCCCGCTGCGGACAAAGGAAATAAGGTCTTCCAGAAGATTGCCCGAACCGAAAGCCGCAGAGGACTGCTGCTGTCCGGAATCGATCCCGATCAGAGACACCTCATCAACAATGAATAGAGCCTCCTTATCTTTATTAGGCGAAAGCGTGAACTGTCCGAACCCGTCTCCCCCGACAGATTTCTGGCGATAGATATGCTTATGGATAGTGAATGCAGGCTGCCCGGCATACGACGAAAGCACCTTGGCAGCACGTCCGGTGGGAGCAAGCAATATGCACTTGGTTCCGAACTCCTTCATCACTGAAATCACGGACGACATAGCCGTTGTCTTTCCCGTACCGGCATAACCGTTGACCACCAGAATATCCCCATCATCACCGCTCACGAAAGAAGCGACCTTCCTCAACAAAGAATCCTGACAGGATGTAGGCTGATATGAAAGTCTGCGAACGAATGCGGAATAAAGAAAATCGGTCTTTCCCATCATCGGTTCCTCCTGAATATCATAGATATAGCGACAAGGACAGGATAGATTTCCACACGGCCAAGGAACATATCGAAAGTGTAGATGAACTTGGCCATAGCCGGCTGAGCGGAATAATTGTCAAGACAGCCCAGTTCGCCAAGACCCGGACCGACACTGCCCACAGAAGCGATCACGCCGGACACAGCCTCCGTGGCATCACATCCGCAAAGCATAACCGCAACGATCGACACAAAGATCACAAGAAAATAGACAACGATATACATCAGCACAGCATTCACCGCACTGTCAGGCAGATGATGTCCGCTCAGACGTGCCCTGGACACAGACGTAGGATGAAGTCTGTGCTTGATCTCATTCGAAAATGCCTTGAACGCAATGAGAATCCTATCTACCTTGATTCCACCAGTCGTCGATCCGGCGCATCCGCACTGGAATGAAGCGAACAGAAGCACGACTCCGGCAAGCCAAGGCCACATAGCATTGTCGCAGATTCCGAATCCTGCCGTGGACATATAACTCACCACAGTGAATGTGGAATCCATCATCGCCCTGCCCCAGGAGTCATAGCCGCCCTCTGTCATAAGAGAGAACATAATGAGCAGAGACATCACTGCAATGGATCCGAAATAATATGCAGTGACCGAATTTCTGAACGGCTTGAATGAACGCGTCGCAAAAACAGCATATATGAGTCCGAAATGCATTGCGCATAAAGCCATAAATATCAAGACGATGAAATTGATCAGATCGGATCCGAACGCTCCGACCGAAAGATTCTTCGTACTGAAACCGCCCGTTGCCGCTATGCTGAAAGCGTGGTTCAAAGCATCGAAGAACGGCATCCCGGCAGCCCAGAGGGAAAGCAGAGCAGCCAGAGTAAGCGACACATAGACAGTCGTGATGATCCACACCACCTTGGAAGACTTATACTTATATCCCTCCTTGGAAAGGGATGACATCTCCATATTCGTGAGTTTCAGGCGATACGGACTGGCAGAAGGAATGACCAGAAGCAGAAAGACAACGACTCCCAATCCTCCGATATAATGCGTGGAAGAACGCCAGAAAAGCAGACTTTTCGGAAGCGCCTCTATATCCTTCAAAATGGTGGATCCGGTGGTAGTGAATCCGGAAACGCTTTCAAACCAAGCATTTATCAACGTGAACTCTCCCCCATACAGCACGTATGGAAGCATTCCGAATATGAAAGACAACAGCCAGGACAGGACAATGGTCAGGAATCCGTCCTTAAGGGACAATGGCTGCTTTCCGCGGACAAAGATGAACGGGAAGGATCCCACGATGAGAGTGATTATGGCGCTAATAAGCAAAGGACCGAACGCAGCATCGCGCCCATATATGACCGACACGATCATAGACAGGAACATAAAGAGGGCACTTACAAGAAGTGCCTTCCCGACATTGACCGATATCGCCTTGATATTCATCACTCTGCTGTCAGATCTGAAATATTCTCGAGCAGCCTCTCGCGCTCGTCCCTGAGATTCTTCACTCTGCGCTTCAACTCGACATTCTCGTCGATCAGTTCGGTTAGCCCCGAATTGATATTGGCAAGTTGGTCGTCTCCGTCAAACTCATACACATACCTGCGGCCGGAAAGCCTGTATCCGTCTATACCGTCAGACATACGGTAGATCGGCTTCACGTAATAAACCATCGTGAAATACAGAAGGAGAAGGATCAGAAGAAGACCGGCACCCACAGAGACCACACCCGGAATGATGCTTCGATAGAATCCGGCATCGAAATCGGCAGAATTGCTTCTGAGTTCGTCGTGAATGACCTCATTGAGAGAGCCAAGATCCTGACGAAGTTTGGTATAGCGTGGCTGAAGGCTTCCGAAGAACCATTCTCCCGTATCGACACTATCGGCCAGGAAAACCTCGTCAAATTTGAGTGAAGTCTTCATAAAGGCATCGAACGCATTCACCACCGAATCCACTTTCGGAAGCATCTTCTGCGATGTGAAGGAATTTCTCAACGAATCCGACTGAGCATTGAAATACGCCAGATTGAAGTCGGGCATAAGCGAGATGTCGTTCTGCACCACCACGGCAAGCATCTGGTCGTTATACTCCTGCGTAATGTCGGCAAGTTTCTGCGACAGATTGATACTCTTTATATTGGAAGCGATGAGTTCGGACACATAATCGCTCATCCTACGATATTCGAGGATGGAAATCACACCCGACAGCAACAGAATCATCGCCAGTGAGCCGAGGCTGAAGAAGAGTTTCTTCTTGATGGACGGCTTCTTTTCTCTCTTTCTTCTAAATATTCCAAGTGCCATTGCAAGCAATTTAACAAGACACAAATATAATTGATTTTTCTTATATTAGCGGTCAGAAAAGAGATAATATCCCGCATATATGGACTTCAGACTCACCGCCATAACCATCGCTGCCGCATTGTCAGCAGGATGCTCCGCCAATTATGACCAGTTTGCGCCAGAACACACCCTCTGGTATGACGAGCCTGCCTCCACCTGGGAAGAGACCCTTCCTCTTGGAAACGGACGGCTCGGAATGATGCCCGACGGAGGAATAACGGCCGAAAGAATCGTGCTCAACGAGATATCTATGTGGAGCGGAAGCGAGGCTGACTATGCCAATCCCGACGCAGCGGAAAGCCTTCCGGAAATCCGCAGCCTGCTGCTGGAAGGAAGGAACGCCGAAGCACAGAAGGTGATGTACGAGCGTTTCGTGCCACACAAACCCTCAGACGGAGGAACATACGGTGGATATCAGACGCTGGGCGACCTTATTATCGAATACGAAGGGCTTCAGAGCGGCACATCCCATATAGAAGGCGGCACATATTGCAGAAGGCTGGATCTGAGAGAAGCAACGGCATACACAGAGTTCGGAAACGAAGATGCAAGGCATAGCAGAAAATACTATGTATCAAGGGATTGCGACGTGATGGTCGTGGAGATTCAGGCCGAGGGATCCTTGGGGTTCAAGGCGAGCCTGACAAGGGAGCAGAATTGCAAAGAGGAGATAACGGAAGAGGGGCTGATGAAGATAAGCGGGACTCTGGACAGCGGCACGGATGAGCCTGGAGTGAGATACGCCGCATACGCAAAAATCATTACAGAAGGCAAGGATGCACAGACAATCCCGGACGGGAAAAGCATTACAGTCCGCAATGCGCGAAAGGCCTGGATAATCATATCTGCAGCAACAAGTTACTTTGAAGGAGAGGAATACGACTGCAAGGCAAGGGCTCTGCTCGACAAGGCAACGGATAAATTCAATCCGAAGAAGTTATGGGAATCGTCCGTCAAGGCACATCAGGAACTATATGCCAGAGCAGGAGTCCGCATAGCCTCTTCCACAGAAAGCGCATCACTGCCCACTGACGAAAGACTCTACGCATACGCAGAAGGTGCAGAAGACAACGCCCTGGCCTCTTTATACTATAATTACGGCAGATATCTCCTGATCAGCAGCACACGCGAAGGAAGCCTGCCTCCAAACCTTCAGGGACTTTGGGCAAATACCTATCAGACTCCGTGGAACGGCGACTATCACACCAACATCAACGTACAGATGAATCACTGGATTGCCGAGCAAGGAAATCTCAGCGAACTCCACCTCCCGCTTACCGATCTGGTAATCAATATGATACCTAGCGGAGAGAAGACAGCAAAAGACTTTTACGGAGAGAATGCGAGAGGCTGGGTGCAACATATGATGACCAATGTATGGAACTTTACGGCACCGGGAGAGCATCCGTCCTGGGGAGCCACCAACACAGGAGGAGCCTGGCTCTGCGACCATCTGTGGGAACATTTCGCCTACACCGGAGATATGGAGTACCTTTCCAGAATCTATCCTGCATTGAAGGGAGCATCTGAATTCTTCCTATCGACAATGATACGGGAACCATCCCACGGCTACCTTGTCACGGCGCCGTCCTCTTCTCCTGAAAATTCTTTCTACGAAGACGGACAGGCCGTCAGCATCTGCCTCGGATCGACAATGGATACACAGTTGGTACGGGAACTCTTCCAGAACACCATCGAAGCAGGGATTCTGCTTGATTCAACATCACATCAGCCATTCTGCGACACTCTGAAAACGGCTCTGGCACAGTTCCCGCCACATCAGATAAGCAAGAACGGCTATCTTATGGAGTGGCTCGAAGACTATGAGGAAACCGACATACACCACCGCCATATATCGCATCTCTATGGCCTACATCCCGGCAATCAGATATCACCGCGCCTGACTCCGGAACTTGCCGATGCCTGCCGGGTGACACTGAACCGCAGGGGCGACGAGGCCACCGGCTGGAGCAGAGCCTGGAAAATGAATTTCTGGGCACGTCTCGGCGACGGAGACAGAGCATTGAAACTGTTCAGAAGCCTGCTGCATCCTGCCTGCGAAAACGGAAAGGCCAGCCAGCACATCAGCGGAACCTATCCCAACCTGTTCTGCTCACATCCTCCGTTCCAGATAGACGGCAATTTCGGAGGTGCCGCAGGCATCGGAGAAATGCTTCTGCAGAGCCACGAGGGATATATCCACATACTCCCCGCCCTCCCTGCAGAATGGGCTGAAGGCAGCATCAGAGGATTCAAGGCAAAAGGAGGATCCGGAATCGATATGGTGTGGGAAAAGGGGAAACCTGTGAAGATGAGCGTCACAGGAGGATGGGAAGAATGGGTGCAGATACTAATACCGGAGGGTATGATAGCCTCGGTAAAAGGCTGCGATCACAAGTATTACGAGGATTTTGTGTACCTAAGGCTTCCGCAGGGCGAAAAAGCCGAAGTCAGGTTCAGGAGCATCTAGCGCCCGAACCTGATCTTTGCGTCGTTCCAGACTGCCAGGAAGCCATTGATAAATGTATATGCAAAACGCTGCAATGACTCCTTCGGAAAAACAAATAAAAGTTCGATGGTACGACCGATATGTCCAAGAAAAGAAAGAGACTTATTGAATAGATATACTCTTCCTCTGTGCACATTTACTCCACGTTCCTTTCCGAAATTACCCTCACTCAGAACCCTGGCAACAATCTTATTCTGCATAGTTGCACGAGACTCATCATAAAATGGGAAATCAGACTTGGGCATACCCAACACATTGACTAAGACGCAACCAAAAGCCTGCCAAGGCCTCATCATATCCATTTCGTCAATGATCTTATAAAGATTTTCCTTTACGATCTTATCTTTACGCGCCGAAAGAAACAGCATCCAATCACAAAACTGTCTGATACCGATTCCAGTGGTGAGATAATGAATGAACAGATGGCTGAAAATGAAAAACGCATTATAATCGTCAGACGGAGTATTGACTTTCACAGAGCCGAACATAATAGGAACCAGATCACTATTCAATCCCTTGCCGGCCATAACCTGATACTTCTCATCTTGCTTTCTGGATGGATAATTCTCGCTATAGCGGTGTACCTCCACCTCGACCTTACCCAAAGATACGTGATAATGCTTTCCTACTGCAAGAGCCTTCCTGTCATCTATTTTTGTAGCATACTTGCTCAAAACATCGTATGTACGGTCATAATTTTCTTGCCCTACGTATAAATCTATATCACCACACTGTCTCAATTCCGGTTTAGGATAGTTCTGCGCCAACCCCTGTCCTTTCAACAAAACAGACTCAATACCCTCCTCACGAAGTCTGGCAACAACATCCGCAAGCACAGAATTGATTTTGCCGTGGGTCATCATATTCGCCATAATGAACGTCTTGACCTTCGACTTCAATTCTGGCGAAAGTTTCGATGCGATAGTCCCGTCCGATAGCATCACATCACCTACAATTCCAAGCACAGACTGGGTCTTTGCCAACTGCACCACTTTTCCCCACTCGTCAAACCCTTCTGGAATCTCCGGGGATGTGCCCCAGAGCCCGCTTCTGAGCAGAGAGAAAAACACCTCTTCGTAGCGTTCCATCAATGTTTCTTTAATGAATTATATTTCTCCAAAGCCTTCTCCAGCACCACAAGAGCCCTCTTGAGATCGGTCTGATTGAGCACGTAAGCGATCCTGACCTCATTTCGTCCCAGTCCCGGAGTCGAATAGAAGCCGCTGGCCGGAGCCATCATCACGGTCTCCCCCTCATAATCGAAGTCGCTCAGACACCAGGCGCAGAAATCGTCCGCATCCTCCACCGGAAGCCTCGCCACGGTATAGAACGCACCCATCGGAATCGGAGAATATACTCCAGGAATCCTGTTCAAACCATCCACAAGGCACTTCCTTCGTGCCACATATTCCTCATATATCTCAGCAGAATACTCTGCAGTGTCCTCTATTGAAGCCTCAGCAATGATCTGGCCGATGAGCGGCGGGCTGAGACGTGCCTGACAGAATTTCATCACTGCATCACGCACCCTCCAGTTCTTTGTCACCAGAGCACCTATCCTGATGCCGCACTCCGAATATCTCTTCGACACAGAATCGATCAAAACGACATTCTCCTCTATCCCCTCAAGGTGACAGGCTGAAATATAAGGCGACCCCGTATAAATGAACTCCCTATAGACCTCATCTGAAAAGAGATACAGATCGTACTTCTTCACGATATCGCGTATCTGATTCATCTCAGCACGTGTATAAAGATAGCCTGTCGGGTTGTTGGGGTTGCAGATAAGGATTGCCTTGGTTCTCTCCGTAATGAGTCTCTCGAATTCCTCCACCGGAGGCAGGGCGAAGCCTGTCTCTATGGAAGAAGGCACCGACTTTATCACAGCACCTGCCGACACTGCAAAAGCCATATAATTGGCGTATGCCGGCTCCGGAACGATGATCTCATCTCCCGGATTCAGACAAGACAGAAAGGCGAACAGAACGGCCTCAGAGCCGCCTGTAGTGACGATTATGTCATCCGGAGTCAGCGAGATATTGTACCTGCTGTAATAATTGACAAGTTTCTCCCTCAACGAAAGGAAACCGGAACTGGGGCTATACTCCAGCACACTCCTGTCGATGCTCTTCATAACATCGAGAGCCTTCTGCGGAGTGGGAAGATCCGGCTGTCCGATGTTGAGATGATATACTTTCACTCCCCTGGCCTTCGCATCATTGGCCAGCGGAGTAAGTTTTCTGATCGGCGAAGAGGGCATCTCACACCCTCTGACTGAAATATCAGGCATACACTACTTTATTTCTTGAATTCCTTTATCCTCTGTTCCTCGCTTAGGCGACAGACCAAGATACGTCCTGCGCGCTCCACAACGATGCTGTCCTCAATGCCCTCCAGAACCACGCTGGAGGCATCAGGAGCGTGGACAATACATCCCCTGCACTCATACAGATGAACATTTTCCCCCACCACGGCATTCCCGTTATCATCGTGAGGAAGAAGCGTCCACAGAGAGCCCCAGGTGCCCACGTCGCTCCATCCGAAATCCGACGGATAGGTATATATATAGTCCGCTTTCTCCATCACAGCATAGTCGATGGAAATCTTCTCACAGGTCGGAAAAATCTCCTCCACCACCTTTTTCTCATCCGAAGTATAGAAGGACTCAGACATCCTGTCCATCCTGGAAGCAAGATCAGGAGTAAAACGGCGGATCGACGAAACAATCGTTTCCACGTTCCATACAAATATTCCCGCATTCCAGAAATAATTTCCCGCATCAAGGTATCCGCGGGCCGTCTCCAGATCGGGTTTCTCCCTGAACGACTCCACCGCACATATCTCCGAGCCATTCACCCTTCCCGAAGCAGCGATATAGCCATATCCTGTCTCAGGACGAGTCGGCTTGACTCCAAGAGTCACGACCCTCTCCCCCTCTGAAGCGAAGGCAAGTGCATTGCGGATGATACGTCTGAACTCCTCCACATCCGTCACCAGAGCATCGGAAGGGGTAACGACTATATTTGCAGAAGGATGCCGTAGCATTATCTTCCAGCAGGCGTATGCGATGCAAGGAGCAGTATTACGAGCACAAGGCTCTGCAAGAATATTACTTTCCGGAATCTGTGGAATCTGCGACTTGACAATATCCACATAGTCCTCGCTCGTCACCACCCACACATTCTCCAGAGGGCACAAAGGCGCGAAACGCTCGACAGTCATCTGGATCATAGTCCTACCACGCCCAAGCACATCCACGAACTGCTTCGGGAACTCCGGCGTACTCATCGGCCAGAACCTGCTGCCGATCCCTCCGGCCATAATAACTACATTTGTGTTGGTGTTCATATAAATGACAATCTTACAATACGGACTAATTAAAGCAAATTTACAATCTTTATGCAAAACGGCCAAATATTCCTGCAAGCATAAAAAAGGAGGAACCTTAGTCCCTCCTGAAAACGTCTCTTGTATAGACCTTAAATCGCCTTAAGTTTAAACGCAGTATCAAAAGGTATCCGCCTGTGTCCCTCGACATTCTCACACCAGGCATCTTCTTCGTGACTGAAGCGTGTCATTTCGGATGATGTACAGGAAATGAATCTCGCACAGACCTCATCCAATATACTCTTTTCTTCTGATGTCAGCCTGTCACCCTCAGCCTTACCTACAGCCATCAACACATTCCCCTCCTTATCTCCAAATGAGCGAGGCTCCTGTATTATTTCCTCAAAGTAACTATAGACTCTATCCCAGCGCTCCGGTACTGGGCCAAAGTCTATCGCCCTATAAGAAAGACCTGTCATCGCCACTCCATATCGACGATAAGACAAGAAATCAGCATAGAACAAGAGTTTATTCATCTTCGTACAGAAAACCTCTCCTGTCTGATTCAGAATATACAACAGAATATTCTTCAAATGCATCAAAGACTGACGAGCATAACCATTCTCTGACCCTCGCTCACATTGGAAAACTTTCGGCAATCCATATTGCTCCGGATAATCATCTTCATTTATAGGGGAACATTTTGCAATTTTAGACAGGAGCACCTGATATTCCTTTTCTTCCAGAAGATTCTTTGAACTATGGACATACCCTTCAAATACTTGAGGATCCTTGATAGAACGTATCATTCTACCATTGGATACACTTGGCACCTCCCCCGTCTCATAAAGTCTCCACTGGTTGGTCCCCATTCCTAGTATCAAAGACATCTTTGCCGCTGAAACATCATACTTCTCACGTACAGCAATAATTTCATCCGTAAAAGGGATACCATACTTTGCCCGATACTGGTTTGTAACCTGAACAAATGCGACATCATCCATCTCATCGGTTGTAAATCTTTCTCCAGTATCCGGACATAGCCAGGAGGTATGAATATATTCATACTCCTCACCTCGAAACTTCCAGATACGCTTCTCAGACACCAGATTCATTTCCTTACCTGTAAACGGACTTTTCATAACATCATCATTTTTTAAACGGATACTTCAGAGGTGTTTCTGCCAAATGAAAAGAAATGCAAATTGTCTGACAGACATTTTCACTTATCATTATCTTGATATACACCTCACGCCCTTTAACATCTTTGCCGAAGACCCACATCTCGCCTAATCTGTTCAGAGTGTCAACTACCGGCCCTGTTACATAATCATCAACTGTCAAACTTTCGATCACCACCTTTCTATATGAAGGTACAATCTCCAATTCTTCAAGAGCCTTTTGATTCTTACCCCTGTCATCACGATAAATGATACCAAACACTTTCATCTTAGTATGAAACTGCTCCAGAAAGTTCTGTACTTCCCCACTAGTCAACATATCAATCTCTTCTATACAATATTATTTATCGCAAAAATAAGACCTATTTCTCAAAAAAGCAACTTTAAAGTTGAAATATCGAACATTTCAGGCATTTACACTCGAAAAAAAGGAGGAACCTTAGTCCCTCCTGAAAACGTCTCTTGTATAGACCTTGTCCGCCACATCATCCAAGCAAGGATCATAGCGGTTGGCAATGATGGCATCGCATTGAGCCTTGAAAACGGCCAGATCGTTCACCACCCGGCTGCCGAAGAACGTGGTCCCATCCTCGAGAGTCGGCTCATAAATCACCACCGTCGCGCCCTTCGCCTTGATACGCTTCATCACGCCCTGGATCGCACTCTGACGGAAATTATCACTGTTCGCCTTCATCGTCAAGCGATACACGCCCACAACACACTCACGCTCGTGCTCCGACGAAAAGGCATTCTGCTCGGAATAATTGTAATACCCGGCCTTGGCCAGCACCTGATCCGCAATGAAATCCTTACGCGTACGGTTGCTCTCCACGATGGCCGTCATCATATTCTGAGGCACATCATCATAGTTCGCAAGCAACTGTTTCGTATCCTTTGGAAGGCAATACCCGCCATATCCGAACGACGGATTGTTGTAATGGCTGCCGATTCTAGGATCGAGGCCGACGCCATTGATGATAGCCTGAGTGTCAAGACCCTTCATTTCAGCGTACGTATCCAACTCATTGAAATACGACACACGGAGAGCCAGATAAGTATTCGCAAACAGTTTCACGGCCTCTGCCTCCTTCAAACCCATAAAGAGAGTAGGAATATCCTCTTTAATCGCGCCTTCCTGAAGCAGACCGGCAAATGTCCTTGCTGCTGCATTCATACGGTCAAAATCCGCAATCATTGCAATCGCACGGTTCTCATCATCAAAATTGTCGATTAACTTTGGAGTACCCACAATGATTCTTGAAGGATAGAGATTGTCATACAACGCCTTGGACTCACGAAGGAACTCCGGAGAGAAAAGAAGATTGAACTTCTTGCCACGAAGATTATCTGAATAAGCAAAACGAAGAGCATACTTGACATAAAGACTGCGGCAATATCCCACCGGAATGGTCGATTTGATGACCATAACCGCATCGGGATTAACCTCAAGAACCAGATCAATCACAGCCTCAACCGCAGAAGTGTCAAAGAAATTCTTCTTTGCATCATAGTTGGTCGGAGCCGCAATCACCACAAACTCAGCATCACGATAGGCTGCTGCGCCGTCAAGAGTCGCTGTCAGATCCAACTCCTTCTCAGCAAAAAACTTCTCAATATATTCATCCTGGATAGGGCTTATCCTGCGATTGATCTTCTCCACCTTCTCCGGAACCACATCCACAGCCGTAACTGTATGATTCTGCGCCAGAAGCGTGGCCATCGACAAACCCACATATCCCGTACCTGCTACTGCTATTTTCATAAATATATTTTTATTTTTCTTTAAATAAACTATCTTTGCACTTAAGGAAATAAAACGTGCCTCTTGATGGGCTTTCGGACGAGCAAAATCCCCGCCAGCGATGCCCTAACCTTCGAGGTAATTCGTGCACGTATTCCTGGGGTGAATCTAAAGCAGCCATATCATTTGTGGCTGCTTTCTTTTTGAGCCCGAAAAATCGGAGTCATTGCTGTGATACAATATTGAATCTTCGTTTTATCTCTTTTTCTCACTCCGACAATCAATTGAACATCTCCTATCCCGGGACAGGAATACTCCATTCCCAACATTCTTTCAAACTTACTTTGCTGCTTGTTACCTAGTTTCGTTCTATCAACAAAAGAAAACTTAGCATTCTGGAGAATAGCATCCAACTGAAGAACTGCCAAAGTAGATAAATAAGTCAACGATGCACGGCCTGCTGTTTCTACTAATGACGTGTGATTTATGTATATATTCTCCTTAAGATCAAGATTATATTTACACAAATCAGGGTTTCTCCTCTTCCAACTCATCAACATAGCCTACCAGCATCTCCAACGGGACTCCCAGCACCTCTGCAGCACGCGAAATAGTCTCCATATTATTTGTTTTAAAGAGCACATTCACAGCCGTAACCGTCTGACACCTATTTTTCAGTCCAAACAAAGATACGGCTTATTTATGACAAATCTATATAACCTAATTTCTGCTTACGCTGTATATAACTATATGCAAAAAGTAGATTTGAAAGCGTCTCAGGTGAAAGTCTGTACATCACAAAACGAGATCGAAAATCATTGTAAAATTCCTCCTGGCCATTAAAAGACAATTCAAAGAAATCAGCCATTTCCTTCTCATCGATATACGGAGTATTTATTGCAAAAAAGAACTGAGGCTTTCCTCCTCTGGTCAACTCACGGGCAAAAGCCAACGGGAAGATAGAGACACAAGTCTCATCCAGACCCCGACGTTCCATATACTTGGCATACCCTGTCTCCTGATAGAACTCCCTCCTGATTTCCTTCTCAACATACTCTTCAAGAGTCTTTTCCAAGAAAACGCCATCCGCAGGTGGTTCTACAACTCCGCTTATTATTCCAAGCATATCAGTAAACACTCCCGTGGTCTTCCTCCTAGGCATAAGAAAGAAACGCAGGCGATTGTCCTTATCTACATTTGGACACTCTGTGAACCAGACAGCAGAAACTCCTATAGTATTAGCCATAATCGAATCCGAAAACTCCTTGAGAGAATTCTGTTCACCTAAATCCATAATACGGATTGTATCCTCAAAATTCAAAGGGACATCCAAAGTAAGATTTGTCCTCACTTGATCAAAATATGATGCATTTTGAAGTTCACATTGAAGATTTCCGTCCTCCAGTACGGACAAAGATTTCATTCTCAACGCCGGTCCATCAGTAGTATTAGGCTTCAAACTCAAAAATTCATTCAATACAGGATCTGTCAATGACTTAATCTTCGCATCCATTACAAAGCGTTCAGAAGAGTCGCCTCCCTTGATAAGAATCCTAGACTCTGGATCCGTGATATAATTATGGATAATCTTATATGGCATCTGATAATCGACAGTCTTATTGAAGAACTTCAACTTGACAGCAGCCACATCCTTCGCATAAAAACCATTCCTTAAAGCCAGAGCATAATTGATAAAACGCCCATCAGGCAAAGGACGAGATATATTCTTCTGAATCAGTTTATTGACAAAGGAACGGAAATAAAAGAACCTGTGTTCACAATACCTTTTGAAAAAAAGGAAAACAGAAGACCTCCTCTTGAGCCACCTGTATGAACTATATCCAGCAGTCACAACAGCCACCGATCCTGTCAGGACTTCCAATATGTCTAATACTTGTTTGAAATCCATATTACATTAAATGATAATCCTCATAATTTGCCACAGAAACTATTGCTTGTGGGTTGAGGGGAATTTGCCAGAATTTTAGATTAAAAGAGTAGTATCAACTACTCTTAATTTTTATACAACCGGGGATATAGAATATCCGCCTAGCCTTACTTAACAAGTACTATGACGAAGTGTTGATGAAGGAGAGA
Organism: Candidatus Cryptobacteroides sp.; assembly: GCA_045635205.1. Classification (GTDB taxonomy): domain Bacteria; phylum Bacteroidota; class Bacteroidia; order Bacteroidales; family UBA932; genus Cryptobacteroides. The sequence continues at coordinate 29,956 of JAZRBS010000048.1, read as the reverse complement.
ACCCAATAGTTAATGAGAACAGAAGTTTAGGAAACATTAGATATATCAGTTTAAGTAAAAGACACCACAATCCTGAATAGGCTCATACGCCCCATCCTTGACCTCAAGAATCACCGTACCACTCTCAAGCGAGCGAAGCGTATGCCAAGTGCCAGCCGGAATATTCAACGCCAATACAGGCCCTGAAGGAGACACCTCATAAGTAGCAGTGCATCGGCGCTCGAGTTCGTCATAGAACTCCTCGACCACCCTTCCTCGCAGAACCACCACCGTTTCCGAAGTCTTCTGATGCCTATGAATCGGAATTTCCGAACCGGGCTCAATCGCGTTAAGCATTCGCTGAGACGTATCTGCTGACGAGTTCCTGAGATCATAATTCATCCTCAACCTTGGAGATGCCTTTGCCTGAGCAGTGAGGGCATCCAAAAGGATATTATCTATTTTAACTTCCATAATAAATCAAGCGTTATTCAATGAAGCGAGATACACACCAGAACACTAATAATCAACAATTTTATCTTTAATATAACTTGTTTTTATTTGCTAGTTAGAAAACATTTCCGACATTTGTTGCGGTAATAATTTTTTGAAGGCACGAAGTAAAGAATGTAATTGCTTTTATTTTACAAGAGTAACCGCCCCTATCGGTTACTCTTTGCATTTATACAACCGGATTCTGTACCGTTGACTAGTCTAGGCTAGTGTCTAATCTGCATCCTTGCGGGATTAAGGCTATGGAAACTTAGAAAATTATTTGACAATCGCTTCCTTTATGCAATCGACAATATAACGAACATCATCATCAGTCACACAAGGACCTGCCGGAAGACAGATGCCTACCTTGAAAATCTCCTCCGACACACCATTCACGTATGCTGGAGCGTCAGCATACACCGGCTGCTTATGCATAGGTTTCCATACAGGGCGCGCCTCAACCTTCTTCGAAAGCATAAACACTCGCAAAGCCTCAACGTTATCATTTGGCTGGCAGTCTGTTGTAGCGCTATCCACAGCCTTGATAACACCTGCAGCACCACCCACAGCCGAAGTAATCACCTCTTTATAAGCATTCTCCTGACCAACAATCTTCACCGACGGATCAATAGTAGCAGTACAAAGCCAGAAATTAGAATCATAACGACCGCCGTCAGGCTGATCGTGCAAAGTAATACCAGGAACATCCTTCAGCAACTGACGATACAACTCCTGGATATGCTTATGATGTGCAATATGATCATCCAGAACTGTCATCTGACCACGACCAATACCAGCACAAACATTACTCATACGGTAATTATAACCGATAGCAGTATGTTCATAATAAGGATAAGCATCACGAGCCTGAGTCGCATACCACATAATCTGATTAGCATCTTCAGCAGAACGGCAGATAAGTGCCCCACCACCCGAAGTAGTAATCATCTTATTACCATTGAATGAAAGCACACCGAAACGACCAAAAGTGCCAAGCACCTGACCATCAAAGCGCGAGCCCATACCCTCCGCTGCATCCTCTATAACTGGAATACCATATTTCTCAGCAACTGCCATAATACGCTCGCAATCATACGGCATACCATAAAGCGCCACTGGAATAATCGCCTTAGGATACTTACCAGTCTTCTCCTTACGATCAAGAATAGCCTTCTCAAGAAGTTCCGGATCCATATTCCAAGTATCACGCTCACTATCGATAAAAACAGGCGTTGCACCCAAATAAGTAATAGGATGAGATGATGCACAGAAAGTAAAGCTCTGCACGCACACCTCATCTCCCGCCTGAACACCACAAGCAATCAAAGCCAAATGCACTGCAGCAGTACCAGCCGAAAGGCAAACCACCTTACGATCCAACTTACTGCCATCGTCCATAGCATTCGCGAAATCAGCCAGATTCTGCTCAAAAGCATTCACATTCGGTCCCATTGGCACCACCCAGTTAGTATCAAACGCCTCCTTTACATATTTCTGTTCAACACCCTCCTCGCTCATATGTGCAAGGCAGAGGTAAATTGTTTTCCTTTCTGACATATTTATGCTGTTTTGTTGATTATTTTATCTATTTTCGCAGTTAAGAATTAAGTCGCGTCTCGGATGAGGTAAATCGTTTCGTGCAAAGTCCCCGCCCCGAGCCTCACCATAAAGTAAACATCCGCCGCGTATTCCTGGGGCAAAGATTAAAGGATGCTCATCAGGGCATCCTTTTTCATTAGACTTCATAATATCTCAATGCCATTCTTTTGGCACACATCAGCGAAATCCCCGACATTGAATGTAATCAAACCTTTAGCTGACAGAGCCTTATCGTCCAACATTAACCGGATTATATTATCAACTAGGCTGATGTTCCTTCTAGGTTCAGACAAGGTCATATCCAATGCTGCTGTTCTATAACAATCATCATACACTCGTGTTATGCGCCCGCTCTGGAACATTTGTCTTATTTCATTAAGTGCTGACTTATTCTTTACAAACTTTGTACGCAGCAATTCATACATAGTCGGAAAAGGAACCGCAACTTCATAGGCCGCATTATCAAAATACTTTTCCAACATCCCTAATGCTTGCTCTCGGTGACAATCTTTTTTATCAAAGACTGCATACCAGAAACCAGTATCAACCAATATCCTATTCGCCATCTTCTACACCCTTATCAACATCACCATATCCCTCCCACGGGTTACCTTTCCTGGATCCAAATAAAAATACTCCTTTAACCTTATTCTCAACCTTTCTGATGCAATATATCCTGGTCTTATTATTTATCCTGACGTTCGTTTCTATCTCATTTTTAAGTTCATCCAATATTCTATTCGAGTCGTTCGGAAGATAGTTGAAGAAGGCAACCCCTTCTCCACACTCCACAGCCCCACGGTTAGCAAGCCAACGGTACAAACCATCATAATCTCCACCGATCCCAAGATCATACGAAATCCAAATCGCTTTCTTCATATCCTTTTCTTTTATAAGTTCACTCTGCAAATATATGCAAATAGCCCTCATTTCTGCACTCAGTCAGCAATCCACCCCTCAACTTTTTCTTTTTTTTATCCTTTTTTCTTTTTTTTATCCTTTTTTATCCGCTCCTGGCCTAACCATTAAGGCCGCTGCGTATTTCTTGAGCCAAGATTAGAGGAACCATACTGAGTATCCTTCTCCTAAATAACATATCTGACTACGGATCAGAAGGTCTCAAATTGTCAGTGTCAAATCACTTCTCCAGCATACTTCATCTTTTTACCAAGCACCGTGGCAAAGATCATCTGAATATCCTTCACAAAACTATAATTGCGATAGTAGTAACAATTCAAGCGAACTTTATCAGGATAGATTACGTTGTCGTTGTACCAAACTGCTATCTCTTGATCACTCAAAACAGAAAAATCTGGCAATTCAGCAAATTTAGCCACTTGCTCATTCCTCCCAGCCTTTATCTGTTCAACAAACTCAGCAATCATCTCATCCTCAACACGGTATTTCAAAGTTGCATCTCTAAAAGAGGAAGGAGTGACTTGATCCATCCAAGTTCCGATGTCTTGAAAGTATCTACATATCGCTGATAAAAATCAAACTCTGTAAATGCAATCTCTTGCTGAATGTCAGATAAACTTCGTACTTTTGCCATAAGTTATTTTTGCTCATTTCCTCCGAAGTTCACTTTTCCACGGTGTTCGGAGGAATTTTTATTTCCTCTTACTAAGATACGAAATATTTATCATATTGGCAATCAATCGGTTATATTTTTAAACCTATTTCGTGACTATCCCTATTTTAGTGTCTCCAATAAGGACATCAATAATATTTCTATTAACAAGCAATGAAAAAGCCATATTCTATTACTAATAACTACTCACTTCTTTCTCCTCCCATCCGTATGCTCACCTGAGCGACTTGCAGTCAGTTTTTCAAAAAAACTCTGCTACACGGTTATATTGCCCGCCTTCACCCGCTTCCGCTGATAGCGACACCAGTTGTTAAGTCGAGTGTGCTTGTTAGGAGATTGTCCCGTATGAGCCACATAAGCCATCAAGGCCTTGCAGGAGGATTGCCTGTTGTAGGAATGGTAAGTCCATTTAATAATGAAACTTGATAGGTTTGGCTGGCGCACCTACTGCTGTACATTTTGCTGGCAAAGGTTTTACAACTACCGCTCCAGCACCAACTATTGTCTCTGTCCCAATACTAGTTTGGTTGATAATCTTTACTCCAGTTCCGCAATATACACCTTCCTCAATTACACACTCACCACTGATGTTACAAGTAGGCATAAATGCACAATGGTCTTTTACAATTGTATCGTGACCAAGGGTACAGGCAAGATTCAAAATAACGAAATCTCCCACCTCAATATCGCACGTAATTACTGTATAGGCACAGAATATACATCCTTTGCCAATCTTTACATAATGTTTATCGCCAATAATAACGGTTGGGTGCATTAAAGTTGGATATTCTAATACTGGATTGTACCCTATATTATTTAAAATAGCCTTCTTGATTCTTGGAGTACCTATCGCAATAGTCAAGGCCAATGGAGTCTTCCATTCACTCAATTCCTTAGTTCCACCAAGCACCTTCAATCCGTGACTTTCATATCCGATTTCATACCCGTCATCAAAGAAACCAATAACATTCCAAGTAGGTTCAACCTTATTGATATCTTGTATAAGTGTCAACACTTCTCTTCCGAAACCGCCAACACCAAAAATTGCAATATCCTTCATCTCTTACTCCTTTCCAACAATAAATACATAATTAGTAGTTGCACTTCCGCCGATATTAAGCATCATACCGTTCTTGGCACCCTTTACTTGGTAATTACCTGCCTTGCCTGTCACCTGCTTATAAAGATCGACAAACATTCTGGCACCTGAAGCGCCAACGGGGTGTCCACATCCAATAAGACCACCAGATGGATTGATTGGCTTAGCACCTCCAAAGTCTATTAGGCCACTCTCTACAGCATCCCATTCCTTACCTGGCTCTGTAATACCAAATGCAGAGATAGCAGCATATTCAGAGGAAGTAAAGCAGTCGTGAGTCTCAAATACATCAATATCATCCACTGTCAAACCTGCCCTATTGTAGGCATCCACACAAGCCTGACGTGTCCAAGGAAGAACATATTCAGACTCCTTATTATCTGCTATCTTTTTATCAAAAAGCATAGGTGCCACTCTATGACCATAACCTTTCACAATAGGCTTGTCATTGATACCCATCTCCTGCATATACTTTTCAGAACAAAGTACCACCACGGCTGCACCATCAGTAACCTGCGAGCAGTCTGAAACACCAAGCAGACCACCTACACGAGGATTACTTTCTGTACCACGGTGAGAAGCCTCTTCATAGTTCATAAACCACTTACGAGTCTGAGCCAATGGATTACGCTTTGCATTAGCATAGTTGATTGTTGAAATTCTAGCAAGAGCATTGAGGTAACGTTCTTGATCAAGACTATATTTTTCTATAGTTGCATCTGCAAGACGACCAAACAGAGTTGGGAAAGGAAGATCAATGCCCTTACCCTCTTTCTCATAATAAGCAGCCCGGCCCAAGATGTCACCACCAATTTTAGAGTTTACCGACTTCATCACTTCCCAACCAACGACAATACAAACGTCATATTCTCCCGCCTTAATCTTAGTAATCGCGGCATCCAACGCAACTGAACTTGATGCACAAGCTGCCTCATAACGAGCCGATGGCACGCCATAGAATGCCGGATCCACCTCTGTAAGAAATGCACCGAGATGCCCCTGACTGATATACTGCTCTGCAATGAAGTTACCTACAAATGCACATACCCTATTATCTTTATTCAATCTTGTAAGTTCATCGAAAGAGAAGCTGGCTTCTTCAAAACCATCAGATACAACTTCTTTCAGCATTGCTATGAAGTTCTTGCCTTCCTTCGTCCAATTACGCTCAAAATCAGTCTGTGCGCCTCCTAATATATATACTTTATTGCTCATAATTCCTTGATTTATTTTGCCTTGAAGTAAATTCTATAATCATACTTGCTCTTTATCTGCTGAGAGATAATATGGTCAATATCTACAGCATTTACGATTTCAGGTTTCAGTCGATCCTTCATCAACTGACCAAGATCACACACTCTAGACAATGCCTCCATCATAGCAAAAGGAGGGCACCACGTGAATCCCGTAGCCATTACATCATCTGCCACACGAAGATCATAACCTACGTGCTCTGCTGTATAAAGAGAGTAAATTATATAACGGAGAAGGAATCGCAAACAAATATCAGCCTCCTGAGAATGGTTGTTGATAAGTTCCAACATAGCCTGATCATAATCTCCATTTCTGAGATATTCTTTCATCTTCACAGCAAACGGGAAAGTGTACTTAATCACATCACGAAATTCCCCTGACTTGATATCCCACACCATCATTCTCTTATCACCACTCTCATTCTTTACTAGTTTGTAAAGTCCCTGACCCGCCTTACGTCCTAGCATACCCTTGTCAATCAGATGCTGCACATAGGAAGGCATTACAAACTTTTCGTGTACATAGTCATTTGTCAGTTCGTAAAGATTATCAACTATAGCCTTATGCACATCAAGACCAACGAAGTCGGCAGTAGTGATAGGAGGCATTGTTCTTCCTGTGAAAGGACCGAGAATAGCATCTATGTAATCAACCCCACCATTGTCCTGATAACGCTCCGCATATATTAAAGCCTCGTTAATCACATAGAAGCCGATACGATTACCTAAGAATGCAGGCAAGTCCTTGCTTTCTGCCACGGTTCTCCGAAGAGTATCTGAAAGATAAGTCTTAAGTTCAGCATACATTTCCATATCACTATAAGGTGAAGCGGTCAACTCACAAAGCGGAAGTTGGTAAGGAGGATTAAACATATGCACACCAAAGAACTGAGAACGCAATTCTTCAGAATAACACTCTGCAAGTCTTGTTATGGAAAGGCCAGAAGAACCTGTACAAGCAACTGCACCTTTTCTAAGGTTCTGTGCCACCTGTGAATGCAACTTAATCTTAAGATCCAGATTTTCTGCTGCACTCTCAAACACCAGATCAGACTCTTTCACACAGTCAGCCAGCATATTGTAGTCAGCAGGAACGAGATTACTGATAATGCTGTCGGCCTTCACTGTCTTGCCTGCCTTCCGGGCTGCGGTCTTCGATTTTTCCAGATCACGGCTCACCATATAAACCTTCGCATTGCCGAAGGAGGCGAAAATAGCGGAGACATTCGTACCCATTGTTCCGTTGGCTCCAATTACTGTTACTGTTTTGATTGTCATAAAAATATATGAGTTATTAATTAATTATTTCCTGTAAAGGCTTCCATAGTAGCAGAAGTACCTCCTTCCTGATTGATATCCGCTCTTCCAAGCACCTTCTTAATAGTAGTAAAGAACACCTTTCTGTCCATTGCGGCTCCAATATGATCAACGTAATATACATCATACTCAAACTTTTTCGTCCAACTAATGTTATTACGACCGTTCACTTGTGCCCAACCACTCATACCTGGAGTTACATCGTGACGGCGATGTTGTTCTTCGCTATAAAGAGGAAGATATTGCACCAACAGTGGACGAGGACCAATGAAAGCCATATCACCTTTCAGGATGTTGATCAACTGCGGCAACTCATCTATGCTTGTTGACCGCACAAACTTACCCACAGGAGTAAGACGGTCTGCATCAGGCAGGAGATTGCCCTCAGCATCACGTTCATCCGTCATAGTCTTGAACTTGAGAGCCTTAAAAATCTTCTCATTCTTTCCTGGACGATCCTGTGTAAAGAACACGCCAGCACCCTTATTCGCAAAGAAAAGAAGAACGATAGTTGCCAAGAACACTGGCGACAACAGAACCAATGCCACCAATGCTCCCAAGAACCCTATAGGACGCTTTATCAGCGACATATATAATTTTTGCGAAGTTGTAAAGTGAGTCATATTACTCAAAATGTTTCGTTATCTGATTATAAGTATGCTCAATGAGATAGTTCTCCTTCAAGAACTGATAGCCCTTCTCTCCCATTGCAGCCATATCGCTGACAAGCATCTTATCCACTATCTTGGTGAAGGCTGCTACATCATTACTTGGCGCGTAGAACCCAAAGCCATTAGCCTCAGCAATGGAGCCTGTGTCGCAATTGGGATCTGTACAAGCGATTACCGGCATCTTATACTCCAGGTACGAAAGTAGACGACTTGGGAAGTTCGGTATGGTGAAGCGGTAATCCAAGAATATCAATCCGACCTGACAAGCCTGCACTAATCGGTCATAATCATCCTTAGGCAATCCCTCCATTATAGTTACTGCATTTGGTTTACGAGCCTGATACCAATCGACTAATCTCTGATAGTAAGTACCTGAACCCACCACCACAAAGTGGCAATCTTCTCTATCCGCATTCGCCTCCAGGCACTCGATCAGAAACGGAATACCCTGTGGCACACCTAAGTTACCACCATAGATAAAAATAGGTTTATCAGTAGGTAGATTATATTTTGTTAGAACACTCTTATCCTTAACTCGAATATCCTCATTCAACTCTATCGAATTCGGAGCCACTTCCACCTTGTTTGCCGAAATCTCTGAGTTATGCTTCAAAACATATTGAATATTGGCTGGACTCATACACCCGATGAAATCAGAAATTGCATACAATTTCTCCTCCTTTGCACGAAAGAATTTGTAGAGCAAGCCCATAATGCCTGTCTTGGAGAGCATCCCCATATCCACGGCATTCTGCGGGAAGATATCCTTCAACAAAAGATATGTAATAGTATGCGAGTTTCTACGTTTAAGAAACTCTACTACGCCTATTAACGTGATAGGAGGTGTCGTATATAATATCAAGTCAAATTTCTCATCCGCCCAATATTTATTTATGGCTAACCTGAACTGCCTCTCAACAAGAACCTGACCGATACCTTTTTCCACTAGCGATGTCTTCTGAAGATTGAGAGTCTTTACACCCAAAAAATTAGTTCCATCAATCAGATATGCGTTCGTACTCTTTCCCATCCGTCGTTCAAGCGGATATACTACATACACCGTATGTCCTTCTATTACAAATCTTCTAAGAAGATCCGTATATATGCCTTTGGAGTTCAAGTCCTCCATCGGAGTCATTGTCAAAAAGATAACTTTCATACATTTATTTTATCAAATCAGACCATTCTGACAAATCCATCGATAGAGAATATCAAAGGATTCCTTATTATACTTGAATTCCACCCCTTTGGCCGAACTTGCTCCCTCCAAATGTAATACATCAATCTCCGGACAATAGTAAATAGGTATATTCTTCAAACGGCACTTCTCTGCTAGGTACAACTCTTCATTGTAAAGAAACATCCTGTCGTCAAAAAACGGGAACAGATTATCCACGGCTTTTCTAGTAAAAGCAATAAAAGAACCATGACAACTATAAATATCATATAGCGGTTTTCTATTGAACAACCGATAAAACCGGAAAAATTCTCTGCAAGCCCGTGTAAAGCAGTGAATCAGCCATAGCCTAATTCCGGAATCAAAGTTATACGCCAACCAAAGCCACCTGAACAAAGACTTCACCCTCCAGGGAATATTAGGATTCTGAATCTTGCCATTTGGCAAATATGTATGAGGAGCTATTACAGCCACATCCTTGTTCAGATTAAAAAGAGCATCCAAACTATTAACCTGAATATCGGAATTAGATAGTATCAGATATTCATATTCATAATGTTCCATAGCATATTTAACTCCAACATTATTACCATATCCAAATCCTCTATTATCTATCGGTATGAAATCTGAACCATTTTTCTCTGCTACCTCTCGGCATTGATGCAGGCTCTGTTCATCATAATAACTATTTACTATTATCACCTTGTATTTACACGGAAGGACCAAAGATTTAAAAAAATCCTCAAGAACATCTATATTCCTGTAAACCAAAACAACAAACACGCAATCTAACTTTTCCATCGGAACACTTTCTTAGAAAAAAACACTAAAAATACTGAAGGAACAACAAAACTAAACAAAATGGAATTATGAACTGTTACTGCCAGCAAGGGAGTATGAAAGAGATACATATAGAATAACAGCATAAAAGGAATAGCAAGATTATCTCCATATCTTGCACGCGACCATTCTCTACCACCTATGAATCCGAGCACACACATATATACAACAGATCCTAATTTTCCAAAATCATCAATCATCTGACGGAAAGCTGTATAGATATTTGTCGTAGAGCCCTCGGCATCATATACTAGATATTCCGTATAAACTCCGTATTCATTTTTTGCCAATCCAAGCAAATCATACAAGGCACTGAAACTATATCGTCCATATCCTGTATCCAAAACATCTGTCTGATGAATATATGTATCAAATGCTGATATCCCCCCTAAAAGATAGGAGCTAAATGAATCTATGAAAAAGGCATTACCATCGGTTTCCATATTTCTATATCTGAACATAGCTCCTCCTACAAAAATCGCAAAACCTATTATTACAATACCGATACCATATTTTACCAGCGTCCTCTTCACATTCCTCTTTTCCTTTACCGTTTCACGAAGGATTATTGCCATAAATATTATCACAACTACCATCAGGATACCAGCTCGACCGTTCTGGACAATGCCCATAATCAGGATAGGCAGAGTACTCAACAGCATATACCTCTTGATATTATACTGGAAATAATATACCGCAGATATCAATAACAAGGAGTAACTGAACAAAAGAGGCAATCGCACCCATATTGGAACAGATAAATCTACGACAGCAGAGCGAACGTCAGAGGCCAAATAATACGATATTCCTCCAAAATACTGCAAAAAAATGTAGGCATACAGGAGTGAAAACAACAGAGACACCAGAATGGAAACCACCAGGAACCACCTCATCCTTTTCTGGGTAAGTCTATCACCCTTCAATTCCCAGATATAATGTAACGATCCCCTACTGGCGAATAGGTAGATGATTTCACCTATATTGAAAGACAGCAGCAAACACAAGACCACTATAATAGAGTCCAACGATATGAACATTCCTTGTCCTATCATCCAATGCATAAAATAGAATGCAAGCCAGACAAATAGAAGGAATACAGACGGATTAAGATACGATAATCCGATTCTTCGGTTTACTAGTATGAAGAATCCCAGTATTAAAATAACAAAGATGTAGTCCAGTACCATTATTCAGCTAACGACTTTATACGCCTAAAGCGGATTCCGATCAATATCAGCAATATGAATTCTAGAAACGCAATTGACATAACAGCACCAAGGTCATCGAAAAAGGCTATCAAGACCGGAGAAAGTACCAATGAGATACATCCTGTCACCGTTACAGCCCCCCTAAAATCCCTGTTTCTACCCAAATTCACCAATCCTACATATCCCAAAAGATAATTAAGACAACCGGATATAAAGGCTATGAGCATAATATGTAGATTTTGAGAGGCATCAGGAGTATCTATCTTCATATAATTCAGTATCTGAGGTGTAAACTGCCATATAAGGAAAGCCATTAGACATAACACCGGTATATAAAGGACAAGCAGTTTTTCAATCATTGCCACCTTTTCCCTATTTGAATGCATTCCGGAAAACTTCTTTCCCACAAAAGGGAACAATGCCGTTGACACCGGCTCCATAATTGCCTGAGAAGCCCTGATTATCTTTTCTATAGCGGCATAGATTCCAGCATAGAACTCCCCTGAAACCAATTTCAAAAGTATCACATTTATGTTTCTGTAGAATGTGATGAAGACAGAAGAAGAGAAAAGGACCCAAGATTCTTTAAACAAAGTAATAGAAAAATCCTTGGCCACCCTGACAAAACGTAATCGGAACTTTCCGACTGCAAAAAGTAAGGAAAAAGAAGTAACAATAACAGGACACAATGCATCCAAAAATATTACATCTGTATAAGAAGCACCGGTCTCTAACTGCAGATAGATATAAAGCACATAAAAAACACGATAGACAATCTTTATGACTGCCAGGACAACCATCTTTTGAAGTCCTAGATAAAGCCACTCAACTGTAAATGCGGAAAATATGGTGAATACTATCAGATATATTGATAATTTAAATGACAACGCATCTTTAAATATAAGAGATGCCAACAATATCAAACCGGATATGATAGCCATAATAACCGACTTTGTCGGTACAATAGCCGAAAAAACTGAAGAAATATTATTATAGTCCCTGTCCTCTGAGATTCTCTTGGTTGCATTGAAATTATATCCGAAGTCGCATACAAATGTAATATATTGCATAATCGCACAAAAAAATGCAATCTGACCATAGGCTTCAAGACCAAGCTTGAGAATAATCCTTGGCATTACAAGTAGTTGAGTTATCATATCAGCACCCTTTATCATCGCCAAAGATGCCGTATTCCCTGCCAAGGACAGAGAATCTGTATTCAATATTCTTTTAAGCCTTTTTCGCATAGAGTTCTTATTCCTTCCTCCACACCATCTTATTAACCACTCCAGTATAACTCTGTATGAGTTTCACGATCTTAGTGCTGACATTTTCATCAGTATAGTTCGGCACTGGAATACCGTTATCATCATTCTTAACCATTTCTACAGCAACATCAACAGCCTGAAGGAGATCGTGCTCGTTGATGCCGGCAAGGATAAAACATCCCTTATCGAGTGCTTCCGGACGCTCGGTTGATGTGCGTATGCAGACCGCAGGGAATGAATGCCCAACACTTGTAAAGAACGAACTTTCCTCAGGAAGAGTTCCGGAATCCGAAACTACTGCAAATGCATTCATCTGAAGGCAGTTGTAATCGTGGAAACCGAGAGGTTCCTGACGGATGACACGAGGGTCAAGTTGGAAACCTGATTTCTCCAATCTATTACGGCTTCGCGGATGGCAACTATAAAGAATCGGCATATCATACTTTTCAGCCATCTTGTTGATTGCAGTGAAAAGAGAGATGAAATTCTTCTCTGTATCTATGTTTTCCTCACGATGGGCTGAAAGAAGGATATATTTTCCTTTCTCGAGCCCGAGACGTTTATGAACATCTGACGCTTCTATGTCTGCCAGATTCTCGTGAAGAACCTCTGCCATAGGCGAACCTGACACGTAAGTTCGCTGAGGGGCAACACTGCTGGCATTGAGGTAACGGCGTGCGTGCTCACTGTAGCAGATGTTCACATCTGAGATGATGTCAACGATTCTTCTATTGGTTTCCTCTGGAAGGCACTCATCAAAGCAACGGTTTCCTGCTTCCATATGGAAGATCGGGATATGAAGTCTCTTGGCACCTATAACCGAAAGGCAGGAGTTAGTATCACCTAGAACCAATACAGCATCTGGTTTGGTCTGAACCATCAGTTTGTATGATGCATTGATGATATTACCCATTGTTGAGCCGAGATCATCACCAACTGCATCCATATACACTTCAGGATCTGCAAGTTTGAGGTCTCGGAAGAATACGCCGTTGAGGTTGTAGTCGTAATTCTGACCTGTGTGTGCAAGGATGCAGTCGAAGTACTTACGGCATTTGTTGATTACTGCAGCAAGACGGATAATTTCAGGTCTTGTTCCTACGATTATCAATAGTTTGAGACGGCCGTCGTTCTTGAACTGGACGTCGCTATAGTTTGTTTTTAGTTCCATAGTATTGGTTTAAAGATTTCTCGACTCGCTTTGCTCGCTCGAAATGACAAAGAGAGTACTACTCTACTGGTAAGAAGTATGTGTCTGGCTTTTGAGGATCGAAGATCTCGTTGCAGTACATTACTGTTACGAGGTTTTCGGTTTCTGAGAGGTTGATGATGTTATGGGTGTAACCCGGAAGCATATGCACTGCTTCAATCTTATCACCACTTACCTCAAAATTGAGGACTTCGTCAGAATCTATCCTGCGCTGCTGGATGAGTCCGTGGCCACTGACAACAATGAAGAATTCCCACTTGGTATTATGCCAATGCTGCCCTTTAGTGATGCCTGGTTTGGAAATGTTGATACTTACCTGGCCGCAGTTAAGGGTATGGATAAGTTCAGTAAAGGAACCGCGATCGTCCACGTTCATCTTGAGAGGGAATGCTACTTTCTCCTTCGGCAAATAACTCAAGTATGTACTATAGAGTTTCTTGGCAAAGGAATTCTCTGGAATCTCAGGAATCATCAGGGTCTTTGGCTGATCAGCAAAAGTATATATCAGATCTACGATTTCACCGAGAGTAATCTTATGAGTGATCGGGCAGTAACAATATGTTATAGATTCTTCGCTACACTCAGAATGACAACAAAAAGGTACAACCTCCAGACCGTCGTATGTGCAGCGATGTTCTTTGCCTTTAAGTGCATTGATCATTTCGTCCACAAGATCGTCTATGTAGAGAAGTTCCATCTCCACACTTCTGTCGTTGACCTGGATCGGAAGATCATTTGCTATGTTATTGCAGAACGTTGCAACGGCTGAATTATAGTTTGGTCTGCACCATTTTCCGAAAAGATTTGGGAAACGATATACCAATACCTTCGCCCCGGTTTCCCTGCCGTATTCAAACATCAGTTCTTCGCCGGCCTTCTTACTCTTGCCATACTCACTTGTACCGAAACGTCCGGCAAGAGTTGCCTGGATAGAACTGGAAATCATCACAGGACAAGTATTTCCGTATTTCTTCAAAGTATCAAGGAGAACAGAAGCGAACCCGAAGTTGCCCTTCATAAAGTCTTCCTGATTCTGAGGTCGGTTTACTCCTGCCAGATTGAAGACAAAGTCGCATTCTTTGCAATAACGGTCAAGTTCTTCGGCAGTAGAATCCAAATCGTATTCAAAGACTTCAGATATGCTGAGGTCTCCGTAGCATTTTGCTTTGCCTGCTTTGATGTTATTGAGTTGGGCACAAAGGTTCTTTCCTACGAATCCTTTGGCTCCGGTGACTAAAATTTTCATTATTCTCTTGTTAAAGATTCCTCGACTCGCTTCGTTCGCTCGGAATGACAAGTGAGGACTGTCCTATAAGGATACTATTTTGCAACGTTGGCGATTCCGTGGAGTTCGTTCTGGATATACTCCAGACTGGCAATCTTTGCCTTGGTCTGCTCTACATTGAGACGCGTGGTGTTGTCGGAGTTGAACTCGGAAAGTCCGCAACGTTTGGTGTCGCCTTCAGAGAAATATTTGTCGTAGTTAAGTGTACGATTATCAGCAGGAACACGATAGAAATCGCCCATATCTTCTGCCTTAGCACACTCTTCATTTGTGAGGAGGGTTTCGTACATTTTTTCGCCGTGGCGGATACCTATTACCTTGATGTCTTCCTTCTTGCCGCCAAAGAGTTCACATACGGCTTCCGCCTGGGTCTGTATGGTGCAGGCTGGTGCTTTCTGAACAAGGATATCTCCGTTCTGTCCGTGTTCGAAGGCGAAGAGGACAAGATCGACTGCTTCCTCAAGACTCATTATGAAACGCGTCATATTCGGCTCAGTGAGAGTGATAGGGTTACCGTTGCGGATCTGGTCTATCCACAATGGAATTACAGAGCCACGAGAGCACATAACGTTGCCATAGCGTGTGCAGCAGATCTTGGTATTGAGACTGTTGCGAGATTTTGCAACTGCTATCTTCTCTTCAAGAGCCTTGGAAATTCCCATTGCATTGATCGGGTATGCAGCCTTGTCTGTAGAAAGACAGATTACGCATTTAACACCACAATCAATGGCTACATCCAGCACGTTGTCTGTTCCGATTACATTTGTCTTGACAGCCTCCATAGGGAAGAATTCACAGGATGGCACCTGTTTGAGTGCTGCTGCGTGAAATATATAATCGACGCCTCTGGTAGCAGTCTTGAGAGTGGATTTGTTACGCACATCACCAATATAGAATTTGATTTTGTGGGCAACTTCAGGCATCTTTGCCTGATATTCGTGACGCATATCGTCCTGTTTCTTCTCGTCACGGGAGAAGATACGGATTTCTCCGATGTCAGTACGGAGAAAACGATTCAATACTGCATTTCCAAATGACCCAGTACCACCGGTTATCATAAGGACTTTGTCTTTAAAAATGCTCATATTTATATCTCTTTTAAATTAAAAATCTGTATTAGTTAGTAATTAGCCTACTCCTTCTCTCTCGGCATAGAGTCCAGAGATTCTGTCAGAAGTTCAATGATTTTTGTGAGTCCTTCCAACTGATGAGAATTAAGTTCTGAAACATTGACTTTGTGTTTAGCACTCTGATCGGATGTATTAGTATTTTCGTTATTAGAAACCACCTTTCCACTTACACTCACAGAACCACAGCAAAAACAGCCAAACTTAAAATTTGCATTGGCATTAGTACTCCCCTCACTGGCAGACTTCTCTTCTGAGGTTTCAGTAGTTGTAACCTCCGTCTGAAAATCAACCTGCACATCATCAATCAGGAGATTTGGAAGCGGAACCAGTCCAAGGAACGGAACCTGAACCTTTATATCCTGAGGTTGCGATGCCCCTTGAATAGGTCTCTGAAGATTAAACTCGACCATACGGGTCTTGCCTTCATCATTGAAACCGATCTCTGTCATAAATTCGTATGCAGACTGAGCAAGTTTCTTCTGAGAATCGCATACAGCAACCAAAGGAGCAGCCACCAGTTCTTCAATTGGGATACCTACAAACTTGTTAGGCGCATTATTAGGATCTTGATTATTGTCTGCCATAGTAATAATTAACGTCCTTTATACATCTCTTCATAGTACTTCTCATACTCACCTGAAGTAATATGATCCATCCACTCCTGGTTATCAAGATACCATCTCACTGTTTTCTCGATACCTTCCTCAAACTGCAGGCTTGGCTCCCAACCAAGTTCTTTCTGAAGTTTGGTGCTATCGATAGCATAGCGTGCATCGTGGCCGAGACGGTCAGTGACGTATGTGATAAGGTCGAGTGAATGCCCCTCAGGATTTCCGAGAACCTTATCCACAGTCTTGATCATCACCTTGATCAAGTCGATATTTTTCCATTCGTTGAATCCACCTATATTATAGGTCTCTGCAATCTTGCCTTCGTGGAAGATAAGGTCGATCGCTCCTGCGTGATCCTCCACATACAGCCAGTCACGTACATTCTCGCCTTTACCATACACCGGAAGCGGCTTACGATTACGGATATTGTTGATAAACAGAGGTATCAACTTCTCAGGGAACTGGTATGGGCCGTAGTTGTTGGAGCAGTTGGTGACTATGGTCGGCATTCCGTAGGTGTCGTGGTATGCACGGACGAAATGATCCGATGAGGCCTTCGCTGCTGAATATGGAGAGTGCGGGTTATACTTTGTTGTCTCATAGAAGAAGTCGTCTCCGTATGCTTTGTGCCCCTCAGAGGAAGCCACTGTCTTAAACGGAGGCTCGATACCTTCCGGATGGTTCATTGTCAGAGCACCATAGACTTCGTCGGTGCTTATGTGGTAGAAACGTGTGCCTTCATATTTTTCTGGCAGAGACTCCCAATAAAGTTTTGCAGCCTGAAGGAGGGAAAGGGTTCCCATCACGTTTGTACGGGCAAATGTAAAAGGATCCTTGATCGAACGATCCACGTGCGACTCTGCTGCAAGATGGATGATTCCATCGATCTTTTCATCCTGCATCAATTGATAGAAAGCCTCAAAGTCGCAGATATCCATCTTGACGAACTTATAGTTTGGCCTACCCTCGATATCCTTCAGATTGGCAAGGTTACCAGCGTATGTCAACTTATCGAGATTGATGATATTATACTCAGGATATTTGTTGACGAACAGGCGAACTACGTGACTACCTATGAAGCCGGCTCCACCGGTAATTACTATGTTTCTTTTCATTGATTTCTAGTTTTATAGATTCCTCCACTCGCTTTGCTCGGTCGGAATGACAGAAAAAGTTTCGTTCGGTCGAAATGACAGCGGACGTTTATTTTAAATTGTTTATACACTTTTTAAGGGAGTCAGTCCAGTATGGGACTTCAACACCAAATACTGATTTGATTTTTGCCTTATCCAAGACAGAATATGATGGTCTTTTTACAGGGCTTGGAAAATCGCTGCTATAGCAAGGCTGAACTTTGCAGGCTGTGGTTCCGTTGTATTCTGCAATCATTTTGGTGAAGTCGAACCAGGAGCAGACTCCTTCGTTGGAGTAGTGGTAGATGCCGGATTTTGAGTATAAAGATTTCTCCACTCGCTGACGCTCGGTCGAAATGACAGATTGAGAATAATCCGCCAATACAATAGTAATGGCTTTGGCAAGATCCAAGGCGTAGGTTGGGGTTCCTACCTGGTCAAAGACTACTTTCAGTTCTGGCTTGGTTGCTGTAAGGTTCATCATCGTCTTGCAGAAGTTCTTTCCGAACTCGCTGTAGAGCCAGGCTGTACGGATGATCACATAGTTGCAACCCGTAGCAATTATCTTTTGTTCTCCGTGAAGTTTTGTCAATCCATAGACTCCGGTTGGAGTGCCTGTCTGATCCTCTTTGCAAGGAGTGTTGTATGGTTCTGATCCAAAGACGTAGTCAGTTGAGATATGAACCAATAAGCCACCGACCTCATTCATCGCCTTAGCAAGGTTCTCTGGGGCTGTAGCATTGAGTTTTTCAACTAACCCGTACATCTCAGGGGCTTCGGCTCCGTCCACATTTGTCCACGCCGCACAATTGACAATAGTATTAACATTATGTTCCTTTACGATCGTCCTGATGGCATCAAGGTCTGTGATATCAAGATATGTTGTTTCTACACCTTCAACCTTATTAACATCTGTGAAGATGTAATTATCTTGGCTTTCTTCAGCCAGAATACGCATTTCGTTTCCCAACTGGCCGTTGGCACCTGTCACTAGTATGTTCATATTTTATCCTAAATTAGGATTACCGGTCTGTTTTACTTCATCAATTACTCTGAGAAGATACTGACCGTATTGGTTCTTGAGCATCGGCTGAGCCAATTCGCGCATTCTCTCTTCTGTTATCCATCCCTGACGGTATGCAATACCTTCGAGACAACCTACCTTCAGTCCCTGACGTTTTTCAAGTACTTCAATATATGTGGAGGCTTCGGAGAGAGAGTCGTGCGTGCCGGTGTCAAGCCAGGCAAAGCCACGTCCTAACGTCTGCACTTTCAGCTCTCCGTCAGCAAGGAATTGCTGGTTTACCGTGGTGATTTCATATTCTCCACGAGCAGAAGGTTTTATATTCTTTGCAACATCAACAACTTTGTTCGGGTAAAAATAAAGACCTACAACAGCATAATTTGATTTAGGTTGAGCAGGCTTTTCTTCTATGCTAAGGCAATTGCCGTCTTGGTCGAACTCAGCAACGCCGTATCTTTCAGGATCATTTACCCAATAACCGAATACTGTCGCTTTATTTTCTTCTTCTGCAGTCCTGACGGCTTCTGTTAGCATTCTTGTAAAACCGGAGCCGTGGAAAATATTATCACCAAGCACCAGACAAGCGCTATCTTCGCCAATGAAATCAGCGCCTATTGTAAATGCCTGTGCCAGTCCGTCCGGAGATGGCTGCTCTGCATAACTGAAACTGACTCCATAGTCGCTCCCGTCGCCAAGAAGCCTCTTGAAGCCGGGCAAATCGTATGGAGTGGAGATTATCAGTATGTCACGTATGCCCGCAAGCATCAGCACCGAGATAGGGTAATAGACCATCGGTTTGTCATAAATAGGCATCAATTGCTTTGATATGCCTTTTGTGATAGGGTAAAGACGTGTTCCGCTTCCCCCTGCCAACACGATTCCTTTCATTATTTCAGATTTTCTTTAAATTTCTTCCAGAAGTCCTCTCCGAAAAGTATCCAGGCAGCAGCGCAGCAGCCAGCAAGAAATGTGAAAATGACGAGAAGTTTAGCCTTGCTTGGAGCCGCCCTCTTAAGAGGCACTGTAACAGGATCAAGAATGGCGAATACCGGCTTTGCCTGCTGGACTTTTATGCGGGCACCTTCAAGTTGGGTGGCAACCTGGGAATAGACCTGATAGGCAAGATTCATTTCCTGCTGGAGACGGTTACGCTCTGACTCAGCACTCTGGCGGATAACGCTTTTGTTGGAGTCGGCATATTTTGCGTATGCTTTCTGCGCTTTATAATAATCTTCTTTACGTTCTTCACAGATCACTGTAAGGTTATCAACATCCTGACGTGCTTTGGAAGTACGGTAATCGGACATATATGTCTTAAGATTTTCCACCACTGCATTCATAACAGTGGCTACAACTTCAGGATCCTGCATCTCAAGAGACATCTGGGTTTTACCTGTCTTTTTGTCAACAGTAACGACAATATTTGTAGACAGATATTTTATTACCGACCTTTCTTTCTTCGGAAGATTATAAATATCAAGTTCTGCATCGACAGAGGTTTCTTCTGTCTCATCCTTTGAGGAGACAAGAGAGATAGCCCATCCTAGAGCCTTGAAAGGAGCATTGATAATGTGGTTCCACCAAGGCTGTTTCTGATGGTTGAGGATATAGGCTTTGAGGGTGGTGTCGATCTGTCCGTCCTTTGTCCTGACCTGGAGGTCGAGAAGATTGAAAAGGAAAGGAGTTGACTTCACCACGTCTGGATACATCTCATAATCAATGGCATCGACGCTGTTATCGATGCTCACTCCCATCATAGAGGCAATGGAACTCACTCCTGAGCCCATACGTTGCTGGGTCTCGGGTGCGAGTGTTACACCAGTCCTGTATGTCTTAGGGATGCTGAATCCGGCCACAAGGCCTACTACAGCACCGACAATACACCAGATGATTATCTTTTTTCTTCCTTTCCACAATTTGGAGATAAGTTCCATTATATCTATCTCCTGCTCTTCCTGGTAAGGTTGTATAGTGTTGTCCTGCATAGTTACTTGATTATGTTGTAAATGGTTGCGAGCATTGTTGCTATTGATGATGATGTGGTTGCGATGCTCATAATCTCGGAGAGTTTCGACTCCTTGTCTCGTTTCTGAGGTATGACTATCTCGCATCCAGGCTCCACGACTCCTCTCGAGTGGGATCGTGCTCTGGCGATGGTTCCGTTCATATAAATGACGTATGCCTTGCTGCGTTTAGGACGGTAGCCGTAGCCTCCGGCCTGCTCCACATAGTCTCGCACGGTCATATTGGAGTTGTAGCCGACCACATTCGGATACATAACGTTACCGGAGATCTTTACAGTATTGATATATTCCGGAATAAGGAGTATGTCGTCTCTTCTAAGCACAAGGTCGGCTTCACCGCCTGGATTGGCAAGAGCAGCCTCGAGGTCGATACCGACGCTATACTGATCATCAAGATCGAGATTCTCCACATTTACGCTATCTCTTCCTGAGGTGATTACCACCATTCCTGCTCTGGTTCTGTTACGTTCCTCTGCAAGAGTGTGGCGGATAAGGCGGGCTCCCCTGAGATATGCCCATTGGTTAAGTCCTCCTGCTCTTGCCACGAGGTCGGAAAGTCTTTCAGCCTTGCTCGTGAGGACATATTCTCCAGGGAACATAACTTCTCCGCTTATAGTGACTCGTCCCTGAGCCTGATAGCCCGGGCTCTTGCGGACATAGACATAGTCGTATGGCTGGAGGATGAATCCAGGATCACCGTCGATTATATAACCATCCTTGAATGAGAATGAGAACACATCCGCAATAGTCTCCGGCTGCACCATCGCAGCCGGATCCTTGATTCTTCTGCTGACATCGATCTTTACTGTAGAGGCCGACTCGAGAAGACCGCCCGCCTGCATAATGATGTCTTCCAAAGAGGTGTTGTCCTCGAACACGAAGGTGCCTGGCCTTGCCACCTCTCCTTCGATGGTGATTGTTCCGATATCCTTGAGTTCGTGCACGCTTGCTATATAAACGATATCGTTTCTTTTGAGAGCAATATCCTCTGCTGTACCGTCAAGGATGGCCTTGATGTCGAAAGGAATAACTTCGAGAGTGAGGTCTTCACGTTCTCTGTGCAGAAGTCCGCGGTTGGTGAATGCATCACCTTTGAGGCCGTCTGCCTTTCTGATGAGTTGGGATACGGTGTTGATGTCGTCGCCGAGTTGATAGATTCCCGGACGATAGACCGCTCCTTTGATTTCGAGTCTGTTCTCATAACGATCGATCATAGTGCCGACTGTGATGGCATCTCCGTCTTTGAGTATGAATTCGTCATACTGAGGAGCCTCGACAGTAAACACCTGATACTCACGGCCGTTCTGGCGTACGATTCGCACATTTTCCTTATAGGCATCGCCTGCGAATCCGCCGGCATAATTGATGATGTCCTGCACAGTCTCTCCGTCCTTCATTTCATAATACATAGGACGCTTTACGCTTCCATCAATATCGACAAGTTGCTTATATGGAGGGACTATGACGATGTCACCTTCCTCGAGGATGAGGTTGTCAGGAGCCTGTCCTTTAAGGATGAGGTCGTAAAGATCGACTGTGGCGTATTTCTTTCCGTTACGGATGAGTTGTATGTCGCGAAGAGAACCGATAGGGCTTACGCCTCCTGCTCTATACACGGCGTGGAGGAGGTTGGAGAAGGACGATAGGCTGTAGGTGCCCGGTACTTCAAGTTCGCCCATAAGGTTCACCTGGATGGTCCTGATGTTGCCGAGGGTGAGTTTGATGTCGGAACTTGCATCCGCTCCATCCACGGAATAAATCTGGCTGAGTTTGCGGCGCATATATGCATCAGCCTCCTTGACAGTCATACCGTTGAGGTTGACAAGTCCTATGTCAGGGATGTTGATATAGCCTTCCGGTGAGATGGTTTGACGGATGGTGGCCTGGTTGGTGCCCCAGATGTCAATTATGACTTCATCTCCAGGGCCGAGACGATAATTGATCGGAGTGGGAAGGTTGGCACTCGGAGCAAAGGTCAGGTTTTGATTGGTGAATATGGTCTGGCCAAAGATATCCTTGGCTGATTCTTCTTCCTCGCCATTCTGCTCCGCAATATCGGCTGCAATCACGTCCATACTTCCTGCCTCGGTCTCGAGGACTCCTTGGTTCACACGCCTCTGCCTTTCCTGCGCTCCCGCCACCTTGACTGCGTCAGTCTGGCCGCTCTGATCTTTTTCCATTGACTGCTTGATCCTTTCGGCCTGTTCCTTGGTCACGCCGGCAGCGGCAAGTTCCTTGATCATATCGTTCTGCGACTTTCCCGTCGCCATTCCGTCCTTGACGTATGCGATCACGGCATCGTCACTCATCTGGGCTTTAGCCGGCACCGCAGCAAGGGCGAAGGCAAAGACCATCGTAATGATAATCAATAATTTCTTTGTCATATTCTTTAGTTACTTGTTTCCTGATGTACTGTATCGTATTTTTCATATCGGGAATTCATAGAGACGAATTCCGGCACTGTTCTTTTCATAAGTTTCACCATATCAGGTATTTCGACAGCGCGAGCGAGGGTCTCAAGTTCCTGCATTACTGCTGCTGCGTCCTCATATCCGTATTCCCTAACCTTTGCTATGCGGATGCGGTCGTGAGATGTAGGGAGGGTGTTTTCTGCGTTGGAGAGGACTTCTTCATAGAGTTTCTCGCCCGGACGGAGTCCCGAATACTCGATGGCGATGTCCTTGTCAGGTTCGAATCCGGCAAGAGTGATCATTCTTCGCGCAAGGGTGTCGATCTTGACAGATTCTCCCATATCAAAGACGAAGATCTGGTTGCCAGTGGACATTGTGGCTGCTTCCATCACGAGGCGGCAGGCCTCAGGGATGGTCATAAAGAAGCGGGTGATCTCAGGGTGGGTCACTGTGACAGGGCCTCCCTTTGCTATCTGCTCACGGAATCTAGGGATCACGGAGCCGTTGCTGCCGAGGACGTTGCCGAAACGTGTGGTCACGAATCTGGTCTTGCCTGCCTTCTCTCCTTTTTCCATAGCGAGTCCGAGCGACTGCACATATATTTCGGCGAGACGCTTTGTGCATCCCATTATGTTGGTCGGGTTGACAGCCTTGTCGGTGGATATCATCACCATTTTGTCCACATCATATTCGATGCATTTGTCAGCGACATTCCTTGATCCGGCGACGTTGACCTGGACTGCTTCGCAAGGGTTTTCCTCCATAAGGGGGACGTGTTTGTAGGCCGCCGCGTGGAAGACCACGTCAGGGCGCCATTTGCGGAATGCGTAGTCGAGGCGGTCTGGCTGGCGCACATCTCCGATTACAGGAGCGAACTCTAGTTTAGGGAATCTTTCTTCGAGTTCGAGGCGGAGGCTGTGCATAGGGGTCTCAGCGTTGTCGAAGAGGACAAGACACTCAGGGTCGAATGAGGCCAACTGGCGGCAGAGTTCGGATCCGATGGAGCCTGCCGCTCCGGTGACCATAATGGTCTTATGCCTGAAGTTGCGGACTATCTCATCCATCGAGATCTTTATCTCGTCTCTTCCGAGTAGGTCTTCGATCTTGACTTCGCGGATGCTTGATTTCATAACCTTGCCATCGATGACTTCATCAATGCTCGGAGCCAGAAGCACCTTTACCTTTGCATCCTGGCAGAATGCCACGAGACGTTCGGATTCCTTCTTGACATCTTTTTCTTTGGAGAAGAGCACTGCGTCAACAAAGAATTTGTCTCTGAAAAGGTCGATATCATCCTTATTGTCAAAGAAATATATCTTTACTCCGTCGATGTTCTGTCCTTTGAGCCTGCTGCCGTAGTTAAGGTAGCCGGCCACCTGATAGTGCGGAGAATTGGCGAGGCGCTTCACTGCTGCAACTGCCTTGTCATCAGTGCCATAGACCATTATGTTGAGTCGTTTGCGCGAAGACACTACCTTTTCGCGGAGTATGTCGTACATCACGATCATTGCCACTCTAATCAGGAGGAGGAGCACGATGGTAACGGACATATCGAGGATGATGAGGATGCCGTAATATGCGCTCTGGAACGAGAGGAGCATCATTAAGCATCCAACCGACAAGGATTTGAAGAAGGATGCGACGCAGATTTTGGCAAACTCTTTGAGAGTAGAGTGCCTGATGATGGTCCGGTAGGTCCTGAGGACAAAGAAGCAGACAAACGAGAGGATCAACGAAAGGATGATCCACACTGCCATAAATCTTCCCGAATAGTCGGTGCCGGAGAGCATCAGCCTCACAAACATCAAAGTGAATATAGATGATGCCACAGACACGATAAGGTCTATAGCAAGAATCAGTTTTGAACTGAAGAATCTATCAAGACGAAGTTTCGATACAAGGTTTTCTATTCCATTCATTTTCAAGTCGTTTTAGGTAACAACACACAATGACAAGGGACACACGAGGGATACTATATCCTCGCGCGTCGGGGCACTTTCAGAGCAGCCTTGCCTAAGGCTAAATCGATTTGCGCTATCCAGCAGCAAGTACAATTCAGCATTCAATATTTCCAATTGTATCTACAAAGATACAACATTTAAAGCGAATTCGAAAGAGTTCAAAGTACTTCCAGATCGGAAGGCTTGATGTAGGTGGTCGCCACTGCCAGCACTCCCGGCAGTTCGACAACTACTCTGCGCGATCGCTTCACTCTCATCACTACGCCTTCCACGCCCTCGAAAGGGCCGGCCTTCACTCTCACTTTCTGTCCTTCACGAAGGCGGGCAGAAAGGTCGTTGAGGTAGAGAGCCTCATCCGCCATCAGTTTACTGATTGTGATGAAGTCCTCCATAGCCTTGTCCGGCACGATGATGGGTTTTCGTGTAGCCCTGTCCCACATATATCTTGCAGGACAAGCCTCCCCCATATCGCGCATCAGGGCATCCAGTTGTTCTTTGAAAGTCTTTACAAAACAGAGATTGGAAACTGCCGGTACAAAGGTCTCCATACCTATCTCCTCAAGAGAGGCGCAGAACTTCTTTTCGCGTCCATACGTCACTCTGATGGCATACCAGCAGGGCTTGATCTCGTTTTTCACACACATTATATCCTTGTTTTGTGGAGATGGGCGGACTCGAACCGCCGTCCAAACACCGCACCAGGCGGCTTTCTACACGCTTAGTCGTCCTTTGGTTTTCGACGCACGGCTGCCGGATGACAGGCCATCGTGCGCTTATCCTTTAAGTCTTGGCGGAGTTTAAAGGAGTCGCTCCGTGCATCCGGTTTGGATGATACCCCGGATTCCAGCCATAACCGGCCTAAAGGCTGGAGGGATACTCGTCGGCGAGGTAGCCTTGACCGCGCGGATTAAGGTAGTGTGCTTAGCAGACTACGCAGCGAGTGCGTATGAGTTGTTGCCAACTAATTGTTCGAAGGCTGAGATTAACGGGCAAACCTCCCACGCCCGGCGTGCTTACCGTCCAATGTCTGATGCTGTCAAAACCAAAACATCCCCATTGTAATGCGCAAAGATAGTGATTTATATATAATAAATCAATGCCTTGCATCTGCCTTCTTTCCATATAGATGCCAAAAGAAAAATTTTAGAAAAAATTTGGAGATTCCGAAAAAATGCCTACCTTTGCATTCCTCAAACAAAACAAGGGAGCATAGCTCAGTTGGTTTAGAGCATCTGCCTTACAAGCAGAGGGTCGGGGGTTCGACTCCCTCTGCTCCCACCAGAAAAAACGCCTTTCTACGATGTAGAGAGGCGTTTTTTCATCCAATGTGTCTCGCCTATCCCGCCTTCCCCAACGGGTAATCGTGATTTAATTGTATATTTGCAGCAGAATGTTCAAGATTATGAAGAAGATATATTTTGCCGGCTCCATCCGCGGCGGAAGAATAGACGCGGAACTTTATGCAAGACTGATCGGATATATGCAGAAAACTTCCGTCGTGCTGACAGAGCACATCGGAAGTCCGCACCTCAACCTTCTGGAACAGGGTAAGAGGGATATTGAGATTTATGACCAGGATATGGCCTGGCTCAGAGAGAGCGACGTTCTGATTGCGGAATGC
Source organism: Candidatus Cryptobacteroides sp. (assembly GCA_045635205.1). Taxonomy (GTDB): domain Bacteria; phylum Bacteroidota; class Bacteroidia; order Bacteroidales; family UBA932; genus Cryptobacteroides. Next base: position 3,049 of record JAZRBS010000048.1, on the reverse strand, counting down.
ACCTGCCCGTCACTCGGTGTCGGCTACGAACTGGCATACGCGGAAAAGATCGGGAAGCCGTGTCATATTTTCTACGACCGCACCAAGACCAATCTTTCTGCGATGCTCACCGGCAATCCGTATTTCATCATACATCCATACACTGCGGAGGAGGAGATCTACCCTATCATAGACTCCATAATACTCTGATTTCCAGCGCCCTACCCCACCAGCGCAAGATTCAGGCAAGGATCTGCGAGGCGTGATCCTTCGTATCCACTTTTTCTATTATTCTGACGAGAATGCCATTTTCGTCAAATATGAATGTCCGCCTCAGGGTGCCCTCGACCGTCTTCCCGTACATTTTCTTCTCGCCCCACGCTCCGAACGACTTAAGCATCTGAGTGTCAGTATCCGCAAGAAGGGTGAACGGGAGCCCGTGCTTCGCCGCAAACCGGCTGTGTGAAGCTGCACTGTCGCGGCTCACGCCAACGATATTGTACCCTTGTGCCTGCAGTGCATCATAATTGTCACGCAGATTGCAAGCCTCTGCCGTACATCCGCTTGTATTGTCCTTCGGATAGAAATATACCACCGTCTTTTTCCCGATGAGATCCTTGCTGCTCACCACATTGCCGTTCTGGTCAAGCACCTCGAAATCCGGCATCCTGTCTCCTATTTTTATCATACAAATTTAACCTAAAGAAGTAAAAGTTTTTTAGCGAGATGTTTGATCTCTTTTCTATATCAACAATCAGAAGTTATATCCTTCGATATCCGAAGCATAGTTGCTCCATCCTTCTGCCGACTTGTAAGCATTGATACTGTTTCGAGGCACGTAAATTTTACGACCTGATGCGTTGTTGTCAAATGCTTCCCAATAATTCTCTCCGACCCAATAAGTCGCCATAGGAGGGGTCGTTGCTTCACAACATACACTTATGAGGTTGCCACAATTGGAGAATGCATTATTGCCGATCTTTGTTACACTTGCAGGAATTGTGACTTTTGCGAGATTATAGCATCCGTCGAATGCTTCATACAAGATCTCGTTCACTCCATTACCAATAGTTAAATCTGAGAGACTACTGCAATACTGGAATGCGCCACGTCCTATAGTTTTTACACTGCCTGGAATGGTTAGGGAAACTATTGGACAGTCTCGGAAAGCAAAACCTCCTATTGTTTCCACACCGTCACCAAGAGTCACATCTTTCAATCCAAAGCACCAGATAAAAGCCTGATCCTCAATCTCAGTTACACTATCAGGTATAGTGATACTCGTCAGACTTGAGCAAGACTGGAAAGCCCCATAACTTATTGTTTTTACGCCATCAGGGATATCAATATGCGTAAGGTCATAAAAATTATCGAAAACGTGGGGGCCTACAACAGTCACATTATCTGGAATACTATATCCCACGCCAGATGCTTCAGCATAAGCAGCCAGCATCCCATCAACAATAAGGCAACTACCATAATTCGAGGCATAACATCCTTTAAACTGTTCTAGACGATAACAATTATAAAATGCCAATGGCTCAACTTCAATCACACTTGCCGGTATAGTAATACTTGTCAGTTTACTACAATCTCTGAAAGTTTGAAATCCTATTGATATGACATCACTGTCAAATTCAATAACTCCCTGACCGTTCTCATACGTATTGGATATGATTTTTGCGCCAAATGCATCTGTAGCGTATGGCTCTACTATTTTTCCATCATAAGATGTATAATAAATAATATTATCCGATATGACTGCTTCTTCCTTATCAAAATCATAAGCCACAATACATTCCGCATAGTCTTTCCACCCTGCAGCCTTTCTATAGTCCAGAACAGACTCGACAGGCACATAGATTGCCGCATCCCCTGGGAAAGCGCCCCAAGTGTTATGGTTAAAAACAGCAGTCGGAGGTATCGCAGCCTTGCAATATATGCTTGTGAGGTTGTAACAATTGTACAATGCGTGATAGCTGATTTCAGTAACACTCTCAGGAATGGTCAGACTTGCGAATCGCGCAGCAACGAATGTCCGATACTCAACATTTGTCACACCATCAGGGATGACACACTCTGTCAAACCGGATGGTGCGAATATCTTAATAGCCCCGTCAATAATATAAAAACGTCCGTCAGCAGTGGCATACTTTCCATTTATAGTCTTAAGATTAGGGCAAAAGAACGCTGCCGGCTGAATTGTTTTAACGTTATCAGGAACCGTGATCTCGGTAAGGTCGCAGAGGAGAAATGTTCCCTGCCAGATTGTTGTCACATTATCAGGAATTGTATATTCTGTCCCGGAAGCATTTGCATAAGCGATTATGGCGTTATCTTTGATAAGACAACGACCTCCATCCGAAGCGAACTTACCCTTGAATTCTTTCAGACTAAAACAACCGGCAAATACACCATTCTCTATCTCTGTAACACTATCCGGAATCGTCACACTTGTCAGACTATGACAATCAGCGAACGCATAGGTTTCGATTGTCGTCACGCTATTTGGTATTACTATACTTGTTAAATAATAACAAGATGCAAATGCTTCATCTCCAATTGTGGTAAGATCTCCGGCAAATGTTATAATTCCTTTACCATTCTCGTATGTGTTGGAAACTATATCAACGCCAAACCCATCTGTTTTATATGGTACTAAAACCTTCCCGTCACTTGAAGTGTACCAGATCTGATTATTAGGGATAGTCTCAATCTCCACCTCAAAAGCCGTCATCGGCTTGATGATATTTCGTTCAATTGAAATTTTCTTGGAGGTTGATTTGGTAAATGAGCCTCCGTCAGTGCCGGTTATAGTCACCTCGAATCCTTCATTGAATGTTGTCGGAGGCACGGCGATCCAGAAGGCAGTCGCCGTTTCGGCTGAAGTTCCGATCTTGACTCCTTCGTCACAATTCAGAGTGATGGTTCCTGTCGCATCTTCTGCTATGCTGACAGTAGGGGCTCCACTATATGAAGGGGTTATGGCAGCCGCGCCGGCAATCTTTTCATTATTGTTTCCTGTCAATGTTATGGACTTGACCGTCACATTTTCTCCATATAACTGCAA
>JAZRBS010000047.1:0-25366 GCA_045635205.1 Candidatus Cryptobacteroides sp. | reverse complement strand
TCCTCCTCTGTTGTAAAATCATTAGTAATTTCTTCAAATTCGCTTTGGCCGCCAGCTGCAGACTCATCCTGGCCATCTTTTATAACCTCAAGGTTGTCGCCTTCTGCAATAAGTGTAAAATAATGTTTCATTTTAAAATTGTTTTATGTTTAGTTTATAATAATCCTTTACCTTCCTTCACTATCAGACCCTCATTGACCATTTTCTGAACAAGTCTGTCAAGAAGACCATTAACAAACGAGCGGCTCTTCGGAGTGCCATAGAACTTGGCAAGTTCCACATACTCGTTGATAGTAACCTTTACAGGAATAGTCGGGAAATTCACCGCCTCAGCCAGTCCCATGCATATCAGGATGACATCTGTCGAGAACAGTCTCTCCTTTTCCCATCCGCTGACAGAGTCTGCAATCATCGCAGAATACTTCTCATAGCCAGCAAATGAATGCTGCAGCAGTTTAAACACGAAATATTTGTCACTCTCCACACCCTCTCCCTTGAGCAATTCGCTCTGATAAAGAGGAATCAGGCTCCAGCTTTCACCTTTTGCAAGATTCTTCAAAGTCTTGCAGCACCAGGTCAATGAATATGCCAGATCATCATTCCAATACAGCGACTTATCTTCAAGAATCCTTTCAAGTTCCTCACTATCAACAAATTCCTCTTCGAATATACGCGTAAAGAGTTTGCAATCCTCCACAAGCGACCTCTGCGGAGAAGCCATATATTCGGCAAAATAATCCTTGGATGCAATAGAAGTCATCACCTTCTTGAGGAAAAGGTCATACTGGCTCCAGTCGAACTTCTTCTTCTTGAATACTTTCTGGAAATCCTCATCACCGTCGAGAAGAACTGCCAGAGCATTCTCTGCAAACTTCATATTAGGGTTCTTCTCCTCCTCAGTCGGATTGAACTTTGCTTTTGCCGCCTCTATCCTGTCCTGAGCGATCTTTGTCAGCGGTGAAACTATGCCGAGCATATAAACGTACAGGTCTCTTGCTGCCTCACAGGATTGTTCGAGTTGTGTCTCAGCCTGAGCAAGTGACAGATTGTCAGAAAGGACACTGCTGTAAAGCACTTTGAAGGCCTTTATTCTTAAAATTCTTCTGTTGAGCATATTTTTGGTCAATATTTTACGCAAAGATACATTCATTTTCAGAAAAATCCTTAACTTTGTAAAGATTTACTTTAAAAAAGATAAGTTATGTATAGTGAGGATTACGATGGAGCAAATGCTCAGGAGCGTTCAGGTGAGGATGTTTACTCAAAACCTGTAAGAGCGGGAAAGCGTACATACTTCTTTGACGTCAAGGCTACAAAGGGTAACGATTACTACCTGACGATCACAGAAAGCAAGCGCAAGGTCGATAACAACGGTCATTTCGCATACGACAAACACAAGATCTTTCTCTACAAGGAGGATTTCGAGAAGTTTACGGAAGGCCTTGAGGAAGTCATCAAATACATCAGGACCAATTGCCTGAAGGACAATGATGCTCCGGAGCAGTTCTCGGATGTAAATTTTGAAGAACTATAGAACTCCTTTATATAGACAGATAGGACGGCTGTATGACGCAGCTGTCCTTTTTTTTCGGATAGGCGTAACAATTCCCGGACAATTCCGTCTATAATATGTAATCCATCACCGGAGAAATGCCATTTGAAGAGATCAGCAAAATGATAAAATAGCGTTTCAGATAGGTGTAATCCGGAGATTTTTCTAACTTTGTCAGGATAAAACGACAAGAGATGAAGAATTACGGATTCATACGTACGGCTGCGGCTGTACCTGCAGTAAGAATTGCTGACGTAAAATATAATGTGGCGGAGATTTGCCGTCTGGCAGGCGAGGCTTTCGAAAAGGAGGTTTCGCTTGTCGTGTTTCCGGAACTGTCCGTGACCGGATACTCCTGCGCAGACCTTTTCGGACAGAACCTGCTTGTAAAAGCGGCTGAGGAGGGAGTTAAGAAAATAATGGAATTCAGCAGAGGAAAGGCTCTGACCATTGTAGCGGGAGCACCTGTAGCCTACAGAAGCAGACTTTATGACTGCGCCGTGGTGATAAGGAACGGAAATGTAAAAGGCATTGTGCCTAAGATATATATATCATCGGAAGAAAGTCGTTGGTTCGCCTCCGGAAGCGATTTTCTTTCAGCGGAAGTACGCAATGACGGCAGTCTGCTGGATAATGGAAAGGACTGCGTGCGCGAGGGTTACTGCGGAGAGATCAGATATGCCGGCCAGAGATGCAACATATCTCCGAATCTGCTGATGGGAATCGGGCACTGTACATTTGCCATCGAAATCGGAGATGACCTCTGGGCACCAGCACCGCCATCATCATTCCACGTTCTTCAAGGAGCGCAGATCATAGTGAACTTGTCTGCAGACAGAGAGATACTGATGAGAGAGCAGTATAGAAGTTCACTGCTCGGACAGCATTCTGCCAAGACAATCAGCGGTTATGTATATGCTTCTGCCGGATTCGGAGAATCCACAAGGGACAATGTATATGCAGGAGCAGCATATATATGGGAGAACGGATACAGACTGGCAGAAAATGAAAGATTCCAGACAGTGTCCTCAATGATAATCGCAGATATTGACATTGAAAAGATCGAGAATCTCCGCAGAGGCACTGCCGGATTCAAGACAGTATTACCGGAAGGCACAAATGCTTCGTCATATTACAGGCTGTACGACAGAAGAAGCCTGGGAGATGCAGCAGAAACTGATTTCGAAAAGAAACTTTGCAGATATATCGAGCCGCATCCATTCGTCCCTGCAGATGATCTGGACTACAGATGCAGGGAAATAATTGAAATACAGGTGGCCGGACTCATCAGAAGACTGAGCCATATCAATTGTCGGACTGGCGTAATCGGCATCTCGGGCGGACTGGACAGCACACTGGCCCTGATAGTGGCAGTGTTGGCATTTGACAGGCTCGGATGGTCTCACGAGAGACTGGTAACCGTGACAATGCCTGGTTTCGGAACGACATCCCGCACAAAGAACAACGCTACAGATCTTATGGAGGCATTGGGAACCAGAATGCGCGAAATCCCTATCGGAGCAGCCTGCGAGCAACATTTCAAGGACATTTCACACGACCCTTCTGTCCGGGATGCGACATACGAGAATTCCCAGGCAAGAGAAAGGACACAGATCCTTATGGACATCGCGAACCAGACAGGTGGAATCGTAATCGGAACCGGTGACCTGTCTGAACTGGCACTCGGATGGTGCACATACAATGGTGACCATATGTCAATGTACGGAGTAAATGCAGGAGTGCCGAAGACATTGGTGAGGAGTCTGGTGAAATGGGCGGCAGAGAACCGTTTCGAAGGTATGACGGGAAAAGAAGGAAGGAGCATCAAGGAAATCCTTCTGGACATTGTGGACACCCCTATCAGCCCGGAACTTCTTCCTGCCGATGAAAACGGTGAAATACAGCAGGTTACGGAAGACCTTGTTGGGCCATACGAACTCCACGACTTCTTCATCTACAACTTCATCCGCTGCGGCTATAACCCTGAAAAGATAGCATTCCTTGCCGGCAAGGCGTTCGAAGGGCAGTATGACAACGGCACTATCCTCAAATGGCTCAAGACTTTCATCCGCCGTTTCTTCAGCCAGCAGTTCAAACGTTCCTGTCTGCCGGACGGTCCGAAGATCGGATCAGTCGGTCTCTCCCCTCGTGGCGACTGGGATATGCCATCCGATGCCTGGAGCAATCTGTACAACAGCAGTTTATAGTCAAACTAAATACAAAACAGCCGGTTGATTCCGATGACCCCCGTCTGCTTGTCGCAGACACCCCCTAGCCGAGGGTGGCACGTCATCTACATCAACCGGCTGTTTTGTCTATGATATAAAAATTCTACAATGTTTCTATGATCTTTGTGAACAGTGTAGTCATCTTGCCTGCCGCTGCATTGGCTGCATCAACCACATCATCTCCGTCATTTACATAATCATCGGCATAGTCATCGTGTGCCTCGTTGGTGATGACCGACATTCCGAATACAGGAATCGAAGAATGGCGTGCCACAATCACCTCCGGAATGGTTGACATTCCGACAGCATCGGCTCCGATGAGCCTGTAATACTTGTACTCTGCCGGAGTCTCGTAAGTAGGACCAGTACTTGCAAAGTAAACCCCGCTCTTAAGTTCGTAGCCAAGCCCGGCAGCAAGTTCGAACGCCTTCATTCTCAGCGCTTTGTCGTATGGACGCGTCATATCAGGGAAACGAGGCCCGAACTCATCCATATTAGGCCCGATAAGAGGATTCGGAAGATGGCTGATATGATCTGTGATGACCATCAGGTCGCCGACTTTGAAGTCGAAGTTCACTCCACCGGCGGCATTTGATACAAACAGATACTGTATGCCCAGGACTTTCATAACTCTGATCGGAAGGGTCACCAATTCCATAGGATAACCTTCGTAATAATGGAAACGTCCCTGCATAGCAACTACAAACTTTCCTCCAAGTTCTCCTGCTATGAAATTGCCTTTATGTCCCACAGCGGTTGACATCGGGAAGCCCGGTATCTCCTTGTATGGAATGACTATCTGATTCTCAATCCTATCTGCCAGTTTTCCAAGACCGCTTCCAAGCACGATACCGGCAAACGGTTTTCTACCATCCAATTTGGCTGCAATGTATTCAGCCGCCTTCATAATCTTTTCCACCCTTGGATCCATAATATTTAATGTTTTCTAAAGAATTCTGTTCAATACCCCTCGTGCATCAGCCAAAATCTGCTTCTCCACGGCAACGAGACGGTCACGCATCACAAATCTTCCGCCACAGATCACAGACTCGACACAATCAGAGTGGGCAGAATAAATGAGATTGGCCTCGAATGAACCTGGAGAGAGGAAATTATAATTCATAGTATCGACAATGAGGATGTCTGCCGCCATTCCCGGAGCAATCCGTCCTATCGGAAGCGAAAGAGCCTTGCCAGCATTGGCTGTGGCCATATCCATAATCTCATTCAAAGGCATTGCTGAAGGATCATCCCTCCAGGCCTTCTGGATCATAGCGGAAGTCTTCATTGTCTCGAGCATATCCAGGTTGTTGGAAGAAGCACAACCATCAGTACCCAGACATATATTCGCTCCGGCATCACGGAGTTCGTTATAAAGAAATTTATATCCCGAGGCAAGTTTAAGATTGGAATTGACATTATGCACGCAATTGACTCCCCTGTCCCCCAGGATCCTGATATCATTTTCCGAAAGCCAGAGAGTGTGGGCTGCTATGACATCAGAGCCAAGAACTCCCAATGAATCGAGATACTCCACAGGAGACATACCATTGTGCTCCGATCTGCAGTCCTCCACTTCCTTTCTTGTTTCCGAAAGATGAATATGTATCTTCAAGCCACGTTCACGGGCAAACTTCGTCGCCCAGACAATCATATCTTCAGTAACCGAATATATTGCGTGTATGGCAATCGAGAAAGTGGCCATTTCGCCCCATTGTCTGGAAATCTCATACATTTCCAGACACTGAGCCTTCTGGCGCTCTGATTCCTGAGGATCGTTCCTGTCGCAAATGACGTATGCCAGAACTGCACGAAGCCCCATCTCCATTACGGCTTTATATGCTTCAGGCATATACCAATAATGATCATTGAACGTAGTTGTTCCCGTTTTGATCATCTCAAGGCAGGCTACTTTTGTAGCGTGATATACATATTCCGCATCTATACGGGACTCAACATCCCAGATTCGGTCAAGCCAACCGTGGAAAGCAATATCCTCACCGATCCCACGCATCATCGACATCCCGGCGTGAGTATGCATATTCACAAATCCTGCGACAGCAGCCTTTCCAGTACAATCGACCACCTCGGCAGAAGCATCTGCAAGCGTTTCATTCACAGTGGGAAACACAGAGACAATGGCACCGTCCCTGATAAGGATATCGGATCCAACTCCCTCTACAGCAATATTCTTCAACAAAATCGCACCCATAAGTCCCGAATGTTTAAAGTTTTCAAAGTTATATAATTTTTCTTATAAAATTATGCCTCCAGAAGAACTTTTAACATTTATCAAAACAATATTTGATAATAAAATAAAAAAGCATTACATTTACTACAATTTTGAAAGTAAACGGCCAAATTTGCAAAACAAGTCAAAACAAAACACTTAAAACTATATCATAATGGCATTCAAAGGAGCAATTGAAGTCGATACACAGAAATGCAAAGGCTGCGGAGTATGTGTTGAGAATTGTCCGACCAAGAGCATCGAACTTGCTAAACTGGTCAACAACAAAGGTTATCATTATGCCGAAATGGTCGGCGACGCCTGCATAGGCTGTTCGAACTGTGCAATCGTCTGCCCTGATTCGGTAATTACTGTTTACAGAGTAAAGATTTAAGGATATGGCAGAGAAAATTCTTATGAAAGGAAACGAGGCGATTGCCATATCGGCAATACGCAACGGTGCGGACGGATACTTCGGTTATCCTATCACTCCGCAATCTGAAGTAATGGAGACTCTTATGAAGGAAAGACCTTGGCTTACTACAGGTATGGTCGTCCTCCAAGCAGAAAGTGAGACTTCATCTATAAATATGGTATACGGTGGTGCCTGCTGTGGAAAAAAGGTTATGACATCTTCAAGTTCTCCGGGAATCAGCCTTATGTGCGAGGGTCTGAGTTATCTCGCTGGTGCAGAACTTCCTTGTGTAGTGGTAAACTGCCAGCGCGGAGGCCCTGGCCTTGGCACAATCCAGCCTAGTCAGAGTGACTATAACCAGTGCGTGAAAGGCGGCGGACACGGTGACTACAACGCCATCGTACTTGCTCCAGCATCTGCACAGGATATGTACGACTTCGTTGACACAGGTTTCGACCTCGCATTCAAATACCGCACACCGGTCATCATCCTTGCAGACGGAATCGTCGGACAGATGATGGAAAAGGTGGAACTCCGTCCGGAAAAGCCTCGTATGACAGAGGAAGAACTTAAGGCAATCGCACCTTGGGCTACCACAGGAAAGAGCGCTGACAGGAATTACAATTTCATTACTTCCCTCGCGCTCGAGTCTGACGTTCAGGAAAGATTCAACCAGAAACTCGCAGCCAAATATGCCGTAATAAAGGAAAACGAGGTCAGGTATGAAGAATACTGCACTGAGGATGCGGAATATGTTTTCGTGGCATTCGGTTGTTCGTCACGTATATGTGAGGCAGTTGTTGACCAACTCCGTGAGGAAGGCATCAAGGCAGGTCTCCTCAGGCCTGTGACCCTTTTCCCATTCCCGACAAAGAGACTTCAGGAACTTTCAGGCAAGGTAAAGAGTATGATGAGCATCGAACTCAACCTCGGCCAGATGGTCGATGACGTAAGACTCGCAGTAAACGGCGCCTGCCCGGTAGGATTCTACGGCAGACAGGGTGGTAACATCTACACACCTGATGAGATCGTAGAGGCGTTCAAGAAGTTCAACAATCTGAAATAAGGAAACACAATGAATATAGAAGATATTAAGAAACCCGAGAACATCGTCTATAAGAAGACTCCTGTCCTTACAGACAACGTAATGCATTATTGCCCGGGATGTTCTCACGGTACAGTCCACAAACTCGTTGCAGAGGTGATCGAGGAAATGGGCATCCAGGACAAGACCATAGCAATCAGCCCTGTAGGCTGTTCGGTGTTTGCATACAACTACCTAAATATTGACTGGCAGCAGGCTGCACACGGACGCGCTCCGGCTCTTGCAACAGCGACAAAGAGGCTCAATCCTGACAAATATGTGTTCACATATCAGGGAGACGGTGACCTTGCATCAATCGGTACAGCAGAAATAATCCACGCTTGCAGCCGTGGTGAGAACATCGTTGTGATTTTCATCAACAACGGTATCTATGGTATGACAGGTGGCCAGATGGCTCCTACCACTCTTCTGGGTATGAAGACCGCCACAACACCATACGGCCGTGACGCAAAACTGAACGGATTCCCTCTCGTTCTTGCTCCTATGATCGCACAACTCGACGGTACTGCATTCATCACCAGACAGTCGGTACACACTGCTCCGGCAGCACGCAAGGCAAAGGCTGCGATCAAGAAGGCATTCGAATACAGCCAGAAGGGCATCGGACTCTCATTCGTTGAAATCGTTGCTACCTGCAACTCAGGATGGAAGATGAGCCCGGTGGCAGCCAACAAGTGGATGGTGGAAAATATGTTCCCTAAATATCCGCTCGGCGACATCAAGGACGTTTTGAAACAGGAGTAATTAACTGATAATAAGAATAACAGATATGAAAGAAGAGATAATCATTGCTGGATTCGGCGGTCAGGGAGTCCTCTCTATGGGTAAGATTCTCGCATACTGCGCAATTATGCAGGATATGGAGGTGACCTGGATGCCGTCATACGGCCCTGAAATGCGCGGAGGTACAGCAAACGTCTGCGTCATAATCAGCGACAAGAAGATCAGTTCGCCTATCGTCACAAAATACGACACGGCCATCATTCTGAACCAGCAGTCGCTCGACAAATTCGAAAGCGCAGTGAAGCCTGGCGGTCTCCTTGTTTATGACCCGAACGGTATCATCAATCCTCCGACAAGAACAGACATCAAGATCTGCAAGATAGATGCTATCAATGTTGCTGCCCAGGTCGGTAACTCAAAGGTTTATAATATGGCAGTTATGGGAGCATTCCTCCAGATGAAGCCTCTCATCAAGCCAGAGAATATCGACAAAGGACTGGCAAAGTGCATCCCGGCACGTTATGCCGACCTTATATCACTCAATAAAGCAGCCATCGAGGAAGGTATGAAGGCTGTAGAGGTGATCCGATAAACATACCCTCATAGACAAACTGCTTTGATTTCGTCATTTTATTTTGAGAAATCAAAGCAGTTTGCTATTTTTGCATTGTAGGTTGAATTTTTTGTAAGATGCTGGAAAATGTAAAGGAACAGATCACACGACTGATCGCTGCATACGAGACGGAAAAAGCAGAGCGCGTAAGGCTCCAGACCGAACTCGGACAGTCTTTGGCACTGAATGACACCTACAGAAAGCAGATTATTGAGTTAGAGAGACAGATCGATAACCAGAAACTGACTGAAGCCTTTATGGCCGGCGGCACAGATACTGCAGGCGCGAAGAAGAAGATTGACAGTCTGATGAAGGAAATTGACAGATGCATAAAACTGATGGAGGGATGATATGGCGCAGAACATTACGATAAGACTCGGTGACAGGCCATATTCCCTGATTGCGACATCTCCGGAACAGGAGCAACTGATAAGAAAGGCTGCTGAAGAGGTAAACAGAAGGATAAAGGTGTATCAGGACAGGACTCCTGAAAAGCCTATGCTCGAGTTGATGTCATTTGCTGCATTGAATATATGTATGGGCAATCTGACACTGCAGGAGAATTTCAGGAATATGTCATCTGAAGAACAAAGGCTTGCAAGAGAACTTGAAGGTTATCTGGAAAACATTGATAAAAACAGCCGTTAGTTATATTTTTTGCTGAAATCAACAGTAATAATGTAACCGGGACTGCTCGGATGGCAATGATGGACCTATGTGACCCTTACGGGGATTCCGCCTCGGCGGGACGGAGGATTTCAGAACCATAAATCCGGAGCCCAAATCCTTTTTGAACAGATTTTCTGTCAAACAGACTAACGGCTTTATTTTTATAAACTGACCAATCTGCTTATGTGGGTTGGTCATTTTTATTTTATGTGGAACAACTAAAACCAATTATATATGAACATACTATTTTACATTTTGTCTGCGGTTCTGGGTGCCATAGTTGCACTCGGCACATACATATTTGTCCGTAAGATACTTCTTAAAGGGCAGAAAGATGAAATCATCAAGAAGGCAGAATTGGAGGCTGAGAGCATCAAGAAAGAGAAGATTTTTCAGGCGAAGGAGAAATTCCTGCAATTGAAAAGTGAACACGAACAGTACATCAACGAAAAAAACAAGCAGATCAGCGAGACCGAAAGCCGCCTGAAACAAAAGGAGAACACATTGAATCAGCAGAATTCAGAACTCGGACGCAAGCATAAGGAGGCTGATGCCATCAGGCAGAATCTCAAGGTTCAGGTTGACATCGCCACAAAGAAGACCGAAGAATATGAAGCATTGCGCAAAGAGGCCATCAAACAGATCGAAGAGATCGCTGGTCTTACTGCAACCGAGGCCAAGAATCAGTTGATGGAGAGTATGAAGGCAGAGGCCAGGACGCAGGCTCAGTCATACATCAACGATGTAATGGACGAGGCACGCCTTACAGCAAGCAAAGAAGCAAAACGCATAGTTATCAACACTATACAGCGTACTGCCTCAGAGACTGCAATAGAGAATGCCGTTACCGTATTCCATATTGAAAGCGATGAGATCAAGGGTAGGATCATCGGACGCGAAGGCCGCAACATCCGTGCACTTGAGGCGGCTACAGGAGTTGAGATCGTGGTGGACGACACTCCAGAAGCGATTCTTCTGTCGGCATTCGACCCGGTAAGAAGAGAGGTGGCTCGCCTTGCCCTTCACCAACTCGTGATAGACGGCCGCATCCATCCTGCACGTATTGAGGAAGTTGTGGCTAAAGTGCAGAAGCAACTTGAAGACGAGATTATGGAGACCGGTAAGAGAACCTGCATCGACCTGGGTATCCACGGTATGCACATCGAACTCGTCAAACTCATCGGTAGGATGAAATATCGCTCATCATACGGTCAGAATCTGCTCCAGCACGCTCGTGAAGTAGCAAATATCTGTGCTACAATGGCTTCAGAACTGGGGCTCAATCCTAAGATTGCCAAGAGAGCAGGACTTCTCCACGACATCGGAAAGGTTTCTGATGAGGATCCTGAACTTCCACACGCTATACTCGGTATGAAACTCGCTGAGAAGTACAAGGAAAAGCCAGAGGTATGCAACGCCATAGGTTCACACCACGAAGAAACCGAGATGACCAGCATCATATCTCCTCTCGTACTTGTCGGTGACGCAATTTCAGGAGCCCGTCCTGGCGCACGTCGCGAAGTGATAGAGTCGTACATAAAGAGGCTCAAGGATATGGAGGACATCGCCAAGTCATACAACGGAGTGACAAAGACTTACGCCATCCAGGCCGGCCGCGAACTCCGTGTGATTGTCGGAGCAGATCAGGTGACAGACCAGGATGCAGAATCTTTGTCAACTGAGATCGCAAAGAAGATTCAGGAAGAGATGGTCTATCCAGGTCAGGTGAAGATCACCGTTATCCGTGAGACCAGATCGGTAGCATTTGCAAAATAACCACTTAAATATCTGAAATGAAAAAGTTTATGACAATGCTTGCAGCCGTGCTTATGTGCGCTGCAGCCTTTGCCCAAGGCCAACTCGTTACGTGGTCTTCTCACGTAGAAAAGGCTGACAATGACATCTATAAGGTAATCTTCACAGGTAAGATAGCCGACGGATATCATACTTATACACTGACAGACGAATTCTCTGCAACTGAGGTGATGGATGCTGCTGTCGAAGGAGGAGAATTAGTTGGAAACCCATACGAAATCAGTACACCTACAGAGGAGACTGATGAGTTCGGAGATCCTGCCAGACATTACTACAACGAGATCATCATCGCACAGGACATTAAGGTCACTTCTGATGCAGCCTCATATACCGGTACGATCTTCACGAATGCCTGCACAGGAGGAGCCTGCAAAGCGGAATACTATGACTTTGAAGTGACTGTAGGAGACAGCGAGGCGACTGTGGCTCCTATCTCTGACACCGTCGAGCCTGCAGAAGAAGACAGCGAGAAGAAGGGCTCGATCTGGGGACTCATTCTCGAGGCTATCCTCTGGGGATTTGCTATGCTTCTGACTCCTTGCGTATTCCCTATGGTTCCGATGACAGTATCCTTCTTTATGAAGGGCTCTGAAAATGTGGCTGCCGGCCGTTTCAAGGCTGCAATGTACGGTCTCTTCATCGTGCTTCTTTATACAGTTCCGATCTCCGTGATCATAATGCTCACAAGACTCATCGGAGGAGACGCTGTAACCGCCGATATCTTCAACTGGCTCTCTACACACTGGCTGCCGAACATTATCTTCTTCATCGTGTTTATGATCTTTGCAGCATCGTTCTTCGGAGCATTTGAAATCACTCTCCCAGAGTCCATCGTAAACAAGAGCGACAAGAATTCTGACAAGAAGGGTCTTGCTGGAGTGTTCTTTATGGCACTTACACTTGTGCTTGTTTCATTCTCCTGCACAGGTCCTATCGTGGGCTCGGTACTCATCAAGTCAACTCAGGGCGAATTCTGGGAGCCTATGGTTACAATGCTCGCATTCTCTGTAGCATTTGCACTTCCATTCACTGTTCTCGCATTCTTCCCATCACTTCTGAAGAAATTCAAGAAGAGCGGCGGAAGTTGGCTCAACTCTGTTAAGGTGGTTCTCGGATTCATTGAAGTGGCCCTCGGACTTAAGTTCCTCAGCGTTGCTGACCAGACATATCACTGGGGCATCCTCGACAGAGAGGTTTACCTTGCAATCTGGATAGTTGTGTTCACTCTTCTCGGTCTTTACCTCCTCGGCAAGATCCGCTTCGCACACGACGAGCCACTCGAATACCTCAAGGTACCGCGTCTTGCCCTCGCAATCGGAGTATTCTCATTCGTGGTATATCTAATCCCTGGTATGTGGGGTGCGCCTCTCAAGGCTCTCTCAGGCTATATGCCACCGATTACGACACAGGATTTCGTGATAGGACAGAACAGCGGCACTTCACACAGCACAGACGCTGCTCCTGTAACGGATTCAGAATACGGCCTTCACCTTCCTCTCGGACTTCAGGGATACTTCTCTCTTGAAGACGGACTTGAGGCCGCTAAAAAGGCCGGAAAGCCTGTTTTCGTAGATGTAACCGGACACGGATGTGTAAACTGCCGTGAGATGGAGTCCAGAGTATGGAGCGATCCTACTGTCCTCGGTATGCTCAAAAATGATTTCGTTGTGGTGGCTCTTTACACAGATGACAAGCAGAAACTTGATAAAGAGGATTATGTTACTGACGCTGAGACCGGAAAGGTTTACAAGGATCTCGGGCGTGCCAACTCATACCTTGCCCGCACAAAGTGGAATGTAAACGCCCAGCCTAACTACGTGCTCCTCTCCCCTGACGGAGAAATGCTCGTTCCGGTACGCGGCTACGACCTATCAATCGACGGATTCGTAAACTTCCTCCAGAGCGGACTTGACGCATACAACCAATAGAACATTTCAAATAAATCATAGAGAAGGATGCCTGCAATGAAAATTGCGGGCATCTTTTCTTTTGCACTTTTACAAAAGTGTAAAGAATCTTTACATCTTACAAACAAATCAACCTCACATAAGTAGCTGACATTCAAATCATTGTAACTTTTGGCACGCATAATGGTCATTGTGATGCAAAACCAAGACATCAGTATTTACAATTATAAACAACGATGAAGAAACTAATATTGACAACACTGACCTTTATGCTTGCTATAACGGCATCCTTTGCTCAGAGCCAAATGAGTATGGACGAAGCGATCCATACTGCACGACAGCGTTCGGTTGAAGCCCTGGAAGCGAGACAGGCATTCATATCGACTTACTGGGCATATCGATCATACAAGGCAAGCAGACTCCCGTCGTTTTATCTCTATGGTGACATAATGAACTTCGACCGTTCTCTGACTCTGCTTCAGAACCCTGAAGACGGAAGCCTAAATTATGTAAGTTCTAACAATCTTCAGAACGGTGTGGGTATCCAGGTGAACCAGAACATCACATTCACCGGAGGAACTCTTTCTGTTTTTTCAGATTTATCCAGAATCGACCAGTTTGGAAATAACAAGAGTCTGACCTGGTACTCAAGACCTATAACAGTTTCATATTATCAGCCTCTATTCACTTATAATCAGTTCAAATGGGACAAGATGATAGAGCCGAGAGCCTACGAAAAGGGCAAACGTGACTACCTTGAGGCTATGGAAGCAATCACGATCAATGTAGTATATGCATACCACGATCTCCTGCTTGCCCAGATGAACAATGAGATAAGCCAGAGCAATTTCGAGAACTCGGGGAATATGCTCAGGATTGCAAAGGAGAGGCTTCAACTGGGAAGTGTAACAAAGGCAGAATTCCTCCAACTCGAACTCCGAATGCTGAACGACAGCATCGCCATAAATGAAACAGCAGTGCAAGTGCGTGAGGCACAGATGGTTCTGAACTCTCTTCTGGGATATGATGAATCATTTGAGATAATTCCTGATATGAGCACAGAGTTACCTATGATCCAGATGGACTATTACCTTGTGATGCAGAAAGCGCTAGACAACTCCAGTTTCAGTCTGGACAATGAACTGAGTCTGTTGAATGCAGAGTCAGATGTAGCACGCGCAAAGGCTTCGAGAGGATTCTCATTCGCTCTCAATGCCCGATTCGGTATGTCACAGACAGGGCCGGAATGTCCTCAGGCCTACAAGAATCTCCTCGATCAGGAGACAGTCGGTATAACATTCAGCATACCGATATTCGACTGGGGACTGGGTAAAGGCAAGGTTCAGAAGGCGAAGGCTGCACAGGAGGTTGTTAGAGCACAGGTGCAACAGTATGAGAACGACTACAGGAGACAGATGTTCACTGCTGTAAGTCAATTCAACAATCAAAGACAACAATGTATGGTTTCAGAAAAGGCGATGAAGATAGCCTCCGAAAGATATGAACTTACAATGCACAGATTCAAGGAAGGGAATGCAACAGTCACCGACCTGAATATGGCACAGACCGAGAATGACAGTGCTATGCGTCAGTGGATCAGCGACGTAAGCAACTTCTGGACATTCTATTACAGCCTGCGTCAGGCTACATTATATGACTTCATCAAAGGTGAAGATCTGGAGATAGATGTTAACGAAATGATTTTATAACTATGGATAAACCTATTGAAAAGAAAAAAGGCATAGCCTTGGTATTCAGCAAGAAAGCCCTTCCATTTTGGCTGGGAGCAATGATGGCCGCATTCATCCTCTGGCTCATCTTCCGTGATAATGCAAGCACTCTTCGGGTCAATGAAGACACACTTTCAATAAGCGAAGTGCGCGACGGAGAATTCAACGACTACATACGCATCAGCGGTCAGGTGCACCCTATGACCACTATCCAGTTGAGTCCGAGAGAGGCCGGAATCGTCGAAGAAATCGTAATCGAAGAGGGTTCTCAGGTTAAGGCCGGTGACGTGATAATCCGTCTGAGCAATGACGATCTTGATCTGGAAATTCTTAATTCCGAGTCCAATCTTGCGGAGAAAGAAAATGCGCTTCGAAACACAATGATTCAGATGGAGCAGGAGAAGATGCAACTGAGTCTCAACATTCTTGAACTCCAGACTGAAGTAAAGCGCAAAGGACGCACATTGGAGTCCCAGAAGCGACTCTTCGATGACGAACTTATCGGCAAGGAAGAATATCTGCGCAGCGAAGAAGACTATATGCTCTTCTGCAAAAAACTGGAAGTTACTCTTGCCCGGGCAGAGCAGGACAGTCTTTACAGAAGCGTACAGATCAAGCAGATGCGTGAGAGTCTGGAGAATATGAAGGTAAATATGCAGATGATCCGCAAGAGAAAGGACAATCTTGCAGTCAAAGCCCCTATCGATGGTGAGTTAGGACTTCTGGAAGTAGTCTTGGGACAGTCTATAGGCAGCGGTTCCAAAATCGGTCAGATCAACTCTCTGGAAAGTTACAAAATTGAAGCATTGATAGACGAACACTACATTGACAGAGTATCTTCAGGACTTTCAGCATCATTCGAGCGCCAAAATGAGTCATACGATGCAGTCATCAGAAAGGTCTATCCTGAAGTTCGAGAGGGCAAGTTCAAGGCAGACTTCAAGTTCAGCGGTGAACAGCCTGCCAACATCCGCACAGGTCAGACCTACTATCTGAATCTGCAATTAGGACAGCCTGAGAAAGCCATCCTTATACCACGCGGCACATTCTACCAGAAAACCGGAGGAAAGTGGATATACGTCGTATCGCCTGAGGGAGGAAAGGCAGTTAAGCGAGAGATCCGCATCGGCCGTCAGAATCCACAGTTCTATGAAGTGCTTGAAGGATTGGAAGCCGGGGAAAAAGTGATAACTTCGGGCTATGACAATTTTGGAGATAATGAGGTGCTGGTATTCTAACTAATGACTTTACAAAAATGTAAAGAAACTTTACACTCACCAAAAGCGCACAAAAAGCACAAACGACTACAAAACAATAAGTTATATAGTTTGGCACAATACTGATATATTACCTTACATACTATACAGAATATTAACGATTAAATAATACTAAGATGATTACAGTTACAGACCTCAGCAAGGTTTTCCGTACAGAGGAAATCGAGACAACAGCACTCAACAAGGTTTCATTCGAGATAAAGGACGGCGAATTCGTGGCAATTATGGGTCCGTCAGGATGCGGCAAGTCAACCCTCCTGAATATCCTCGGACTTCTCGACAACCCTACCGACGGAAGTTATATGCTTCTCGGACAGGAGGTTGCCAAACTCAAGGAGAAGGACCGTACGAAGTTCCGCAAAGGCAATATCGGCTTCGTGTTCCAGAGTTTCAACCTGATCGATGAACTCAACGTGTTCGAGAATGTGGAACTCCCCCTCCGCTATCTCAACATCAGCTCATCAGAACGCAAGCAGCGCGTGACCGAGATGCTCAAGAGAATGAACATCAGCCACAGAGCCCAGCATTTCCCTCAGCAGCTCTCCGGAGGTCAGCAGCAGCGCGTCGCCATCGCCCGTGCAGTCGTATCAAACCCTAAGCTGATTCTCGCCGATGAGCCTACCGGTAACCTCGACTCAAAGAACGGCAAGGAGGTTATGGATCTTCTTACAGAACTTAACAAGGAAGGCACAACCATCGTGATGGTGACCCACTCGCAGAAGGACGCCGCTTGCGCACAGCGCATCGTCAACCTCTTCGACGGTCAGATCGTCAGCGATGTAAAGAACGAACTGTAATGTTTTGAGATACTGCACATTGTCATTTCGAGCGAAACGAAGTGGAGACGAGAAATCTATGACAGGAATCCATTATATAGATTTCTCCACTCGCTTCGCTCGGTCGAAATGACAAAAATTTGACTCGGTCGAAATGACAGAATAAGACTTAGCAAATACAGACACGAAATAACCCTATAACGATAACAAATGACACCATTCAATATATTCAGAAGAGGCGGATCTGCAATATCGGGCATACTGAATGTGCTCGGTATGGCGGTCGCCTTTGCTGCATTCTATATCATTCTGGTTCAGGTGAATTACGACCTGAACTTCAACAAGGGCATCAAGGATTCGGAGAGGATATTCTCTATGACATCCGGAGATATGGACGGAAGCGGAAAGAGACAGATGAACTTCTGTCGTCCTCTTGCAGAGGTGATCATTGAAGGTTCCCCAAACATAGAATGTGGAGGAATCTTGAGTGGCGGCAATACCGAGTATAACAGATATTGGATCGAGGAAGACGGAGTGAGAAGGGACATTGATCTGGGAATCACCTCATTCAGCGGAAAGGCCTTGAGTGTCTTTGGATTTGAAGCAGTGGAAGGCTCATTGGACGACATCACAGACTACAGCACTCTGGCAGTCAGTGAAACAATTGCAAAGCGTTTCGGACTGAAAGTGGGAATGACTCTCGGATATGAAGAGCACCGTGCGATCAGGACCATCAAGGCTATTTTCAAGGATATGCCGAAGAACTCTCACTTGAAAAATGTCCAGGTATTGAGAAATATAGGTGATGACGGCATAACAAATTTCTCAGAATGGGGATATAACTATTTCGTAAAACTGTACGATCCTTCACAGATTGACGAGATGGCAGAAAACCTCTCCAAGACTACAGCTGACTTTCTGAAGGAAAAGTATTTCAGTGCATTGCCTTCTGCTGAAGAAATGGGAATGAGTCAGGAAGATTATGATGAGGCGTTAGGAAGCTTTCTTAAAGCGGCAGAGGTCGAGTTCGTTTCATTGGAGGAACTGTATTTCTCTGATAATCTCTCCAATCCTATCGAACACGGAAGCAAGACTACGACTGTCATCCTGATCATTGTTGCTATTCTGATCGTCAGCATTGCATTCATCAACTATATCAATTTCTTTTTTGCACAGATTCCTGAACGCATCAGGTCGGTAAACACAAAGAAGGTGCTTGGTTGCACCCGTCGTGAACTTATCAGCAGTACTGTGGCAGAAAGCATAACGCTGATTCTGTTCGCTCTTGTTCTGGCTTTCGCCTTTGTGATGCTGTTCAATATGAGCCAGCTGACTCATCTGATCAGCGCTGACAGCAATTTCGGTAATAATATCGGCGTGACTATTCTGACAGTAATCATTGCAATCGTAATTTCAATTGTATCAAGTCTCTATCCTGCGTTCTATATTACATCATTCGAGCCGGCATTGGTACTCAAGGGATCATTCAGCGGCACAAAGGCTGGTCAGAAACTCCGCTACATCCTTATCGGATTACAGTTCGTTATTTCCATCGTTCTTATCATCTGCTCGGGATTCATCAACCTGCAGCGCAGCTACATGGTGAACTATGACATGGGATTCGATAAGGAGCAGCTGCTATATGTTCATACTACCGAATATATAGGACAGAATGCTGAAGCAGTAGAGGAACAGCTCAAGAAAGACCCTCAGATCCTCGATGTAACATGGGCTGCAGGTAATCTTCTCGCATCACAGAGAATGGGTTGGGGCCGCGACTGGAATGGTACAATAGTCAATTTCCAGTGTTATGCTGTGGCAGCAGACTTCCCTGAGTTTATGGGGATAGAGATTACTGAAGGAAGATCATTCCGCAAGGAGGATGAAAACAATCCGAATGGTACATTCATTTTCAATGAGGCTGCACGCAGGCAGTATGGATTCAGTCTTGAAGACATGGTAAGCGGACACGCTGACAATGATGCAGAGATCGTTGGATTCTGTGATGATTTCAGCTTCAAGACACTCAAGGAAGAGGTAAGTCCGTTCGCTCTTTATGTGTTCGGTAGAGATCCGTGGTGGTATCCTTCGACGGCATTCATCAGAGTTGCTGCCGGAGCAGACTATCAGCAGGTGATGACGCATATCGGAACTACTCTCAGTGAGTGGAGATACAACTTCTCTCCAGATGAATGGGATATCTATTTCTTCGAGGAAAATATCGATTCGACATACAGGAAAGAAAAAGCTCTTTCGGATCTCATCAGCCTCTTCACCCTTATCGCAATCATCATCTCGCTTATGGGAGTATTCGGTCTGGTGATGTTCGAGACACAGTACCGTCGCAGGGAGATCGCTCTGCGCAGAGTCAATGGTGCAACCGTAGGTGAGATCCTGGCAATGTTCTGCAGCAGATTCGTGAAGATCGTACTCGTATGTTTTGCCGTGGCCGCACCGATAAGCTGGGTCATAGTCGACCGTTACCTTGCGACATTCGCGCACCGCTGCCCGATTTATTGGTGGGTGTTCGCCCTGGCGCTCGTTGCTGTGATGTCCGTGACGGTCGGCGTGGTCGTCCTCCGTTGCTGGAACGCCGCTACTGCCGACCCCGCCGAATCACTGAAGACGGAGTAATGCAAAATACTGCGACACGTAACATACTGTCCCACAGCAACTTACCCTAAACGCCTGCTGCACAAACACAGCAGGCATATAACACAAAATATTAACATTCAGGCACTTACGCGCCACCGATAAAACAGCAATATGAGAAGTTACATAAGATTCCTATCAAGAAACAAACTTTACACTGTGATCGAGGTCGTGGGACTTAGCGTCGCACTGGCATTCGTGCTGCTGCTTGGAAATGTCGTATTCGATGACTTGAGTTGTGACAACAAGATAAAGAACAGCGATGATATTTACCTTGTCCTGCCAAATGACTCAAAATTCTACAGGCCGGATCCTGAAGTTGTATTCCCGCAGGTGCCTGAAATAGAAGATTGGTGCAATGCCATCATTCACACCGCATACGACGGAAAGACCCAGTATATACAGACAGTTTCTGGAGAGCAGAAGATGGACATCACGCCAGTCCTGATACGTGGTAACTATTTTGATTTCTTCGGAATTGAACTCAAATATGGAGACCCTGAGGCTGTTATGGAACTGCCGAATGCTGCCGTTATCTCAGAAACGGTGGCAAATGCGATGTTCCCTGACCGGAATCCAGTCGGACAGACGCTGATCATAAACGAGCATCGTCTGAAGGATGTTCAGTTGACGGTAACAGGCGTTTATAAAGATATGGGAAAGACCGTTCTTCAGGATCGTGGAATGTTCCTGAATCTGGGCTATATCAACAATATCGACAACACAATGTATCCGGCACACATAAAGATGCGGTTGGGGCGTCCTAACTCCATCCATTATGTAAAACTTTCAGAAGGAGCTGACACTGATAAGATCGGAAAATTCCTGCTGGAAAATAATGACACAGACCCGGACAAGAAATATGCCCGATACACAAGGATTGATTTGATCCCATTCTGCCACATTCATCACACAAGCGATCTCTCCGGAACCCATTTCGATAACATTACAAATGTAAATATGTATCGGACATTTATGTTTGCCTGTATGATTCTTCTCGTGTTTGCTGGTCTTAACTATATTTCCCTTACGATGGCATTCTCCCGATTCAGAGTGAAGGAGATGGCAACCAGACAACTGCTCGGCACCACAAGAAAAGGGATCTATATCAAATGCATATCCGAGGCTGCAACTCTGGTGGGCGCGTCATTCGCAATCGCAGTGGCACTTGCGTTCGCACTTAAGGATATAGTAGGAGAACTTCTCGGCAGTCATATTGCTTTGTTCAACACATACGCTATGTGGATATTTGCAGTTGCGGTCATCCTGATTCTGTCTCTTGCAGCAGGCCTTGTGCCGGCTTTGGTAATGTCTAAATACAAACCGATAGAGGTAATAAAGGGCGATGCAAGAAAAAGCGACAAAGTCACCTTAGGAAAAATATTCATCGGACTGGAAGGTCTGCTCAGCATAGCGGCCATAGCCGTGACATTGACCATCTATGCTCAGACAAGGTATATGATCAATACCCCTATGGGATATGAAACTGACAACATCATATATGTTGATTTCGTCACAAATGACAACCTCAGGTTCAAGGACGAACTCCTGGAAGAGAGTTATGTGGACAGGATCGGCAGTCTGGCTGCACCTCCTACAGATTTCGGGGTGATGACCTATCTATCAAAAGAACACCTGATGCACGTCTTGAGCGGTGATTCAGAGGCACTTGATATTCTTGGAATCGAGGTTCTTGAAGACTTCGGAACATCCAAGACAATGAACAATGGTTCCATAAGGAAGAGCCTGCTATGCAAGAGTTCGTATGAACAGATAAAGCAGCTTATTGATGAAGGTAAGATAAATATGGACGTGCCCTGGTCAGTTGACGGCGTCGTATCAGATTTCAAATTGAGGTCTATAAAGGAGTATGACCCACAAATAATTCAAGGCATCCTTGTCCAGTCAAACACCGACTCGTATCTGTTCGGATTGCTGGTAAAGGTAAACGGCAATGAAAAAGATGCTCTGAAAAAGATCCGTGCATTCTATAGCGAGCGTAAGGATGCCGAGAATATGCCTCAGATAGACACTTTGAACTCCCTTGTGGAAGAAAAGTTCAAGGACGAGCAGAAGATCTTTGCAATGATAGGCACATTCGCTCTGCTAAGCATTCTTATTACAATAATGGCGATCATTGCTTTGAGTTCATACTCTGCTCAGATGAGCACGCACGACACTGCTGTCCGCAAGGTCTTCGGCAGTTCGAATGCAGAGGTTTTCTGGCAGATGGTCAAAGGATTCCTGATCCCGGTACTTGCAGGTGCAGCCATTGCAATACCTCTGGCCTATTCATACATCGACAGATGGCTCTCCGGGTATCCGGTCAGAATTGAAAACACAGTATGGATATATATAATTTCCGTCATCATTGTCATAACGGTAGTCATTATCTCCATCAGTTTCCAGGCATTCCGCTTGATGAGAACCAATCCGGCCGAGGCGCTGAAGAAGGAATAAATGATATGAATTCTCCCGCTGAATCGGGGAATGGTTGAGTTAGTTGAATATAAGACACTAATTATTTGGGTTATAAGATTGCCATTCCCCTTTTCAGCATTAAGTCATAAAATTATGAAAAGTTACCTTAGATTCCTATCGAGAAACAAAAGATACACAACTATTCAAGTGATAGGCCTGAGTTTGTCTCTTGCCTTTGTAACCATACTCACAAGTTGGCTGGTCAACATATTCAAAATGGGAAGAGAACATCCTGATTATGACAGGATATATTCTGTATCATATCAGAACTCCCTTCACACCACCTGGGCTTTGGGAGAGCATCTGGCTGATAATATCCCGGAGATTGAATCTACCAGCACAATGCTCCTATATCCGGGGCACTTCACCTTAAAAAATGCCGACTGCGTAAAGATAAACTGGTGTGAAGAAAACTTCTTTGACTTCTTTCCACGGGAATTCATAGCAGGAGATGACAGTTTCCTGAAGGTTCCTTCCGAGGTAGGCATATCAGAGACCTTTGCAAACACTTTCTTTCCAGAGGGTGATGCAATAGGCAAAACCATTACCCTTCTTGAGCGGGACTATCTTATCACTGCAATCTACAAAGACTTTGGTGACGGCCTCATCAAGTATAATGATATGATTATGGCTATGTCATCACGTGGTGAGAAATACCCTTCACTTCCATTTCAGGAAATGCTCTCCGGAATGGTTACGATGGTAAAGTTCAAAGATGGCATCAATGCTGATGAGGCTGAAAAGAAAATCAAGGAACTGACGGTAAAACATTATAAGGACTTCAGTAATAGATATATCAATGAGACTGTAGCGGCCAGTGGAGCAGATTGGTCTGAACACTATCGGGAGAGTTTCATAAATACCATCAGCAAACTTATCGCAGATGAACAATGCAGCCTTGTCAGATATGATGAAATCACATACGATGACGCCAATCAATACTTTACGATAAACACAAAATTTACCATCAACATTGTGGTTATCCTCGTTGTGCTGCTCTTGATGATGGCTCTGATGAATTACGTCAACCTGAATGTCGCCTTGGCTGGAAAGAGAGCAAAAGAAGCCGCCACCAAAAATCTTTTAGGCTCGCAGAAGATTGTAATATATTTCCAGTACTTCAGAGAAGCATTTGCTGTAACCGTGGTCTGCACAATAGTCGGTGTATGTATCGCAGTCGCTGTTCTTCCTGTCATCAACACGATGCTTCAGGGATATGACGGATTGGGCAGCAAATTCAACATATCGTTTGAGCCACTGACTATCATAGCAATCCTGACAATCCTGTTTCTGACATCAATTCTATCCGGATTTGTTCCGGCATATTATGTTTCTCGATTCAGTGCCCTTGATGTCACTAAAGGCACATTCCGATTCAACAGAAAAACCATATTGAATAAAGTTTTCATCTGCATTCAGAGCATCCTGGCGACAGCCTTCATAACCTTCAGCATAATATTGCAAGTGGGATACAACAATATGATCAATATCGACAGCGGATGCGAACATAAAGATCTGTTCTATCTATTGCCAAGTGACAGACTGGAGCCGGAATCAAACTGCTTTACTCATTACGATGCATTGCAGAGCGAACTGCTTACACATCCTGAAATAGAGGCCGTTGACTATACAAACGGTACTGTGTTCAATAGCCGTCAACATAATATATGGATGGATGAGAATGGTGATCAGACAGCGAAGGCACACAGTTTCTATTGTACCCCGGAAGCATTCGGTATCTATGGATTCGAGATCTTGGAAAAGTTCAGCAACGAGCCATACGGCGTCTGGATGACTGAATCATTGAAGGAACTCGTAGATAAGAGTGAATTCCTGCAGGACGAGTTCAATGACACTGAGGCCGTATTCAAAAATCTGGGAGTCATAGGTGATTATCAGATGAGCGGAGTGCCTGCATTGATGAAAGACAAGTCGATAGGATTTGTCTATGTCTGGCCTAAGGAGTATGTCAACGACTACAACCTTGCCTACATAATACGGACTAACGGAGACCACGAAAATGCAAGACGTGTAATAGCAGAAGCATACGAGAAGATCAGCGGATGTAAAGTTGTGGATCCCAGACACATAGGACGTGAGTCATTGTATTTGAACGAAATTCTCGAACGCGACCTGCAGAAGATAGAGTTCATAAAGAATGTAGTCACCGGTATCGCGCTGATGATTGTACTCATAGCAATCCTCGGAATGATTGGTATGAGCATCTATTACGCAGATGAAAACACGCACGGCACAGCCGTCAGAAAAGTGTTCGGAGGTACCATAGCCACAGAAACCCGACGCACCCTCCAGTCATTTCTGAAGGTAACCCTGATTGCAAATGTCGTGGCTGTACCGGTGACAGTATGGATGGTAATGAAACAGACCTGGTTCGACCTGGCGACCATACCGGGCTGGGGATGGTACGTGGCACTTGCTACATTCATTTCATTTACCATCTCCATCCTTGCCGTCCTCTGGCAAACCCTCCGCGCCGCCCGCACCAACCCGGCCGAAGCGCTGAAGAAAGAATAGGGCGATGCTGTGATAACACGCAAACCACTAATACCCAAGCACTTACGTGCCACCAATAAAACAGCAATATGAAAAGTTACCTGAGATTCCTAGGAAGAAACAAGTTATACACAGCGATCGAGGTCGTGGGACTTAGCGTCGCGCTGGCATTCGTGCTGCTCATCGGCAGTTATATCTGGCAGCAATACAGCATCGCGCACGAGAATCCTGATTATGACAGGATATATTTCCCGTTCCAAAGTATGCCATACGGAATCTATGAACCGATGAAGGAGCAGATTCCGGAGATTGAGGAGATAACCTTCATCAACAACATTGATGACGTAGTGATGGAGTCGGGCGACGACAGATTTTCCACAAGAGGTCTTGCAGTCAGAGGTGACTTCTTTGATATCTTTGATTATGAGTTCCTTGTAGGCAATGGTGACTGTCTTGCTTCATATACCGACATCATTGTCAGTGAATCATATGCAACCAAGATAGCAGGCAAGCCTGAACTTGCAATCGGTATGAAGATTCAGCCAGTGGAATTTGATTGTGAGGCATATACCATTACAGGTGTCATAAAGGATTTCGAATATAAGTATTGGAAATATATGGATTTCATCTGCAAAGGTGAAAGTCCTATTAACGAAGGCCCTCAGAAGAATCCGATATT
>JAZRBS010000046.1:0-56856 GCA_045635205.1 Candidatus Cryptobacteroides sp. | reverse complement strand
TACCGACTGAGCTACTTCCGCTTTTCAAAGTAAAAGCCCGATCGGTTGTTTCGGGCTTTTGGTGGGAGAAGATGGATTCGAACCACCGAAGGTATAAACCAGCAGATTTACAGTCTGCCCCATTTGGCCACTCTGGTATTCTCCCAAAATTCTTTTAGAACTTTTGAGCCGATGGAGGGAATCGAACCCACGACCCCGAGATTACAAATCACGTGCTCTGGCCAACTGAGCTACATCGGCAATATTGTTTTCCCTTTCGGAGCATATTTCCTTAACGGGATTGCAAAGGTATGCATTATTTTTAAATCTGCAAAACTTTTCAATCTTTTTTTGAGATTTTTTTCATTTCCGTTTCAATTGTTTCCGCTATTCTCTTAGTAGTCAGACTACATTCATCCCGGAGTTCTTCCTGAGTTCCCTGGCTTAAATATCTGTCTGGTATAGCGATAGGGGTTATCTGCGTATTCCTCCCATTCCTTGAAATGTATTCTGCGACACATCCGAATAGTCCGCCTACTATTGTTCCGTCCTCGATGGTGATAATCCTTTCGAATTTTCCGCAGACTTCTTCAAGAATTCTTTCATCTATAGGTTTTATATACCTTATATTATATATAGCAGGTGATTTCCCTGTTCTTGCTTTAACTTCCTCTGCTGCTTCCACGGCTCTGTTGACTACCGGACCCGCTGCGATTATTGCGATGTGTTCGCCGTCGAGCATTTTTTCACCCTTCCCGCTTTCGTATGTTTCAAATTCAGCATTCTGCCACTCTCTGCCTTCTCCATACCCTCGCGGATACCTTATTATATATGGGCCGTTTTCTGAAAGCATAGCCGAGTACATCATATTGCGAAGTTCGATTTCATCCTTTGGTGCTGCAATGATGGCACCCGGTATGGTCCTGAATGCGGCCATATCATAGCATCCGTGGTGTGTAGCACCGTCTTCTCCGACGATTCCTCCTCTGTCCAGACATAACACCACAGGAAGATTCTGTAGGGCCACGTCGTGGATAATCTGGTCGTATGCTCTTTGTGAGAATGATGAATATATGTTGCAGAACGGCTTCATTCCGCCTGCCGCAAGACCGGCCGAGAATGTCACGGCGTGTTCTTCTTCTATGCCGACATCGTAAAATCTTTCAGGCATTTCCTCGGCAAGGAAGCTCATCCCGCATCCGGAAGCCATTGCAGGTGTTACGCCCACAACCTGGGGATTCGTCTGTGCCAGTTCGATCAGTGTCTTTCCGAATACGTCCTGATATCTGTGCCTGCCTTTTATGCTTTTGAACCGCTCTCCGGTCTCGGGGTCAAATATACCTGGGGCGTGCCATACTGTCTGGTTCGCTTCGGCAGGTGCATAACCCTTTCCTTTTGTCGTCAGGGTGTGCAGGATGAGCGGTCCGTCGAGTTCCTTGAGTTTTTTCAATGTGCTGATGACCTGCTCGATGTCGTTTCCGTCAATAGGCCCGAAATATCTGAAACCCATCGATTCGAAAAGATCTCCTCCGCTGTGACGGACGAGAGAGGACTTGGTGCTTACCACCATTTTCTGTATCCATTCCCTGAAGCGTCCCTCGCCGAGTTTGTTCCAGATATGCTTTTTTGCTCTATTGTAGCGCGGGTCTGTAGTTATCTTCAGAAGATATTCGTGAATGGCACCTATGTTCCTGTCTATGGATATATTGTTGTCGTTAAGCACAACCAGAATGTCTGATTTGGATGCTCCGGCATTGTTGAGACCTTCGAATGCGAGGCCTCCGGTTAGCGATCCGTCTCCGATCAATGCGACAGATTTATGTGCCAGACCCTGCTGCTTCGCTGCTTCTGCAAAACCTAATGCCGCTGATATGGATGTGGATGAATGACCTGCTCCGAATGCGTCATATTCGCTTTCCGAACGTTTCGGGAAGCCGCTTATGCCGTCCTTCATCCTGTTCTTCCTGAATGCTTCGCGACGTCCGGTGATGATTTTGTGTGCGTATGCCTGATGACCCACATCGAACACAATCTTGTCGTCCGGTGCTTCATATACATAATGCAGGCCTACGATAAGTTCTACTGCTCCGAGGCTCGACCCTAGATGTCCAGGGTTTACCGAACAGCATTCTATCATATACTGTCTGATTTCTGTGCACAATTCGCCTAACTCACCGATGTTCAGACCCTTTATGTCCTTGGGGGAGTTCACCTTATCCAGTATCCTGTATTTAGTATGGTTTTGATCCATATTGCGTTCAAAACAGTTTGACTTGCGAAGGTACTCAAAAAATGCTATCTTCGCAAGTTGATAGACGTTTAATCTAACTAACAAATATTATGGCAGAAACAATCAAAAAGTATCTGAACGACAGTTTCGCTGCAAGGTGGGCTGCGCTTATTCTCATTGCCCTGGCAATGTTTTTCGCTTATATGTTCGTGGATGTGATGTCTCCTCTCCAGTCTCTCGTAGAGTCCTCAAGAGGTTGGGACAGTTCTGTTTTCGGAACATACGCGGCATCCGAATACATCCTTAATGTTTGCGGCTTCCTCATTATTGCAGGTATCATCCTTGACAAGATGGGAGTGCGTTTTACAGGAATCCTTTCGACATCGCTTATGGTTGTTGGAGCGGGAATCAAGTATATCGGTATCACAGACTGGTTCCAGGCTACGGCATTCTGCGAGTGGCTCGGCTCTTGGTGGACAGCCCTTCCAGGAAGCGCAAAGATGGCTTCTCTCGGTTTTATGATTTTCGGCTGCGGTTGCGAAATGGCCGGCATCACTGTGTCCAAGGCTATTGCAAAGTGGTTCGAGGGTAAGGAAATGGCTCTTGCTATGGGACTTGAGATGGCTATTGCGCGTCTTGGTGTATTCGCAGTTCTTTCCGCTTCACCTCGTCTGGCCGACAAGTTCGGAAACATTGAGGCTCCTATCCTTTTCTGTGTTGTGCTTCTTCTCATCGGTCTCATCAATTTCATAGTCTTTTCGGTGATGGACGTCAAACTCGACAAGCAGAAGGGTATCGTTGCAGGCGGAGACTCGGAGGAGGAATTCAAGGTAAGCGATCTCAAGAAGATTTTCAAAAGCAAGATGTTCTGGATCGTGGCTCTTCTTTGTGTCCTTTATTATTCGGCAATCTTCCCATTCCAGAGATATGCGACCAATTTCCTTGAAGTGACTCTTCAGATTCCGGCATCAGATGCAGCGGATCTTTTCAGATGGTTCCCTATCCTCGCAATGGTGCTTACTCCGTTCCTCGGAGGTTTTCTCGATACAAGGGGAAAAGGAGCAAGTATGCTTATGCTCGGTGCTATCATTATGATTATCTGTCACTTGAGTTTTGCATTCATCCTTCCGCTCTACCCTCAGAAGTGGTTCGCTCTTCTTCTGATCGTTGTGCTCGGAGTGTCATTCTCTCTTGTGCCTGCCGCTCTCTGGCCATCAGTACCGAAGATCATTGATCCTGTGATTCTTGGAAGTGCATATTCACTCATCTTCTGGATCCAGAATGTAGGTCTCTGCTTCGTTCCGCTCATCATCGGAAACGCACTTAAGGCTACAGGAGGATATACAGTGCCAATGATCATTTTCTCTTCATTCGGAATCGTTGCCTTCTTTATGTCTCTCCTTCTTAAGGTGGAGGATAAGAAAAAGGGATA
The DNA here is from genome assembly GCA_045635205.1 of Candidatus Cryptobacteroides sp. Classification (GTDB taxonomy): domain Bacteria; phylum Bacteroidota; class Bacteroidia; order Bacteroidales; family UBA932; genus Cryptobacteroides. The sequence goes on along the minus strand of JAZRBS010000046.1, from coordinate 53,215 downwards.
CGGACTCGAACTTCCTAACATCAAGAAATAATGTCAACCCTGAAAAATACTCTCAGGGACAGCAGATGGGCACGTTGGCTTGCGCTGGCGTGCCTTGTTGTTCCTATGTTTGCGTCGTATTTCTTCGACGATATGTTCTCTTCTTTGTCCGAACTTTTCAAGAATCCTGAGATGCTTGAACTAGGATGGGATATGGCCGATTACGGATTCTATGCAAGCGGTTACTCCTTCCTTTGCATCTGGGGTGGTCTGATTATATGCGGAGCGCTTCTGGATAAATTCGGAGTGAGGCTGGTAGGATCGATCTTCGTCGGTATGATGGCCGGGGGTGCTGCCTTTGTGACCTTTGCCATATCGGCGGGATTCACCCCGGAGAAGTCCCTGACAATTGCTTATATAGGTTGTATGCTCTTCGGACTGGGAAGCGAGATAGCGGGTGTGTCCGTGACACGTTCCATAGCAAAGTGGTTCAAAGGCAGGAATATGGCTCTTGCAATGGGACTTCAACTTTCCATTGCAAGATTCGGTACGGCAACAGCCATTCTTGTTGCACCTATGATCGTGGCTCAGAAGCCTGCAGGGCAGATATATACGCTGGCTGATACTAACAAGCCTGCATTGATCGGTCTCGCAGTCCTTGCTATCGGAGTCATTCTATGGGCAGTGTTCGTTGCAATGGATACGAGATTCGATCGTCAGACCGGTGAGACGGACAAGGTGCAGACGGCAGAAGAGGATAAGTTTAGATTTTCGGATATATGGAAGGTCTTGAGCAATCCTCGCTTCCTGATGATAGCCTTGCTTTGCGTTACATTCTATTGTTGTGTGATCCGTTTCAAGAAGTTCGGAGTGTCGATTCTGCTTCCGCTTTTCGGTGTGAATCTGGATATTGCCACAGTTCTTCTGGCGATGATACCTTTCTTTACTATACTGTTCACTCCGCTTTTTGGAGCCTTGGTAGATAAAGTGGGAAAGGCAACTATCTGGCTGATCGTAGGATCGGCTCTGGTGCTGGTGTCTCATCTGATCATAACCTTTGCTCCTCAGGGAGTAGCGGCATACGCATATATTGCAATCGCTCTTCTGGGCATAGGATATTCGCTCGTACCATCTGCTATGTGGCCTTCAGTACCGAAGATCATACCTGAAAAGAACTTAGGTACAGCCTATTCACTGATTTACTGGGTGCAGAATCTAGGAATGTGGGCTGTACCTATCTATGTGGGACGAATATTTACTCAGACTATAACTGAGGCGGGCAATCACGCCCAGGAAGTCTCTGCTGCTCTTGCAGCCGAACACGTCTTCATTTTCCTTGGAATCGTGGCTGTGATAGTATCTGTCCTGCTACGTTTTTCATCAAGAAAACATCCTGATTTAGGGCTTGATGATAGGTCTATATAAAGAAAAAGTCGCTGATATTCAGCGACTTTTTCTTTATCTCATAATTGTAGCCTCTCTGTCAGGACCTACTGAGATGATCTTGATCGGTACCCCGATGTATTGCTCCATAAATGCGATATATTCGCGGAACTCTTTCGGAAGATCTTCTTCGGCACGGCAGTGAGTCAGATCTGTATTCCAGCCCTTGAACTCTGTATAGACAGGCTGGATATCTGCGTAGGTGTCGAAAGGCCATTGGTCTGAAGGCTTTCCATCGACTATGTATGATGTGCAGACCTTGATTGTTTCGAATGTGTCGAGACAGTCTGATTTCATCATAATCAGGTCGGTCACTCCGCTGATCATAACAGCATACTTCAGCGCTACGAGGTCGAGCCATCCGCAGCGGCGAGGACGCCCTGTTACGGCTCCGAATTCGTGTCCGATGGCACGGATCTTCTCTCCGGTTTCATCAAAAAGTTCTGTAGGGAACGGACCGCTGCCCACTCTTGTGCAATATGCCTTGAAGATTCCGTAAACGTGTCCGATCAGATGTGGGTTCACGCCGAGTCCTACGCAGGCTCCTGAGCAGGATGTGGTGGAAGATGTTACGAAAGGATATGAACCGTAGTCAACGTCGAGCATAGATCCCTGCGCGCCTTCTGCAAGGATGTCCTGAGTCTTGAGGAGGTCGTTGATATAGTATTCGCAGTCAACGAGTTCGAATTTTTTGAGGAACTCGACGGCTTCCATAAATGCAGCATCCTCAGCGTGAGGGTCACACTCGAAACCCATCTGGTTCAGAAGGGTGATATGCCTGTTCTGAAGTTTGGCATATCTGTCTGCAAAGTCTGGAGCGAGGATGTCGCCTACGCGCAGACCGTGACGGCTGATCTTGTCTGTGTATGTCGGGCCGATGCCTTTGAGGGTCGAACCGATTTTGCCTTTGCCCATTGCTGCCTCGTTAGCAGCGTCAAGCAGCCTGTGAGTCGGAAGGATAAGATGAGCCTTCTTTGCAATCACAATGCGCTCAGTTACAGGAATGCCTGTCTTCTGTGCGATATTGTCGCATTCACCCTTGAATGTTATAGGGTCGAGAACCACTCCGTTACCCACGATGTTCTTGGCATCTTCTCTGAAGATTCCTGACGGAACTGATCTGAGTACGAAACTCTTTCCATCGAAATGGAGTGAGTGTCCTGCGTTAGGACCACCCTGGAAACGTGCTACGACAGGATATCTGCTTGCAAGCACGTCAACGATCTTACCTTTGCCTTCGTCGCCCCACTGGAGGCCGAGTACAACGTCAAGTTTCATTTTCTTTATTTTGATTTTCAGTTAATATCATTCAATTAGAATGGAAGGTCGTCTTCCGGCATATCATCTGCCATATTGCTCTGCGGAGCCGGCTGCTGTGCCTGGTATGCAGGCTGAGTGTATGCTGGTGCGGCAGGTTGAGCCTGTGGCGCATAACCAGGCTGCTGATAACCTTGTGCCGGCTGCTGGTAGGACTGTCCCTGCTGAGGATATCCTCCTGGCTGTGCTCCCGGATTGTCGGATTTCTTTCCGAGAAGTTGAAGTGTGTCGGCAATGATTTCAGTAGTATATCTCTTGTTGCCGTTCTGGTCATCCCAAGATCTGGTGCGGATGCGTCCCTCTATATAGAGTTGGGTGCCTTTCTTTACGAAGCGCTCCACAACGTCAGCCGTGTTTCTCCAGGCTACGATGTTGTGCCATTCTGTGTTTTCACGTGTTTCACCGTTGCGGTCCCTGTACCTCTCGGTTGTGGCTAACGTGAATGTCGCCACTTTTGCATTTCCGGATTGTCCATCAAGGTAACGTACTTCAGGGTCGCGTCCAACGTTACCGATCAGCATTGCTTTGTTCAATGACATAATGTTCTGTGTTTAAAATCGTCTTTTATAGGGCATAGCCCAAAAACTCCGCAAGATAGTGATATTTTCTTATAAAACAGCGGACATCTTGTTCAAATCAGGCTTTTCACCGGTAAAAATTTCATATCCGGTCACAGCCTGATACAGAAGCCATATTTTTCCGGATGTATATCCGATCATAGGATTGGCCTCTTTCATTTTCTTAAGCAACGTTTCGTCGAATGAGGGATTTCGGTAGTTCGCTTCCAATATGAATTTAGGTTTTCCGTCACCGAAGTCCTCATCTGACAGCTCAGACAACTCCGGAATGGTTGTCGGTATATTATAGATGATGATGTCAGCCTCGCGGAAACACTCTCTGAAATCGCTTAAAGGCCTAGTCTCATCATCCCTCACGGTACGATTCATCCTGATCACTTCCATACCAAGTGATTCTGCTGCTGCCGCCGCTGCCTTTCCTGCACCTCCAAGCCCGACGATCAGAGCCTTGACGGCTGTCTGAGGTGGCAGTGGGTCTGAAAAGCGTGCTACCCCCCTGGCCGCAGGGGGAGGGACCCACGACGTAGGAGTGGGAGGGGTTCTTTTCAGACCCACTGCCACCTCGGACAGCCACATCCGTACTCCGAGATAGTCGGAATTATAAGCCTTGATGCCTTCCGGTGTCTTTATAAGAAGATTCGTCGCTCCTATGATCTTGCACTCCTCGGACAGGATCTCTGCCTTGGCAAGCGCCAGTTCCTTGAACGGAGCCGTCACGTTGATGCCGTCATATTCTTCCAGAAACTTAATGTACGATTCCTCGAAATCGGCTCCCTCGATAAGCCCGTATGGATAACGCCCCTCATACCCGGCCTTGAAAAGAGCAGGGGAGAGCGAATGTGCAATGGGATGTCCTATAAGTCCGAATTTCATAAGTTTCTTTGTCTTACAGCCTCAAACATAAGGATTGCGGCGGATACCGATACGTTGAGGGAGTCCAGTTTACCCAGCATCGGAATCTTGATATGCGCATCGGCCGCCTTTCTCCACACATCTGTCAGTCCGGTCGCTTCAGTTCCCATCACGATGGCCGTGCCTCCCTTCATATCCGTGTCATAGTACCACTTCGAGTCCTGTAACTGTGCGGTGTATATCTTTATTCCATTGTCTTTCAGCCATTTGATGGTTTCTTCTGAAGATGCTGTGGCAACCGGTACGGTGAATATCGCCCCTATGCTGGAACGGATGAGATTGGGATTGTATATATCTGTAAGAGGGGCGCATACAATCACTGCATCCACTCCCGATGCATCCGCGCTACGAAGAACCGCGCCCAGATTGCCCGGCTTCTCCACAGCCTCCAGTATAACCACCAGCGGATTCTGCTTCAACTGCAGATTCTCCAGGCTCGTCTCCTTGCAGCGGAGTTCGGCAATCACTCCTTCGGTGCCTCCGCGATATGCTACCTTGTCATAAAGATGCTGCGGAATCTCGATGAAAGGACAACTGCAATGCGCTTCGATCTCTTTGAAATCACCTTCTGACAATATCTCAGGGCATATAAACACTGTATATGGTTCATAGCCAGCCTCTACGCAGTGAAGCAGTTCGCGTCTGCCCTCAACCACGAACAGACCTTTCTTCCTTCTCTCCTTCGACTTTTCCTGAAGCGCCAGCAGATCCTTTATCTTCGGATTCTGTGCCGATGTTATGCTCTCGATTCTCATTTAATATCGTTTTAAAGAACAAAGATACCGTTTTATTCTTTTACTTTTCGTACCAGGTCTTGTAATGGATATAATGCTCTGCATTTGCGTGGGCTTTGGCCAGGACAGCCTCAGAGCCATCCTTGATTTTCTTTGCTGGTATGCCAGCCCAGATGCCAGGCTCAAGTCTCTGGTTGGCAGGAACCACAGCCCCTGCGGCGATGATGGTACCGTCAGGTACTACAGTATTGTCCATAACAATCGCTCCCATTCCGATGATCACATCATTTCCTATTATACACCCGTGCACATTGGCTCCGTGGCCTATGGAGACATCATTGCCTATGATGCACTCCGACTGCTTGTATGTGGCGTGAAGTACCGCATTGTCCTGAATGTTCACGCGGTCACCGATGCGGATGGCTCCGACATCTCCACGCAGAACCGCACCATACCATATACTGCAGTCGTCACCGATTTCCACAGTGCCTATGAGTGTAGCCGTTTCTGCAAGAAAGGCGCGTTCTCCGATGACGGGCGTGTCGCCCTTGAGTTCTTTTATTATTGCCATAATCAGTCTTTATACGTCAAAGGTAAGAATATTTTCATACTTTTGCGGAAGTATTCATTTGTTAATCACGTTATATCGTTGTAAGAAAGATTGGCGGAAACAATCAACATAGAGGATATGAGACTGGCTGAGAAATGCTCCCGCGGGGATGAGATGGCCAGGAAGGAACTGTATATGCGTTATGCACGTTCCCTCTATGCTCTGTGCATAAGGTACGTCGGAGACAGTGAACTCGCACGCGACCTGATGCACGATAGTTTCATCAGGATATTCGATACGATTGGGCAGTATAAGCCTGTGGGGACTCTCAAGTCCTGGATGTCAAGGGTGACGGTCAATCTTGTTATCGATCATTTCCGAAAGTCCAGAAGACTGGAGACGGTGGCGATAGAGCCTGTGGCGGAAAAGATTGCTGAGGATGTGCCTCAAAACGAAATTCAGGCAGTGCCTAAGGCTGAACTCCTAAAGATGGTGGCTGCGCTTCCTGAGACTAAAAGGGTGATATTCAATCTTTTCTGTGTAGAAGGATATTCGCATAAGGATATATCGTTGATGCTTGGTATAAAGGAAAAGACATCTTCGTCGCTGCTTTTCAAGGCGAGGGCGCAACTTGCGGCGGATGTGACGGAATATATAAGGAGAAACGGATAATGAAAGACTGGTCTGACATATTTGCCGAGGAACTCAAGGATGTTGAGGTATCTCTTCCGGAGGACGACTGGGATGTTGTCTGTCGGAAATATGACGCTGCAAAGCGCCGTAAGAAGGCTGCTATGTGGTGGCGGACTGGTGCGGTGGCCTCTATGGCTGCTGCTGTTGCTGTGTTCATTGTCCATTTTTCCGGAGGTGGTGAAGAAAATATTCCGGAACCTGACGTTTTGGCAAATGTGTTTATCGTGGAGTCTGATGATACCGTAGATATCAATGTCATCTGTGATGCTTCTTCTGCAGGTGCTGAAGGCCTTGTTGCAGATGCTGTAATGCCTGAAACTCCGGAATCACCGGAACCGGTTGCAATACCGGAACCGGCAGAAATACCGGCAACATCGGAAATAACTGAAAATACTGAAATTCAGGAAAAGCCTGAAGCGGCTGTTCCTGCGGAGAATGATGAGACTGATATATGGACTTCGGGAGATTGGATCGGGGATGATGCGCCAGAGAGAACTATGCCACGCAAGAGAAATATATCACTGGCCTTGTCTGGTGGCGGAGTGTTTGCCGGAGGGTATCTGCCAGCCCCTGTAATGGATATGGCTCCTGATACTCAAGCGCCTCTTCCTCCTGAGGATGCTGACAATCCTTCTGATACATCTTCTGTCCATCCTTGCACAGAAATGCCTCAGCAGGCACGTATGACGATACAGCGTAACCGTCGGGTTCTGTCGCAGGATATGGATCATTATCAGCCTGTCTCATACGGAGTCTCTGCGAGATTCGCTCTTACTGAGCGTTTCTCTGTGAACACGGGAGTCAATTACACTCTGTATGCCTCAAAGAGAACTACACGATACTCTGACGGTACGATGGAGTCGGACAGACAGATGGTGCATTACCTCGGAATTCCTCTCAGATTCGACTGGATGCTTGTCCGCGGAAAACGTTTCGGTATGTATCTGGGAGCCGGTATGCAGGTCGATAAATGCATTTATGCCCGATGTGGCACCGAAAGGCTTTATGACAACAGTTTCCTATGGTCGCTGAACGGAGCGCTGGGAATGCAATATAATATCACGAACCGTTTCAGTCTTTATCTCGAACCGGAAATCATCGGCAACCTCAATCATTCGCAGATAGAAACTTATCGTAGCGATTCAGATGTGATGCTCACTGCCCGTATCGGTCTGAGGATCAATCTCTGAATTTATCCGAATGTATATTAATGAAAATCCAAGGCTGTGCAGCAAGGCGGCATTGGCTCCCGAAAAGGGAAGGAACCCACGTCAGTGGGGAGTACCGCCGGCTGTACAGCCTTGGATTTTCATTAATTGACTACTACAGGCTCTTCGGTCTCATCTGAGGGAAGAAGAGTACATCCTGGATGGTAGGTGAATTCGTCATAAACATAGTCAGACGGTCGATACCCATACCGAGACCTGATGTAGGAGGCATACCGTACTCGAGTGCGCGTACAAAGTCCATATCGATGAACATAGCCTCATCGTCTCCCTTGTCCTTCAGTTTTAACTGATCCTGGAAACGCTCGTACTGATCGATAGGATCGTTCAATTCGCTATATGCATTTGCAAGTTCCTTTCCGCATACGAAAAGTTCGAAACGCTCTGTGAGTTCAGGATTTGTGCGGTGACGCTTTGTCAGAGGCGACATCTCCACAGGGTAGTCTGTGATGAATGTAGGCTGTACGAGATGCTTCTCGCAATATTCTCCGAAGATAGCGTCGATGAGCTTGCCCTTGCCGAATGAAGGATCGGTCTCCACGTGCAGTTTCTTGCAGGTCTCGCGGAGTTCATCCTCCGACATTCCTGCAACATCGACTCCTGCGTACTCCTTGATGGCCTCGAGGATAGGGAGACGGCGGAAAGGCGGCTTGAAGTCCACCAGATTCTCTCCGATGGTGACCTCTGTCTTGCCGTGCAGTCTGAGGGCAATCTTCTCGAGAAGTTTCTCCACAAATTCCATCATCCAGATATAGTCCTTGTATGCCACATAGATCTCCATACAGGTGAACTCTGGATTGTGGGTCTTGTCCATACCCTCGTTGCGGAAGTCCTTTGCGAACTCATAAACACCGTGGTATCCGCCGACGATGAGTCTCTTGAGGTACAACTCATTGGCTATTCTCAGATAAAGAGGAATGTCGAGTGCGTTGTGGTGAGTGATGAACGGACGTGCTGTTGCACCGCCTGGGATACTCTGGAGGATAGGGGTTTCCACCTCAAGGCATCCTGCCTCGTTGAAGTACTCACGCATTGTAGCCACGATCTGGCTTCTCTTGATGAATGTATCGCGTACCTGCGGATTTACGATTAGATCCACATATCTCTGTCTGTACTTGAGTTCCGGATCAGAGAATGCATCGAACACCTCGCCGTCCTTCTCCTTCACGATAGGAAGCACGCGGAGAGACTTGCTCAGACGGGTCAGTTCCTTTGCGTGGATCGAAACTTGTCCCGTCTTTGTGATGAATGCGAAGCCCTTGATTCCGACGATGTCGCCGATGTCTAGAAGTTTCTTCCAAACGGTATTGTACATTGTCTTGTCCTCGCCAGGGCAGATCTCGTCACGGTTCACATAGATCTGGATACGGCCTGTCTCATCCTGGATTTCTCCGAAAGAGGCAGCACCCATAATACGTCTTGACATAATACGGCCGGCGATGACTACATCCTGGAAATTGCCTTTTTCTGCGTCATACTCAGCCTTCACCTGCGCTGCAGATGTGTTGATAGGATAGAGTGGTGCCGGATATGGCTCGATCCCGAGTTCTCTGAGTTTAGCGAGCGATTCTCTTCTGAAAAGTTCCTGCTCGTTGAGGTCCGTAATACTCATATTCTTTATGTTTTTATTTGTTTATCTTTCAGGCTGTATTGCCGTAAATGATATGATACGGCAAATTAAAGTACAAAAATAGCATAAATAATTCTGAAATTGAAACAAAATCCGTATCTTTGTATGCTATGCCAGTGGAAAAGAAATGGATATTACGCGAAAGTGCTGAACCAGCGACGGTCAGACAACTTTCTTCTGAACTCGGAGTCGATCCCGTCCTTGCGGAACTCCTTGTCCAGAGGGGAGTGCATACCTTCCATCAGGCGCGCTCATTCTTCCGTCCAAGTCTGGATGATCTTCACGATCCTTTCCTGATGGCGGATATGGACAAGGCTGTGGAGCGTGTGCACGAGGCTGTTGTCTCAGGAGAAAAGATTCTCGTATATGGAGACTATGATGTAGATGGCACTACTGCTGTTTCACTGGTATATTCTTTTTTTAGGAGGCTTACAAGGGCTATTGATTTCTATATTCCGGAGCGATATGACGAAGGATATGGAGTTTCATATAAAGGTATCGACTGGGCTCAGGAGAACGGCTTCGGGCTTATAATAACTCTTGACTGCGGCATCAAAGCCAATGAAAAGGTGGAATATGCCCGTGAACGCGGCATCGATATGATCATCTGCGACCATCATCTTCCTGAAAACGAACTTCCTAAGGCAGTGGCAGTGCTTGACCCTAAGAGGGAGGATTGTCATTATCCTTTTGATGATCTTTCCGGTTGCGGAGTGGGTTTCAAACTTGTTCAGGCATATTCTCAGAAATATGGAATACCTTTCGATAGTCTTATACCTCTTCTCGATCTTCTGGTTGTCAGCATCGCATCCGATCTGGTGTCTGTAACAGACGAGAACCGCATTCTCGCCCATTTCGGTCTGAAGCAACTGAACGGGAATCCAAGGGAAGGACTTCTTGCTATGATCCAACTTTCGGGTCTTGAGCCGACGCATATATCGATAGATGACATTGTCTTCAAGATAGGACCGCGTATCAATGCTGCCGGTCGTATGGAGTCCGGACGTATCGCCGTAGAACTGCTGACAGCCTCTGATGTGAATGAAGCAATCCGCATCGGTACGGAGATCAACGAGCATAACAATGAAAGAAAGAATATAGACAGACGTATCACTCAGGAGGCGCTTGAAATGGTCGATTCAGGCAAATGCCTGTCGAGCGGAAATGCTACCATAGTCTATAATCCTCAGTGGCATAAGGGAGTGGTGGGAATCGTCGCTTCACGTCTGGTAGAGGCATTCTATAAGCCTACAATAGTTTTCACCCAGTCCCAGGGAGGACTTGTTACAGGATCTGCAAGAAGTGTACACGGCTTCGACCTTTACGATGCGATAGAAAGTTGTTCCGACCTTCTGGAGAACTTTGGAGGGCATCTTTATGCTGCCGGACTCACTCTCAAGGAAGAGAACCTTCAGGCATTCTGTGAAAGGATTGAGAAGGCTATCTCGGGCACAATAATTCCGGAGATGCAGACTCCTGTGGTGGATGTGGATGCAAAACTCAATTTCTCGCAGATCACTCCTAAGTTCCTGCGTATCCTGAAGCAGTTCCAGCCTTTCGGACCTGGCAATTCGGCTCCTGTATTCCTTACCGAGAATGTCTATGACAACGGTATGGGTCGTAAAGTGGGCGCAGAAGGAGGCCATCTCAAACTTGAACTCATTCAGGAGTCACATCCATATCATCACATTTCAGCCATAGCATTCAATATGGCCGACTTCTTCGATCATATCAAGGCTGGCAATCCGATAGATGTCTGCTATTCGATTGTGGAGAACTACTATCGTGGCACAGCCAACACCCAACTTCGTGTAAAGGATATGCACGAGCGTGACGAAATGATCTGATTCTCACCGACATTTTCATAAAAATCCCTATATTAGCGGAAAATATAGGAGGATTGTGCAATGGAGGGAAATGCAGAACTGAGAACAGCGTGGGAGTTTGTTGAAAAGACAGGCAAGAGCCTCTTTCTTACCGGTAAGGCCGGGACAGGAAAGACAACATTCCTGAAGAAGGTCGTGGCTGAGTCGAAGAAGAGGGTGGTCGTGGTGGCTCCTACGGGTATCGCTGCCATCAATGCCGGTGGTGTCACGATCCATTCATTTTTCCAACTTCCGCTTCATCCTTTCATTCCCGGGATGAAGATCGAATCCAAGTTTGCTTTCAGCAAGGAAAAGAGGAGCATAATCAAGACCATCGATATTCTTGTCATAGATGAGGTAAGTATGGTACGAAGCGACCTTATGGATGCGATAGATTCAGTCCTGAGGCGTTTCCGTAACCGCAATAAGCCTTTCGGAGGGGTTCAACTTCTTATGATAGGCGACCTTCAGCAACTTTCACCTGTCGTTACCGATGATGACGTCCGGTTTCTGTCACAATATTATCCATCACCATATTTCTTCGGGAGCAGGGCTCTTTCAATGGTCGATTATGTGACAATCGAACTTAAGGAGGTCTATAGACAGCAGGATCTTGAATTCATATCCATATTGAATGCAGTCCGCAGCGGCCGTCCTTCGCTGGAAATCATCAAGGCATTGAATTCACGATACAATCCTGATTTTGTTCCCTCCTCTGATGAAGGATATATACGCCTTACCACCCACAACAGTATCGCTGACGAATATAATGCCCGGCAACTCAGTCTGATAGACGAGACGGCGCACTGTTTCGATGCAGAAATCAGCGGAAACTTCCCGGAGTCTTCATATCCGGTTGATTTTCGTCTTGAACTGAAGGCAGGAGCCCAGGTAATGTTTGTAAAGAATGATCCCTCAAGTGACAAACGCTATTATAATGGAAAGATAGGCATTGTCACTGATTTCTATGAGGAATATATTCTGGTGCAATGTCCCGGAGAAGATGAGAAGATCGCTGTCGAGCCTCTTGAATGGGAGAACAGCAGGTATGTGATAAATGAGCAGACACAGGAATTGGATTCAGAGGTGATAGGATTATTCAGGCAATATCCGTTGCGACTGGCCTGGTCGATAACAATACACAAGAGTCAGGGACTGACTTTTGACAAGGCCATCGTTGATGCTGCATCCTCATTTGCATCAGGGCAGGTGTATGTGGCTTTGAGCCGTTGCAGGACTTTGGAAGGGATGATTCTGGCAACTCCTCTGCGCCAGGATTCTGTCATTACCGATCTTCGTGTCGAGGATTATATAGAAGGGCAGGAGGCTGCTGCAGCCAGAAGCCTTTCAAGGCTTGAGTCGATCAAGGAGGAATATTATAAGGAACTTTTAGGGGAACTCTTTGATTTCAATGGACTTGCATCTCGGCAGAAGCGGATGCTAGGAGTGTCTATGGACTTTCCTTCCGGCTCTGTGGTGGGGCTTGCGCAGAAGCATAATGATATCTTGAACGTCCTTAATGAAAAGGTTGTCCCAGTGGGAGCGAAATGGCAGTTACTTATTGCACAGAAGCCTTTTGAAGATATATCTTCGCCTGATTTTTCTGCTAGGATCAGGAAAGGCTGTGAGTATTTCCTTCAGATTCTGGAAGATATTTATGCGGATTTTCTTGATAATACCAAGGACATCAAGGCTGAGAATAAGGAACTTCTTAAACGCTATGGAAATATATGGAGCGAACTTGATTTTGAACTAAGCGTGGTGAAGACCCTTTTGAAGGCGATGTCCGCTGTGCCTTTTTCTACGGAAAATTATCTCCGTGAACGTCAGATAGCGGTATATGAAGCCTCGGGAATTGTGCCTAAGGTTCTCAAGACGCCGAAGAAGTCAGTGTCTGCCAAGGTCAAAGAGAAGAAAGAGGACACCAAGGTCACGACGTTCAAACTTTACAAGCAGGGGATGAAAATCAAAGAAATAGCAAAGGAACGCGATCTGAATCAGCAGACCATAGTGCGTCACCTTGCTCATTATGTGGCCAAAGGGATGATAGCTGTGGATGACCTGGTGTCAGACTCCAAGGCAGAAGCCGTACGTGAAGTCATCGAGTCGGTAGGTACCACAAAAGGTCTGGCAGCCATCAAGGAAGCCTGTCCTTCGGATATCACCTATCAGGATATTGTCCTTGTCATTGCCTCTCTCGAAAATTAGGTGGCATCTGCTACGGTCTTAATATGGCGATGATATTATCGGCGACTTCCTCGACCGTCTTACCGTCGGTATCGATTATCTTATGCGCAGTGGATTCATATATTGATGCGCGCTGAGACATCAGTCCGGTGATACGCTCCCGTATATCTCCCTCAAGCATAGGACGGCCGTGGGCCTCTCCCTCCAAATGTCTGATAAGAGTCTCAACCGAGGCACGGAGATATATGCAGATGGTATGGGAGTGCACCAGATCTGAGCATTCCTTTCTGACTACTGTGCCTCCTCCCAATGACAGGACCGTGATTTCATTTCTTTCCAGGGAATCAGCCCTATCTGCCTCAGACAGAATATCGCTGAGGGTCTTTGCTTCGATCTTTCTGAAAACATCTTCACCGTCTTCGGCAAAAATAGCCGGAATAGACCGGTCGGTTTTCTTTTCGATCACCTCATCCAGATCCATAAATGGACAGCAGAGCAGTTCCGAGAGTCTCCTCCCGACACTGCTCTTGCCGCATCCCATAAATCCAGTCAGTGATATTACCATTGTGATTTAGAATAATGTCAACTGCGGATCGTCATCTATAGTGATGTCGAATGGCTCGTCATCTATGATATCTGTATCGTCAATCTCTTCAGCCTGATTTTCTGCCTCTGATGCTATAGGGAGAATGTCATCTTCCGGTTTATGCAGAGGCTCTGCGAAACTGACTTTCTTTACATCGTACTGGCTGGTCTTCTTACCCTTGGCTTGAAGTCCTTTCTTGGCGATAAATTCCTCAGCATCAATTAATTCTGGGTCTCTGTTCTCATTTTTTCCTCCGAAGATCACCTCGATCTGCGGATGTTTGTCATCACTTATGGCAACAAGATATGAACCTTTCGCTTCGGAAATGAAACTTACAGGTGTGTTGTCACTTATGTCAAATGAGAATCTTTTCACGTAGAAGGCAGTCACAGCCTTATCGTAGTACAATGCAGTGTATGTCTTGTTCGTGTCGAGTTTCTCTATCTTCAGAAGATCTCCCTGATATCTGTTGCTGAGGTCAAATGTGGTTGTGTAATAAGTTCCATCCTTGAAGATTGCAAGAATGTGGTCTCCTGTGTTGAACTGACCCAGATGGAGTCCTCTTCCGTCTTCGTTGAGGCGCTGTATATCTTCGTCAAACCAAATGTCCTTGCCTCCGATGGTCGATACGCCCTTCGATTTGAGGGTGATTTTCTGGATCGGATTCTTTGATACGAGGTTTCCTCTTGACGCCCTGCCCTTGATGCCCAACTGGGAGAAATCGTACTCGTCGATGAGTTTCTTCAATTTCGGACGCGGACGCAGATATATCTTGACAGTCTCTGCCTCTCCGTTATGGTTGACAGTGAACCAGAGTATCTTCGATCCGGATGTTCCTTGAGTAATGTCATATTCTTTGTCACGGGTGATGCCTGTCACAGCAAATCTCTTCGCGTAACTTAAGGCCGTCTTTCCTTCACGATAAATGACATTATATATGGTTCTCTGGTCATTTCTGTTGAAAATTCCCACATAAAGTATATCCTTGCCGAAGAATGCTTTCTCGCTGACCTTCGTCACGACATATTTACCGTCGTTGTGGATGACTATGATCTCCGAAAGATCCGAGCAATCACAGATATATTCGGCGTTGTCTTCTTTCTTAAGATTTGTTCCGACGAATCCTTCTGCCTTGTTGGCATAAAGTTTCGCATTGTTGCTCACAACCTTTGTAGATTCGATCGATTCGAATTCAACGATTTCGGTAAGCCTTGGATATGCCTTGCCGTATTTCTTCTTGAGGTTCTTGAAGTAGTTGATTGTGAATTCCGTAAGATGGTCAAGGTGATTCTGCACCTCTTCCATTTCAGCCTCGATTCCCTTAAGTTTCTCATCAACAGCCTTGGTGTCGAATTTCGAAATCTTTCGTACCGGCTTCTCTACGAGTTTGTTGATGTCCTCCATCAGGATAGGTCTCTTGAGGAACTTCTGGTATTTCATCATCTCATCGAACACTTCCTGGAGTTGCTCTTCCCAAGTGCGGGCATCTCCTTCGAGAATCTTGTAAACCTTGTTCTCGAAGAATATCTTTTCAAGCGAATTGTAATGCCAGTCGCTCTCCAGTTCGCTGAGCCTGATGGACAGTTCCTGACCGAGAAGGTCGCGTGTATGAAGGGTGCTGTGTCTCAGTATGTCATTGACACTGAGCACCTGAGGCTTGTTTTCGTGGATAACGCAAGTGTTCGGGGTGATGGCAACTTCGCAGGCCGTAAATGCATAAAGAGCATCTATGGTCTTGTCTGGAGACACATCATTCGGAAGATGGATGAGAATGTTTGCACTCGCACTTGTGAGGTCATCTATCTTCTTAACCTTTATCTTACCGCTTTCCTTGGCTTCCATAATGGATTCCTTGACGGCGTCTGTGGTCTTGCTGAAAGGAATCTCTGTGATAGCCAGGGTGTTCTTGTCGATCTTCTCGATCTTTGCGCGTACCTTGATCTTGCCTCCCTTCTTTTTGCTGCTGTATTTAGAACAGTCTGCAAATCCTCCTGTGAGGAAGTCCGGGAATATTTCGAAATCTTTTCCCTGAAGTACGGCTACGGATGCGTCAATGAGTTCGTTGAAGTTATGAGGCAGAATCTTGGAGGCGAAACCAGTACCGATACCTTCTGTTCCTTGTGCGAGAAGGATAGGGAATTTTACCGGAAGTTCTACAGGCTCCTGATTTCGGCCGTCATACGAGGTCATCCAGTTGGTAGTCTTTGGATTGAACATCACCTCCTTGGCGAATTTGCTCAGACGTGCCTCAATATAACGCGGAGCGGCATTTGCATCTCCGGTAAGGATATTACCCCAGTTACCCTGACAGTCCACAAGGTAGTTCCTCTGACCTATCCAGACGAGGGCTCCGAGGATGGACTGATCACCGTGAGGGTGGAACTGCATCGCCTGTCCGACGATGTTCGCCACTTTTGTATAACTTCCGTCATCAATACGCCACATAGCGTGAAGCACACGTCTCTGCACAGGCTTCAGTCCGTCGATAAGATGGGGCACAGCCCTGTAAAGAACCGTATATGATGCATAGTCGATATACCAGTCCTTGAACATTTTTGAGAGTTTGTATTTCCTGCTGTTCTCTCCGAATAGTTTATCGAATCTGCCAGACGCGCTTTCCGCCAGTTCCTCTTCAGGAAGTTCTATGTCTTCAAAACTCATAAATTACCTCACTTCTTCTATTGGTTATCAGTATTCGTAGCCGAATTTTCTAAGTTCCTTCTTGCTTTCCCTCCAGTCAGAATCGACCTTGACGAAAAGCCTGAGAAATACTTTCTTTTGGAAAAAGTCTTCCATATCTATCCTGGCCTGGGTTCCTACCTTCTTGAGGGATTGTCCGCCCTTGCCGATGATGATGCCCTTCTGACTATCGCGCATAACATAGATTACCGCGCTGATGTCGTATCTTTCAGCACCTTCCTTGAACTCCTCGATCACCACTTCGCAACTGTACGGGATTTCTTCCTTATAATTAAGGAATATCTTTTCACGTACGATTTCAGATGCGAAAAAACGGAGATTCTTGTCTGTGAACACGTCTTTGTCATACCAGGCAGGAGCCTCAGGAAGATTTGCTACAATCGCATCGAAGATATTGTCCAGATTGAACTTCTCCTGTGCTGATGCAGGGAATATTATGGCATTAGGAATCTGCTCCTTCCACCATTTCATAAGTTCGAGCACCTGATCCTGGCTGCTGATGTCTATCTTGTTGATAACCAGCACAACAGGACACTGAATCTTCTGAAGTTTCGCGATATACTCTTCGTTCTTGTCTCCCTTTTCGACAGTGTCGGTCACATAGAGGATAATGTCGGCATCTCCAATCGCTGTGTCCACGAAGTTCATCATACTTTGCTGCAGCCTGTAGTTCGGCTTAAGGATGCCCGGAGTGTCGGAATAGACGATCTGATAGTCTTCTCCGTTCACGATGCCCATAATCCTATGCCTTGTAGTCTGCGCCTTCGCTGTAACGATAGACAGTTTTTCGCCTACCAGGGCATTCATAAGCGTGGATTTGCCCACATTCGGATTACCGATAATGTTGACAAATCCCGCGCGATGTCTTGTTTTTGTATTTTCTGTTGTCATTCCGAACAGTTTGCTACAGGTATGCACCCATCTTCAGGAGGTTGGTCTCGCCCTCGGAAAGATATCTCCATTCACCCCTCTTGATTCCTCTCTTTGTCAGTCCGGCGAAATAAACTCTGTCAAGCGCCTTTACTTCATATCCGAGAGACTCGAAGATTCTTCTGACGATACGGTTCTTTCCTGAGTGGATCTCGATTCCGAGTTTTCTGTGGTCATCCTCCTCGATATACTCAAGTTCATCCGCAGCAATGACTCCGTCCGGGAGTTCCACACCGCTGAGAATCTTTTCGAAATCTTCCTGCTTCAGTTTGCTGTCGAGTGAAACCTGGTAGATCTTCTTCTTGTCGTATGATGGATGAGTCAGTTTCTCCGCAATCTCGCCGTCGTTTGTGAACATAAGTACGCCGGTAGTGTTCTTGTCGAGACGACCTACAGGGAAAACCCTTGAAGGACATCCTTTGAGGAGATCCATTACAGTCTTGTCTGCGTGAGGGTCGCTCGCTGTAGTCACGTAGCCTTTTGGCTTGTTCATTACGATGTATATCTTCTCTTCTCCTTTGAGTCTTTCTCCGTTGAAGCGGATGTCATCGGTGATGATGTTCACCTTTGTGCCGAGTTCGGTCACAACCTCACCGTTCACTGTCACCACTCCAGCGAGGATGAAGTTGTCGGCTTCTCTTCTCGAGCATACGCCTGAATTGGCGATGAACTTGTTGAGTCTTACCTCCTCCTTGATAGGAGTCCTGACCATATCGTTGTCTGAGAATGCCTCATTGCTGACCTGAGGCCTTTTGCTGATCATCTTGTTGATTCCGCTTTCATCTTCATCGCGGAAATAGTTGAAGTCTTTCTTGTAGAAACTCTTCTTTCCAGTGTTTTTGAATCCGCCGGATCTTCTGTCTCCGAATGACTGTCTTCTTTCGCCGCCTTCAGAGAATGATCTGCGAGGTCTGTCGCTGCCGAAGCCGCGTCTTTCTCCGCCTCCGAAACTTTTTCTTTCACCATTTCCGAAAGATCTTCTTTCACCGTCTTCAGAGAATGATCTGCGAGGTCTGTCGCTGCCGAAGCCACGTCTTTCTCCGCCTCCGAAACTTTTTCTTTCACCATTTCCGAAAGATCTTCTTTCACCGTCTTCAGAAAATGATCTGCGAGGTCTGTCGCTGCCGAAGCCGCGTCTTTCTCCGCCTCCGAAACTTTTTCTTTCACCATTTCCGAAAGATCTTCTTTCGCCGTCTTCAGAGAATGACCTGCGAGGTCTGTCGCTGCTGAAACTGCGTCTCTCACCGTTTCCTCCGAAGTTTCTTCTTTCACCATTGTTTGATTGTCTTCTGTCACCGTACTCTCTACGGCCATCTCTGCGGCCATTGCCGCCTCTTCTGTTGTCTTCCATTGTTTGAAGCCCTATGGGCAATTAAAATGTTAAATAAATAATATATTGGCTCACGCCAGTTTCTTAATTCAATCTGAATATATAAGTTATCGTTCCTTTCTGCAGGGCAGGAGCATCTGCACTCATATTGAAGTGTGCTCCCAATGCTGCCTTGCGTGCCGCCTGCCACAGGGTTTTGTCCGTGACGGTCGTTCCTTCTGCTCCGGCTACGGCCTTCTGCACTGTGCCATAATTGTCAACCCATATCTCCACCACAACTATACCGTCTTTCTGAACACCATAACTTGGACGCGGCAAAGTGCCGTTCACGCTTCTTCCGGCAAGTTTTGCATTAGGCTCTCCGGAGGTCTCTCCGGTTCTGGTGTTGCCCTGGGCGTGTCCTGCCTTGAGCGCATCGCTCACTTCGCGTGCTGTCTGGGCGGCAAGAGTGTCCTTCTGGGTCTTGTTGTCGGCTGCTGTAAACAGTGCTCGACGGTCAATCTCCTTTTCTCTCTTTGGCTCCGGTACGTCCACATCACCGAAATCATCGACTGTAGCCTCAGGTGCCTCATTGCTTTTCGTACCTTCGTTCTGAGCCTCTGACCTCTGTACAAGGTTTATGTCCTTTGAAGGATCAGGCACTGAGACTCTCGGGCTTGTGCCGTTCCAAGTCTGCCTTGGCTTCTGAATCTCAGGCTCGTCAAACTCTATCAGTATCTGCTCCTGTTCAGGAGGTGGCGGGTCAAGATATGTAAATCCGGTCAGAAAACAGCATACGAGCAGGGCAATGTGCATAACGACAGTAAGGGTGGCGCCTGTCACCCTTGATTTCTTTTCCTGCCTTTCGCGTTCTCTGAGATATTGTTCCATACTATCCTATTCAGGCGAAGTCGCCATTATGACCTTGTAATGATTTCTTTTGGCGATGTTCATAACCGCTACAACCTCCTTGATCGGAACCGTCTCGTCCGCATAGATCGAGAATGTCGGATCCTCTTCTGTCTGGAGGAGTTCGATGAGTTCGTCCTCAATAAGATCGAATCTTATCGGAGTCTCGTCGCCATTGATATGATAGGAGAATCTGTCTGTATCCTGCCAGTGCTTGATGGATACGCTCACCGTAGCCTTTGCGGATACCTGTCCTGTACTCTTGGGAAGGAGAAGTTTCAGCGCATTCGGATTGATAAGCGTTGAAGTCACCAGGAAGAATATCAGGAGCAGGAACACGATGTCGGTCATTGATGACATCGAGAATCCTGAATCAACTTTTGTCGTTCTTTTGATTGCCATTCCTGAAAATGTTTATCTGCCTGCCGGCTCGTGAAGCATATCTATGAACTCGATTGTAGTGCTCTCCATCTTGAACACGAGGTTTGAAATCTGTGATGTCAGGTAGTTGTATCCGAAGTATGCGATGATACCTACGAAGAGACCTCCTACTGTGGTCACCATCGCCTCATAGATACCTCCCGACAGGAGAGTGATGTCAATATTGTTGCCGGCTGTTGACATTCTGAAGAATGCCTCGATCATACCGGTTACGGTTCCGAGGAATCCGATCATCGGAGCACCTCCGGCGATTGTTGCAAGCATAGGAAGCCCTTTCTCTAGTCTTGCTACCTCTACATTGCCCATATTCTCAACTGCGGCCTGGATGTCAGGAAGCGGCCTTCCGATCCTTTCGATACCCTTCTCCACGAGTCTTGCTATAGGAGAGTCGTACTTCTGACAGAGGGCGAGCGCCGATTTGATCTTACCTTCATATATCATATCGTGGATATCCTTCATAAAGTTCTTGTCGATCTTTCCGGCCTTGCGGATCATCCACCATTTGTTACCGAAGATGTAGATGGCCATAATCGAAAGAATGAGGAGGACTATCATAAGCCATCCTCCCTTTACAGCCATTTCGATGAGGGAGAAATTCATCTCCTGTGAAGCCGTTGCTACAGGAGCGAGTGCCGTTGTGTCAACGGCTTGAAGAAGGTTGAAAAGCATAGTTATTTACGGTCTTTTTAATTGTCGTTTTCCGGTCTTGGTTCGCATACGCGCGAAATCGCGCAAAATTAGTTAAAAAATCGCGAATACTCAAATTTATTTATACTCCGCTCCGCTGAAGAAAAGTCCCTTTCCGGGTACTGAAGTCCCTGCGTCAGAACGCGATCCTCCGTCTATAAGTTCCTTTATCCATTCAGGATCGCGCTTCCCTCTGCCCACTTCTATCAGCGATCCCACTATGGCGCGGACCATATTTCTCAGGAAACGGTTTGCCTTGATTCTGAATACGATATAGTCTCCGTCATTGTACGGATATTGCATAAGTTCCACGTGAGTCGGACGGTATGTGCTCCATCCTGCCTCAGTGATGGTACATATTGATGTGGCATTGTTGCCCCCGGTCTTTTCGAAGCATCGGAAGTCGTGTTCCCCCAAAAGGTATGCCGCGGCTTCATTCATTCTGCCCATATCCAAGTTATGGCGCATTCTGTAAGAGAATTTTTCACAGAAAGGGTCTTTACAGAAGTGGATGAAGTAGTGGTACTCCCTTGAGCGGGCATCGAATCTCGCGTGAAATTCTTCTTCTGATTGCGAAATTTCGTGTACGGTGATCTGATGCGGCAGGATGGCATTCAATTTGTAGCAAAGTTGTGCCGCTTCAGTCCTGACTTTGTCAGGAAGATCGAAGTGGGCGATATAGTTTATGGCATTGACTTCCGAATCTGTCCTTCCTGTTCCTGTGACCGGAATAGGGCTTCCGGTGAGTGTGTGCAGGGCTTTTTCCAAGTCGCCTTGGATTGTGCGGTCATTGTTCTGGATCTGCCAGCCGCAGAACGTACTTCCGTCGTATGAAAGCCTGATAATGTATCGCATATTATAAAAAATGAGTACTTTTGTAAGTTTTTAAAATGCAAAAATATCAAAAAACATATTTATGGAGAGCATAAACATAAAAGAATTGAACGACCGCATCCAGAGAGAAAGTTCATTTGTCGATATCCTGACGATGGAGATGAACAAGGTTATCGTGGGACAGAAGCATCTTGTCGAGAATCTTCTTATAGGTCTCCTGGCCAACGGACATATCCTTCTTGAAGGAGTTCCTGGCCTAGCCAAGACGTTGGCAATCAATACATTGTCTCAGGCTGTGGATTCCAAATTCAGCCGTATCCAGTTTACTCCGGACCTTCTTCCTGCCGATGTGCTCGGTACTCTGATATATTCTCAGAAGACAGAGCAGTTCCAGATAAAGAAAGGTCCGGTCTTCGCTAATTTCGTACTTGCAGACGAGATCAACCGTTCTCCTGCCAAGGTGCAGTCAGCCCTTCTTGAGGCGATGCAGGAGCGTCAGGTGGCCATCGGAGAAGAGACGTTCAAACTCCCGGAGCCTTTCCTTGTGATGGCTACTCAGAACCCGATCGAGCAGGAGGGTACATATCCGCTTCCTGAAGCCCAACTCGACCGTTTTATGCTCAAGGTCGTGGTGACATATCCTAAGAAGGAGGAGGAGCGTCAGATCATCCGTATGAACAATTCCGGCACTTTCCCTAAGGCGCAGCCTGTGCTCAAGCCCGAAGATATCGTAAGGGCTCGTGAAGTTGTGAAGGATGTGTATATGGACGAGAAGATCGAAAGGTATATCGTCGATATAGTATATGCTACCCGTACCCCTGAGGACTACGGTCTGGGCAAGATTGCGTCGATGATTTCATACGGCGCGTCCCCACGTGCAAGTATTTCTCTTGCAATGGCTTCCAAAGCATACGCCTTTATAAAGAGAAGAGGGTACGTGATTCCTGAGGATGTGCGTGCTGTATGCTATGAGGTTCTGCGCCATCGTATCGGACTCACCTACGAGGCTGAGGCTGAGAATATGACTACGGATCAGATCATTTCTGAAATAATCAATGCGGTAGAAGTTCCATAATGGAAGGAATCAGTGCAAACGATCTTCTTAAGAAGGTCAGGAAGATAGAGATAAAGACCAGAGCGCTTTCGCATCAGATCTTTGCCGGTGAATACCATTCGGCCTTCAAGGGGCGTGGAATGGCGTTCAGCGAGGTGCGTGAGTATCAGTATGGGGATGATGTGCGTAATATGGACTGGAATGTTACCGCACGTCTCCGTTCTCCGTATGTGAAAGTGTTTGAGGAGGAGAGGGAACTGACAGTGGTTCTTCTGGTGGATGTGAGCCGCTCGAGACTTTTCGGTACTGCAGGAGCCAGCAGAAAGGATATGCTGGCAGAGATTGCCGCGGTGCTGTCTTTTTCTGCGATCATCAACAATGATAAGGTCGGAGCCTTGTTCTTCAGTGATAAGGTGGAGAAATTCATACCTCCTAAGAAAGGCCGCAGCCACCTTCTTCATATAATACGCGAAATAATCGAGTTTGAGCCATCCTCGGACGGCACCGATATTTCCGAAGCATTGCGATATCTGACCAATGCTATAAAGAAGAAATGCACCGCTTTCCTTTTGTCAGATATGCTCGATGTGGACAATGATGGCAGTCCGAGATATGAAGAGGCTCTGAAAGTGGCGGTCAACAGGCACGATATATCGGTGATCGAAGTGTATGACCCGCGTGAAAGGAGCATACCCGATGTGGGGCTTGTGCATATCAAGGATTCAGAGACCGGCAAGGCTGCCTGGGTGAACACTTCAGACAAGAAGATGAGGCTTGCATACGAGCAGTGGTTCCGTAATGTGGGGCAGACTTCGTCTCGTCTATTTATGAAATATAATGTTGACAAGGTCAGCGTGGCTCTTGATGATGATTATGTCAAGGCATTGATGACTTTGTTTAAAAACAGATGATTTATATGCGTAATGCATTGATATGTTTGTTTCTTCTTTTAGGGAGCATTGCTCTTTCAGCGCAGGAGCCAGATACTTCCACTTTTGCTGCTCCGGATTCTGTTCTGGTGCCCTCGGGAAGAGTCATTCCTATGAAAGGTGCTTTCCTGACTCCATTGCAGGAAAGGGATTCGGTTCTTGTTGCCGACCAGTTGCTCTATGGATTTGAGATCAAGGGGGTCGCTGAGGGAACGCAGTTCGAGTTGCCGGGATTGCCTGAGAAGCAGGATTACAGGCTTATGTATCTGTCTCCTTGGATGCTTGACACTGTGTCTGTGTCAAAGGCAAGAAAAGGAGAACCGAAGCGTCTCGATATCAAGGGAAGCGTGCTGATCACATCATTTGAGGAAGGTCTGTACGAATTGCCTCAGATCGCTGTGAAAAGGATGAGTGCGGATGGGATTACCGATACCCTTGTCTTCGACCCTATGCGTCTGGATGTCAGGACGATGCCTGTAGATACAGCCACATTCGTTCCACACGATATCAAAGGACAGATAAGGTATCCTGTCACTTTCGCGGAAGTGCTGCCCTGGATCGGCCTTTTCTGGCTTGTGGCAATAGTTGTCATACTTGCAGTGTGCCTGATAATGATGCACAGACGCAGAAACGATCCGGCATCGGTCCGCAAGGATCCTCCGCATATCGTAGCGCTACGCAAATTGGACAAATATCGCGGAAATACTCTGTGGGTGCCAGAAAAGCAGAAGGTCTTCTATTCCGGTGTTACGGATACACTCAGGGAATATATTGCTGACAGATACGGTATCGGTGCAATGGAAATGACCACGGCAGAGATTTTCGACCGTATGAAAGGAACTGATGTGCCTGATAAACTTGCCGGAGAAGTCCGCGAACTCTTTGACAGGGCTGATTTCGTCAAGTTTGCGAAATTTGTGGCCTCAGACGAGGACAATGCTTCCGCTCTGCCTGTGGCGGTGCGTTTCGTCACAGAGACATATCAGACTGAAATAGAGGAAGAAAGTGATAAGAATGGAGGTAATGAGTGATGTTTTTTGAATATCCGAGACTTTTGTGGCTTCTTGCGATACCTGCTTTGCTGGTGTTGCATTACATATATCTTGAATTGTCGGAGCGTCATCCTCATCTGAGAGTGTCTTCGTCAGTGCCTTGGATGGCAGGGGGAAGGTCTCTGATGGCTGTCATAAGGCATATACCTTTCCTGTTCAGGATCTTCGCTCTGGTTATGATTGTGATTGCGATTGCGCGTCCGAGATCTGCCGAGGAAATGGAACGTATTGATACCGAGGGTATTGATATATTGCTTGCTATGGACGTATCGACTTCTATGCTTGCGCGCGACCTTACTCCTGACCGTATCAGCGCATCAAAGGACATAGCAATCGAATTCATTTCACAGCGTCCGTCCGACAGGATGGGAATAGTGGTCTTTGCGGGTGAAAGTTTCACTCAGTGCCCTCTGACCACCGACCGTGCTACGTTGATCAACCTTATGAAAGAGGTGCAGACAGATATCATCGAAGACGGAACAGCCATAGGAAATGGTCTGGCAACTGCGGTCGCGAGGATGAAGGATTCGGATGCCAAGAGCAGGGTCGTGATTCTTCTGACAGATGGTGTCAACAACAGAGGAGAAATCTCGCCTCAGATGGCTGCAGAGATAGCGAAGACGTACGGCGTGCGCGTTTATACCATTGGAGTGGGCAAGGAGGGAATGGCTCCTTATCCGGTTATGACTCCTTGGGGTGTGGAAATCCAGAATGTCAAGGTGGAAATTGATGAAAAACTGCTTTCTGAGATTGCGGAATCGACAGGAGGCCGTTATTTCAGGGCAACGGACAATACGAAACTAGCCGAGATATACAGTGAGATCAACAAGATGGAAAAAGCACGTACTACTGTTGACAGCTTTCCTGTATATAAGGAACTTTTCGGAAAGTATGCATTGATGGCTCTTCTTGCCATACTTCTGGAACTTGTGTTTAACTGGTTTGTGATAAGGAGGTTCGTATGATAAATTTTGCTCAGGCTCAATATCTTCTGCTTCTTCTTCTGATACCTTTCTTCTTTGTGATTCAGGCTCTGGTTCTGAAAATGAGGAGAAGACGTATCAGAAAGTTCGGTGATGAGGCTTTGGTCAGCAGGCTTATGCCGTCTTACTCGAAAGGAAAGACTTGGTTGCGTCTGGTGATGTTTTCGTTTGCCTTCTTCTTCTTTGTCATAGGGCTTTCAAGACCTCAGATCGGAGCGAAACTCAAGGAACACGAGACAAAGGGAGCAGAAATTATGATAGTGCTCGATGTCTCCAATTCTATGCTTGCTGAGGATTATTCCCCAAACAGGCTTGACCGTGCAAAACTGGCTATATCCAGGCTTGTGGATAGACTGCGTGACGACCGTATCGGCTTGATAGTATTTGCCGGGAACTCTTTCGTCCAACTGCCGATAACTACGGATTATGTATCCGCGAAGATGTTCCTCAATTCCATCTCTACCGACTCTGTTCCTGTGCAGGGAACGGCCATTGGTGATGCCATCAATACTGCTCTGAGAAGTTTCAGCGCCCAGAGCGAGAAGAGTCGTGCGATAATAGTCATCACTGATGGAGAAAATCACGAGGACGATCCGGTTGCAGCCGCTTCGCAGGCAGCGCAGATGGGTGTCAGAGTCTATACCATAGGAGTGGGCTCGCCGGAAGGAAAGCCTATACCTATGGATGGAGAATTGCTTAAGGATAAGAACGGAGATATAGTCGTGACAAGGTTGGATGAGTCTGTCCTTCAGGATATTGCTGGTGCCGGCAATGGCTTGTATGTGCGTGCCGGTAACAGTGAGTTCGGCTTGAATCCGATCATTGACGATATCAGGAAAATGGAAGATGAGAAATACAGTTCCATTGTTTTTGAGGAGTATGACGAGCAGTTTATGTATTTCCTTGGCTTTGCTTTGATGTTTTTTGTGATCGAGATGCTGATTGGGGACAGGAAACCTAAAAGGCATCTGTTCAAGAGATGATGTAAGAATATTTGATTATGAACAGGTTCATATATATATTGGTGACCGTGGCGCTCTCCTTTGCTGCTTTACAGGCTTATGCGCAGACAGACAAGAAGGATGTGCGAAGAGGTAACCGGGATTTCAGAAAAGAAGAATACAGAGAGGCCGAGATCGACTATAGGAAGGCACTGGTGAAGGATTCTCTTTCTGTTGCGGCAAGCTATAATCTTGCCAATACTTTATACAGGCAGGGAGACTACGCTCAGGCTATGCAGACGCTGTCCAAAAACAAGGAGGCGGCTGCACTGGATCCATCTTCAGCCGATTATTTCTTCAATCTTGGAGATGCGGCAATCCAGCAGAAAGACTGGCAGACGGCTGTTGATGCATTTGCCCAGTCTCTTATAAGGAATCCTGATGATATGGACGCTAAGGAGAACTTCATATATGCAAAGAAGATGCTCCAGAACCAGCAGAACCAACAGAACCAGAACCAACAGAACCAGGATCAACAGAACCAGGACGATAAGAATCAGAACCAGCAGAATCAAGATAATCAGGATCAGAACCAGGACGATAAGGATCAGAATCAGGATGACCAGAAGGAGCAGCCTCAACAGGGACAGCAGCCCAAAATAACACCTCAGGCAGCCCAGCAGATGCTTCAGGCGATCCAGGCAAAGGAAAAGGAGACTCAGGATAAGGTCAACAAACAGAAGACGGAGGCTCTCAAATCAAGACAGAAGGAAAAGAATTGGTAATATGAGGAAATTATTTCTAACGCTTGCAGCGGCATTGGCTGCAATTCTCTCATACGCTCAGACGGAGATACAGGTGCAGGTGCATAATGTCGTAGCCGAGGATGAGCAGTTCAATGTCACATTCATAATTGAAGGCGAGGGCAAGTCATCAGATTTTGCCTGGACACCGGGTGAGGACTTCCAGTTGCTATGGGGACCTCAGCAGGGACGATCCACAAGCGTCCAGATGATAAACGGAAAAACTACAAAGTCGGTGCAGACCACATTTTCGTACGTTCTCCGTCCGGTAAAGGCTGGAAAATTCACAATCCCTCGAGCCACGGCAAAGGTTAAAGGCAAGGAGATATATTCCGAGCCGGTGGGCATAGAGGTGGTTGCTGCGGGTTCTGCTTCATCCCAATCTTCCCGTAGTTCCTCATCACAACGTCAGGGGAATACCCAGAGGCAGCAGGCAAGCGGTACTGTGCAGGATGACGATATATTTCTGACAGTGAATCTGAGCAGAAGCAATGTGGTTGTGGGAGAACCGGTTACCGCTACAATCAAATTATATCAGAGAGTCAATGTCGCTGGTTTTGAAAGTGCTGTATTTCCTACTTTCAATGGTTTCTGGAGTCAGGAAATCGAGGCTCCAACCAATATAGAATTTGCCCGCGAGACATACGACGGACAGATTTATAATTCTGCCCTGCTCAGAAAGTTCATACTTATTCCACAGCAGCAGGGGCAGATAAAGATTGATCCGGCAGAACTGGTGTGCCTTGTGAATGTAAGAGTGTCTTCAGGTGGGGCGAGCATATTCGACGGCTTTTTTGACGATTACAGGACTGTCAGGAAGAAGGTCACTTCCAAGCCTTTGACTGTCAATGTCTCTCCTCTCCCGGCAGGCGCTCCTGCCTCATTCGGCGGAGGTGTCGGAGAATTCAGGATTTCGGCGGAACTCAGCAGGGATTCACTCAAGACACACGAGGCCGCGTCACTGGTGGTGACAGTCAGCGGACGTGGAAATGTATCCCTTCTGGAGGCTCCGAAAGTGTCTTTCCCACCGGATATGGAGGTGTATGATACAAAGATTTCGGACAGAATTGACAGAGGAGGACTTTCAGGAAGCAAGGTCTATGAGTATCCTTTCATACCAAGAAGTTACGGCGATTTCGTGATTCCTCCGGTAAAATATTCATACTACGATGTTGAAAAGAAACATTATGTGACTCTGGAGACTCCTCCTGTCCCTGTAGTTGTTGAACGTGGAACTGAGTCGGAAAGCGTTGTGACGGTACCGGGCGGCGTTATGCCAAAGGATGTGAAGAATCTTGGAAGTGACATCAGGTTCATAAATACAAAGGAGCCAGGACTGGTGCCTGAAGGTAGGTATCTTTTAGGATCGGCGCTGTTCTGGATCATCATCGTTCTTCTCGTGGCAGCCTCTGTCGTATGTTGGGCAGTTTTGCGTCGTCTGGCAGTACGGAAGGCAGATGTTGTGGGGACAAAGAATCGCAAGGCTGTGAAAATGGCGTTGAAGAGGCTTCATCTGGCAAATACCTTCCTCAAGCAGAATCTTTATACTGCTTTCTATGAGGAACTGCATAAGGCTTTGCTTGGATTCATCTCCGACAAGTTGAACATAAACGTTGCGGAACTCTCACGTGAGCGCATTTCCGAGACCTTGAAGGACAGAAATGTCGAAGAAAGATATATTGACACATTCATCGGAATACTGGATGCCTGTGAGTTTGCGAGATATGCTCCTGCTTCCGGTCACGAGGCAATGGCTGCCCATTATGAGAAAGCAGTCGAGGTCATCTCATCAATCGATTCTGAAATGAAATCTGGAAAACCATCTCCAAAGGGAGCCCTAGTCGCTCTTCTTATGCTTATCTCATTGCCTTTTGCAGCAGAGGCTGAGGCTAAGGATTATGTTGATTCTTTGTGGAATGCGGCTAATCAGGCGTATTCCGAAGGCCGGTGGTCGGATGCATTGGAAGGATACGGGCTGATCTCAGGAATGGGACTGGAGTCGGCATCATTATATTGCAACACGGGTGATGCTTATTTCAAGGATGGTAATGTTGCCAAGGCCATACTTTATTATGAAAAGGCTTTGAAACTGGATCCTTCATATTCCGATGCAAGGTTCAATCTGGAACTCCTCAACAGCGGAATACAGGACAGGATCGACCCTGTGCCGGAATTTGTCCTCAAGGCGTGGATCCGTGATCTTTGCTATATAATGGATTCAGATGCCTGGGCTGTATGCTTTCTGGTGTTCTTGGCTCTGACTTTTGCTATGACTCTGCTGTTCATACTTGCCCCTCGTGCAGGGGGACGAAGGGCGGGCTTCTTCACCGGACTGGTAATGCTGGTTTTTGCTGTATTTTCGCTGACGTTCTCGATATGGCAGAAAAGAGACAGTATGAAGGCAGATGATGCTGTTGTTATGCGTCCTGTCACCTCTGTCAGGAGTTCTCCGTCATCTGAATCCTCTACTGACCTTTTCATTCTTCACGAAGGTACAAAGGTCAGGATCATAGATGCAGTCGGACAGTGGAACAATATAGAACTTGCTGACGGACGTCAGGGCTGGATCCCTTCGTCAGACATTGAGATTATATAGATAAGTCCTTAAAACCTGATACATTATGAAAAAAACGATGATAGCCATTCTCTGCGTATTATCGCTGGGAATGGCTTCCGTTGCTTCAGAAGCAGCGCAGAAGCAGGAACTTCCTGACTGGCAGAATCCCCAAGTGGTTCAGAAGAACCGTATCCCTATGTCATCGTATTTTGAGACGGATGGTCTCAAACTGATGCTCAACGGAATATGGAACTTCAATTGGAACGAGAAGATGGATGAGCGTCCTCTTGATTTTTACTCGCTCCGATATGATGACAGCGGCTGGGATACTATCCCTGTGCCTGGGATGTGGGAACTGAACGGCTATGGTGATCCAGTTTATCTTAACATCGGGTATGCCTGGAGAGGACATTATACCAACAATCCTCCTTTCCCTGCTGATTGGCATAATTATGTGGGACAGTACAGAAAGACTTTCACTCTGGATGATAACTGGAAGGGAAAGGATGTATTCCTGCATATCGGTTCAGCCACTTCAAACGTCCGTGTATGGGTCAACGGAAAGGAGGTGGGCTATAGTGAAGATAGCAAACTCGAGGCGAGATTCGATATCACCAAGTATGTCAGGACCGGTGAGAATCTTGTTGCTCTGGAGATTTTCCGCTGGTGCGACGGTACCTATCTTGAAGACCAAGACTTCTGGAGACTTTCTGGAATTTCCCGAGATGTCTATGTCTATTCCCGTCCCAAGCAAAGAATCGAGGATATAAAGGTCAATGCTTCGGCTTCAGGTTGGGCAGAATTGCTCTTTGAGGTCTCTGACGGTGTCAAGGCTGTTATGTTCGAGATAATCGATCCGGAGGGACAGAGAGTCTCTTTGGTGAAGACTCCTGTTGTCAAGAATACCGCTTACGCAGCGGTAGAGGTGCCTCGGGTAAAACAATGGAGTGCGGAAACTCCTTGGCTTTACACCCTGAATGTTTCGGCATTTGACAAAACATATAACCCGAAATCATTCGATGATAAGGGACAGACTGAAACTGCTTCTATCCAGTTTGGCTTCAGAGATGTTCAGATCAAGGACAGTCAACTTCTTGTAAACGGTAAGCCTGTGCTGATCAAGGGAGCCAACAGACACGAGATGAATCCTTATAAGGGATATGTGGTTTCAGAGGCTGATATGATTCAGGATATCCAGATAATGAAGCGATTGAATATCAATTCGGTGCGTACCTGTCACTACCCTGATGATCCTCTATGGTACACCCTCTGCGACCGTTATGGACTTTATGTTGTCGCCGAGGCTAATATCGAGTCCCACGGAATGGGCTACGGAAAGGAATCCCTTGCCAATGATCCTGCATACGAGACAGCGCATCTGGAACGAATCCGCAGAGCCGTACAGAGAGACCGCAACCATCCGTCTGTAATTGTATGGAGCCTTGGAAACGAGGCTGGTAACGGTCCTAATTTCCATAAGGGATATGAACTGGTAAAGGCTCTGGATCCAACCCGCCCTGTTCAGTATGAGCGTGCTGAGGGGGATTCCAACACCGACATAATGTGCCCGATGTACTGGGATCATAACTGGTGTGAAAAATATGCTTCCTCAAACCCAAGCCGTCCTCTAATCCAGTGTGAATATGCCCACGCAATGGGTAATTCGCTGGGAGGCCTGAAGGAATATTGGGATCTTGTCCGCAAATATCCTTCTTATCAGGGCGGATATATCTGGGATTTCGTCGATCAGGCTCTCTGGTGGCCTGCTGATGCTGAAAAATATGGTACTGACCACATCTTCGTATATGGCGGTGATTTCAATGACTACGATCCTTCCGACAATTCATTCTGCTGCAACGGTATCATCGCGGCAGACCGTACCCTACACCCTCACGCGTACGAGGTTGCATATCAGTACAGGTCTATCCTTACTTCGGCCACTGCAGAAGAGGCTTTCTCAGGAAAAATCAATGTGTATAACGAGAACTTCTTCATAGACCTTTCTAGATATATGCTCGAATGGAATGTCAATGTGGATGGCGTGCAGGTTCTGGCCGGAGTCGTTTCTGATGTCAAGGCAGATCCCCAGCAGACGGTTCAGGTGGATCTGGGATATGATGAAAAGGTGATTATGGAGGCGGCCGGAATCACCGACCTTGCTTCTCACGATATCTATCTTGATGTGCATTATGCCCTGAAACGTGCTGACGGCCTTCTTCAGGCAGGTGAAGTTGTTGCATACGACCAGATACTTCTTAATGAAGCCGCAATTCCTATATTTGCCAATGTCACTGGTCTGCCGGAGTATGGCCAGAATGGTTCAAACCATACCTTTGCCGGAAATATGACCTATAAGGGTGCTTCCGATCTGCGCACTGCACCTTGGAAGGCTGTCTTCGATGCAGAGTCGGGATTGTTGATGCGTTATGTGCTTGGAGAACAGGATCTTATAGAGTCTCCTCTGGTGCCTTGTTTTGCGAGAGCCGCTACAGAAAATGACCTTGGTGCAGGCTTTGACCGCCGTCAGGATCTTTGGCGTTCAGTTGAATTCAAGGTAGCCTCCTTCGATGTCGAGCAGACGGATTTCTGTTATAGAATCAATGTGGAATATGCTCCGATAGGAGAGGTCGCTTCAGTGAAGATGGTGTATGACATATATGCTGACGGAACCATAGCCGCAAGGGAAGAAATGACTGATGCAGGCAGACTGACCGAGGCATTTATGCTTCCTCGTTTCGGTATGCAGATGGCTATGCCTGGAAACTTTTCTACATTTGAATTCTTCGGCCTCGGTCCTCACGAGAACTATATAGACCGAGCATCTTCAGCCCTTGTGGGACATTATGTGCAGAGTGTAAATGACCAGTATCATTATGGATATGCACGTCCGCAGGAGTCCGGAACCAAGACTCAGATCAAGTGGATGAAGGTTCTTGACGACAATGGCGCAGGCTTCGAAATTACCTCCGATGCGAAATTCTCAGCATCTGTTCTGCCTTTCAGTTGGCAGGAAATGGATGTCAGACTGCTTGGAAACAATCAGGCACATTCCCTCGAACTCAAGGCCAAAGCCTGTGAAAACGATCGTGCATCCGGCAAGACCTGGGTCAATTTCGACCTCGCCCAGCAGGGACTTGGCTGCATCAACTCCTGGGGAGCCTGGCCGCTCGAGCAGCATCGGGTGAAGGCTCAGCCATATCAGTTCAATTTCATCCTCCGTCCGGTGAATAACTAGCGCTAAGTGCATACTCTAATACCTTGGTACATAGGTACTTATGCATTCTGCGTGCTCCCCATTGGGGAGCACGCAGAATGCATAATACGCTGCCGCTCAGGGTGTTAGCCTGTGCTTGTATCTGGCGATGGAGCCACGGAAGTACCATTCCATTTGGAATTCTGCTATCAGGTTAATAAATTTGTGAGTCATTACATAATTGATAATCAAACATCTGCAGATATGAAGAAAATTATTACCGGAATGGATCCATACGAAAGTCCGGAAATTGTCCTGGAGACAATTGAAAACGAGGGATTGCTTTGCGCAAGCGGAAGCCACGAATCTCTGACTGAAGATGATAGTTGGGGTGAACTTTTGGAGGACTAGATTATTATGAAAAGTTTAGGAAAAATCATACTGATGATTACAGCAGTTGTAATCTCAGTTTCCTGTGTGGAAGATATTGCAGACGGCACTAATGATCAGCCGCAGAAGAGCGATCCTGTCGAGATGACTTTCAATGCATCCTTTGCCGATACCAGGACAACTCTTGTCAATGGAGTTGATGTCTGGTGGGAGCCGGAGGATTTCATTACCATTAACGGAGATTATTTTTTTGCTGATATAAAGGAGACAGGTCCCTCTGCGGAATTCAAAGGTAAGACGACTCCTGCTGCAGAGTATAGTGCGGCGTATCTCTCTTGTCCATACGAGTGGCGTGACGGCGACTGCTATTTTGATTTCTCCTGGTGGCAATTGGCTGTAAAGAATCAACTTCCTTGTTTGGTTTCAGCTGCTAAATGTTCTGGTAACGATAAAAGTTTGCGTTTCAAGAGCCTTTTGGGATATGTCAAATTCACTGTTACAGAGAAATTTTTACCGAATCGTCTGGATATATCCGCAAATGGAGGAGAATACCTCACTTTGGCTTTGGCGAAGATTGATTTTTCCGGAGATGAGCCTGTTCTTGTCGATGTAGAAGATGAATATCCGAAAGAGGTATGTTTGTATTCTGACACCGCTTTGGAGCCGGGAGATTATTATGTCGCTCTTAACCCTGGGACATTCTCAAGGGGATTGACTTTTACTTTTAGCACGGTTGACGGGAAGATGGTGATAAAGTCGATTAATCAGGAGATAACTCTTGAAAGGGGAGTGATAAAGAACATCGGAGAGATATCGGAGCCTGAAGGATTGCAGGATCAACTTGAAGCGGAACGTGAAGCATTGATGGATTTTTACAATGCTACGGGCGGAGATAATTGGGACGATAACACGAGTTGGGGTTCAGACAAACCGGTAAGCGAATGGTATGGCGTTTCTGTTGATGGAATGGGTTGTGTTACCGAACTGATTTTTTACGGTAATAATCTTGTATGTGCCGATGACTTACCGGCCTCTATGGCGAGTTTGAAAAAACTTCGCACATTGATACTGCTCGAGGGTGATTATCAGAAAATACCTGAGGTGATCAGAAACATCGGGTCGCTTGAGTATTTCATCATATCTGGCGGAGCCTATACTCCTCTGGAATGCGTTATACCGGATTGGATCGGTGAACTGACGAATCTGAATACGCTAGGATTGTCCGGAGATTTCCCTGCTATTCCTGATGCGATCACCAATCTGACTAATCTTACATCATTGGGAATATCAGGTCCTTGGACGGTAGGAGGTGATCTTGGAGGTAAACTTCCTGATCTGAGCAATCTTAATAAACTCAAATCATTGTCAATAATTTATTATAAACTTGACATAGAAATTCCAGATTGGATTTATGATATGACTTCGTTGGAATCTTTGATTCTGAATAATATAGGATTGAGGGGTGAGATATCGGAAAAAATATCAAATCTGAAAAACCTCCAGGATCTTGGCTTGCAGACTAATAAACTCGAAGGTAAAATTCCGGACGGGATAACGGAACTTACGAATCTGAACTGGTTGCAACTTCAAGAAAACAATCTGACAGGAAATGTGCCGGATGGTTTTTCAAACCTCAAGAATCTTATGACCCTTTGGTTATACGGAAACAGGTTGTCAGGTCGTCTCCCGGAGGATTTCGAGAAGAATCCTAACTATGATTTATGGGGCGTCGATCAGAATGTTCTGCTCCAACAGAGCGGATATGGGCTGGTGCCGTTTTCTGATATTTACGAGTCGTCCGATTATTCTAAGGATGGAGAAGTGATGGTTCTTCAGGAGGCGAAGGTTACAAATGGCGTTGATATCGTGCTTCTGGGTGATGGCTTTGTTGATAAGGATATGAGCAAGGACGGCAAATTCGAGCAGGCTATGAACGAGGCTTTGGAGTATCTGTTCAATCTGGAGCCTATGAAGACATATCGTGATTATTTCAATGTGTATGCAGTTAAAGCAGTATCGAAGAATGATAGATTCACAGAAGGATGCCATACTGCTTTTGAATCATTCTTAGGTGAGCCTCCAGCAGTGAGCGGAAATGATTCCAAAGTGATTGAATATGCTTTAAAGGCTCCAGTGAAATCAGTAGATGACCTTACGGTAGCGGTAATACTGAACTCTAATGTCTATGCGGGAATGACATCAATGAATATGACTGATAATTCCGCTATAGCCTATGTGGGAATGGCTCGTAATGCCTATGGAGCGTATCCTAATTCCTTTGAGGCGACCTTTACTCACGAAGTGGTTGGTCACGCTTTGGCTAAACTTGGTGATGAATATGTATATAGGAATGAGGCATATCCGTTGGCAGGAGATATTGAGTGGAGAAACGAAGTGTGGGTGAAGACAGGTTATTCAGCAAACCTCGACCTGACTTCCGATCCTGATCAGATAAGATGGGCTCATATGCTGAAGGATGAAAGATATTCCTCATATACCGGAATTGTCGAGGGTGGAGACTATTATTCATACGGAATATGGCGTCCGGAGGAGGATAGTATGATGCGTAATAATGATCCTTATTTCAATGCGCCTTCAAGAGAAGCGATAGTTAAAAGGATAATGGAACTTGCTGGCGAGGAATATACTTTCGAGAAGTTTGCACAAAAGGATGTTTATAGTCCGTTGCCTTACACAAGAACGAACTATGTGGAAAGGACGTTCGAACATACTCCTCCACCGGTGATTGTGGATGGATCCTGGCGCAATGCGATGAAGTAGGATCAGATCAGAGATTCATATATGCGGACGGTTTCGCGATACACTGCGGAGTCGTCCGCTATTATTTCCTGGAGGGCGTTGAGGTGTGCCGCGTTGTCGCTCCAAGGGATCCATAGTTTAAGATAGCCTCCGCGTCCGTATTTTTCACGCAGATGCTCCACCGCTCTTTTGATGTGAGCCTCACGGTCGAGTGAAGGGTAGTGGGTGAATCCGAATTGTATTGTCCTTCGTATGATTGTCTCTCCGTCAATGACTCTGTCCGCTTCGGCTACGATCTTGCCATAAATGCTCCTTGGGTCGGATTTGCCCGATGCCCGGTGGTCTTCGGCAGCCTGGGCTATAGTCTCGATCTGCCCGGCGGAGAACCATTCTGTAAGACGTGAGTCGTTCCGTATGATCTGCCCCGAGTCAAGATGATGTCTGTCCCTGCCGTTCACAAGCCCGAGGTCGTGGCAGGCTGCTGCAGCAAAAAGAACCTCCCGGTCGATATCTTCCATCCATAAAGAGGCAGTCTCTGCGCTCTGGGACGAACGCCAGGGCACAAGACCGTCCATAAGGCGCATCGCCTGGTCAATTACTGTGAGGGCGTGGTCTTCTCTGTGCGCAGGATCGAATCCTGCATATTCCGGCACTATTCTGCCATAGATATAATCGAGCAGGCCGGATCTGATATCCTTGTATTGTTCCATAATTATAGAAGAGGTGCGAACAGACGCATAATGGCTTGGATCATCTTATCATACCAAGGGCGTTTTTCCCATTGCGACAGAGTCACTTCGTTGCATTCCTTCAGGTCTGCCATAAAGATCCTGTAGTTCTCCCTGGCAATATCTTCATTGTATATGTATGCATTGATCTCGTAACTCAGTTCCATACTTCTGCAGTCCATATTTGCTGAACCTATGATGGAAAGATAATCATCCGAGACCATTGTCTTGGAATGAATGAATTTGCCACCCTTTTCAAAGACCCTGATTCCCGCCTCAAGACAGTCGCTGTAGAAGGATTTGTTTGCCGGTCCCATAAAGAACAGATCGGCCTTTTTAGGAACCATCAGCCTTACGTCGCATCCCTTGAACGCGGCAGACTTCAAAGCCATCAGAAGCGGCTCAGGAGGCACGAAGTAAGGGGTCTGGATGTATAGGTATTTTTCAGCGTGGTGGGCTGTCCAAAGGGCTCCCAGGTGCAGAATAGGGAATTCCCTGTCTGGCTCGTCCGGAATGATCTGGACAAGTTTGTCGTCGTGGATCTGTCTGTCAATAGGGAAGAATTCAGAAAAATCACCGTCGATCTTTCCTCCGGATGTGATCCAGGAATTGAGAAAACAATACTGCAGTGTGGCTACTGCATTGCCGGTGATGCGGGTGTGAGTGTCGCGCCATCGGAAGAAATAGTCATCTCCGATGTTCATCCCTCCCGTATATCCGACCTTTCCGTCGATAACCACTATCTTGCGGTGGTCGCGATAGTTGAATTTGGAGAGCAGGAATGCATTAGGATTGGTGAATTTCACCACTTCCACTCCGGCCTCTTTCATCTCATTGTAATAACCGGGCCAGATGGTGATGTTCGCTATGTTCTCGTGGATGAACCTTACCTTGACACCCTCCCGTGCCTTCTGCATAAGGAGATTCTTTATCCTGCGGCTTCCGTCATCCTTGAGAAAATAGAAATATTCGAAATGAATATGATGCTTTGCAGCAAGAAGGTCATTAATCAGGGCTTCCAGTTTTCTGCCGCCTGAAGTGATGATCTCCAGTTCGTTGTTGTCAGTGACTGTAAGGCCGCTGTCTTTCTTCAGAAGTCGGCTCAGACTTCGGTATTCCGGTCTTATCTCTTTCTCGTATTCTCCTCCGAACAGCAGATTCCTGGTATGTTCGTTTGCCTTATCCTCGAATATGTCCAGAAAGTCTTTGTTTCTGTACTGGAAGAATCCGGGTTTGCGGAAATTCATTCCGAAAACGATATAGAGCAGCAGTCCGATAACGGGCAATATGCCGATAATCAGGATCCAGGCCACCTTTCTGCCTGAATCCTGATTGTCATTCAATATCACAAGAATGGCTCCAATTATCAGAAACGCTCCGATAACGGATACCGTTATGGACATTATACCGGTCATTTCCTATCAATAGAGTGCGATATATGTCAATGCTGCAAGAACCGCACCAGCTACAGGACCTGCCACGGGAACCCAACTGTAGCCCCATCCGCTGCTTCCCTTACCTTTCATAGGGAGTATAGCGTGTGCAAGACGTGGCGAAAGGTCTCTTGCCGGATTGAGTGCATATCCTGTAGTTCCTCCCAATGACATACCGATTGCCATTATGAGGCAGGTTACCGGAATCGCTCCGAGTTCTCCCATACCGATATGAAGATGATAGCCTGCAGCGTCGAGCGTTGGCACATTTGCATCCACTCCGAACACGAGGATCACGAACACAAGAAGCCAGGTGGCTACCATCTCGCAGAAGAAGTTGCGGATCTGGTGTCCCTCTATGGCCGGCATAGTGCAGAATGTTCCGAGTTTGGTGGCAGGGTCTTCAGTGATGTCATAATGATCTTTATAGAAAAGCCATACAAGAACCGCTCCTGCGAATCCTCCGAGCATCTGGGCTAGTATGTATCCTGGCACAGCACTCCACGCCATTGTACCGGCCATAGCGCATCCTATGCTGACTGCAGGATTGAGATGTGCTCCGGAAATAGATCCGGCGATGAATACTCCCACCATTACGGCGAAGCCCCATCCCATTGCTATCACGATCCAGCCGGCTCCCTTGGCCTTGCTCTTGTTCAGACTTGTTGCGGCGCACACTCCGTCGCCAAGGAGTATCAGCACCATAGTGCCGATGAACTCGAAAAGGTATTTTTCAAACATATCAGTGTTATTTTGTTGTCAGTGTCCTGCCGATTGCCTCAGACCATCCTTTCTTGAGGCTTTCGACCTGCTGCTGTGATGCCTCAGGCTTGAATTCCATCTCCACGCCCCATTGGCTCTTTATGTGGTCGATACTTTCCCAGTAGCCGACGGCAAGTCCTGCGAGATATGCCGCACCGAGGGCAGTTGTCTCAGTGACTATAGGCCTGATTACGGATGTCCCCAGAATGTCGGCCTGGAACTGCATCAGGAGATTGTTGCGTGATGCACCTCCATCGACCTTGAGTTCCTTCAATGTGCATCCGGCATCCTTCTGCATAGCGTTGACGATATCCATAGTCTGGAATGCAATGCCTTCGAGCGCTGCACGTGCAATATGAGCGGCAGTAGTTCCGCGGCTTATGCCATAGATGCTTCCTTTGGCATACTGATCCCAATGCGGTGCTCCCAGACCTGTAAGTGCAGGAACGAAATATACGCCTCCATTGTCCGGAACACTGGAAGCAAGCGCTTCCACCTCTGAAGATGAACGTATTATCCCCAGGCCGTCACGCAGCCATTGCACCACTGAACCTGCCACGAAAATGCTGCCTTCGAGAGCATAATTCACCTTGTCTCCGATCTTCCAGGCAATAGTCGTAAGAAGATTGTTGGATGACATTATAGGCCTCTCTCCGCTGTTCATAAGCATAAAGCAACCTGTGCCGTATGTGTTCTTGACTGCTCCCGGCTCTGTACACATCTGTCCGAAGAGTGCCGCCTGCTGGTCTCCTGCGATGCCCGCGATAGGGACTTCGTGTGCGAAAAGAGTGGTTTTGGTATATCCATATATCTCACTCGACGACTTCACCTCAGGCATCATCGACTCCGGAATATCGAAAAGGCGGAGAAGTTCCTTGTCCCATTCGAGGGTGTGGATGTTGAAAAGCATTGTCCTTGAGGCATTGGTCACATCGGTCACGTGAACCTCTCCACGAGTGAGCATCCAAATCAGCCAGGTATCGACGGTGCCGAATCTCAATTTACCTTCATCGGCCTTGCGGCGTGCTCCAGGCACGTTTTCCAATATCCATAAGATTTTGGTCGCACTGAAATATGCATCGATGATGAGTCCGGTCTTGCTGCGGATCAGGTCTGTCCTTCCGTCCCTCTTGAGACTGTCGCAGAACTCTGATGTCCTGCGGTCCTGCCATACGATTGCATTATAGACAGGCTCACCGGTCTCAGCATCCCAGACAATTGTGGTCTCACGCTGATTGGTGATGCCGATTGCGGCAATGTTCAGGCCGTTGATGTCAATGGATGTGATGGCCTCGGCTATCACGGATGCCTGTGAGGACCATATTTCCATAGGGTTATGCTCCACCCAGCCCGGCTTAGGGAATATCTGGGTGAACTCTTTCTGTGACACAGCCTTTGTCTGGCCGTATTCGTCGAATACAATTGCCCTCGAACTGCTCGTTCCCTGGTCAAGGGCGAGAATATACTTCTCCATAATTATGTGGTTATTGGTCTGTCTTTATTACTGAAACCGCTCAGCCGATGCGCTTGCAGATAAGCGTGGCGGAGGTCACTGACACCACCTCCACTTCGCAGTAGTCTCCAGCCTTCTCTCCTCTCGAAGGGAATACGCACATCTTGTTGCTGCTTGCCCTTCCGCAGAGTTCGTCAGGATTCTTCTTTGAAGGACCTTCTACAAGCACCTTCAGTACCTTGCCGACTTCTTTTTCATTGCTCTTGAGGCTCATCATTCCCTGGAGGACGATGATCTCGTTAAGTCTCTGTGTCTTAAGTTCGTAAGGGATGTCGTCGGGGTATTTCTTCGATGCGAGGGTGCCGGGGCGTTCCGAATAAGCGAACATAAATGCAGAATCGAAGACAACCTCTTCCATAAGCGTCAGAGTGTCCTTGTGATCCTGGTCGGTCTCTCCGCTGAATCCTGCTATCACATCTGTCGTGATGCCGCAGTCCGGAATGACGCTGCGTATCTTCCGCACTCTTTCGAGATACCATTTCCT
This sequence comes from Candidatus Cryptobacteroides sp., assembly GCA_045635205.1. GTDB lineage: Bacteria > Bacteroidota > Bacteroidia > Bacteroidales > UBA932 > Cryptobacteroides. Next base: position 12,123 of record JAZRBS010000046.1, on the reverse strand, counting down.
GTCATACTTCCTCCTCATCTTTTCGAGCATTATGCTGCTGCCGGACTGAACCGGGAGATGGATATGCTTGCATATATTGTCGTACATCGCCATAGTATATATGACCTCGTCGCTGATATCCTTAGGATGTGAAGTGGAGAATCTGACTCTCAGTTCAGGGCTGATCTTTGCAACCATTTCGAGAAGTTGCGCGAAATTGACATCTTTATCCGCTTCCTCCTTGTCTTTCCAATAATATGAATCAACGTTCTGTCCCAGAAGAGTCACTTCTTTGTAGCCGTTCTCGAAGAGTTCCTGCGCCTCGCGGACGATTGTATATGGGTCGCGGCTGCGTTCTGCACCACGGGTATATGGCACCACGCAATATGAACATACGTTGTTGCAACCTCGCATAATGGATATGAATGCAGAGACTCCGTTCTTGTCGAGCCTGACAGGAGATATTTCAGCGTATGTCTCCTCGTGAGAAAGCAATACGTTGATCTGTGGCTTGTCCGGCCTGATTGCTTTCAGCAGATCGGGCAACGTCCTGTATGAGTCCGGACCGGCCACAAGATCCACAGCCTCAAGCAGTTTGTCCTTCAGCCTTTCCGCCATACATCCCACTATGCCGATGATGACATTGTCCCTGTTTCTCTTCTGAATCTTGAACTGGTCGATCCTGCCCCATATCCTCTGTTCCGCATTGTCTCTGATGGAACAGGTGTTGGCCAGGATCACATCAGCCTGCCCGATGTCTTCGGTCAGAACGTATCCTGCATCCTGAAGTATGGAAAGGATCACTTCGCTGTCATTCACATTCATCTGACAGCCGTATGTCTCTATATATACCTTCGGCTTCGAAGGGTCTGTGATAGGTCTTATATTACGCATATAGTCGTGTTTTTACAGTAGGATACAAAGATAGGATTTTTCGTCGAATATAGTTATCTTTGCGAAGATGTAAAAATGGTCAATATGAATATAAGAATGTTGATTCCGGCTGTTCTGGCTATGTTTCTGCTGTCCGGATGTGCTGATATAAAGAAACTTGAGGATCTGGAAGTCAATTCCATAAGACTGGAGAATGTGACTCCGCACGGGCTCAGAAGTCTGGGGGTTACGCTGGTTGTGGAGATTGATAATCCTGGAGCCGAGGTCTCGCTTTCTGAAATTTCCGGCCAACTCGAGCATTCTGGCAAGGTTCTTGGTAAGCTGGCCGTTGACCCATTCACTTTACAAGGAAAAAAGACGGATGTATATCATCTTCAGGCCGATCTTTCGCTGGGAGAAGGTGCTACAGTCCTGGATCTCGGCAGACTTCTCGAGAAGAAAGTAATGGATGAAGCGCTGGTGGATGTGTCAGCCAAGGTAAGGATAAGGAAAGGCCCTGCCAGAAAGATGGGAATCAATGATATGCCTTTGAAGAAACTTATAGATGCTGTAAAATGAAAAGAACTGAAATTCTATCTATCCTTTTGATATCGTTGATGGTCGGCTTGTTCGCGCCGGAATCTGTTGCACAGACGGTTCCTGATGGTTATGAACTTGTGGATTCTGTAGTTTACAGGCCTGTTGCGGCAGTCGATTCGACTCTTGCCGGCAAGGATATATTTCTCGTCCTGCCTTCTGGAAAAGCAGGTGACGACGTAAATGTGGAGGTTCATCAGTCCGACCTCATCAGAAATTCCACCAGACAACATATATCTTCCAATGCCAAAAGAAACTTGACCGGCTACCGTGTAAGAATATTCTTCGACAACAGGCAGACGGCACGTAATGAATCGGAGAATACCCTGAAGAGGTTCAAACAACTTTTTCCCGAAGTGGCGGCATATCGGATATATGCAAATCCTTATTTCAAGGTTACGGTGGGAGATTTCAGGACAAAAACCGAGGCAATGTCTCTGCTGACACGTATCAAGGGAGCGTTTCCAAGTGCTTTTGTCGTAAAGGAAAGCATAGAATATCCTGTCGTTGACAGCGATAATGCAGTGGTTGCGGACACTGTGAAGGTACTGCGACCTGTCAATCAGTTATAGAAGTAGTGTTATGTTAAAACAAGGATTGGAGTTAAAGCAGCAGCAGAAACTATCTCCGCTGCAGATTCAGACGATCAAACTGATCGAATTGCCTGTCCAGGAACTGGAACAGAGGATTCGCAAGGAACTGGAAGAAAATCCGGTTCTTGACGAAGATATCTCCAGCGAAAAGGAAGAGGACGAGGCTCCAAGAGAAGTTTCATTGTCAGATTACAAGGATGATGACCCTATACCGGGCTATCGTCTCAGGGCTGACAATTATTCAAAGGACGAGCGTCCGCAGTACAATACTTTTTCGGTAAAGGAAAGTTTTACGCAAAGCCTTCAGGAACAGTTGGGCTATCGCAATCTTTCGGAACATCAGTATGCAGTGGCATCCTTTCTCATCGGCAGTCTTGATGATGACGGATATCTTCGCAGAAGCATTGACAGCATTGTTGACGACCTTTCCTTCAGAGCCAATGTCGAAACTACTGAAGAAGAGGTGGAGGAAATGCTGAAAGTGATCCAGGAATTCGAACCGGCCGGAGTCGGAGCGCGCGATCTGCGTGAATGCCTCCTGCTCCAGATCAGATTCTGCAAGAAGACTCCTGCTGTGGAAAATGCAGTGAAGATACTGACCAACTATTTCAATGACTTTACCAGCAAGCATTTCCAGAAGATAATGACCCGTATGAATCTTTCGGAAGAAGAACTTAAGGCTGCAATCGCAAAGATTCTCAAACTCAATCCTTCTCCAGGCGGTCAGATCGATGATTCATATACCGATCAGGCTCAGCAGATTGTGCCGGACTTCCTCCTGGAGTATAAGGATGGTGAACTCCATCTTTCTATGCCTCGTTTTTCTGTGCCGGAACTCAGGGTCAACAGGAAATATGCTGACATCCTTCTTGAAGCGGCCAATACCTCAGAACGTGACAAGAAAGAGGCAGCAGCATTTGTCAAGAAGAAACTGGATTCTGCCAAGTGGTTTGTGGAAGCGATAAAGCAGCGTCACAATACATTGTCGAGCACTATGCAGGCAATCGTCGATTATCAGCGCGAGTATTTCATCGACGGTGACGAGGCTAATCTCAAGCCTATGGTACTCAAGGATATAGCAGAAAGAACGGGTTTCGATATATCCACAATTTCAAGAGTTGTGAACAGTAAATACATCGAAACCCATTTCGGTATATATTCGTTGAAATATTTCTTTTCCGAAGGTCTTGAGAATCAGGATGGTGAAGAAGTGTCAACCCGTGAACTCAAGAAGGCTCTTCAGGAATGTGTCGATAGCGAGAACAAGCGCAAGCCGCTTACCGATGACGAACTTGTCGATAAGATGACTGAGAAGGGCTACAAGGTCGCTCGCCGTACTATCGCCAAGTACCGTGACCAGTTGGGCATTCCAAAGGCACGGCTCAGAAAAGAACTTTAGTCTATATTTAAAAACAGTCAGTGTGATTCCGATGACCCCCGCCCTCGCAGGCTCGGGCACCCCCTAGCCGGGGGTGGCACGTCATCTCCATCACACTGACTGTTTTTATATAATTGCCAAAAGCGGTTGGCGAAAATCCTCGTAATTATCTGAATTACAATAAACTACAATAGCTTTGATGAAATCGGTTCCGTCAAGGCTATTTCTTTATTCCGTAGGCAAGGTCGCCGGCATCACCGAGGCCAGGAACTATGTATGAGTGGCTTGTGAGTTCTTCGTCAATAGTTGCTACCCAAAGTGTCACTTCATCTGCAGGAAGATGCTTCTGGAGATACTCCACTGCGTATGCACTTGCGATCGGGCATACAAGATGGGTATGTGCAGGCTTTCCTTCCTCGCAGAGTCTCTTATATGCAATTTCGAGAGATGCACCGGTGGCCAGCATAGTGTCGGCAAGGATCAACACCTTTCCTGTAAGATCCGGAGTGCTGCAATATTCGATGTTGATATGGAAATCTTCTCCCTTGTCGTATTTCCTGTATGCGGCGACAAAGGCATTCTGGGCATCATCGAAAAAGTTAAGAATACCCTGATGCAGAGGAAGACCGGCACGTAAGATGGTGGAAACCACCACTTTGCTGTCTGGGGTCGGAACGCTGGCAATACCAAGAGGAGTTACAACATCCTTCTTGCTGTAGTCAAGTTGCTGACTTATCTCGTATGCGAAAATTTCGCCCAGTCTTTCGAGATTTCTGCGGAAACGCATACTGTCTTTCTGGATGCACTTGTCGCGCATCTGTGCTACGAATTTGTTGAGAATGCTGTTCTTCTCTCCAAGGTTGATGATTTTCATTTGTGTGATTTTTGGTTTATGAGACACAAATATATTCTTATTTGTCAATAACTCAAAATTTTTCCCGTTCAGCATCGCGCGACTTCCTCATCCGCAAAACTGTAGTAACTGTCCTCAGCGATGATTACGTGGTCGAGAAGAGATATCTCGCAGGTCTTTAGGGCTTTATCCAGTTGTTTTGTCGCTTGTATGTCGGCAGTTCCGGGCAAAGCGCTTCCAGACGGATGGTTGTGCACGAGGATGATGCCGCTGGCACTCTTCTCTATAGCTTTTCTCGCAATTGTACGACAGTCAAGAATTGTGGAATCTATGCCTCCGCTGCTGATTCTTTCTTTGGAAATCAGATGATTGGCGCGGTTGAGGAAAAGTACCCAGCATTCCTCGTGATCCAGTCCTCTGAGGATCGGGAGCATTATCCTGAATACTATCTTAGGAGATGAAATGCTTGTACGTGAATCCGTTATGCATTCGGTAGCGCATCTTCTGCCCAGTTCGAATGCTGCAGCCAACGTCACAGCCTTGCTTGGACCGATGCCCTGTGTTCTGCACAGACTTTCCAGAGACATTCCGGCGATCACGTTAATTTTCCCATCGCTGCTCTTGAGCAGTTCCCTCGCAACGTCGATCACATTCATTTTCTCCGTACCGGTCCTGAGCATTATCGCCAGCAGTTCGATGTTGCTGAGTGCCTCCGCCCCTCGTTCCATCATCTTCTCCCGAGGGCGCTCCTCTACGCATAAATCCTTGATCTTCATATCCTTTTTTCTGCAAAGTTCCGAAGGATTATCCGTGTACTCAAAAAGTATTCGGTTAATTTCTCAAATCGGCCTCGGAGGGTGTTGCAAAGGGGAATTGTGGGAGTGAGATTTGTGTGGATTTTGGAAATTCCGCTACGCTCCAGCGACTTCGTCGATGACGAACCCTGTGGGTTCTCACCCACCGGACACAAAAAAAAGGAAGCCTTTCGACTTCCTTCTTTGGGTGCCCAGTGGGATTCGAACCCACGACATTCAGAACCACAATCTGACGCTCTAACCAACTGAACTATGGGCACCATATTGGATTAGGACTGCAAAGATATGTAAAATTTTCGAACCTGCAATAAGGAATTTGAAATTTTGTGTTTATTTGAGTGTCTTTTGCTAAAGTGTTAATTATATGTCAAGAAAAGTTTCATATATTTGTTGTCTATCAAATATATAAAATCGGTTTTATGGGACGTGAAATTAAATTCTCTCTTGTTTACAGGGATATGTGGCAGTCATCAGGAAAATATGTTCCGACTGTCGCCCAACTGAAGGAAGTCGCTCCGGCAATCATAGAAATGGGCTGTTTCGACCGTGTCGAGACCAACGGAGGTGCATTCGAACAGGTCAATCTTCTTTTTGGTGAGAATCCTAATAAGGCCGTGCGAGAATGGACAGCCCCTTTCCATAAGGCAGGGATACAGACCCATTTGCTTGAAAGAGGCCTTAATGCGTTGAGGATGAATCCGGTACCGGCTGATGTGCGCGAACTTATGTACAAGGTGAAGAAGGCTCAGGGTACGGATATCTCACGTTCATTCTGCGGCCTCAACGACCACCGCAATCTCCGTCTCAGCGTCGAATATGCCAAAAAGGCCGGAATGATTTCGCAGGTCGCACTTTCCATCACCAATTCGCCGGTGCATACGGTAGAATATTATATGGGCGTGGTTGATCACGTTGTGGAGTATGGCTGTGACGAGATCTGTCTTAAGGATATGGCCGGAATCGGCCGCCCTTCCTTCCTGGCAGAACTTACTTCGAGGATCAAGAAGAAATATCCGCATATCAAGGTTCAGTATCACGGTCATTGCGGTCCTGGCTTCTCTCCGGCATCGATGCTGGAAGTGGCTCGTGCAGGTGCTGACTATCTTGATGTTGCTGTGGAACCTCTTTCTTGGGGAAAGGTTCATCCGGACGTGATTACGATAAGAGAAATGCTGAAAGCAGACGGATTCCAGGTCAAGGATCTGAATATGAATGCCTATATGGACGTACGCGCCCTTACCCAGAAATTCATCGACGATTTTCTTGGATATTGGATCGATCCGAACAATTCTCAGATGAGTTCGCTGCTTGTGGGCTGCGGCCTTCCGGGAGGAATGATGGGCTCGATGATGGCTGACCTGAAAGGATTCCACGGAGCAATCAATTCTTCTTTACGTGCTCAAGGAAAGGCTGAACTGACTCTTGACCAATTGATGGTTATGCTCTTCCAGGAAGTGGAATATGTATGGCCTCGCCTGGGCTATCCGCCGCTCGTGACACCGTTCAGCCAGTATGTGAAGAACACGGCTCTGATGAACCTGATGGCTCTTCTCAAGGGACAGCCTCGCTGGACTACCATTGATAAGGACACCTGGAATATGATCCTGGGCAAGATGGGACGCCTCCCGGGTGAACTTGCTCCTGAGATTGTGGCTCTTGCCAAGGAAAAGGGACTCGAATTCTATACGGGCAATCCTCAGGATGCATTCCCGGACGAACTGGACAAATTCCGTGCGATGATGAAGGAGGAAGGCTGGGACTGCGGACCGGATGATGAGGAACTCTTTGAACTCGCTATGCACGAAAGACAGTATCGTGACTACAAGAGCGGAGTGGCCAAGGAACGCTTCAATAAGGATCTGGAGGCAGCAAGGGCAAAGGCCGGTGCTCCGATAGTCGTGACCCGTCCTGTGGTGGAGATGCCTAAGTATGACATTGACAGATTGATGGAGAAATATCCGTCTGCACTTGCTGTGCAATCGCCGGTCAAGGGACAAATTATATGGCAATATGATGTAGAGGATGCTTCTACCGCTCCTGCTGTCGGTACGGAGGTCACTGCAGGCACACCGGTATGTTACGTCCAGACATATTATGGTATAGAGGAAGTGCCGGCAGCCATAACCGGACGTATCGTGGCAGTATGCTGCCGCCAGGGAGATATGGTAGTCAAAGGTGAAGTCCTGGCTTTAGTACAGTAGGGAACCATTTGTATGTCTTTATAACAGCACCACCTCCTGTGGTTCGGGAAGCAGAAGATAGTAGAAAGTTTCCTTCATTCACAGGCGGTGGTACGTTATTTTATCTGGCCGATGCAGTTATTGCATACGCAGGGCATTAATCTGGTCTTCGGTAAGGCCGGTCACGGAAACTATCACGTCAACTGGCATTGACAGTTCAAGCATCTTCAGTGCTGTCGCTCTGATGCTTTCTTCTCTGCCTTTCTCCATTCCCATTTCCATCCCCTCCTCGATACCTTTGCGCCTTGCGAAGGCCAGTTCACCGTTGAGTCGTCTCTGATCGTACATATCCTGTTCGTATTTAATACGTTTGCTCTCATCAAACCTGGCAATCTCACAGGCATCGAAGATCTTCGTGTAGACCTCGCGCTGAAGCCATTCGGGACGGTGTTTCAGATTGCCCATATTCTTCAGGATGAACATCATCCTGTCGATATCGCTCTCGCAATCCTCGCACCTCTTCCTGAAACGTGCCAGTTCTGCAAATATAATAAATATTGTCTCATCAAGAACCTCTCCCGTAGCCTTTTCACGAAAAGTGTACTCCGACGTGTACTTCTCCGACCAATGTCCCGGATCTGTATGAGGAATGTCCGTGCCCATCAGCCCGATCAGATATACCGGAGGTACATCGTATTCCTCGCCCCTTCGGTTCTGGCGGTCATACGCCCTTGCGGCATAACTGACGCAGCGCTTGAACCAGTGGACCTCGTCGTAGTTCTGCATCTCGACGATGAACACCGTCCCTTCGGAGTCCCGGCACATAAAGTCGTAATGGTACTCCTTGTTGTCGACGACCGGCCCCTGATGTTCCGTCGGCATATACTCTATGTCGGCAACCTTCCTGTGAGCTGGAAGCAAAGCGTTCATTATCGTCATCACAGCCTCCTTGTTCCTCACATCACCGAAAAGTGCCTTGAACCCTCCGTTCGTCAGAATGTCCACATACCTCTGCACGGCATCACCTCTCGCATCGACTGATCTCTCCATAATATTACAAGTTTAAAATCAACGATGCAAAGTTCCGGAGGATTATCCGTCTACTCAAGAAATACACGGATATTTGAGGAAATCGGGATAGGAGGGCATCAGAAGGCTGTTTCTGTAGTGCGAATTTGTTGGGAAAATGTAAAAAATCGAACGAATTGTTCTACAAAGGTTCCACAATGTGGATTGGTGAAGAGGAATATCGCCCAAAGCACAAAAACGCCCTAATTTGTTCTAGAAGCGGCAGTTTTAACCGACGTAAATATTACAAGTTTAGAATAACGTTGCAAACGTTCCGTAGGATTATCAGTGTACTCAACAAATACACGGATATCTCCTGAAATCAGCCTTATAGGGCATCAGAAGGCGGTTTTTAGTATGACATAGATAAACTTATGAGGCAGTATCCTGCTGCAGTGGCCGTGCAGGCTCCTGTGAAAGGACAGGTCATCTGGCAATATGATATTGATTCTAACGCTCCTGTTGCCGGTTCCGAGCCCGAGGTAGGAAAGCCTGTCGCATATATTCAAGACTTACTATGGCATCGAACCTGTTCAGGCTGCCATAACCGGACGTATCGTGGCAGTATGCTGCCGCCAGGGAGATAAAGTCGCCAAAGGAGAAATTCTGGCTCTGGTGCAGTAAATTTCATTCATTCCGGTCAGGAATAATCATAGTCAACGGAAATCACTTTTTGCGAGTGGTTTCCGTTTATTGTTAAATAAAATTAGATACAGGTTAAATTAATTTGAGAAATGGTTAATTAAAACTATCTTTGCCGTTTCTGGAAAATTTTTCGAAAATCAATATTATTTAACACACAAAACTTATGAAAATCAACCGTCTTATTAATGTGAGGGAGCAGGATTATTGTGCTCCTGAAATGAATGTGCTTGACATTACAGTCGAGGGCGTATTGTGTACCAGTGGTGATGTCGATAGTCCTGGCAATGGATATGGAGATAATAATATGGGGGACATTTAATCATCAAAGTTTATGAAAAGGATTATTTCAAGCATAATGCTCGTTGCAACATTTGTGATGGCATTCAGTTCTTGTCAGAAACAAGAGGTAGAGAAAGTTGTATTGAATGAATGCAAGGGACTGTTATTCTCTTCTGAGAAACCGGTATTTTCTGATGAAACCAAGACAGAATGGACAGGTGAGACTATTCAATGGTCTTCTAAAGATGCAATAAGAATTGCCTATACTTGTGATGGTGTATGGCAGAATGCAGATGGAACAGCGACTAAGGATGAAACGAGTGGTTCGAAGACTGCTAAAATGTATGCTTCTACCCAACTTACAGAAGCATCTGCTACAGCACAATTCTCGGTACCAGGTAATTTTACGGGAAATGCTGAAGGAGAATATGTGTTTTATGGAGTTTATCCAAATGTTGCCTGTGTGACAGGATCCGATTTTAAATATGCACCATCAGTAACTGTTTCAATTCCAGCGGAACAGACTCCTCTTGTGTCAACATTCGATCCTAAAGCAGATCTTATGGCTGCAAAATCACCTCAGGCATATACTGGTATTCCCGAAGATCCAATCTCATTGCTTTGGACAAGAATCGTTGCCCACGGTCATCTGACTCTCAAGGGACTTCAAACAGTCGGTGAGGAAAAAATTTCAACAATAACATTGACTGCTGATAGTGAAGCAGATATGGTAGGACAACACTATCTTTATCTTGATACATATAATGTTGTCAAGGCAAATGGCAATAACACTGCAAATGTTTTGACAATAAATGCTGATAATCTTTCAATAGATGCGGGTAATGTTACTTTCTGGGCTTGTTTCCTGCCTTGCGTGGTCAAGTCTCTGACAGTTGAGGTTGAAACTGATATGGCTACCTATACACGCGTCATAGAGACTTGTTCTCTGGACTTCAAGCAGAATGCGCGTAATATCCTTTCAATCAATATGGCATCTGCAGAGCGTGTTGAGAAGGAGACTGAAGGAGCAGCATTACCTTTTGAGGAAGATTTTTCATCCATTACTTCAGGAAATTCTACTAACACTGGTGGATCTGGTACGAAGGTCACAACTGATCAGATGGCAAATTTTAATTCTTTTGCTACTGCAACTTATCAAGCCGGAGGTGCAGTGCGTATTGGAAAATCTGGTTCTTTGGAAACGAAGGAACTGAATCTGGCAGAAGATTTTCACGTGATTGTTTCAGCAAAAGGATGGAGTGAAACCGAATTACTCCTGACTGTAAGTGCGGGAGATCAGTCTAATGATGTCAATTTGACTACGTATATTGGTGGTGACTATGTGGAATATGTGCTGAATTTCAATGCAATCGATGCTAAGGAAACGGTTAAGTTTACCACAACTTCGAGCGCTCGTTGTTTTATTGACAAGATTCAGATTAAAACAGGACACGCGGAACTCCCATCAGTTCTCAAAGCAACTGCTCCTGGACAGATGCCCGCAGCCGGTGGTGATGGGTCATTCACTTTTACTCTTACCAATCCAAAGGATGGTCAATCAGTATCCGCAACAGAGGAACTGGATTGGATTAGTGATGTTTCTGTTGCAGGCAATAAGGTTACATATACTGTGGCTGCAAATACTTCTTCAGAGAGTCGTGAAGGTACTATTACTCTTAAATATGAAGGTGTTGAGGATGTCGAAGTAACGGTAACACAGGCCGGTTATGTTGATCCTGATGCTGGTGGAAATGAGGGTGTAGAAGAGCAGACCTATAAATGGACTGCCACTAACGGTGCATTAGGTACTTCTGCACAGGGTAGTATAACGAAAACTCTAGAAGGTGTGAGCTGGACGGTGCAAAGAAGTGGCTCGACTGGATTTACTGGTTGGCAGAGTAGTTCTATTCAGATTGGTAAAAAGGATTATGGGGAAAATTTGACTTTAACGACTTCGGGTATTAGTGGAAAAATTAAAAGTGTTGCAGTGGAATGCGCTTCATATCAGGGAAAGCATAATTGTAGTATTTCTGTAGGTGGAGTATCATATGTTTCAAATAAAGCAACTTCCTCTTGGACAACCCTCGGAACAGTCGTTGGTGAAGGAACATCTTCTGGGGAAATAAAGATAGATTTTACAGGGAATTCAGGAGCAAGAGCTCTTTATATTAAGTCTATTACTGTTGTTTATGAAAATTAACATAGTGGGATGTCTCTATTAAACATCAAGAATCGTTATATACTTTCTCAATGATGAATAGATTGGTGTATTAACATCAGAGATATTTTGCTATCAAATTTTTACGGAAAACTCTGTAAATTAATATGGAGCAGTGGCTTTCGGGCTGCTGCTCCATATAATTTTTTTTGTGTCAGGATACTCGGATTCGTTGGATAGTTCGAAAATCCTGTTGCTGCAGATTGGAGAAGCATTTTCCTTCTTTTTTGCTTCGACGGCTGCAGCAGCAGGGATTTTCTGTGTGGGGGAGAGGTTGTCGCGGGCAATCGAAGTCAACCTGAATCAGTAAATGATAGTTCCGATCTGTGCTCTGGTTCTAGTGAATGTTGTGTGCGGAAAGTTCACTGGAACTGCCGGATTCTGCCCTTGAAGTCGTGATTCGGGAGGTTCTGGTGAAGTTCTGGCTGCCAGGATTCACTAGAACCTTCACTAGAACCTTCGCTAGAACCTTTGCTAGAACCTTTGAAGAGAGACTGTATGAAGGAGACTGTATGAAAGAGACTGTATGACGAATATGTTTATATCGGAGGTGCTTTTTGTTGAGACGGCCAGCGTTGCCGGAATATACGACCTCCGGCGACTACAGATCAAGCGCTGCGGTCGGCTCGGCCAAAGGGCCGTCCT
>JAZRBS010000045.1:0-28144 GCA_045635205.1 Candidatus Cryptobacteroides sp. | reverse complement strand
ATGGAAAACACATTACAACCACTAAAGATCGAATCCCTGATCCACGAAATCAGAGGACATAAGGTTATGCTGGACAGAGATCTGGCAAAACTTTATGGAGTAGAAACCAAAGTCCTGAACCAAGCTGTCAAGAGAAACATAAAAAGATTCCCTGAAGACTTTATGTTTCAATTGACTAACGAAGAATGTTTAAGGTCACAATTTGTGACCTTAAAGACCAAGCAGGGACATCATTTGAAATATATGCCCTATGTATTTACAGAACAAGGAGTTGCGATGCTTAGTAGTGTTTTGAGATCGGATACTGCAATTGAAATTAATATTAGAATTATGAGAGCTTTTGTCGCGATCAGAAATCACATCTATACTGTCAATCAGTTTAGCTCCGAACTTGAAGCTATAAAATCCAAGCTGGAACTGCTGGAGCGAAACGACGAAGACAATCTCGAAGCCATAAACGACCTTTCAGAAGATATGCGCAAAGAAATAGAAACCATCTACCAAGCAATTGCCGCATTATCAGTCAAAGAGGCGTCGAAACAGGAGCCGCAGAGGCAGAAGATCGGCTTCAAGACCTCAAAGGATAAGTAATATTACAAACAACAGTACGGATATATAAGGTGACGTGCCACCCCCGGCTAGGGGGTGCCTCCCGACAGGGAGGCGGGGGTCACCTATATATCCGTACTGTTGTTTATTGATAAAGTTCTATTTCAGTTTCTTAAGGATATTACTGAGATTCACTTCCTTAGAGATGATTCCGTGGAGATCCTCGATTTTCACGCGCTCCTGCTGCATCGAGTCGCGATGACGGATGGTCACGCAGCGGTCATTGAGAGAATCGTGGTCGATGGTAACGCAGAACGGAGTACCGATCGCGTCCTGACGGCGATATCTCTTACCGATAGAATCCTTCTCGTCATACTGGCAGTTGAAATCGTACTTGAGTTCGTCCATAATCTCTCTTGCAAGTTCTGGAAGACCATCCTTCTTGATAAGCGGAAGCACAGCCACCTTAACAGGTGCAAGCGGTGCAGGAATGCTGAGCACTACGCGGCTTTCACCATTCTCGAGTTGTTCCTCCTTGTATGAGTTAGAAAGAACTGCAAGGAACATACGGTCAACTCCGATAGATGTCTCCACAACGTATGGAACATAGTTTTCGCCGACTTCAGGATCGAAATACTGGATCTTCTTGCCTGAGAATTTCTGGTGGTTTCCAAGGTCGAAGTCTGTACGAGAGTGGATACCCTCAAGTTCCTTGAATCCGAACGGGAAGCGGAATTCGATGTCGGTAGCAGCATTCGCATAATGCGCCAACTTATCGTGATCGTGGAAACGATAATTCTCATCACCCATTCCGAGAGCGGTATGCCAAGCCATACGGTTTTCCTTCCATTTTGCGAACCAGTCGAGTTCCGTACCAGGTTTAATAAAGAACTGCATCTCCATCTGCTCAAACTCCCTCATACGGAAGATGAACTGACGGGCAACGATCTCGTTTCTGAATGCCTTACCTATCTGAGCGATACCGAAAGGAATCTTCATACGTCCGGTCTTCTGGACGTTGAGATAGTTCACAAAGATACCCTGTGCAGTCTCAGGACGGAGATAAATAATGTTAGACTCACCAGAAACACTACCTAACTGAGTAGAGAACATAAGGTTGAACTGACGTACATCAGTCCAGTTCTTTGTTCCTGAAATAGGGCAGGCAATCTCGCAGTCAATGATGATCTGACGGAGTTCAGCAAGGTCATTAGCATTCAGAGCATCAGCCATTCTCTTGCGTACAGCATCGATTTTTGTCTGATTTCTGAGGACATTAGGATTTGTAGCCTTGAACTGCTCCTCGTTGAAAGCATCACCGAACTTCTTCTTACCCTTCTCCACATCCTTCTCGATCTTCTCCTCGAGTTTACCGATGTAGTCTTCTATAAGAACGTCTGCGCGATATCTCTTCTTAGAGTCCTTATTATCGATAAGCGGGTCATTGAATGCACCAACGTGGCCTGAAGCCTCCCAGATCTTAGGGTGCATAAAAATAGCCGAATCAATACCTACGATATTCTCGTGAAGCCTTGTCATAGCCTCCCACCAATATCTTTTGATGTTGTTCTTCAATTCGGAACCGAGTTGTCCATAATCATAAACGGCACCGAGACCATCGTAAATCTCACTTGAAGGGAAAATGAATCCATATTCCTTGCAATGTGCTACGAGAATTTTAAAAAGTTCTTCCTGTGTCATAATAGTATTATAGTTTATCATTTATTTCTTTCAGCGGGATCATAACGAAATCCCTCTCATACATAAGTCTGTGCGGAACAGTAAGTTCAGGACAGTCTATCTTATTGTCGCCCAAAAGCAGTATATCAATATCTATAGGACGATCTGAATATACTCTGTCTCCCCTCTCATCATACTTCACTTCTGTCAAGCGCCCCATCCTTCTTTCTATATCCTTGCATATCTCAAGGATTATCAATCCCTCCGCCTCCGGATTATATCCTTCCGGAAGATCAAGTTCATAAAGCACAACGGCATTTATGAATTTCTGCTGTGACTCAAACCCCCAGGGTTCAGTCTCAATAAGCGAAGAAATGGCTCTGTAAGGCGTTTTCAACTCCACATTGAGCATTGATACAGCGTGCTCTATATTAAGTTCCCTATCGCCCTGATTTGAGCCTAATCCAAGATAAAGGCTCACCTTCTTCCTGTCAATATGCCTGTTTTCTCTTCTTCCGTCCCACAAAACTCTCTCCTCTTCTGAAGTTCAGTCATCAAGACCAAGTTCTACAAGTGCTTCTTCCGACATTCTGCTCTTATCCCACACAGGCTCAAAAACAAGATCTATCCTAACGCTGACCACACCGGGTACATCCTCAACAGCAGTCTTAACCTGTTCCACAACATAATCCGCCATAGGACAATTAGGAGCAGTCAAAGTCATCTGGATATAAACATTATGATCATCATCGACATTGACCTCATAAATAAGTCCAAGATCATACACATTTACAGGTATCTCAGGATCATAAACCTGCCTGAGTGCCATTATTATATCTCTTTCAAGTCTCATTTTTCTATCCTTTTCTTCATCTGCAGCCTCTGCAGCCCTCTTCTTAATCCAATCCTTCAATCCCATAAGCAATCTCCCTGATCTTTGCAATCATCGACACCAATCCGTTAGCCCTGGTCGGAGACAGATTCTCTCTCAATCCAATTTTCTCCACAACAGAAAAATCAGATGAAAGAATTTCTTTCGGCGTACGTCCGGAATACAATCCAATCAGCAGTGATATTATTCCCTTAGTGATGATAGCATCACTGTCTGCATTGAATATAATCTTTCCGTCTTCTATTTCATAGTCCAACCAAACCCTTGATTGGCAGCCTTTTATCAACTTATCATCAGTCTTGGACGACTCCGGAAAATCCTTCAATGACTTTCCGAGTTCAATCAGATATTCATATTTATCAAGCCATCCTTCATACATCGAGAATTCCTCGATAATGGCATTTTCCGCTTCCTGTAAACTCATATCAACATATCGATTGCTCTATTCAAGCATTTTACAAAATACTCAGCCTCTTCTATCGTATTATATGGTGCCAAAGAAATTCTTAGCATACCGGTAACACCGAATCTATCCATCAACGGTTCCGCACACATCTGTCCCGATCTCACAGCAATTCCCATCTTATCCAATATCAAAGCAAGATCTTCGTGATGAACACTTTCAACAGTAAATGAAAAAAGAGGTATTTTTTCATCAGATGTTCCACGGGGAACACCATATAGTCTTATTCTTTTATCCTCACTCAGGCATTGAAGAATATAATCTCTAATTTCATCTGTATATATATTTAACTCATTATTATTCAATAAGTTAATAAAATCTATAGCAGGTTTAAGAGTGGCAGCGGAGGCAAAATTCTGTGTTCCAGCCTCAAATTTCATCGGTAACGGAGCGTATGTAGTGCCACTGAATCTGACAGTTCCCACCATCTCTCCACCTCCCATATACGGAGGCATAGATTCAAGCCACTTTTTCTTTCCATAAAGCACCCCTGTACCGGTAGCAGCATAAAGTTTATGACCTGAAAAAACATAAAAATCACAGTCAAGTTCACGAACATCCACCTTGCAATGAACTGCTCCCTGAGCACCATCAACAAGAACAGCGACTCCCTTGGAATGACACCTGTCAATAATTTCTTTGATCGGATTTACAAGTCCCAGAACATTTGAAATGTGCGTGACAGCCATAATTCTGGTCTTTTCAGTCAACAATATATCTAATTCATCAAGTATAAGATGTCCATCATCATCGACAGGAAGTACCTTCAGGACTGCCCCCTTTCTCTGACACATCATCTGCCAGGGGACTATATTGGAATGATGTTCAGCCTCTGTGACTACAACTTCATCACCCTCTTTTATAAATGCCTCACCGAAACAGAATGCAACAAGATTGACCGAAGCAGTAGTTCCGCTGGTAAATACTATTTCCTCTCTAAATTCAGCATTCAGAAAATCCCTTACAGCATCCCTTGATGCTTCGTATGCCTGAGTGGCTTCGTCTGCAAGGCAATGCACTGCCCTATGTATATTAGCATTGGACTCGGCGCTGATCCTGTTCCACTCGTCAATCACAGACTGAGGACGCTGACTGGTCGCTGCATTGTCAAAATATACCAGATTCTTTCCATATACTTTTCTGGAAAGAATCGGAAACATATTTCTGATATCATTGACCAACATATACATATCTCATTAGAACCTGCAAATTTAACAAAAACAATGTTTTCTTTTACAGATTATTATCATAATTTTGCAATACATACAAAAATCAGAGACAAATGATAGACTACATCAAAGGAAACATAACGGAAATCAATCCTACAGAGGTAATTTTAGAGTCATACGGAATAGGATACAGGATACTTATTTCCCTTCAGACATACGAAGGACTGAATGGCAAGACAGACGCGAAAATATATATACATCACTATCTTCGCGAAGATGATGAATTGTATTACGGCTTCTATACGAAAGATGAGCGCGAACTCTTCAGACTGCTCATAGGAGTATCAGGAATAGGTGCATCCACTGCCAGAATGATGTTATCGTCATTGACATCGGATGAAATAAGAAATGCTATTCTCGCAGAAGATCTTAACAAAATAAAAAGCATAAAAGGAATCGGCACCAAAAGTGCGCAAAGACTCATTCTGGAACTTAAAGACAAAGTTTGCAAAGGTGAAGGCAGCGATAAAGGTATTCTGTTTTCTCATTCATCGAATCCTGCTGCAGACGAAGCCATCACAGCACTTGTTATGCTTGGATTTACCAAAGCAAATGTCAATAAAGCAGTATCTTCAGTTTTGAAAGAAGTTCCTGGGGCAACTTTGGAAGAAATAATAAAATTATCGCTTAAACGATTATAATAACAAAAAAGGTGTTCCACGTGGAACACCTTTTCTATTATCTGATATTTTGATTTATCTTCCGAAATAAACTAGAAGAACCGACACATCCGCGGGAGATATTCCGGATATACGAGAAGCCTGAGCAATTGTTCTAGGAGCATATTTTTTCAATTTCTGTCGGCATTCTATAGATAGACTTTCCACTTTATCAAAATCAAATCCTTCTGGAATTGCCAGATTCTCAAGCCGCATTATCTTATCAGCCATTTGCTGTTCTCTCTGGATATATCCCTTATATTTAATGGAGACTTCGCAAGAGTCAAGAATTTCCTTTTTGTATTTATAATCTATTCTATCATTCAAGTTTGTGGAATCCAAATTTGAAACGGGATACTCTGTGTTGAATTTAAGAGAATATACCGCATCCTTAAATGAAATACCAGAATAAGAATCTACGAATTTTTCAGAAAGAGATGTATATGACTCATATTTCAATAGATCGGAATATTCGCTTCCTTCAGTCAATATATCACTTAATGGAGATTGAAAAATTGTATCTAAATTGATATTTCCTTTTAAAAATGTTCCACGTGGAACTATATTAAATAAATCCTGCAATTTAACTTGCGGACGTGATACAAGATCAGATATTCGTTTTCGCGAATCTATAGTAGTAGAAGATACAGATTCGAGATAAGGATTGGTCAGATCCGGCTTCAAGGATGTCTTATCGAAGAAATCAATAAGATTTGAAACAGTGTCATATTTACGCATTGTATAATCGTATCTATAAACATCTGCCAGGCCTAATTCGTATGATATAGGCGTAAGCCTGAAGTCGGCATTATCTTGTCTCAGAAGCGTACGGTACTCTGCTCTGGATGTAAACATTCTATATGGCTCATCAACACCCTTAGTAATAAGATCGTCTATGAGAACTCCTATATAAGCCTGATCTCTTTTTAATATGAAAGGATCCTTACCTGCAACTTTGAGATGCGCATTGATACCGGCCACCAAGCCCTGGGCAGCAGCCTCCTCATATCCGGTGGTACCGTTTATCTGTCCGGCAAAATAAAGATTTTCAATATTCTTTAATTCAAGAGTAGGCTTCAATTGAGTAGGATCGAAATAATCATATTCAACCGCGTATGCAGGACGGAATATTTTTGCATTTTCAAGACCCTCAATCTTATGAAGAGCATCCATCTGAATATCTAGAGGTAGGGAGGAAGAAAAACCTTGAAGATAATATTCGTTTGTTCCCCTACCCTCAGGTTCAAGAAAAAGTTGATGCTCGGTCTTATCTGCAAATGTTCTCAATTTATCCTCGATACTAGGACAGTAACGTGGACCAATACCAGTAATCATTCCAGAGAAAAGAGGAGAATCGGCAAATCCACTTCTTAAAATATCGTGAACTTCAGAATTGGTATGCACAATAAAACAAGGCATCTGAGGAGTTCCGTTCTGAGCAGTCGAAAGAAAAGGAAGATATGAAAACTTGTCAGGATCCTCATCTCCATATTGATGAAGAAGTCTGGATGTATCGACAGACGAAATATCAATACGAGGAGGAGTACCAGTCTTCATTCTTGCAGTTGAGACTCCCATAGAAACCAATTGTTCTGTCAGACCGTGAGAAGGGAGTTCTCCGATTCTGCCACCTTCAAACATATTGCGACCTATGAAAAGACGACCGTCAAGGAAGGTTCCGGCAGTCAGAATAACCGTCTGAGAATTGAATATTGCACCGGTTGTCGTACGTACGCCCGAAATTTTTGAACCATCAAAAAGAAAACCGGTCACTGAATCTTGGTAAATATCTAATTTACAGGCACTTTCTAGTATTTTTCGCCAGTACAGGGAAAATTGGATTTTATCACACTGCGCCCTTGGACTCCACATAGCCGGTCCCTTGGAACGATTAAGCATCCTGAATTGAAGAGTAGAAGCATCGGTAATAATGCCAGTATATCCACCAAGAGCATCTATCTCTCTGACTATCTGACCTTTAGCGATACCACCAATAGCTGGATTACAGGACATCTGAGCAAATTTGTTCATATCCATCGATATGAGAAGCACCGATGAACCCATTCTTGAGGCAGCCATAGCGGCTTCACAACCGGCGTGGCCTCCACCGACTACTATTACATCATACATTTTAACCATACTAAACTAATTCTCTCAAAGAAAGATAATAATTTTCCTTTGCCCTCATCTCAGCAATGTCTTCATCACAATGATCATCATAACCAATAAGATGAAGAATACCGTGGACAATGACTCTATTCAATTCGTCATTAAATTCAGTTCCATATTCGATGGCATTTTCACGGACCGAATCGACACTGATGAAAAGATCACCGGAAAGACGGTCACCTTCACAATAATCGAAAGTGATTATATCGGTGAAATAATCGTGCTGCAAGTATCTTTGATTTACGTCCAATATATAATTATCAGAACAGAAAATGACAGACACATCACCTATACGACGAATTTCACTCTCTGCAACAAGCCTGAGCCAACGATTTGTGACAGTTTTACCCTTAAAAACGAAGTCAGTATCCTCGAAATAGTATGAAATCATAAAAAAAATAATTTTCTGCAAATCTACAAAAAGCATAAAAAGTTTGAAATAAAAAATATAATTTCTAACTTTACCGGGCAAAATGGAATATAAAAACTAACAATCAATATGGAAATCAAAAAATCAGAAAAGGCTAACTTGGAGAATAAGAAACTCCTTTTCGTTGAAATCGGACTTGTAATTTCCCTGGCGATCACTTTCATTGCTTTTGAATGGACAAGCAAAGAGACTAAGGTTTCAACTCTTGAAGACACCGCTGAGGTAGTACTCGAAGAAGAAATCATTCCTATTACACAGGAGACTCCGCCACCTCCACCAGCAGCACCGAAGATTCCTATTCTTTCAGACCAGATTGATATCGTAGATGACGAAATCGAACTTGATGATGATATGTTTATGAATCTTGAGGATGATGCAAGTCTCGGAGTAGAGATTATGGACTATGTAGAGATTGAAGAGGAAGTCGTTGAAGAGGAAGCAATTCCATTCCAGTTGGTTGAGGAAAAGCCTTCATTCCAGGGTGGAGATGCAAACCAGTTCTCAAAATGGGTGAACCAGAGACTCGTATATCCTGAGATTGCAAAGGAAAACGGTGTACAGGGTCGTGTTACTCTTCAGTTTACTGTTGAGAAGGACGGTTCAGTAACAAAGGTAAAGGTACTTCGTGGAGTTGACCCGTCACTTGACAAAGAGGCTGTACGCGTTGTATCTATGTCTCCAAAGTGGAAGCCAGGAAAGCAGAGAGACCGTGCGGTTCCTGTAACCTACACCTTCCCTGTTATATTCCAGTTGAGATAATTATTTGAAAATAAGCATATTATAAGGCCGACCAAGCATTTTGATCGGCCTTAATTATTTAAAAGGATAACCGACTATTCCAATAAAATTATCATCCTGAAACTAATTGTAATTCTGAACGAAGTGAAGGATCTATATAATAAAATATATGGCAAAAATAACTGAAGAACAACATAACGAAAGAGCAGTATTTGTCGGCGTAATCAAACAAGGTGATGATGAACGACAGATAATGGAATATCTGGATGAACTTGAATTTCTGGCAGAAACAGCAGGTGCAATCGGAGTGAAGAAATTCATACAGAAAGTTGACCGGCCTGATTCGAGAACATATATAAGAAGCGGCAAACTTCAGGAAATAAAGGATTATATTGAAGAAAACGATATAGAGGTCGTAATATTCGATGACGAACTCTCCCCTACACAATTAAGAAACATAGAGCGTGAACTTAATATAAGAATCCTCGACAGAACAAATCTTATTCTCGATATTTTTGCTCAGAGAGCAAAGACAGCATACGCTAAGATGCAGGTGGAACTTGCTCAGTATCAATATCTTCTCCCAAGACTTACCCGAATGTGGACTCACCTTGAAAGACAGAAAGGTGGTATCGGAATGAGAGGTCCAGGAGAAACACAGATCGAGACCGACAGACGAATCATACAGGATAAAATATCGAAACTAAAAGAACAGTTGAAGAAGGTCGATAAACAGATGGCTTCACAACGCGGAAATCGCGGTTCTTTGGTGCGTATTTCGCTCGTTGGCTACACAAACGTAGGTAAGAGTACTTTGATGAATCTGCTGGCTAAAAGCGACGTTTTTGCGGAAAATAAACTATTTGCAACACTGGATACTACTGTAAGAAAAGTTGTAATTGAAAATGTTCCTTTCCTTCTTAGCGACACAGTAGGTTTTATAAGGAAACTGCCACATCAACTTGTTGAGGCGTTCAAAAGTACACTTGATGAAGTCCGTGAAGCAGATATTCTGATGCACGTTGTGGACATATCTCATCCAAACTTCGAGGATCATATTAGAGTTGTAGAAGAGACACTGAAGGATATAAAGGCTATTGATAAGCCTATATTCGTAGTATTCAACAAGATAGATGCTTATAGATATGAGGAATATGATGAGTTTTCACTTGAGCCTAAGCAGCAGATAAACTATACTCTAGAAGAGTTCAAGAACAGTTGGATTGCAAAAGAGAATACGCCTTGCATTTTCATTTCTGCAAAAGATAAGATAGGAATAGACAAACTCAGGGGCGACTTATACAAAATGGTCGCAGAAATTCACGCCGGACGATATCCTTTCGATAATTTCCTCTGGTAATAATAGCAATATCAAAAAAAAGGTGACCTATACGGCCACCTTAATTATTTGATATTCAGAAGTATTAGTCCTGAAGTTTTGCACAAAGGAACTCACGGTTAAGACGTGCGATATGGGTAACTGTGATGTGCTTAGGGCACTCCATTTCACAAGCCTTGGTGTTTGTACAAGCACCGAATCCGAGTTCGTCCATCTTTGCAACCATAGCCTTTGCACGCTTTGCACCCTCAACCTTACCCTGTGGAAGAAGAGCGAGAGAACTTACGCGAGCAGCAACGAAGAGCATTGCGGAACCATTCTTACAAGTTGCAGCACAAGCACCACATCCGATGCAGGCTGCACCGTCCATAGACTCCTCTGCCTTCTCATTAGGAATAGGAATGGCATTTCCATCAGGAACTCCACCTGTACCTACTGATACATATCCACCTGCCTGAAGGATCTTATCGTATGCCTGACGGTCAACAACGAGGTCCTTGATTACAGGGAATCCCTTTGATCTCCAAGGCTCGATAGTGATGGTATCGCCATCCTTGAATTTACGCATATGCAACTGACAGGTTGTAACCTCATCGTCCGGACCGTGTGCACGGCCATTGATATAAAGCGAGCAAGCACCGCAGATACCCTCACGACAATCGTGATCAAAAGATACCGGACCACTGCTCTTGCATCCTTTCTCAACCGCTACCGGATCTGCACCCTCAGCGATGAGTTGCTCATTAAGAATATCGAGCATCTCAAGGAAAGAACTGTCTTCGGATATATTCTTGACCTTATAGGTCTCAAAATGTCCTTTTGCCTTGGCGTTTTTCTGACGCCAAACTTTCAATGTCAAATCCATAACCAATTAGTCTTTATAGTTTCTGGTAGCAATCTTAATATTCTCATATACAAGCGGTTCCTTGTGGAGTTCTGGCTCTACACCCTCACCCTTGTACTCCCAGGCTGCAACATACATATAGTTTTCGTCATCACGCTTGGTCTCACCCTCTTCAGTCTGCATTTCCTCACGGAAGTGACCTCCGCAGGACTCGTTTCTGTTGAGAGCGTCACGAGCCATCAACTCACCGATTTCGAAGAAGTCAACAAGACGAAGAGCCTTCTCAAGTTCCTGGTTGAACTCGCCGTTTTCACCGGCTACATAAACATTCTTCCAGAATTCTTTCTTGAGAGCCTGGATCTTTTCGATAGCCTCTTTAAGACCTGCCTCGTTACGAGCCATACCTACGTTATTCCACATAATGTGGCCAAGTTCCTTATGGAATGAGTCAACTGATTTCTTTCCTTTGACAGCGAAAAGTTTGGCAATCTTGTCTGTAACAGCCTTTTCAGCCTCAGCAAACTCTGGTGCGTTGACATCAGTCTTAGGCTCCTTGAACTTGCCTGCGAGGTAGTCACCTATAGTGTAAGGAAGGATGAAATAACCGTCAGCAAGACCCTGCATAAGAGCAGATGCACCAAGACGGTTACCACCGTGATCTGAGAAGTTAGCCTCACCGATAGCATAAAGACCAGGAACAGTTGTCTGGAGATTGTAGTCAACCCAGATACCACCCATTGTGTAGTGGATAGCAGGGTAGATCATCATAGGCTCCTTATATGGATCTGTATCTGTAATCTTTTCGTACATCTGGAAAAGGTTACCGTATCTTGCAGCGATAACATCCTTGCCGAGGCGCTCAATAGCGGTCTTGAAGTCAAGGAATACTGCCAGACCTGTGTTGTTTACACCGAAACCTGCATCACAACGCTCCTTGGCAGCACGTGAAGCCACGTCACGAGGCACGAGGTTACCGAATGCTGGGTAACGACGCTCGAGATAGTAGTCACGATCCTCTTCAGGAATATCCACTCCCCTCTTTGTACCTGCCTGAAGTGCCTTTGCATCCTCAAGTTTCTTAGGTACCCAGATACGTCCGTCGTTACGGAGTGACTCTGACATAAGGGTAAGTTTTGACTGCTGGTCACCGTGTACAGGAATACAGGTAGGGTGAATCTGTGCGAAGCAAGGGTTTGCGAAGAATGCGCCCTTCTTGTAGCACTGCCAAGCAGCAGAACCGTTTGAGTTCATTGCATTGGTAGAGAGGAAGTAAGCATTTCCGTAACCTCCTGTTGCAATTACAACTGCGTGAGCACCAAATCTTTCGATCTTGCCTGTCACAAGGTTTCTAGCGATGATACCCTTAGCCTCACCGTTGATGAGAACTACATCGAGCATCTCATAACGTGGGTAACTCTTCACTGTACCGGCAGCGATCTGACGGTTGAGAGCAGCGTATGCACCGAGAAGAAGTTGCTGTCCGGTTTGTCCGCGGGCATAGAAGGTACGGCTAACCTGCGCACCTCCGAAAGAGCGGTTGGCGAGAAGTCCGCCATATTCCCTTGCAAAAGGAACACCCTGTGCAACGCACTGGTCAATGATAAGGTTGCTGACCTCTGCAAGACGATATACGTTTGCCTCGCGTGCACGATAGTCTCCTCCCTTGATTGTATCATAGAAGAGACGGTAGATCGAGTCGTTGTCGTTCTGGTAATTCTTAGCGGCATTGATACCACCCTGTGCTGCAATAGAGTGCGCACGACGAGGTGAGTCGCTGATGCAGAACACTTTTACGTTGTATCCAAGTTCTCCAAGAGAAGCGGCTGCAGACGCTCCACCAAGACCTGTTCCTACAACAATGACTTCGAGTTTTCTTTTGTTGCCAGGGCTGACAACACGGATCTGAGATTTGTGCTTTGTCCATTTCTCGGCCAAAGGACCCTCAGGAATCTTAGAAATAAGTTTTTCGGCCATTTTATAGTGTGTTAGTGAAATTTCGGCACAATTTTAATGAAAATCGGCCGATTTAACAATTAAATCAGCTGATTACCTATCATTAATAATAGGTATCATATATTTCCATTGGATTTTCCAGGTAGAAATGACATTAAAACAACGTCGGATCATCCATATTTATATTACCTTTTTCGAGTCCGAGATGCCTGTATGCAAGTTCGGTCGCTTCCCTACCTCGAGGGGTACGCATAATGAATCCTTCTTTAATAAGGAAAGGTTCATATACTTCTTCCAATGTGCCTTGATCCTCCCCTACTGCCGTTGCTATGGTATTTGCTCCGACTGGACCTCCCTTGAATTTCGTAATAATAGTCTTAAGTATCTTGTTATCAATAGAATCCAAGCCTCTTTTATCTATATTGAGAGCATCCAGAGCATATCGGGCAATCTGCAGATCCACATTTCCGTTACCCATAACCTGGGCAAAATCCCTGACACGGCGCAGAAGCGAGTTTGCTATACGTGGTGTACCTCTGCTTCGGAGGGCGATTTCGTATGCAGCATCCTGATCAATGCACACCTTTAATATAGAGGCGCTTCTCTTGACAATGCTGACCAATGTCATAGTATCATAATATTCCATTGCGCAGGTAATTCCGAAACGCGCTCTCAACGGAGAAGTAAGAAGACCGCTTCTTGTCGTAGCCCCCACCAATGTGAAAGGATTCAAGGAAATGCGTACCGAACGTGCTCCAGGGCCTTTGTCTATCATAATATCTATAACAAAATCCTCCATTGCCGAATACAGATACTCTTCCACCACTGGCGAAAGTCTGTGGATTTCATCTATGAAAAGTACATCTCCTTCTTCAAGTGAGGTAAGCAAGCCGGCAAGATCACCCGGCTTATCCAGAATAGGTCCGGAAGTCACCTTCATATTGACACCAAGTTCATTGGCTATTATATGGGCAAGCGTGGTTTTACCCAGACCTGGAGGGCCGTGGAAAAGCACGTGGTCGAGAGACTCTCCTCTCATTTTGGCCGCAGCGGTGAAAATCTTCAGATTAGACACAATCTTATCCTGACCTGTAAAGTCTTTCAGGTCTTGGGGACGGATTATTCCGTCCAAATCCTTATCTTTGCCCTCATTGATATTACGGGGATCGAAATCTGCCATCGTCGATACAAAAATATTATATACAAATATAGATATATTTATTTTAATTGATGATGTTTATTTTATTGTTGAAATGTTGATAACTCCCCTATTAAAGTAATATTCAAATATTTACGATGGTATTATATTGTTGAAAAACCTGATGTGAAGTTCTTTGAAAAAAGTTGATGAATAATTTTGACATTTGGAGCGAATGCCGTTATATACGGATATATTTATTTTGCCAATTATTTTATCAATCGTTTTTAACAGGGTTTTCAACGGTTTATCAACAGATTTTTAAGGGTAAATGTTAATAAGTTCGAATTCAGTAAATACACTTGTACAAAAGTTGGGTTCTTCTATGGAAGTGTTCTGTAGCGGGCTCTTCCTTTCAGCCCGTTGGTTTGTAGTGTCCCAACTTGATTATGATGGTCTTCAGGTCATTATTCTGCCGGATAAGGATTCTGCAGAGTATTGTGCTGTAGATCTTTATAATATGACGGAAGGCGACAGTGTGTTTTTTCTTCCTGATTCAGGAAAGAATCTTGAAAAGAGCAATTACAAGTCTTCCCTGAATGTCCAGAGAACGTCTGCTATAGGTAAAATACTTGATTATAAAGAAGGTAAATGCATAATTGTCACATATCCTTCCGCTCTGGAAGAAGGTATGCCTCAGGCAGAAAAAATCCGTCAGTCCATTATCAAATTCAAAGTAGGAGACGAGATTAGTCACGACGATATTGTAAACGCTCTTTTTGATAGTGGATTCGAAAGGGTGGATTTCGTGGGAGAACCGGGACAGTTTGCGATAAGGGGTGCGATAGTGGATATTTTTTCATATTCCTACAATGATCCTTTCAGAATATCATTCTTCGGTGATGAAATAGATTCCATTAATATATTTGACTGCAATACTCAACTCTCTAAAGAGAAAGTGGATGAGGCTGAAATCTATCCGGATATTGCAGTATCTTCAGAGGGGGATGAATGTACTCAGATATGCGATATTCTTCCATCGGATACTCTTGTGTGGCTGGATTCGTCCGATATGTATAGAAACAAGGAGTTCTTTATTCTTCTGGATAGATTCAGGAAGATATATATGGAACTTCCTCTTTCCCGTCAGAATGAGAATTCTGTGAAATTCAATATTTCTCCCCAGCCTGTATTCAACAAGAATTTCGAACTTCTTACTGAAGATATAAGGAAACGTCTTGAAGGTGGATACAGAGTAAGAATATACGGAGAAAAGAAATCTCAACTTGACAGACTGCAGTCCATTCTTTCCCATAATGGCGGTATTATGCCGGAATTCATTCCAGGAAAGAATATACATAACGGTTTCATTGATAATGATGATAAGGTTTGCTGTTATAGTGACCACGAGATTTTTGATCGTTTTCATCGTGTCAGCATAAGAAGAACGGTAGAAAAGAGCGAACAACTTACTATCAATGACCTTACATCTTTTGCCATAGGAGATTATATAGTGCATATTGACTACGGAGTAGGAATCTTCGGCGGTCTTGTACGTATGAAGGATGATAAGGGAAGGATGCACGAGGTGGTGAAACTTATGTATAAGGATAATGATGTAGTATTTGTTTCCGTTCACGCTTTACATAAGATATCCCGTTATAAATCAAAGGATTCCGAGCCTCCAAAAATATATAAGTTAGGATCCAGGGCTTGGCAGAATCTCAAGGCAAGCACAAAGTCCAAAGTCAAGGATATAGCAAAGGATCTTATCCGGCTTTATGCAAAGCGCAAAGGTGCAAAGGGATTCGCATTTTCGGCCGATACATATATGCAGCAGGAACTGGAGTCTTCATTTATGTATGAAGATACTCCTGATCAGGAAAAAGCGGTACAGGCTGTCAAGAGGGATATGGAGGATGATTGTCCTATGGACAGGCTTGTATGCGGTGATGTAGGATTCGGAAAGACCGAGGTTGCCGTACGTGCTGCTTTCAAGGCTGTGGCAGACAGCAAGCAGGTGGCGGTCCTTGTTCCTACCACCATTCTTGCACTGCAGCATTACAATACATTCAAAAACCGTCTCAAGGATTTTCCTTGCAATATAGATTATGTAAGTCGTCTGAGGACAGCAAAAGAGATTTCTGATATTCAGAAAAGACTCAAGGCAGGAACTCTCGATATCGTGATAGGTACTCACAAACTTATTGGAAAAGGATTTGAATTCAAGGATCTGGGTCTTCTTGTAATAGATGAAGAACAGAAATTCGGAGTGAGTGCAAAAGAAAAACTTCGTCAATTGAAGGCTTCGGTGGATACCCTTACCCTCACTGCAACCCCGATACCGCGTACTCTCCAGTTCTCTCTGCTGGGAGCGCGTGACCTTTCCATCATTAGCACCCCTCCGCCTAACAGGATTCCGGTGCAAACGGAGATAATGCTTTTTGATTCGGATGAGATAAAGAAGATCATAAATTACGAACTCAACAGGGGAGGACAGATATTCTTCCTTCACAATAGAGTTGAAGAACTTCAGTCGATTCACGATATTCTCCACAGGCTTGTGCCTGATATGAAAATATGTGTTGCCCACGGCCAGATGGAACCTAAAGTGCTTGAAAACAAGATACTTGACTTTATGGCCGGAGATTATGATATGCTTCTCTGTACAACCATAATTGAAAACGGACTAGATGTTCCGAATGCAAATACCATAATAATCAATCAGGCGCAGAATATAGGACTAAGTGATCTTCATCAACTTCGAGGTAGGGTAGGACGTTCGAACAGAAGAGCATTCTGTTATCTTATCGTTCCTCCTCTTGTTTCGATAACTGATGATGCCCGTCGCAGGCTTAAGGCTATCGAATCATTCTCTGATCTTGGAAGCGGATTCAATATTGCTATGCAGGATCTTGATATCCGTGGTGCCGGAAATCTTCTCGGAGCGGAGCAGAGCGGATTCATTACCGATATGGGATTCGAAACTTATCAGAAGATTCTTGCCGAGGCTATGGAAGAACTTGGAGTCGAGACAGGTATAGTTACAAGAAGTGTAAATGACAATTACGTGTCCGATTGTACAATCGAGACTGATCAACTTGCGCTTATTCCGGATAGTTATATAGATGTTACGGCAGAAAAGATAAGGATATATAAGGAACTTGATTCTCTTTCATCGGACAAGGATCTCGAAAATATGAAGAAGAAACTTGAGGACCGTTTCGGAAAATTGCCTGAAGAACTTTCAAGGCTCTTCGATATTGTCAGGATCAGACAATTGGGAGTGAAACTTGGTTTTGAAAAGATCATTATAAAGAACGGAGTAATGATTGCATTCTTCATTTCCAATCCTCTTTCTCAATATTACCGAAGTGACAGATTTTCAAAAATACTTGAAAATGTGAGTCTTAATCCCAATTCATTCGAATTGAAGCAGAATGATAACAAACTTAGGATTTTTGTAAGGAATGTCAGCGGAATATCAAAGGCATATCATATTTTGAATAAATTGTCGTAACTTTGTAACTTTCAAAAGATAAAGCAAGTGGCCAATCTTATAATCGACATAGGTAATACGGCGCTTAAGGCATCCTGGGCAGACGGGATGACCCTTGGCAAGACTTTCAGATATCAAGGTGAAAGAATGATGGATTTCATTCTTTCTCTTACATCTAAGGAGAAACCGGAAATAATGCTTTTAAGCAGTGTAAGATATTTTTCCGCAGATTGTATAAAGAAACTCGAAAAGGAATGTGAAAGGCTTGTCATAGTAAATGAATCAGTATTGGAACATTATGGCCTTCCTGCTTATCTTACTCCGGACAGGGCTGCGTCTATAGTGGCTTCCCGTTTTCTTTTCAAGAACAGAGGTTGTACCATATTTGATTTCGGAACTACTCTCACTATTGATTTCATTGATTCGGAAGGCAATTTTGAAGGAGGTAACATTTCTCCAGGATGCCGTACCAGATTCAAAGCACTTAACAGATATTCAAAATACATTCCTCTTTTAGGAACTCCGGAAAATATAGTGGAACGAGGCACGGATATTGCTGAGTCTGTAACCTCTGGTGTTATTTCAGGCATAATGTTTGAAATAGAGGGTTATGTGTCGAAATATCCGGAAAATATCACTGTTTTTACTGGTGGAGACGCAATTTATTTTGCAAAAAGGATGAAAAACTCCATCTTTGTAGTTTGTAACCTCGTTCTTATGGGGTTGGCTTTAATGGCTGTTGAATATGATAAGAAAGATTGAAAAGTTAATAATACTGGCAGTGTTTCTCGTCGTAAGTGTCTGTGTGTCAGCACAGGATGGTACGTACGGCGCGTATTCTCCGTATTCTATCTATGGTATAGGAGATATATCAAAGGAGGGTACGGCATACAACAAGAGTATGGGAGGCACAGGAATAGCCACCAGGAACAGGAGGTTTATAAATTATCTGAATCCTGCTGCGGTTACAGCGAGAGATTCCCTTTCATTTATGGCAGATTTCGGATTGGTGCAGAATAATACTGTTTATGCTCAAGGAAATTTGAAGTCCGGTCATAATACTTTCAATATTTATGACTTTGTTCTCAGTTTTCCTATATACAGATCTTCTGCATTTATGGTGGGAATAACCCCGTACAGTGATGTAGGATATGATTTTTCATCGATAGAAACAAATCCTGACATCATAGGAAACACTGGTAATATATCATATAATTCGTATGGAACAGGAAGTGTTTATCAGGCATTCCTCGGTGCGGGAGTTACATTCTGGAAAAGACTTTCAGTAGGTGTTGAAGCGATATATTATTTCGGAAATATCGATAAGATTACAAATATGGATTATTCCGATGTTTCATACAGATCGCTCAACAGTGGAAGTGAATTGACCGTCAGAGGAGTGACAGGTAAATTCGGACTTCAGTATGAGCAGAAACTTGGAGGAGACGTATCTATGATCATAGGTGCCACATATAAGATGGGATCGAAGATGAAGGGATATGCGACAAATTTCCGATATGCCAATCAGTCGAGTGTAACAGACTCATTGAGGCATAATGTAGATACTCTGGGAACGAAAGGGATGAGGTTTGGAGATGAAATAGGTATTGGAATATCAGTGAAGGGAGGAGAAAGATGGAGTGTTGAATTGAACTATCTCAGGTCTGACTGGACAAAATCGGGATTTGATACTGCACCAGGATTTGCAGTATCCGGTGATTCCAGATTTTCTTCAACCGTATCTCAATCTTTCAGAGCAGGATTCGAGATTGTTCCGAACAGAAATGATATAAGATATTATTTCAAGAAATGTTCCTACAGATGTGGAGTTTATTATGATCAGGCATATTATAAACTTGACGGAAACAATGTGAATTCCGTGGGTCTGACACTTGGAATGACTCTTCCGGTATTCAGATGGTACAATGGTATAAGTATCGGTGTTGATCTGGGACAGAGAGCGAGTGCAAGGAATAATATGATAAGAGAAAGATATGCAACTTTCAATATAGGATTCAATATTCACGATATCTGGTTCAGAAAGATCCAGTATGACTAATTTTGAAAATATAAAAACACATAATATCACTATGAAAAGAATTGTACTGTTGATTTCAGTTGCTGCATTGGCTCTTTTTGCAAGCAGCAAGGTTTCCGCTCAGGGTAAGTTCGGTCCTGACAGTGCGGAGTGTATAAAGTATCTGTCTTATTACACAGAGTATTACAAGCAGAAGAATTATGATGCTGCTCTTCCTAACTGGAGAAAGGCATATAATCTTTGTCCTCCTACAGCCAGATATTCAATGCTTTCTGACGGAACTACACTGCTTCGCAGGGTTATCCAGGCAAACAGCAATGATGCGGTTTACAGAATGAAACTTGTTGACTCTCTTATGACAATTTACGATCAGAGAGTCCAGTATTGGCCTAAATATGCTGTAAGTTCTCTCAACAACAAGGCTCTTGATATGTACAACTATATAAAGAACGATTCTGAGAGACTTTTCGCTGGTCTTTGTGATGTAGTAAATCAGACTAAGGAAAATACAAGAGCAAATATCTTCCTCTTCCAACTCAACACAGCAGTTGATCTCTATAAGGAAGGTTCTCTTGATCCTGAGAAAGTCATAAATGTATATGAGGATGCAATCAAGTATCTTGGTATGATGACTCCAAAGAACGACACAGAGAAGAGAAGCATTGACAAGACCATCGAGGATGTAGAGAGCCTCTTCATCACCAGCCAGGTGGCAAGTTGCGACAATCTCATCGCACTCTTCGGACCAAGATATGAGGCTGATCCTCAGAATCTTGACCTCGCAAAGAATATCGTGAAGATGATGGGTATGACAGAGGGTTGTACAGATAACGACCTCTTCCTCAATGCAGTTTCTACAATGCATCAGATGGAGCCATCGCACACTTCTGCATACTATCTCTACAAACTTTATGCAGGTAGAGGTGATGTTGACAATGCAGTGAAATATATGAATGAGGCTATCAACGCAGAGGAGTCTGATGCTGTTACCGATGGTGGATATTACTATGAACTTGCAGCATTCTGCTATAAGAGTGGAAAGAATGTACTTGCATTCGATGCTGCTCAGAAGGTTGTAGATCTTGATCCTTCTCTTGCAGGAAAGGCTTATATGCTTATAGGAACAATCTGGGGCAGTGTTGTATGCGGTGGTAACGATATCGAGCAGAGAGCAAAATATTGGGTTGCTGTTGACTATATGAACAAGGCTAAGGCTGCGGATGAAACACTTGCAGAGGATGCAAACAACCATATCAGGCAATATGCATCATACTATCCTCAGACAGCCGAGGCATTTATGTATGATGTTACAAACGGTCAGTCATACACTGTTTCCTGCGGTGGTATGAGGGCTGTGACTACAGTAAGAACTCAGAATTAAAGGATATTGAATAATATCGTAAATATGCTGAAGATGATTGCAACCGCTGCGGCGGTTGCTTTCGTCGTTTATTCTTGTAAAGGAAAACTGGCTGAAGCAGAGCAACTTAACCTGTCTGAAACACCTGTTCAGGTTGTTGATGATATGTTTATGCAGCAGTCAGAAAACGGTATGGTGAAGATGAGAGCCGAGGCTCCCAGGATGGAGAAATACGAAAAGGATACTCTTGATTATGAACTTTTTCCTGAAGGTTTCTTTGTCTATGGATTCGATGAATCTGGAAAACTTGAAACAGAGATTGTGGCAGATAATGCAAAACATCAGAAATTCAAGGATGGAAGGGAGAGTTGGGAGGCCTTTGGAAATGTGGTTGTGAAGAATCTGATCAATCAGGAAGTTATGGAGACAGATACCCTCTACTGGGATCAGAAGAATGAGAAAATCTATACTCATTGCTATGTGAGAATGTATTCTCCAGACGGCTTTATGCAGGGATATGGTATGCAATCGGATCAGAGAGCAAGAAGTACTATTTTATATACACCATTCAACAATTATGCGATTGTAGTCAAAGATAGTACGCAGGTTTTGATAGATTCAGTCAATTTTATAGGTCCATTTCAAAAAAAATAGCGGCAGATTGAGATAAAATTGCTATCTTCGCCCCCCAATATTGTAATTTACAGGATAATAATCTAAAACAATAAAATAAAATGGCAGCACTTGAAACAATTCGTGTCAAGTTCGGAGTCGTGATAACAGTGCTTATTGCAGTAGCACTGTTGTCATTCATCATTGACCCGACTACACTTCAGTCAGTATCTTCTTCTATGTCATCAAAGTATGATGTTGGAGAAATTGACGGTAAATCCATTTCCTACACAGACTATCAGGCAGATGTAGAGAAGTTCACAGTTATCAACGAGATTATGACAGGTTCTTCTGCGCAGAACGAGCAGCAGCAGGCTTCCATCAGAAACGCTGCTTGGCAGTCACTCGTTGACAGATA
This sequence comes from Candidatus Cryptobacteroides sp., assembly GCA_045635205.1. Lineage (GTDB taxonomy): Bacteria > Bacteroidota > Bacteroidia > Bacteroidales > UBA932 > Cryptobacteroides. The sequence goes on along the minus strand of JAZRBS010000045.1, from coordinate 6,134 downwards.
TCTTTTCGTGAAGAATGCCGAGAAGGCAGGTATCTTCGTTGGAAAGGAAGAAATGAACGATATAGTTGCAGGTAATATCGCTTCACCTGTATTTACTCAGAACCCTGCATTCCTTGATGAGAACGGTAATTTCTCACCTGCTCTCGTAAGTGATTTCCTTGCTTATAAGGATTCAGACCAGACAGGTCGTCTCCAACTTTATTGGAATTATCTCATCGAGGCAGCAAAGACACAGGAGTATTATTCAAAGTATATGTCTCTCTTCACACAGAGCAACTATACCAATCCTCTTATGCTTGCTGAGCAGATTGCCGGCAACAACAACACTTTCAATGTAGAGTTTGTAATGGTTCCTTTCGGCTATGTAAAGGATACCACTGTGGTTGTTTCTGACAGCGAAATCAAGGCATACTATGATGCTCATAAGAAGTTCTATCGCCAGCAGGCAAGCAGGGATATCGAGTATGTAGTATTCGAAGTTACTCCTTCTGCAGAAGATATCGCTGCAGCGAATCAGTCACTTGTTGACGTATATGACGAGTTTGCTACCACAGAGAATATGAGAAGTTTCCTTCTTGCAAATTCAGACAGACAGATTGATAATCACTGGTACAAGGCTGGCGAACTCAATACAGTCGCTAAAGTTGTCAATGATTATGCTTTCGGTAAGGACGCTTCTGTGTCTGAGGTTCTCTCAAACGGCAATACATTCTATGCAGTACGCGTTATGGAGTCTGCTATGATTCCTGACTCTGTATATGTAAAGTATGTGCCTGCAGCATCAGAGAACATTGACAGCCTCCTCAATGTGGCTGAGCCTATGTGGATCACTCAGACTCCTGGTTTCGAGGATGTTATGTCGGCAGCAAAGAATTCTCAGGTTACAGTTGGCGGACTTACATTCAAGGTTCTTGACAGAACTGCTCCTGTAGCAAAGAAGAGAGTTGCTGTTCTTGAGAAGACTGCAGTGGCAAGCAAGGAGACTGTGAACGGTTTCTATTCACAGGCAAATACTTTCGCTACCAAGACTGCTGGAAAATATGAGAACTTCAAGAAGGCTCTTGAGGAAGAGGGTGTATATGCACATCCTGTAAACAAGATGGCTGAAGGTACAAACCGTCTTGGTGCTATCGACAATACAAGAGAGGTTACAAGATGGGCTTTCGATGCTAAGGTCGGCGATGCTTCAAACATCATTACAGTTGACAACAACTACTTCATCATTGCAGCGCTCAAGGGTATACATAAGGAAGGCTATACTCCAGTAGAGGAGGTTGCTCCTAGAATCAGCGATCTTCTATATTCAAGGAAGATAGGCGAGAAGAAGGTGGCTGAGGTTGCTGCTAAGATCGAAGGTCTTACAGATCTCGAGGCTATTGCTGAGGCTCTTGGTTCTACTGTAAGCACAAAGGATGGTGTTGCATTCTCATCTATGAGTGCTCAGGGTCTTGATCCTAAGTTCATCGGTGCTGCTTCAGTTGCTGAGGACGGAAAGATCTACGGACCTCTTGCAGGCAATATCGGAGTGTATGTATATAAGGTTACTGGCCGCGATACAGGTGCATTCTTCACTGAAGATGATGCCAAGGCTCGTGACGCTCAGATGACACAGTATTCTACTCAGATGGTTGTTCCTACAATGATGGACGATGCTGAGGTTAAGGATAACAGAGCACGTTTCTATTAATAGATAATATAGAAATATCATTAAAGAGCAATTGATATTATTCAGTTGCTCTTTTTTTGTTTATTTTTGTAATCGTTCCTGGCGGTATGGGATTTTTGAAGACGTAAGGCTGCGCCTGACCCCTCCCACCGCTGCGCGGCGGGTCCCTCCCTCTTACGAGCCGAGGGTGGCCACGGTCTTCAAAAATCCCATACCGTCAGGAACAGAAAATGGAAGTGTATATGAAAAGAAGATTATTGCTTATATCACTGTGTATGCTGTCGATCCTTACTGCCTGTATAAAGGAGAAGCAGACAGGAGCAGATCTTAAGATAGGAGATATACTGCCTGATTTTGAGGTAGTGATGAATGACGGGTCTGTCATTACTGATGAACTCCTCAAAGAGAACACGTCTGTTGTTATGTTCTTTCATACGACCTGTCCTGATTGTCAGCAGGCTTTGCCTCGTATGCACCATATTTATAATGAATATGCTGCAAAAGGGGTATTATTCGCCCTTATCAGCCGCGAACAGGGAAATAATGAAATAGAGTCTTATTTTAAGGAAAACGGGCTGAATATGCCTTTTTCTGCCCAAATTGACCGTAAGGTCTATGAGAAATTTGCAAAGACCAGGATTCCTCGCATCTATATAAATGCAAAGGGCGGAACCATACGGTATATTTTTACCGACGATCCCGTCCCTTCGTATGATGAACTCAAGTCCTCTCTGGAATCCGTTATACGTTAAAGAGGAAGTGCATAATATCTCCGTCCTGAACGACGTATTCCTTTCCTTCCACTCCAAGTTTACCAGCAGCCCTGCAAGCCGCTTCTGATTTCAATGTGACGAAATCGTCATATTTGATTACCTCGGCACGTATGAATCCCTTTTCGAAATCAGTGTGAATGACTCCAGCAGCCTTTGGAGCCTTATCTCCGACATTTATGGTCCACGCACGGCATTCATCTGAGCCAGCAGTGAAGTATGTACGGAGATTAAGAAGAGAATATGCACTCTGGATGAGTCTTACCACTCCGGATTCTTCCAGTCCCATCTCTTCCAGGAACATCTGGCGCTCTTCATAACTCTCAAGTTCCGCTATATCCGATTCGATCTTTGCTGCAATTACAAGTATCTCGGCATTTTCATCCTTTACAGCCTCACGAACCTTCTCAACGTATTCGTTACCCGTCTTTGCTGAAGCCTCGTCAACGTTGCATACATACATCACAGGCTTGTTTGTAAGAAGGAAAAGTTCCTTTGCAAGTTGTTCTTCATCAGCGTTTTCCGGCTTTACAGTACGACAGGATTTTCCCTGCTCAAGGGCAGCCTTGTATCTTGTAAGGAGGTCGAAGAGTTTCTTTGCATTCTTATCTCCGCCTGTCTGAGCCTGCTTCTGCACCTTTGTGAGGCGGTTTTCCACTGTCTCAAGATCCTTCAGTTGAAGTTCCAGATCGATAACTTCCTTGTCTCTTACAGGATCGACCGTACCGTCAACGTGAACAATGTTAGGATCATCGAAGCAACGCAGTACGTGCAGAATTGCATCGGTCTCCCTGATATTGGCGAGGAACTGATTGCCAAGTCCTTCTCCTTTGCTCGCTCCCTTTACCAGACCTGCAATGTCAACGATTTCCACCGTTGCAGGAATAACCCTCTTAGGATTGCAGAGGCTTTCAAGCACTTCAAGTCTCTTGTCCGGTACTATAGTCGAACCGATGTTGGGCTCGATAGTACAGAAAGGAAAGTTTGCGCTTTGAGCCTTGCCGGAACTCACACAGTTGAACAATGTCGATTTTCCTACGTTAGGAAGTCCTACAATACCGCATTTAAGTGCCATTTTCAGTTATCTTTTAGTTAAAATTCAATCAGGGCGCAAATTTACGCCAACTTTTTCTTTTTCTTTACTTTATTTCCTTTTTTTAAGTGAAGTTTTTCTTTTTTTTATGTCCTTTTGAAAATATTGTCTTCATTTTTGCGTGATGAGACAGATATTATTTCTAATTGTATTCATTTTCGCATTCGGAAATAAAGGATATTGTCAGGATTCTCTGCTGATTATGTTCTGGAACGTTGAGAATTTCTTTGATTATACTGATGGAGGAAAAGGGGAGTCTGACAAGGAGTTTTCTTCGTACGGAACCAGGCATTGGACCAAGAAAAGATTCTATGCCAAATGCGATGCTGTGGCAAAAAGCATAATGTGGACAGGAGACAGGTACGGCAGAATGCCTGACCTGATAGGACTGGCAGAAATAGAAAATAAAGGTGTTCTTTTAAAGTTGTTGAAATACACTGCTTTACGTAAATACGATTATGATGTCATACATTTTGATTCCAATGACAGAAGGGGAATAGATGTAGCATTTTTGTACAGGAGGTCGGTTATGGATCCGGAATCCATATCCTTGGTTACACCCGGGATTGATGGAGCAAGATTTTCCACTCGTGATATTCTTCACGCGAAAATGTATATTTCAGACGGATATTCAATAGACTTCATAGTCAATCATCATCCTTCAAAATTCGGAGGAGAAAAAGTATCGGCAGAAAGGAGAAATGCCGCTATGAGGACTTTGAAGATGTTATGTGATTCTCTGGGGAATGAAAATATTGTAGCAATGGGAGATTTCAATGATAATCCGGAAGGTCCTGCTTTCGATATTATCGATGGACAACTGATAAATTTGGGTGCTGAACTGTATTCAAGAGGGGAGGGAACGATAAGATACGAAGGAAAATGGGATCTGATAGATATGTTCCTCATTGGATCCGGACTGTCTGAAAGAGCGCAAATGGAAGTGTGCAGGATACCGTTTCTTATGGTAAGAGAAAACAAGCATCCCGGAGAAAAGCCTTTCAGGACTTATTCAGGTCCGATATATATAGGTGGAGTCAGTGATCATTGTCCGATTGTCTTGAAATTGATAAAATGAATTCATTGTTTTATCAATTGATATTGCTATATTTGACAGATTTTGATATCCATATTTCAAGGAAATCTATCGACATCCACAGAAATAAATAACATTAAATATAAAAATATGAAAACCAGAATTGCTGAAAAATTCCAGACTCTCTATCAGACTGAGGGTGATTTCTTTGCGTCAGCAGGACGTATCAACCTTATCGGTGAGCATACCGACTATAATGGTGGATTCGTATTCCCGGGCGCTATTGACAAAGGAATGATTGCAGAAATCAAACTTAACGGAACCCAGACAGTACGTGCTTTTGCGCTTGATCTTGACGAATATTGCGAGTTCGGTCTGAATGAAGAAGATGCTCCTGTACAGGCTTGGGCACGATATATCTTCGGTGTATGCCGCGAGATCCAGAAGAGGGGAGGAGTGATAGGTGGATTCAATACTGTATTTGCAGGTGATGTTCCTCTTGGAGCAGGAATGTCCTCTTCTGCAGCCCTTGAAAGCACTTTTGCATTCGCTCTCAACGAACTTTTCAACCTTGGTATCGACAAATTCGAACTTGCCCGCATCGGTCAGAGCACAGAGCACAACTACTGTGGCGTAAAGTGCGGTATAATGGATCAGTTTGCTTCTGTATTCGGCAAAGCAGGCAATCTTATGCGTCTTGACTGCCGTTATATGGAATTCGAATATTTCCCTTTCGATCCTGAACAGCACGGCTACAAACTTGTACTTCTCAATTCACTTGTAAAGCACGAACTTGTAGGCTCACCATACAACGACCGTCGTGCATCCTGCGAAAGGGTAGCCAAGGTTCTCGGTCAGGAGTTCCTCCGCGGTGCAACAATGGATCAACTTGAAGCGATCAAGGATCAGATCTCAGAGGAAGATTATCTCCGTGCACGTTACGTGATCGGTGAGGAGAAGAGAGTTCTTGATGTTTGTGATGCTCTCAACAGAGGAGATTACGAGACCGTCGGAGCCCGTATGTACGAGACTCATTGGGGAATGTCAAAGGATTACGAGGTATCTTGCGAAGAACTTGATTTCCTTGCTACAGTGGCACAGGAGTGCGGTGTGACAGGTTCCCGCATTATGGGTGGAGGCTTCGGAGGATGTACAATCAACCTTGTGAAGGCTGAACTTTATGATGCATTCATCGCCAAGGCTAAGGCATCATTTGCAGAAAAGTACGGTCACGAGCCGGTTGAAATCCCTGTAGTGATCAGCGACGGAGCCCGCAGGCTGGCATAATATTGCGTAACTGACATAGTTAGATTCCCGTCCGGAGCACAAGGGGCAGTTTTTAAAGATTGCTCCATTTTACAAAAGCCTGATAATAAGCACTTTGCTTTTATCAGGCTTTATTTTATGTTATTTGGTTTTGTCAAAAACTGCTTGTAAATAAACTTACAAGCGGTCCGAATATGCCAGTACAGTTCTACCTTTTCACTCGCCCGGACAAGCAGGGCGACCATCCTATAAACGTCTCCATTTCCTTGTTCGGGGAGCGTCTCTGCACATCAGTAGGATATG
>JAZRBS010000044.1:0-23522 GCA_045635205.1 Candidatus Cryptobacteroides sp. | reverse complement strand
CTGCTGAGTGAGCTTGATGGTCACGCCTGAGTGATCTGCTGTAGAGTTGAGAACGAGCTGGAAGTCATACTTCTTGTCTGCAGATGTCACGATGCCGGTATTGTTGAATACCATCTGACCCTGCCAACGCTGAGTACCGATTCCCTCAGGGATCACGATTGTGTGCTTGTTACCGTCAACAGTATATGCAGGGTTGTCGATCTGGCCCCAGTCGTTGTTTGCGAACCAGAATGATACATCCATAGTTGCATTCTTCCAAAGGTTGCGGTCTGAGTTTGGATCGAATACGACCTCACCTGGCTGTGGCTTAGGATCCTCAGGCTTAGCGCTGCCCTCTACGATGAACTCATACTTCCAAGCGATGGCGCCGTTGTCGTGAACAAGGGCGAGCTTCTTTGTATTTGTTCCCTCAAGGAGCTTGTAGCGTGGCTCTGCCATTGCATCCGGGTTAGGGATGTAAGAAAGGTTGGTGTTTGCAGGAAGCACGAGATAGATTTCCTCGATACCTGCATCGTTCCAAGCGTTCTCGAATGAATAGTCAGTAGTAAAGCCCTCGATAGGAACCATATAGTCGTTTCCGTCTGCAGGGTTGTACTCTGTACCATATCCGGAATCCTTGTTCACATATACCATTCCGCCCTCACCAGGGTTGTATGTATACTTCATATCCTTTGTGAAGGTGAGCCTGTCGTCATAAAGACCCCAGTCCTTCTTCTCGTCAGGACCTGCCGACCACCAGTTTGTACCGTCTGTACCAGGCTCTCCACATCCGAAGTGACCCTTTACTGTAGAGTTCCACTCCCATACCTTCTTATCACTTCCAGCAAAGAATGTTATATACTTTGATGGATCGAACGGATCACGATAAGTGTTTTCGAGTGTGAATTCAACAGTCTTGGATCCCACAGACACACCGTGAGCATTGTATGCCTTTACCTCTACAGAGTGAGTACCTGCATCACGCAGACGAAGTTGGATACCGTTTCCGGTGTAAGCATATTTCTTGTTAGCCTTTCCGTCGATCTTTTCTTCTCCGAAAAGCCACATAGGCACCATTCCCTGATTTTCAATAGAGAATGTCACATAATTGGTCGCTTGGTCAACATCTATCTTTACCTGAAGGTCAGAAGCGGAAGGGACCTTGTTAGGATCCAGTTCGAACTGCTCCTGCATACAGCCTACAGACAATACAGCAGCCAGAGCCAACGCCATATATTTAAAAATCTTCATAATCTTTCAGAATTAACGATTAATAGTTGTTCTGGGTAAGCGGGTACTGAGTACTTGCAGTAGCATCCATCTCTGACTGAGGGAACGGCAGGTACTTCTTGCTTTCTGTCCAAGCCTTTGTACGGTAGCCGCCTTCATCGTTTGCAGGAGTAAGCACTGTGGTTGCCTGTCCCAGACGGACAAGATCCCAATAGCGTTTTCCTTCACCCATCAATTCTACGTGGCGCTCCTGAAGAATTGTCTCAAGGCTTGCACCAACATTGCCAAGGCCTGCTCTTGTACGAACCTCATTGAGGTATGCGTCTGCAGACCCCTTTCCTGAGCAGCCGTGAACAGCGATGAGTTCGGCAGCATTGAGGAGAGTCTCGGCGTAGCGATACAGACGGATGTTTGTACCATAGTTCAAAGTAGCGTCAGCGATCTGACCTGCATTACCGTCAAGGCGAGGGAGATACTTGGCAAGGTGATATCCTGTCTCCTGGTAACGTGCGGTGAAAGTCATACCTGGCTCAGAAGCGGTCTCATAAACTGTAACGGCCTTTCTGAGGTCGCCTTCCTCGAATGCCTTGGCAGCCATAGGAGTCATAGGGAAGAATCCCCAACCCTCGTTACCGTACTTCGCACTGCCTGCCATACTGTTCAGACCCATAAGTGTAGGGAGAACTGTACCGCCGGCCGCAAGAGGGCTGCCCCAGGAGCGATAAGCACCCTGGCTGAAGTAATTGATGTCAAGGATTGTCTCCGAACTCCACTCGCCTGCAGGCTCCCACATATTTGCGAGGTCTGCTGATGATACGAGAGCATACTGTCCGCTGGTTATGATCTCTTCCATATAGTCAAGAGCCTTCTGCATTCTCTCCTTGTCGTTCTGATACATAATGATCTCAGCATAAAGCATCATTGCAGCAGCCTGAGTGATTCGGCCAAGTTCTGCGGTACGCTTCATAGGAAGAGCCTTTGAATCGATTGCGGCTTCCAGAGATGCAACCATAGACTGGTAAACCTCGTCTGCCTTGAACTGAGGACACTCGTATGGGAAGTCAAGGTTTGTCTCATAATAAGGAATATTTCCCCAAAGTTTCCACATCTGTGTATAGTACCAAGTGCGAAGAACAGTTGCCTCAGCAAGCATTTCAGCCTTGGAAGCATCGGAAATGTTCTTGACACCATCCATATATTTGTGAACACAGTTCGCACGGTTGACTCCGGAATATGCGATTGTCCATACGGAAGCAGGAGTATTCTGAGAATCAACGGAATAGTCGAACATCAGATGATAGTGACGGTTGTCGGAAACACCTGATCCTCCCGGATAGACGTCATCAGCCATCACTTCATATATCATAGGAATCGGATTGTACATTCCCATTCCCCAGTCAAACCACTGAAGAGGGTCGTATGCAGCCACAAGAGCCTCCTTGATACGTGCTTCAGAGTTGTAGTACTCGTCAATATAGATCTTATCGTGAGATTGTACGTTAAGCCAGTCCTCACCACAAGAGTTGAGAGTCATTGAGAGCAGCGCTGCTGCTATAATGTAATATATCTTTTTCATCTTAAATCTCTTTACTGGTGATTAGAAAGTAATGTTTGCACCGAACTGAACTGTACGAGCCTGAGGATAAATACCTCTGTCAACGTAGTCAGCGATTTCAGGATCGAAACCGTCATACTTAGTGAATGTAAGGGCATTCTCACAAGCCACGTAAACGCGGAACTTCTTTACGAAGATCTTGCTTGTCCACTTTACAGGAAGAGTATAGCCGAGGGTTACATTCTTGAGACGGAAATAACTTGCATCCTTGATGAAGAAGTCTGAAGCCTTTGACCAGTTCTGGTTAGGGTCAGTCACTGTGAAACGAGGATAATCATTTGTGGTACCCTCGCCTGTCCAACGGTTGAGGACATACTTAGGCTGGTTCATTGTAGGAATATCTGTACGACGTGTAGCATCGAAGATCTTGTTTCCTGCTACGCCCTGCCATACCATAGAGAAGTCGATTCCCTTCCAGTCAATGCTTGCGTTGATACCGTAAGTCCAGGAAGGAACACACTTGCCGAGGTTTGTACGGTCGCCTTCAGCTGTGATGCTGCCGTCACCATTGAGATCCTGATAGCGGAAGTCACCAGGCTGTGCATCCGGCTGGATAAGATTTCCTTCAGCATTTGTATATGCATAGACTTCGCCCCAGTTCTGGAATACTCCGTCAGTCTTGTAACCGAAGAAATAAGGGAACGGCTGGCCGTTCTCACCACGGATGATGGTACCCATCTGGTGAACTGAACCTCTGTCGAGGATACCGGACTCGTTACCTGCATTTATGAGGAGAGTCTTGATGTAAGTAGCGTTTGCACCTACTGAGAAATTGAAGTCACCGATAGAATAACGATAACTGAGATCGAGTTCGACACCGGTATTTGACATCGAGCCTACGTTACCCCAAGGCTTTGATTCACCAAGATATGTAGGAACAGGCATCTCGATGAGCATACCGTCAGTTCTCTTGAAGAAGTAGTCTGCAGTGAACTGGAGAGCATTTCCAAAGAATCCTAAATCCAATCCGACGTCAGTCTGGTTACTTCTCTCCCACTCGAGGAGTTCGTTAGGAGTCACTGTAGTCTTCACACCATTGATGATGGTCTCGTTTCCGAGAGCACCACTACCGAATACGTAGTTGTTACCGGATGCAGTCTGTGCTGCGAACATAAAGTTACCGAGGCGGTCATTACCGTTGATACCCCAGGATGCACGGAGTTTCAAATTAGAAAGCCAAGGAGCGACATCCTGCATAAACGGCTCGTTCTTGATATTCCAGGCAGCAGATGCTGAAGGGAAGATAGCGAAACGACGGCCAGGTCCGAAACGTGATGAACCGTCGCGGCGTACTGTTGCCTGTACCATATAGCGGTTGTCATAGTCGTATGACGCACGTGCAAAGAGTGAAGAAAGACGATAATCTGCATAGAGAGATCCACCTCCGTCGTTATCTTCACGCTGGCTTGTAGCAAATCCCATATTCGCCTTGTTCGGATCCTCTTCAGTAAGATACATCCTTGAGGCATTGATGTTGCGGCCCTGTTCTGCGCTTGCAGACTGACCTGCCATCACTGTAAGATTGTGCTTTTCAGCAAAAGTCTTTGTATAAGTCAATGTGTTCTCGACCTGCCAGATAAGGCCACGGTTCATAGAGCCCCATACTGAAGAATAGCCCTGATGACGTGTTGAAGACAGATAGTAGTTAGGTGTCCAGCCGTCAGAACCTCCTACAGAGAAGTCAACGTTTACTGAAGAACGGAAAATGAGGCCTTCATAAAGTTGGAAATCGAGTTCAGCACCGCCCACGAGACGGTCATAATTGTTCCTTGTACCTGGAAGAGAAAGGTCTGCAAGAGGGTTGACCATTTCCTGGAACTCAGTTCCCGGTACAGTGAAGAGACGTCCGTTTCTTGGGTCACGGATAAGGTTGAAGTCGCTCCAGTTAGGATTGAGGAGTTCACCTGTCGCCTCATCTATCGCGTGTGCTGCATCATTATAATAGTATCTGTCGATTACCGCCTGCTCGTCAGCCGGATCTACATATACATTAAGGAGTGGAGAAAGAGAAGCAGCAGATCCGAGAGGAGAACCGAATTCAGAGTTGGTAGAGATCCCTCGTGTGAATGTACGCGAATAAGATGCATTGATATTGAGGTTCATCCTGTTGAGCCAGGTACGTTCCTGAGTTGCATCAAACACGCTGTAAGAATCATTTACACGTACGGTGAAACGCTCATAGTTTGAACGGTCGAAATCACCGCCGACGATACCTTCCTGTGAATAATAACCTGCAGATACGAAATACTGGTTCTTGCCACTGGTACCGCTGATTGTCAACTGATGAGTCTGCTGAGGTGCATTCCAGTTGAAGAGTTCCTTCTGCCAGTCAGTTCCTTCGCCGAATGAATAAGGATCGGCATAAACAGGAGCATTACCATCATTGATGGCTGCCTCGTTCATCATCACAGCATACTCGGTTGCATTAAGGACTTCACGCTGACGCCAAGGGCTTGACATTCCGTACTGGAAATCGTAGGTAACAGAAACCTTGTCCTTGGATCCTTTCTTTGTAGTCACGAGGATAACACCGTTTGCACCGCGGGTACCGTAAACTGCACAGGATGCTGCGTCCTTAAGGATGTCGATACGCTCGATATCGCTTGGCGCAAGATAGTCGATTCCGCCATTGATAGCCATACCGTCAACTACGTAAAGAGGATTGGCATCATTGATGGTACCGATACCACGGATACGGATCTGTGATCCTGCTCCAGGCTGGCCGGAAGTTGATGTTACGTTCACACCCGGGGTAAGACCCTTGAGCGCATCATCGACACGTACTGCCGCAACCTTGTCGAGCATTTCATCACCGACAGTTGAAATGGCTGCTGATACTACGGCTTTCTTCTGAACGCCGTATCCGATCATTACGACCTCATCAAGAAGTTCAGAATCTTCTTCAAGGATGACATTTACTGTGCCCCCCCCTACTGGTACGCGAACTGTCTTGTAACCGATTGAAGTCACGACAAGAACCGCATCCGAAGAGAGATCCTCATAAAGAACGAAATTTCCATCAAGGTCAACCGTAGTTCCGATGGATGTTCCTTCCACCATCACCGCAGCGCCAATCACTGGCTCACCGGCTGAATCCTTGACTGTACCTTTCACTTGCTGAGCAAACGCATTGGCGCAACTCAGACCCATTATCGCAAAGATAAGGGCGATTCGATAAGTTAGGTGTTTCATTGGGTTAGTATTTATGTGTTATTAGAATGTTTGTACGAAACATCTGGTTCGTGTTTCCAAATTTAAGGATTTTTTTGTTCGCTTCCACCCGATAACAGAAAGTCAGTCGGCATTTAGTGGATAATTACCTCGTAAAACATTATTACTCAATAATATAAATAAAGGAAAGAGTTTAAAAAAGTGGACATTTCTGGCCTAAGCGATAGGGGCAGATCGGGCAAAGTGGAAAAAACAATCAGGTCAACATTCTGTAACAGACTGATATACAGGGCATTGACCTAATATAAAATAAAAGCAAAAAGTGGAAAAATCAACGTTTTGAACCGATTTTTCTGACTGTTTCCTCGAAATTTTCACGATTTTCCAGAGCCGCATTCTTGACCTGCGCCCTATAGTTGTAAATGGTATTTACCGAATATCTCAGAAGGGACGCGATATGTGAAGACTGGGTTATTCCGAGTTTGATCAGGGCAAAGATACGGAGTTCTGTACTGAGGAGTTCTCCATCCTTGACTTTGACACGGGAATCCTCCTTGAGAAGCGCATTGAACTCTTCGACGAAAGTAGGATAAAGACTTAGGAAGGACGTATCGAAAGTCTTGTAGAAATTCTTAAGTTCGGCATCGAACTGGTCACGGGTCAGATTCTTTTTCAATTTGTCAAGATATCCCGAACACATCGAGAGGAAGAGTCCCAGATATTCTTCCTTGGCCGCATTTGCCTCAATCAGATCAAGATTGGTCTGCTTGAGATTTTCCTCGGCATCGATAACAGAATGGTAATATTCTGCCAATTGAAGGTTCTTGGATTCTATTTCCGATGCATTACGACGTCCTTTCACATAAAGACGTACTGTTACGACACAAAAGACAAGAAGAAGGAGAGCGATACATACTGTGCAAATGAAATAACGGCTTCGTTCCCTGCTCTGCAGTTCCTTACTGTCGGTGTATGTCTTGAGTATCCAGGGGAGAGTGGACGCAATCTGCACCTTTCGTAGTTTCGCATTATAATAAAGAGCATCATCAAGCGAGACATTGATATATCGGAAAGCACGGTATGTATCCTGAGGATCAGAGAGTTTGATGGCGATGGAACAAAGGGATGCATTATCCTTGATGGCTCCTCTGATATCGCACAGAGCCGATTCCGTCCACCATTTGATGAGTTCATCAGTACGGTCGAGATTCTCACAGATAAAACCCTGCCAGTAAGTCTGCACGGCATAATCTCTTGAATCCTTGTCCAGACTCTCAATAAAGCGCAGATTTTCATTGTAGGCTTTCTCGAAATCCTTGCCTTCTATCATCCTCATTATCCTTATATGACGGTTGACAGGAAGATTTTCAGGCGTGTTTTCCAGAATACGGTCCTGATAGAGCGTGACATTTGAAGCATCCGGCACATCAATGCTCGAGGTCGATACATATTCCTGATAGTCGTGAAGGAACTTCTGTCTTGCATTATACCACTCCATCATCTGGTCTATGGCCAGAGCAGCAGTGTCGACCCTGGTAAACACCTCATCCGCCTCAAGGTAGAATCCGGCTGTCGTCAGGAGCATAGCCTTGTTCAGCAGCGCATTCACACGAAGGGAATCACTCCCTATTTCCAGAGCGATATTCAACTGATTGTCAAGGGTTTCCTTAGCCTTATCGAATTGGAAAGGCTGATATTCCTGATAAAGTTGTCCGTATATATGATATTGCTGAAGAGGAGTCACTCCCCTCGAATGCAGCATATTCTCGATGGTACTGATCTTCTGCTGCTTGATACGTACATATTCTTCCGAACGTTCAAGAGCCTCATCGATTCTCTGAAGTTCATTTTCGTATGCGCTATAAGAATGTGACGTGCAGGAAAAGAGCACGGAAAGAACGGTAAAAATGACCGCAAAACGTATGGAAAGTCTTTTCATAGCCATTATATCAACTCCGCAAAAATACTAAAAAAGATCCAATTGCAATATTTTGATTATCTTTGTGGAAAAGAGTAAGAATCAGGATTATGTTCAGAAAAACAATAATTTTTCTAGCCATCTCAGCAATATTCCTTTCCTGTGGAAAGGATCCGTACGACCTATCCGACAAGACCCCACATCCTGGAAATCAGAATGAAAATCCATCTGTGCCCATAAAAGGTGAATTTGCAGAAGGAGCCGACATCAGTTGGGTGACTGAAATGGAAAAAGACGGCGTAAAATTCTATGACAATAACGGGAAGGAGACAGAGTGTACTGCTCTGATGAAGGAAACCGGTTTCAATTCGATCCGTTTGAGAGTGTGGATCGATCCCGAAGGAGGCTGGTGCGGAAAAGAGGATGTCCTTGCTAAGGCCAGACGCGCCCAGGCACTTGGAATGAGGATAATGATAGATTTCCATTACAGCCATACGTGGGCTGACCCTTCGAACCAAAAGACCCCCGCAAAATGGGCCGGCCTTGCCCTTGGGGAACTTGCTTCTGAAGTAGGGAATCACACAAAAGAGACGCTGCAAGTGCTCAAGGACAACAACATAAATATAGAATGGGTACAGGTGGGGAATGAGATCAATAGCGGAATGCTGCATCCTGTCGGGAAAATCACCAATAATGCTGATAACTTCGCAGTTCTCGCAAATAAGGGCTATGATGCAGTAAAGAGCATCTATCCAGATGCAAAGGTCATCATTCACCGAAGCAACGGGCATAAGGCAAATGAATGCAAATGGTTGTTCAACCTATTGAAAGACAGCAAGGTAAAATACGATATCATCGGACTTTCTCTCTATCCTTCCTGGTGGGAGAACAACGGATGGTGCGACTGGAGGCCGATCGTAAATGATTGTATGGCCAATATCAAAAACCTGATTGCTACATTCGGCAAACCTGTGATGCTATGTGAAATCGGTATGCCGGTATGGGAACCGCAGATGTCGGAAGAGGCGGTAGAATACATACTTCAGGAGACGAAGAAGATCGAGGATTGCCACGGAGTCTTCTATTGGGAGCCACAGACTGACGGAGTATGGAAACCATCTGCATACAATGCTCTCGGATGGAATGCATACGACAAGGGGGCATTCAAGAACGGAAGGCCGACTGCGGCGCTTGATCCTTTTGCTGCTGATTAAAGATTCTTCACTTCGTTCAGAATGACATTGAAATATCAGAATGACATTGAAATATCAGAATGAGATTGAAATATGAAAAAGATAATCATAACACTATTATTGTCTGTCAGCGTAATCGGCGCTTTCGCTCAAAGTCAGCGTACAGAGACATTGCTTAAGGAATGGGAGTTCCGCAAGGGTCACGACATCGAGGCCACAGAAGGTTGGGAAGCCGTTTGCATCCCTCACGATTGGGCGATTTACGGCCCGTTCGACAAATCCAACGATCTGCAGACCGTCGCTGTCGTGCAGAACGGAGAAGATGTCGCAACAGAAAAGACCGGACGTACAGGAGGACTGCCATATATGGGCAAGGGCGCGTACAGACGCACTCTCGACATCAAGGCCGAGGCTCTTGACGGCCGCAGACACATCCTTATGTTCGACGGAGCGATGAGCGAGGCTCAGGTCTTAGTGAACGGCGAAATGGTGTGTTTCTGGCCATACGGATACAATTCGTTCCACTGTGATGTGACCGGGCAACTCAAGGAGGGAGCCAATGAGATCGTAGTGCTCCTGGAAAACAGGGAGCAGTCGTCAAGATGGTATCCTGGAGCAGGACTTTACAGAAAGGTCCGCCACATCACACTTCCAGAGGTACATATTCCCGTATGGGGAACATACGTGACAACCCCGCACATAGGGAAGGATTACGCTATAGTCAATATCAGGACTAAAGTCGAGGGAATGGAGGACGGAAGCGTCATCACTGTCAGGACAAAGATCATCGACAGAGCCGATATGCAGGTGATTGCTGCAGAAACAGATACCAGACTTCTTTTCAAGGGAGAAGTGGAACAGAACATAACGGTCAATGATCCTATGCTTTGGTCTCCTGAAAGCCCAAGTCTTTATTATGCCTGCACCGAAGTATTTCTTGGGGGCGCTATCGACACAGCCTGGGATATGGACAGGCCGGAGATAAGCATCACCCACGGCAATCAGATGCAGGACTGCAAATGGACGACATTCGGCTTCAGGACAATAGAGATTGTTCCTGATAAGGGATTTTTCCTCAACGGAGAGTCACGCAAATTCCGCGGTGTATGCCTGCACCACGACCTCGGTCCGCTTGGAGCAGCCATCAACAAGGCCGCAATCCGACGCCAACTCACAATTCTGAAGGATATGGGCTGCGACGCCATCCGTACCTCGCACAATATGCCGGCAGAAGAACTCATCGAACTCTGCGACGAGATGGGCTTTATGGTAATGTGTGAGAATTTCGACGAATGGGACATAGCGAAATGCGAGAACGGCTATCACAGATTCTTCAACAGTGACAGCGGAGACGGCAGAATCTGGGCTGAAAGGGATATGATCAATATGCTGCATCACTTCCGCAACAATCCTTCGGTAGTTATGTGGAGCATCGGAAATGAGGTGCCTTCACAGTGGAAGCCGGAAGGTCTGGTTGTGGCCAAATGGCTGCAGGACATCTGCCACCGCGAGGATCCTACAAGACCTGTAACCTGCGGAATGGATCAGTACAATGGCGTGGTAATCAACGGATTCGCAGAGCAACTGGATATCGTGGGCTTCAATTATAAGGTTGACAGATACATCCCTGCTTACCTGATTCTTCCACAGAGAATCATTCTCGGAAGCGAGACCGCTTCCACAGTAAGTTCGAGAGGCGTCTATCACTTCCCTGCCAGACTTGGAGCAGCGATAATGCACGAAGACCACCAATCTTCATCATACGACACCGAATATTGCTGGTGGTCGAACATCCCGGACAACGATTTCGCTGCAGATGAAGACTACCCGTGGTGTATCGGTCAATTCGTTTGGACAGGCTTCGACTATCTGGGCGAGCCTTCCCCATACGACACGGATGCCTGGCCGAACCATTCTTCCGTATTCGGCATCGTCGATCTGGCATATATTCCGAAAGACCGTTTCTACCTATACAGAAGCCAGTGGAACAAGACCGATGAGACCCTGCATATACTTCCTCACTGGAATTGGGAAGGACGTGAAGGAGAGACTACGCCGGTATTCGTTTACACCTCATATCCTTGCGCGGAACTTTTTGTAAACGGAGTTTCCCAGGGGAAAAGGACATTTGCCGAACCAGACGGCCAGACACCTTGTCTTGGAGAAAGAGCGATGCAACGTTTCCGCCTGATGTGGAATGATGTGGTTTATCAGCCCGGAGAACTCAAGGTTGTTGCATATAATGCAGAAGGACAGGCAGTTGCCGAAAAATCAGTATATACATCAGGAAAGGCCGTTGCCATAAAGTTGACTCCGGACCGCAGCACATTGAAGGCGGACGGAGAAGACCTTTGCTTCATAAATGTGAGTCTGACCGACAAAGACGGGAACCCTGTACCTGTCGACAGCAGACTTGTAAAGGTAAAGGTCAGCGGAGCCGGATCGTTCAAGGCTATTGCCAATGGTGATCCGACCTGCCTGGAAGCATTCCACGAGCCACAGATGCACCTTTTCAGCGGACAACTTACTGTGCTCGTGCAAATCGGAACGACACCAGGCGACATCGTTGTAGAGGTCAGCGGTAAAGGAGTAAAGAAATCCACAATCACAATAAAGGCCGAATAATAAAACTATACTTATATATGAAAATCAAGACATTACTTCTTCTGTCACTGACAGTCGCCTTCATTTCCTGTGTAAAGGAAAATATCATAATCAATGAAGGCGCGAATACCGATCTTATGTCTAAACTCGTGGGAGACGTAACCTGCAGCAGCACAGCATCCTCTGTTCTGATATTCATAGACGGAGAAATCGCAGAGATCGAAGCAGCATTGCCTTCAGAATACGATCTTTGTTTCGAACCGGTATTCAACAACACCGCCTCACAGACTGCGCGCAAGCATAATCTCCACTGTTGGTACAAAGTGACATCCGACAACAGTTCAGAGACCTCAAAGGTGGCAGAAATCCTGGCCGGTTTGCCCCTCGTAAGAAAAATCCAGTATAATTCCGAAGTGGAACAGGTGAAGTCCGAGATGATTCCGTTCGAAGGTGCAATCACCAGAAGCACATCAGGCGGAACCGTGTTCAATGATCCTTTCTTCACACAGCAGTGGAATCTCCATAACGACGGAAACATCACAGCATCAGCCGTTTCCGGTGCCGATATAGCCATAAAGGACGCCTGGACGATATGTGCAGGAAGCCCTGAAATCATTGTAGCGATCATAGACAGCGGCATCAGCATCATAAATGAAGACCTGAAGAACTGTATCTGGATCAATGAAGCCGAAAAGAATGGAGAGCCTTACGTTGATGATGACGGCAACGGATTCGTTGATGATAAATACGGATACAATTTCATAAAGAACAATGGCACCATCAACGCCATCGCGGAAGGAGAAAGTGCGCCGGGACACGGTACACACGTCGCTGGCATCATAGGAGCGGAAAGCAATAACGGCAAAGGAATATCCGGCATCGCCGGGGGTACGGGCAATAAAGACGGCGTCAGACTTATGTCCTGCCAGATCTTCCACGGCTCCATCAATCCCACTGTCGAACAGATAGCAAATGCCTTGATATATGCCGCTGATAACGGAGCATCCATCGCCTCCTGTTCTTTCGGCTCACCTGCAGGCAATACATTCTATTATGATTCAGACAATCTATACAAGGCAGAAGCGGGAGTTGAATATGACGCTATACAATACTTCATCGATCCGGCCAATGCGAACTGCCCTGCTGTAAAAGGCAATATTCTTGTTTTCTCCACCGGAAACAACGGCAAGAACGTGGCTGGATATCCCGGCGCTCTGAAAGAAGTAATCGGCGTGTCGGCTTTAGCACCTGATTTTCTTCCGACCGCATATACCAATTACGGCCCGGGCACCAACATTTCTGCGCCAGGCGGTGACTATCACGCCAACCCGGCTTCCCCATCATACAGCACTATGATACTTTCCACAGTGCCGAACGGGCTGAGAGGAACCATAACGCATACTGAAAGCAGACAGTACGGATATATGCAGGGTACATCCCAGGCCTGTCCTCACGTGTCAGGAGTGGCAGCACTCGGTATGGCACACGCACTGAAATCAGGCAAGACCTTCTCGCGAGAAGAGTTCGTTTCTATGCTGCTGAGTTCGACAAACGAGATAAACTCACGCCTGACCGGTACAAAAATGACAAAGAAAATCGAGAACAACGCATATATAGACTACACACTGAATCTTGACGAATATTACGGAAAGATGGGCACCGGTGCGGTGGATGCCTGGAAATTCCTGATGCAGATCGAAGGAACTCCTTCCATAATGACAAAGGCAGGCGAGGAACTGGCAGTAGATCTGCGCGATTATATGGGAGGTGAAGCATCTCATATTACATATCTCGGGATCGATCTCAGCGATGCTGCCGCTTCTTCACTTGGCATAAGCAACGATCCTGTCATAGAAAAAGGCATTTTGAAAGTCACCTGCACTAAGGTAGGATCCGGAAAAATCACTGTAAGAGCCATTGCCGGAGGCGACAACCTCGGAGGTGGCGACTCCATAGGCGGAATGGAATTCTCAAAAGAGATATCCATAGTATCAAGACCATACGTTTCAGAAAACGGAGGATGGCTATAAACGACTTATACGATTGAATATGAAGAAAATAGCATATATAATGGCAGCATTTATGCTGTTTGCGGCAGGATGCACAGAGAAGCCAGGACCTGATACTCCCGACGTTAATGACAAGCCGGTCGATTCTCCTGTAGAGGAAGAAACTCTTGCAGAAAAGATGATTGGAGAGTGGCACTGCATCATTTCAGATATCGAAGCAGATATTTACATTTCACTCTCAGAAAATTCATTCGACCTCTATCAGAAGATAGGCGACGGAGCGCACCGCTTATATAAAGGCACCTGGTCGATAGACGAAGAATCCCGTATTCTTACAGGAAAATACAACGACGGACAATCCTGGGGCAGTGCATACGAGGTCACAGTAAGCGATGACAAGAACAGTATGACGCTTGTTCCTAAGGAATCCTCAGTTAAAGAGGAGCATATCTACAGAAGGGAGGAGATCCCGTCGGATATCAAAGAGAACTGCGTGGTTGAAGTTAAATCGGAAGAAGAAGGCAAGCCAGTACTCTGATTCCGGTGCATACTGAATTCGCATCCGCAGTATAACTGATTATAGAAATCATACTCCTTGATGATCTGCAGGCGACGTTCCTGCAGGCCGTTTTTGCGCCAGTTACGGTTCCACCAGATGACTCTGCCATCTGGTGGAACCATATCTACCCCCAGTCGGCTATCGCCGACAGCCCCGGTGGGGCATACCGACCACTCACTCAAGTTCGGGTCGGGCACCGTCACTGCTTCGATGTTCTCAGAACATCTCGCTGACGTGAGCGGTGCGGCGCTGATGCGCCCTTCTCTGCCATCAGGTGGGACAATCTGCTGACAGGCCCAGCGACCGGCTTCGTTGATCTGGTCAAGAGACTTCCAGCGAGACGATGCGAGAGTCGTGGTTATGACCTTGATGCCTCTCTGTGCAGCATATTGCGCAGTCTTCAAAAGCCTGATCTTGAAACACTTCAGGCATCGTCCTCCCCTTTCCGGCTCGTTTTCCAGACCCTTCACTTCTTCAAGCCAGCGCTCGTGATCATAATCCGCATCCACGATCTCCAGCCCGAGCGCCTGGGCATATCGGGTGCATTCATTCTTACGGATTTCATATTCATCCAGAGGATATATATTAGGATTGCAATAATAAATCACCGGAGTGATCCCATCCTTGAGCATAGCCTCAATGATCGCGCTGGAGCAAGGAGCACAACACGTATGCAGAAGCACCGTCGTCTCCCCTCCCGGCACCAGAAGATGGCTGTCATTATTTTTTTTCATTCTATTCTTCACAAGCAAACTTGCAATACTATGTACATATCCTGCAGCAAAGATAAACTAAATTCGTAACTTTGCAGCCGATAAAACGAATTCGATATGGGAATTATTCCGGACAGATACATAAAGGAACTTTTCAAAGGAGTGCGAAGCAAGTGGGAAGAGCACGATGCCAGACCAATGGGAGGCTGGCTCGCTCTGAGTCCCTTGTTTGTGTTCCTTTGCATATATCTTGTCTCCTCAATCGTAGCAAAGGACTTCTACAGCATCCCCATTTCCGCAGCATTCCTTATTGCCTCAGTCTATGCGATAGTGATATGCCGCGGAAAGACACTCGAGCAAAGGATAGCCGTATTCTCTGAAGGTGCCGGCAATAAGAATGTACTGCTGATGATATGGATCTTCGTACTCGCAGGAGCATTCGCCTCCACGGCAAAGGAGATCGGTGCCATTGATGCAACGGTCAACCTGGCATTGCGCATCCTTCCGGGCAGGCTTCTTTACGCCGGGCTTTTCCTCGCCGCCTGCTTCATATCAATGTCGATAGGAACCAGCGTAGGTACAATCGTAGCCCTTGTTCCGGTCGCAGCAGGAATAGCGGAAGAACTTGCCGCAGGGGGCTCTTCCGGTGCTTTTTCAAGCCCCGCCTTCATAACGGCAATAATAGTCGGAGGATCCTTCTTCGGAGATAACCTGTCATTCATTTCCGACACAACAATCGCTGCCACAAGGACTCAGGACGTATCTATGGCCGACAAATTCAAGGCTAACATAAGAATTGTCGGTCCTGCAGCCGTTGCCGTTACAATCCTCTATATAATACTGGGGGCATCTGTGTCTGTCACTCCTGAAGCAGGAGCCTTTGACTGGATAAAACTTCTGCCTTACATTCTCGTCATCGCACTTGCAGTATCTGGAATGAACGTGGCTGCAGTCCTTTCCATAGGCATAGCCGTCAACGCCACAATAGGTTTGTGCGAAGGATCCCTGACCTGGGCATTTTTCCTCCAATCTGTAGGCAGCGGAATAAGCGATATGGGAGACCTCATCATTGTGACAATGCTGGCAGGAGGAATGCTTGAGGTAATCAGAGAAAACGGAGGCCTAGATTTCATTGTCAAGGGATTGACCAAAGGAATCAAGGGAAAGAGAGGTGCGGAACTCAGCATAGCGGCACTGGTAAGCCTTGCCAATCTATGTACTGCCAACAATACGATTGCGATCATCACCACAGGACGAATCGCCAAAGACATCACAAAGCGTTTCGGACTCGACCCACGGAAGACCGCCAGCATTCTGGATACCTTTTCCTGTTTCATACAGGGATTCATCCCTTACGGAGCGCAACTGCTGATGGCCGCCGGACTCGCAGGAATATCAACGATAACCATAATCAGCCATTTGTATTATCCATTCGTTATGGGAGGATTTGCACTTCTGGCCATCATCCTCCGTCTGCCGAAAAAATACAGTTAAATGTCTATGGAAGCCGGATCTATAAGATTGTTCAGCAGAGCATATACCGTAAGTCCGGCGACAGTCTTTATACCCGTCTTTCTCGTGATGTTCTTACGGTGGGTGATGACCGTGTGAATGGAAATGTTGTAGAAGTCGGCTATCTCCTTGTTTAGCATACCCTTGGCTACGCACACGAGGATTTCCTTTTCACGAGCAGACAGGTCATATCCCTCAGAATCATCAGATTCCTCTCTTGAAGATATAGATTCACGAAGTTTTTTCACTACAGTAACAGGATCATCATATAGTCCCACCACACCATCATACTGTTTCAACTGCTCCTCCTCCATCGGAATCGACTTGAATGCCACAACTGCAGCGGTGGAATATTCCGATATGCGGCTGCGAACATTCATTCGGGACACATAATCGAAAACCACAGGATCGATCATAATGACATCCGCATCCATATTCCTCAGA
This sequence comes from Candidatus Cryptobacteroides sp., assembly GCA_045635205.1. Classification (GTDB taxonomy): domain Bacteria; phylum Bacteroidota; class Bacteroidia; order Bacteroidales; family UBA932; genus Cryptobacteroides. The sequence continues at coordinate 6,575 of JAZRBS010000044.1, read as the reverse complement.
CGCGCTTCCGAAGTGTGTGACAGATCGGACAGAATGCCATCCACACGGAATTCGCCAAGTTCCGACAATACAGCCTCTATCCCTCTTGCAATGATCTTGGAGGGCATTATCAGCAATACTTTCTTATAACCGGTCTTCATCGCTATTCCTCAATTTTATTAATCATCGGAATAAGAATATTATCCTCAATCAAAGTATGCTTGAGAAGATCCTCTCCAAGCCTGTATATCCTGTACAAGACCTGATTCCGAAGAATGGTATCACAGGTATCCGGAAGATACTTCATCACAATATTCTTCAGATCATTGAGCGTTTCGTCAATATTGCTGTGATTATCCTCGAACTGGTCTATGGAATAGCCCTGCTGCCTTTGGCCTGCCATCAGCGCCCTTATATATGGGAACACGACGTTTTCTTCATACTCGAAATGATTAGTCACCTGTGCCTTATAGTCAGCAAAGAATCTTGCAACGATCTTTTTCTGGGTTGCGTCGCAAGGCTCTACCATAGCCTTGAGTTCGACTTCCAGACCGGCAAACTCTTTCTGCATATAAAAAGAATGGGAGTTGTGCAGATAATCAACGATAGTCGCCGGATCGGCCCCTGTCAGTAGTTCTGCCGAAGGTACATATCCATCGTAGGTGTAAACACTGCAGATAAGCAGAAAAGATTTCAGGTCGATATGTTGCCTTTCACAGACCTCCTGTATCGTATTTTCTCCGAATCCCAGACTTATACCCATACGGGACAGCACATTAAGGAGTTTGAAATTCACATCAATCAGATCGGCAAGTTTCATTGATTCCGAAAAGACTATTCTCTGTATTTCTGTGGTCATAATGATCAGGTCTATTCCGCAAACACGGTATTCAACTCATATAAATATTCCAAAGTTAATTATTTTTGGGGAAACCTCCCTCATAATCATCAAGAGGCATTCCCTCACGGAAGGCCTCCTGATGAATCATTCAACATTTAAAAGGATTGCTTTCTTCAAGTATAATGGCTTATTTCTATTGCAAAGCTATATACTTATCCTTCTGCCGGCAATCCCAACATCTTGGTATTTTGCAAAAGTCAAAAAGACGAGTTATAGAAAGAGACCGGCTATACGGTAGGTAAGGAAAGCCGCAGTCCAGGCCAGAAGAATGGTATATATGGCTGTAATTATCGCCCATTTCCATCCTCCGCTTTCATTCTTTATGGCCACGAATGTGGCAATACAAGGGAAATAAAGAAGAATGAAAACCATATATGCCAGGGCTCCGGCCGGAGTGACAGACTTCACCAGCGCACGCTGAAGACGGGTTTCCGATGGCACACTTCCATCTTCCGTCTGTGCTTCTGACACAGGTTCCTCACCTGCATACATAACACCCAAAGTACTGACCACCAACTCCTTTGCACCAACTCCCGCTACGATTCCCACTCCCATTCTCCAGTCAAATCCCAAAGGCTCCAGCACCGGTTCCATAGATTTTCCGATATAGCCTATGAAAGAATGTTCCTGCTGCTCCTGGACAGAATCGTATGCATCGTGATTAGGGAAATAGCCAAGGAACCATATCACCATCGAACATATCAGAATGATACCGCTCATTTTCTGAAGATATTGACGGCCTTTTTCCCAGGTATGACGGAAAATCGATTTCGCCGTAGGCACTCTGTATGGAGGCAGTTCCATCACGAAAGGAAGATCATCATCCTTGAAGAACAGACTCATAACCTTTGCCCCCAATATGGCAAGAAGAATTCCGAGGGCATACAGTCCAAGAAGCACCAGACCCGCTTTCTTAGGGAAGAATGCTCCTGCAATAAGCACATATACAGGCATACGTCCGGCACAGGACATAAGAGGAATGATAAGCATCGTTATCAGACGGCTCTTCGGGCTTTCAATGGTTCTGGTGGCCATAATAGCCGGCACATTGCACCCGAAGCCCATAATCATTGGTATGAAAGACTTTCCGTGAAGACCTATCTTATGCATCAACCTGTCCATTATAAAGGCAGCCCTCGCCATATATCCGGAATCCTCCAGCAGAGAAATGAAAAGATAAAGCAGCAGAATGTTCGGGAGGAATACGAGGACGCCGCCTACGCCTCCGATAATGCCGTCAACCACAAGATCCTTGACCCAGCCGTCCGCCATATTCATTGAAACGAATGCCCCCAGTTTTTCCACCAGCCATTCGATCCACTGCATCGGATACTCGCCTAACACAAACGTGCCTTCAAACACCAGATACAACAAAACAATAAATATAGGGAAAGCCATCCACCTGTTGGTGACAATGCCATCTATCTTATCCGTAAGCGTATTCCGCCTCCTCTTTCCCTGAGTATAGGTCTCAGCAAGGGCACCTTCGACAAACGCGTACTTAGCATCCACCAACGCGGACTCCGTACCTGATTTAAGAAGCCCTTCTATCCTTGCCTTTTCTTCAAATCTGGCAGCAATTATCTCATCCCTGCCCGGAAGAGCCTCCACCACCTTCTCTATCTCCCTGTCATTCTCAAGATATTTGATAGCAAGATATCTGGTGGAATATTTGTCACGGATATCCGAGTTTTTCTGAATCAGCCTCTTGATACGGTCTATACTCTGTTCCAATTCAGCACCGTGATTGATATGTATGTGGCGTGCAAGATGAGGATCCGACTTTTCATATATCTGTATGACCGTGTCGAAAAGGGTATCTATCCCCTCTCCCGTACGGCTGACCGTCGGCACTACAGGCATACCGAGAAGATAGCCCAATTGCTTGATATCCAGCCGATCGCCCCTGCTTTCAAGTTCGTCATACATATTCAGCGCCATCACCACGCGAAGATTCATATCAATGAGTTGTGTGGTGAGATAGAGGTTTCTCTGGATATTGGATGCATCAACGACATTCACTACCACATCGGGCATATCCTCGACGAGGTTACGCCTTACATAGAGTTCCTCTGGGCTATATGCCGAAAGTGAATATGTACCGGGAAGATCGACTATATCAAACCTGTAACCGCCGTGCTCGAATACACCTTCTTTGGCATCCACCGTCACACCGCTGTAGTTTCCGACGTGTTCGTGACTACCGGAGGCTATATTGAAAAGAGATGTCTTGCCACAATTCGGATTGCCGACAAGAGCGACACGTATGACTTTGCGGCGCTCTTCCGCGAGAGTATCCATCTCCCTTTCCAGCCAAGCCTCTCCACTGGCATCAAGGGCTGGAAGTGACTGACGCGCAGACAGGAGTTCCTTCGCTTCTGTCTCACTTATGACTTCTATCTTTGAAGCCTCCTCGCGACGAAGCGAAATCTTATAGCCGATAATTTCATATTCGATAGGATCCCTCAGAGGGGCATTAAGGATGACCTTCACCTTATTACCCTTCACAAATCCCATTTCTATTATTCTCTTACGGAAACTTCCGTGACCGTTGACCTTGACGATCACTCCACGCTCTCCCGTCTTGAGTTCAGAAAGTTTCATACTGCCGATTTTGCTTCGATTGCAAATATATTCCTTTTTATGCAATCTATAAACCACAATCTGGTATTAAATGATATTTAATCACGACAAATTGTTATCAGACAGGAAAACACTACCCATTAATCGGTAGAGGCAAGGATATCGTAATAATTGTTATATTTGCAGATTGTACACGGAACACATAGAACAAATGAAAAAAACAATATACCTGTTGATCGCTCTGGCAGCATTTATATCCTGCCAGGATGAACTGGTTCTGAATCCTGCAATATCTTTATTCAGCGCCGATCCGGAAATATATGAAGAAACCGCAATATTCCGCCTAGCCTACTCCGGTATGGCAGACAGTACGGAAAGAGTATTCCCCGTGACTTTCGGGGGAAGCGCAGAATTCGGCTCGGACTATACCGTATCCAGCGACAGATTCGTCTTCGGAGGAGAGAATCCCATCGATTCGATTGTGGTCACGACTCTCAGACTCGGCACAGACAAGACCGTGAGTCTGAACGTGGAACTGCCGGAAGGCTACTCTGCAGGAAGATATCTATCTTCGGAATACACCTTGCAGGACAAGTTGGCATATCTGTCATTTTCAAACAGTTACCTGATGCTATGCGATTCTCTGGACATCAGTTTTGACGCAAAGGACCGGTCAGGATCGACCAAGTCACTGGGACAGGATGCGGAAATCACCCTAAGTGTAAATAAGGACAAATCCACTGCAACCGAAGGTGTCGATTTCACTTTTTCAGACAGCACTCGCTTTATCATCAGAAAAGGACAAAGCAGCGGATACCTCGAACTCAAATCCCTGAACCCACACCCTCAGGACGGACGTGACAAGATAGTCCTCAACCTCGGATTCGGAGATAAATACAGCATCGGAAAGACTGCAGAAATAGAGATCAGCCTCCTCGACACTCTATGGAAGCATCTGGACGAGTCGTGGATGATCGACACACTTGTCACGGATTCATTATATATGGACCGCTACTGGAAGGATATATGCACAGGACTGGACAAACTGCCGTCATTCGAAGACACGGATATGATCACATTCGATATGGCGGAGGCACAGGTGATACCTTCATTCCGTTCCGACTTCAAGAACTTCTTCAAAGGCATTTCCGGTATACGCAAGGGCTCGGCCCTGTCGCTCGATCTGGGTGATGGCACCACAGCAGATCTGCAGACATTCCTTCTGGATAAGACGAACAGATATTTCTCGGCTGACGAGGACAGTGAAGACCAGGAGTCTTTCATAGGAGTGCGTTTCTTCCCTGAAACCACAGACTCCCTCGACTTCTATCTCATAGACTACGTATCGAGGAGTTTTATGCCAGAACTGGAAGACCTAGGAAAATATGCCCCGGCAAAGCCAGTAGCAGCCTCACCGGGACTATTCCTTAATCTCACTTTCACAAAGTGATCACTATAGTATTTCTATCGAATATACGCTTGAGAATCTTTCACCAGGAGCAAGACGGTTGATCCAATCCTTGTCCCTGTAATCTCCTTCATATCCTGCCCTGTCACAGCGGCCATACCAAGGCTCCAGACAGATGAACGGAGCATTCTTTCCTGGAGGCGACCATATTCCCACCACAGGAGCATCAAAACTCAGTCTGAGCCAAGGTGTCCTGTCGGTTCTGTAAAGAGTGACTGCACCGACCTGACCGTCCTGCAGCATTATGGTATCTATGGCATCGAACGTATCCTTTGCAAGGGGCAGAAAACCATCTGATGGCACATCGAGCGGATATTTCACCTCAGTATCGACACATCCCTTTTCCTTTATCCTGATACACTCCAGCCCATCCGCCCTGTCAAAAGAAAGGAAGCCGCGTTCCGAAGTCTGCGGGTCATAATCCGGATAATTGAATGCAGGATGTGCACCGATCTGGAAATACATTTCCTCCTCTCCAGGATTTGATACCTCCCAGATAACATCCAGTCTGTTGCCTTCCAGTCTGTATGATATCTCAAGAACGAAAGGCCAAGGATATTTTCCAAGAGTTTCTTCATCCGAAACCAGTCTGTATCTGACCAGGGTATCATTGCCCTCGATCATAACAAAGTCCATATCGCGGGCGAAACCGTGCTGTCCCAGTTCAAATTCCTTGTCCCCCACTCTGTAACGCTTCTCCCAGACACTTCCCACAATCGGGAAAAGAACAGGAGAATGTCTTCCCCAGAACGCAGGGTCAGCCTGCCACAGATATTCTGCAAAGCCTTTTCTGATGCTGGAAAGTTCGGCACCGTGTTCCTTGACCTGAACGGCCAGGATTTCATTCTTCAGAGTATGCATAATGTATGAAATTTCTGTAAAGATAGTAAATATCCGGATACGAAAAAAGCCTGATCTTCCGATCAGGCCTTCGTGCGGTGGGCGAGACTCGAACTCGCACAGGCTTACGCCCACTACCCCCTCAAAGTAGCGTGTCTACCATTTCACCACCACCGCTTCTTTTGATTTGGGATTGCAAAGGTACTACAAAATATTGAATCTGCAAATTTTTCTGCAATTTTTTTTGAAAGAAATTGTAAAAAAATCCTTCTCTGACGAGCAGGATGACAACTAAAAAGGCTCAGTGAAAGAAAGTTAAGGTAATTATTGCAAGTCAGGAAAAAAAATAATACCTTTGCACACTTTTCCTCGGGAAGGAAAACACAGGTAAAACTTTATTAACTATTAAAACAGATTCACAATGGCTGTTAAAATTCGTCTTCAGCGCCACGGAAAGAAGAATTTCGCATTCTTCCACATTGTTGTGGCTGATTCACGCGCACCACGCGATGGTCGTTTCATCGAGCAGATCGGCTCTTACAACCCTAACACAAACCCTGCAACTATCGTTCTCAACAACGAGCGCGCACTTGCTTGGCTTAATGTAGGTGCACAGCCTACACTTACTGCAAAGCGTATCCTCTCATACGAGGGTGTACTCCTTGCAAAGCACCTCGAGGGTGGTGTTAAGAAGGGTGCTCTCACTCAGGAGCAGGCTGATGCAAAACTCGCTGCTTGGAAGGCAGAGAAGGCTACTAAGGTAAGCGCAAAGAAGGACGGTCTCAGAAAGGACGCTGCTGCCGC
>JAZRBS010000043.1:0-39444 GCA_045635205.1 Candidatus Cryptobacteroides sp. | reverse complement strand
AACATATTGGAGAGTTGGCAGAGTGGTCGAATGCGGCGGTCTTGAAAACCGTTGATCTTAACGGGTCCGGGGGTTCGAATCCCTCACTCTCCGCAGAAAAAGGCGTTACAGGTATCTGTAGTGCCTTTTTTAATTTTCGTATCCCGAAAAATATCCCAAAAGTATCCGAAGGAGTGTTATTTTATTGCAAGAAACTGCAGGGAACTCCAGGATGCTTCAATAATAATATTCCGGTCAGAATTTAAAAATTTTCTGGCCGGAATATCTGTTCTGAAGCTATTTTATGGAGTCAATCAATTCACTTTGTGTAAAGAATATTTGATACCTATTTGGAATAAACGAAAATTTTATCTCCTTTATTTTCAAAGCGAATATTGGAGATGTTTTCGATATCTTTTAGGATGCTCTCAATTGGTTCATCTGTTTTGGCCTTGAGAGAGTATGAATAGCCTTTTACTGCTTCGTTAGATATGTGGAATGTTACGTTGTAGTTCCTTTCCAAAGTTAATAATACATCCGTAAGTGGAGCGTCTCTAAATACTAAGATGTTTTCCATCCAAAGCAGATTTTGATTTGCATCTCCAATCTGTCTTACACTTATCTCTTTCGTGTTCTTGTCGTAATTGAGACATTCGTTCGGATTTAACGTTATAGTCTGTGACTCGTCGCTGAACTGTATGCTACCATTAATGAGGGTGATGTCAATGTCGTCGCTATCTTCATATGCAGAAACGTTGAATTGAGTGCCTAAAACCTGGATTTCCGCATTTTTGTTTATTTCAACGATAAATGGCCTCAGATTGTTGGATTCAATGTTGAAAAAAGCCTCACCTTCGAGCTGTACTCTTCTTTCTGAAAGTCCGAACCTATGTGGGTATTTGAGAGATGAGCAGGAGTTGAGAGTTATTGAAGAACCGTCCTGGAACACAATATCTTTTTTCTTACCTTTCTCAACCACTACGGTTTCGATATTTTCATCCGCAAGTAGAACCCCGCCGATTTTCTTGTTGATGTTAAGCCACACGCCAACAAGGACAAGACACGGAATCAAAGCGGCAGCGCATGTGAAGATTATCCTTCTGTGTCGTCTTCTGCTTATGTTGCGAAGGATTATGCGTATCATTTCCTCTGTAGGAATATCCTCAAGGAGAGGAAGTATATTACGGTCAAGCAGGTCTGCGTCCTGAATAATGGCCGCAGCGAGCCATTCCTGGCCTTCGCTGGTGGCGAGCCATGCTGCAACCCTTCTGGCTTCCTCTGCTGTGCCTCGATTGTTTATGACTCTGAATATCGTGGTTTTGCTTAAAGGTTCCATATGCTGACTATAAATATTAGGATGAATTCTACAATGAAAGATAAGTGCTTCTTCAGGTTCTTGAGACATGCCTTGTAGTGAGTGTTTACGGTGTTTAGTGACAAGCCCATCATCTTGGATATTTCCTTATTGGAGAAGCCTTCGCATCGGAACTGAGCGACCTTCTTCTGCTGTTCCGGTAGTTTGTCAATTGCTGCAAAGAGTTCTTTGATCTCTCCATATTTTTCAGCTTGAGCGAATATGTCGTCCTCGATTTGTCCTCTCTGCTGCACAATCTGATAATTATGTTGTAATGCTGAGTTGTGGTCTCTGACGTAATTAAGTACGGAATTACGTGTCATGGCATAGAGGAAATTTTTGATAGACATTTCTGGGTTAAGGTCTTTCCTGATTAGCCATAATTTTTCAAAAATGAATTGCAGAATGTCTTGGGAATCGTCGTGATTCTTTACATATCTCATGATTAGGGTATATAGCAGCCTGACATAACGGTCGTATATGGCTGTAAACGCACTCCTGTCATCTTCTTTAAGAAGTGACACGAGTTCGGAGTCCGTCTTGAGGCTGTAATCTATTTGCCCGTCAATCATATAGTAGGTGTTTTATCCTCGCAAAGATAGTTAAATAATCACTTTACACATAAATCTCAAAAAAATGTGAGGGTGATATCACATTTTTTTAAGAGTTGTGTGTATTAGTATGATAACCACTGTGAAATTTATATACACCATTATAAACTATAAAACCAAAAAACAAATGAAACTAATCAGATCTATTTTGGCGCTGATTGTTTTCGTTGGGTTCAGTTTTTCCATGACTGCCCAGAACGTCACAATCAATAAAAGCCAGGTGACTCTAGAAACAGTTCTGGACGATCTTTCAAGACAGACTGGTTTTGAATTCCTTCATTCAAGGCCGACAGTCAATCCAGATGAAATCGTTTCTCTCAATGTTTCCGGTGTGTCTCTTGAGACTGCGCTTCAGAAACTATTCAGCAACAAACCAATTGGTTATGAAATCAAGGATTCCAAGGTTTATCTTATAGCCAAGGATACCCCTGACACACCAAAGAAAGATGAAAAGGTTGTTGTAACAGGTACAATCGTAGATGCCACAGGTCTTCCTGTTATCGGAGCCGGTGTTATTGTAAAGGGTACAACAAGAGGTGTCAGTGCAGGACTTGACGGAGATTTCTCAATTGAAGTTGATCCATCAGAAACTCTCCTTTTCTCAAGCATTGGTTATGATGATGTAGAGATTCTCGTAGGTAACCAGACAACTCTCTCTGTGGTGATGAATGAAAGCTCTTTGATGCTTGCTGAGACAGTGGTTATCGGTTACGGTGCTGTAAAGAAAAGAGACGTATCTACAGCGATCTCTCAGATCAAGTCAGAGGACATAGCAAATCACTCAATTTCAGACTTCCGCCAGGCTATGGTCGGCAAGATGGCCGGTGTATCAGTTATGCAGACCAGCGGAGATCCAGAGGGAAGCGTGATGGTTCGCGTTCGTGGTATCGGTTCGGCTACAGCCGGTAACGACCCTCTTTACGTTATTGACGGCGTGCCAGTGGAGTCGGGACTCTCTAACATCAATGCAAACGACATTGAGTCAATGGAGGTTCTTAAGGATGCTTCATCAGCTGCGATCTATGGTTCAAGAGGTTCGAATGGTGTCATCCTCGTTACAACCAAGAAAGGATCATCAGAGAAGCTGACAGTGGGCTATGACGGATATTACGCTCTTGACATGGTGTCAAAGAAGCTTCCTATGATGGACGCGTATGAGTACGCTCAGTTCGTTAAGGAAGGTCACGACAACGCATATTATGATGCAAATCCTGGCGGAACAGACCCTAACGGTTCTCGCTCGGACTCATGGGCTAACTATCCTGTGGAGATCATTCCATACCTCGAGGGACAGGCCGGTCTTACAAATACTGACTGGCAGGACGCTATCTTCAGAAATGCGCACACTCACAGCCACAATCTCTCATTCTCAGGAAAGAGCAACAATGTGAACTACTTCATTTCTGGAAATGTCCTTGAGAAGCAGGGTATCATCATCAATTCAGATTACACAAAGTACGCTCTTCGTTTCAATCTTGACGGTAAGAGTGGTAATTTCAAATATGGCGTAAACTTCGCTCCATCATATTCAAAGTCAAACAGAGTTAATGCCTCTGGTGCATATGGTGACGGTGGTGTGGTTCAGTCAGCTCTCGCGTATAACCCAATGTGGCCGATCTACAATGAGGACGGCACATTCAACTTCTTGGGTAATGGTTATTGGAGAATCGGCAATGACTATCAGCACAATGAAATCCTTAACCCAGTTGCCCTTGCGACATTGAAGAAGGATGTGGTTGAAAGGGTTTCAATGACAGGTAGAGCATTTGCATCATATGAGTTCTTTGAGGGCTTCTCATTCCAGACATCGCTCGGTGGTTCTTACTATAGTGCATATAACGAGCAGTATTCTTCTCAGGATCTTGAAACTATAGGAAAAGCAAACTATGGAATGAAGTCGAATCCGATTGGATACGCTTCTTCTGCTTTCCAGTACAACTGGCTGTGGGAGAATCAGTTGACATTTAACCGCACTTTCAATGACAAGCATATGGTAAATGCAATTCTGGTTCACTCAATGCAGAAGGATACTCAGAAGAGCATGAATGTCAAGGCTACAGATTATCCAAACGACTATATCCAGACAATTGGTGGTGGTGTTGTCAATAGCGGAAACTCTCTGACAGATGAGTATTCTCTCGCATCAGTCCTTGCCCGTGTACAGTACAGCTACATGAGTAAGTATATGTTCTCTGCTGCAATCCGTGCCGATGGTTCGTCTAGATTCGGTAAGAATAACCGTTGGGGTTACTTCCCATCTGTTTCAGCAGCATGGAGAATTTCTGGTGAGGATTTCATGAGCAATACCAAGGGATGGCTTACAGACCTCAAGTTGAGAGCCAGCTATGGTATGACAGGTAACTTCCAGATTGGAAACTACACCCACCTTTCTACAATGGATACAGATAACTATATCCTTGGTAGCGGTAACGGAAGTGAGACCAGCGGTTACAAGCCTACAGGTGTTGAGAACCCAGATCTTACTTGGGAGAAGACAGGAATGGCCAACGTCGGTATCGATGCAAACTTCTTGAATGGATATATTACATTGACAGCTGAGTACTACAACTCTATGACAACAGACATGCTCCTCAATGTACCTATCCCTCACCTTACAGGTTATAGCACAACCCTTATGAACATCGGTAAGGTTAATAACAGGGGTGTTGAGCTTCAGATCGGTTCGTCACATTCTTATGAGAATGGTCTCGGCTACTCGTTCAACGCAAACTTCGCGAAGAACATCAACGAGGTTAAGGCTCTTGGAGCAAACGATACTCCTATCATCTCTACAGGTAGCGTAAATCACGCGTACTATATTACTCAGGTAGGCTCGCCAATCGGATCATACTACCTTATGACTGTTGACGGTGTGTTTAAGAATCAGGCGGAGCTTGATGCTTATCCTCACTTCGACAACACCAAGCCAGGTGACTTCCGATTTGTTGACGTTGACGGTGACGGCGTGATCGACCTTGATAAGGATCGCTCAATCGTTGGTAATTATATGCCAGACTTCACTTATGGATTCGGTGGTAGCATCGACTATAAGGGAATCGACTTTGAGGTTGCATTCCAGGGAGTATATGGTAATGAGATACTCAACCTTAACAAGCGATACCTCGACAACATGGAGGGTAACGTGAACGGTACCATCGCAGCGAGAAACCGTTGGATCAGCGAAGATCAGCCGGGTGATGGTCTCACAAACCGTGCGAACAGAAAGCAGAAAGGTAATAACGGACGTACTTCTACATGGCATCTTGAGGATGGTTCATACCTCAGACTTCAGAACGTTGCTTTGGGTTACACTCTCCCTAGCAGAATTTCAGAGTCGTTCAAGGTACAGAAGCTCCGCGTTTATGTGTCTGCACAGAACCTGTTCACTTGGACAAATTACTCCGGTTACAACCCTGAGGTCAGCAACCGTACAAGTGCTTTGACTCCAGGTGAGGACTATGGTACATATCCACTTGCAAGAACTTTCATGGTAGGTCTTAACTTAACATTCTAGTAAAAATGAAGAGAATCAATATACTTTTGGCTATATTGGCACTTGGCGTCATGACTTCTTGTGAGAAGTTCTTTACTCTGACTCCAAATTATGAGGTGCCTGTAGACAACCTATATCAGACTGCACAGGATTTTGATATTGCAGTCGTTGGATGCTATTCTAAGCTTCAGGGACAGGTGAACTATTACACCGAGCTCTGCGAGTATAGAAGTGATAATATGTTCTTGAGTGCCCCAACAGCAGGTACCCAGGATAGATATGATATCGATCAGTTCAAGGATAAGCCTTCGAACGGTATTCTTGAGGACGCATGGGCTAACTTCAACAATGGTGTTTACCGTTGCAACATGGTTCTCGACAGAATTGACGGAGCTGACTTCGACGAGACTCTCAAGAACCAGTACAAGGGTGAGGCGATGTTCCTCCGTGCCTTTACATATTTCAATATGTATAGAATCTGGGGTGGAGTTCCTACCACTAGAAAGGTCGTGACTGTTGCCGAGTCTCTTACAATTGGCAGATCTTCAGAGGAGGAGATGTACAATTTCATCGCCGGTGATCTTGAGGATATCGTAGAGGGTGCTTGGCTTCCTGCAACATATGGAAAGGAAGGCGAAGGTAGAGCTACACTTGGAGCGGCTAAGGCTCTCCTTGCAAAGGTATATCTTACCTTCGGAAAGTATCAGGAGGCTGCAACGCTTCTTCAGTCTATGATCGGTACATATGAGCTTCTTCCAAACGTGGCTGACGTGTTTGATGCAGCCAACGAGAATAATAAGGAGATTATTTTCTCAGTTAGATTCAATAAGGAAGTACCTGGCGAAGGTCATGGTGCTTGGTTCAGCATCGCAAACCTCAGTGATGACTCAGGTAGAACAGCTATTCTCAATGACGTATACGAGGCGAATGATGCTCGTAAGGCTATGATCGAATATCAGAAGGTCGACGGTGTCAACGTATATCTTATGAAGAAGTTCTTCGACCAGAGAGACGCTACAAACAAGAACTACGGCAATGACCAGATCATTTTGCGATATGCTGACGTCCTTCTGATGTATGCTGAGGCTCTTAACGAGGTGGCATACTCAAATGACCAGCAGTCGGAGGCAATGAAGGCTCTTAATGCAGTCCATACTCGTGCAGGTCTTACTCCTCTTGACATCGCGGATCTTCCTAATCAGGATGCGTTCCGTAGAGCAATTTGTAAGGAGCGTCAGCTTGAGTTCCCATATGAGGGTCACAGATGGTTCGACGTAGTGCGTATGGGATATGCAATCGAGTTTGCAGCGGCTGAAGGACATACAATCCAGCAGTATCAGTTCGTATATCCTATTCCTAATACTGAGCTTGAGCGTATCAACAATACTCAGCTCCTTTGGCAGAATCCTAACTATTAATAGATGCAATGATGAAAAAGATTTTATATACATTTTTAGCAGGCGTTGCAGCTCTTTGCGCTTGTCAGCCGGAGACAGTTCTGGAGAGGCCGTTTGACCTCTATCAGGTTGCGAGCGTGGAGGCAGTTGCTGGAGACAATGCAGCTACAGTTACGTGGACAACGCAGGAGGGTAAGCCTAATCCAGAGGAATTCCTCCTTATCTGGACTGCCGACATGACAGGTGTAGAAGGCGGTGAAATGACTCTAGAGGCAGACAAGAGGTCTGTTGTAGTTGAGAACCTCGTTAACGATTGCAGTTATACATTCACCCTTCAGGCTAGGTATTCTAATGGCCTTTCGCAGAAGGTGACATCGAAGTGTACTCCAAAGACTTCTCGCTTTGCTGTGACTGGTTTCTCTGCAAATGCTGGTTCTGAAAGAATCCTCCTTACTTGGACTAAGCCGGTTACCGACAGACTTTCAAGCTATACCATCACATGGACTCCAGGAAATGGAGAGCAGAAGATTACTGAGTATGCTACAGAAAGACTCATGGTAGAGAATCTCACAAATGACACTGAGTATACATTCACAATCGTATGTAACTATCCTAACGGTGACAGTGAGTCTTGTGTGGCATCTGCAACTCCTGGTCTTGTGATCCCTATCCTTACAAGCGTTCAGTCTCCTGTTAAGCATCAGTTGGTTTCATTCGAGTACAACCCAATGTACTTTATGGCAGCTGAGGTGTCTTCAGTGGCATGGGAGTTCAGCGATGGCCAGACAGCATCAGGCTTGACTGTTCTCCATTCATTTGCCGCAGAAGGAAATGCAACCGCTAAGGCAACTGTTACATATGTTGATGGAACAACAGACACAGGCTCAATCGAGATGACCGTAAATGGATATTCATGGTCTAAGAAGCAGATTAAGGCAGTTAAGGCTTCTAACCCAGTATTCTCGCCAGATGGTTCGACATTGTATATTTCTACTTCTGACGGTACAGGAGATGTCTATGCTATTGACACTTGGACTGGCGAGCAGAAGTGGGTTTATCCAATTGAGAAGGTAACATACGGTGGTGGTCCAGCTGTCGGTCCGGACGGATCTATTTACGTTGGTGCACAGGGTAGCAAGTTCTACGCTATCAAGCCAGACGGAACCGAGAAGTGGACATTTGAGACTTGCGGAAATGTAGAAGGATTCCCTGCTGTAACATCTGACAATAATGTCTATGTGGTTTCTAACGGTACTGTTGCAACTCTCTACTCACTTAACGCGAATACAGGTGCTGCAAAGTGGACTAAGGAACTCGCTGGAGGTACAGGTAGTGCAGTCGCTGTTGACGCTGAGGGCAACGTTTACGTCGGAACAAACGAAGGCGTATGGTCATTTACAGCTGACGGAGCTCAGAGATGGAATACATCAGGAATCAATGTCACTGAGCGTGGATCATTTGCAATCAATGGCAATGTCCTTTATGCAGCATTGAAGAAGACTGATGGTGTTGCTGCAATTGATATGTCAAATGGTAACATTAAATGGAAGACCGCTAAGGGTTCTAACGATTCATACTTCCCTACAATTGGTCCGGATGGAACAATCTACTACACAAGTAAGGGTGATCAGAAGGTGTTTGCTATCAACCCTGATGGTACGCTCAAGTGGGAGACAGAAAAGATTGCTGCCCTTATTTATACCAATGTCGCTGTTACTAAGGATGGTAAGCTCTACACTGGTACTCAGGCGAATGTAGGTGACACTGGATCTAAGCAGCTTCTTACAATTGATGCAGCAACCGGTAGCTATACTATGGAGGCATCAGACCAGATAATGTCAGCATTCACATTTGGTCCAGATGCACGAGTTTATTTCGGTACTGTTGGTAAGAACCTCTGCACAATCGAGACAGCTGGTCCAGCTGACTCATGGTGTATGAGAGGTGGTAACATTCAGGGAACAAACTCTCTTAAATAATGAGGCTTGCTTCAATTTTCACGGTGCTTTCCGCATGTTTTATAATGGCATGCGGAAAGCCTGTTGATACCCCAAACCCAGATAAGCCTTCTGGAGGTAGCAAGATGGATGGCCTTGTACAGCTGGAAAAGCTGTGGGCAGAGACTACTCCATTTGAAGTATCCAAGACAAGGATGGATATTTTTGACAAGCTTCAAGGATATGCTGATGCTTGCACAAGCAGCGCATTTAAGTATATGTTTGATTATGATGCTAATAAGTATTCATTGACTGTCAAATATGACAATATACTTTCTTGTTATGATGCTGCCTTCGAACGAATCTTGAATGGTCTTAAAACAATGAGGCCAAAGAATGGGGAGGTGTATATCTGGATGTTGTATAACATGGGATATGTGATTCAGACACCGTCCATGGCGTTTGCGATTGATGTGTATCATTACCGTGCAGACGAACTTGCTCCATATATAGATTTTTATGCTTCGACTCACGTTCATACAGACCACAAGTCGGAAAAATTGATGAAAGCTATGTATGACGCCGGTAAGCCGGTGTTGAGCAATTTCTATGAACCACAGAAGAATTATCAATATTATTCGACTGGGACAAAGGACTATACGGTAGGTAGCTGTGCAATTCACACATTTATCACACGTCATAACAATGGCTCAACAAATGTACCGGTTACAGTCTTTCAGATAGACTGTGGACCTGATACAGGAAACTTTGTGTTGATGCATTCTGGTGACTCAAACTTTATTGCATCAGAATATGACGTCACATTGCCGATTGATGTGTATATCCCGAGATATGCTCAGTCGCCTTTAGAGGAAAACAATATCATTGGAAAGGTTTGTGAACCTGACTATGTTCTGCTGTCGCATATTCTTGAACTTGGACACAAGGATATCAGCGAGTCGAGATGGTCCCTTGAATTGGGTCTTGAGAGAGCTTCAAAGCTGGATTGCAAGCAGACATATATGCCGTTCTGGGGTGAAGTGATGATATGGAGCAACAACAAATTAAGCGTATTGAAATGAGAAAGTTGATATATTTCTTTGCAGGGTTGCTATTCCTTGCATCTTGCTCGTCAGCACCAGTTGACGAGAGAACAAGAGCAGAAATTCTCAGAGACAGGATTGTTAATGGTGATACTGACCAGGTTTTGGTCGTAGCCCATAGAGGTGACTGGAGGTATGCTCCGGAGAACTCTCTTGCAGCCATTGAACATTCGATTGCCGTAGGTGTTGATGTGGTTGAGCTCGACCTTCAGATGACGAAGGACAGCGTACTTATCGTAATGCATGACGGTACCCTTAACAGAACAACAACCGGAAAGGGTAAGGTTAACGAGTGGACTTTGGACTCTATAAAGACTCTCAAGCTCAAGAATGGATGTGCAATCAAGACCATGCACTCTGTTCCTACTCTTGAGGAGGCCCTTTTGGCCGCAAAGGGAAAGGTTCTTGTGAATCTTGACAAGGCTGACAGATATTTCGACCTTATCGTTCCCGTATTGGAAAAGACAGGAACTGCTAGGCAGATCATCATGAAAGGCGGAAAGCCGGCTGATCAGGTGCTTGAACTTTATGGAAAGTATTTGGATGAGATTCTTTATATGCCAGTGGTAAACCTTCATAAGGAGGGTGCTGAGGAGCTTATGAACGGATACATGGCTGACCTCAAGCCGTATGCTTATGAACTGGTATATCAGGATGACAACCAGCTTGAGTACTCAAAGTCGCTGAAGATAGAATTGGACGGTAAGGCGCTGATCTGGTATAACACGCTGTGGGATACTTTGTGCGGTGGACATGATGATGATCTGGCACTTTCTGATCCGGACGCAGCATATGGCTACTTGATCGATACGTTGGGTGCAACAATTATTCAGACTGACCGTGCTGAATATCTGTTGAAGTATTTACGTAGTAGAGGTCTCCATGAGTAATTATGAAGTTTCTAGATTTCTTTAAAATGTCAAAACCTTCTGAGCCTATTACAGATCCTAATGAGGTTCAGAAGAAGTATTCAAGATTGAGGTGGCAGGTATTCCTTTCGGCAACGATTGGATATGGACTGTATTATGTCTGCCGTCTTAGCCTCAATGTTATCAAGAAGCCGATTGTGGATGCAGGTGTCCTTTCTGAGGGCGAGCTGGGTATGATTGGTTCAGGACTTTTCATTACATATGCAGTAGGTAAGCTTTGTAATGGATTCCTTGCAGATAGAAGCAACATTCGTAGATTTATGTCTATCGGACTTCTTGTCACAGCTTTGATAAACCTTGTACTTGGCTTTACGACTTCATTTGGTTTCTTCCTTGTCTTGTGGGCTCTTAATGGATGGGCTCAGTCAATGGGAGCAGCTCCATGTGTAGTGGCACTGTCTAGATGGTATGGTAACAAGGAACGTGGTTCGTTCTATGGATTTTGGTCTTCAAGTCATAACATCGGTGAGGCCTTGACGTTTATTGCTACATCAGCGATCGTTGCTACATTCGGTTGGCAGTGGGGATTTAAGGGAGCCGGACTTATCGGATTGGTAGGATTCGCCATAGTGGCTCTGTTTATGAGGGATACACCGCAGAGCCAGGGTCTTCCTTCAATTGCAGAATATAAGGGCGATATAGCACCTGAGGCAAAATCAGAAGAGTCTGGTAAGTCAGTAGGAGAACTTCAGAAGATGGTGCTTAAGAACCCTGCTATCTGGATGCTTGCTCTTGCCAGTGCGTTTATGTATATATCAAGATATGCGGTCAACAGCTGGGGTATTTTCTATCTTGAGGCTGAAAAGGGTTATACGAATCTTGAAGCTAGTGCCATCATCTCCATAAGTTCAGTATGTGGTATTATTGGTACAATTTCGTCAGGATTTGTGTCTGACGTGCTGTTCAAGGGAAAGAGAAACGCGCCTGCTGTAATCTTCGGACTCATGAACATCCTAGGTCTTGTGCTTTTCATGTATGGACCAAAGTCGATGGATGCAGTCAGCATGGTTATTTTCGGACTTGCTATCGGAGCCCTGATCTGCTATCTTGGTGGTCTTATGGCTACAGATGTCGCTCCGAAGGGAGCCTCTGGAGCCGCTCTGGGTGTTGTGGGTATAGCAAGTTACATCGGCGCCGCTGTTCAGGATGCCATAAGTGGATTCGCTATCCAGAGTGGTAAGACAGTTGGTGAGGGAGCGGCAGCATACGACTTCTCTTCAGTTGCATACTTTTGGGTTGGTGCAGCAGTGCTTTCAGTGGTCTGCACTGTTATAGTTTGGATAATGGCAAGTAGAAAAAAAGAACTTTAACTTTAAATCCGTCAAATTCGTTTGGTTAGTTCTTTTTTTGAGGTCGGTTGTGGTGGGGTCCAGAACCGGCCTCTTTAACCTTAAATCACCTATGTTATGAATTATGATCATATGAAGTGGAAGACGTTGTCTACTGAGTATTTGATAAGAAGAAAATGGTTGACAGCCCGTAGAGACACAGTGCAGTTGCCAGATGGACGTGTCAATGAGGAGTATTATATTCTGGAGTACCCTGATTGGGTGAACGTCATAGCTATAACTAAAGATGGAAAGTTCGTGATGGAGCGTCAGTATCGTCATGGTGCAGGAGAGGTTGGGTATGAACTGCCTTGTGGTGTTATGGAATCCGGCGAAAGTCCGCTGTGCGGCGCCCAGAGAGAACTTCTTGAGGAAACGGGATATGGAAATGGTAGGTGGTCAAAACTTATGACGATATCAGCCAATCCAGACTGTATGACCAATCGTGTCCATTGTTTTCTTGCATTGGATGTAGAGTATGTACGGGAACCGCATCTGGATGCTAATGAAGATCTGGTTGTGAGTCTCATGGATTATGATTGCGTTCTTGAACTTCTTGAGAACAATCAGATTTTAAATGCTCAGATGGTTGCTCCTCTTTATAAATACTTCATGGAAAAAGTAAGATAACTTTATAAGTTTCTATATAGAATGAAGGTATATAGGTTAATATATTTGCTAGCAGTATCTCTGTTAGTCTCATGTACTTGCTCTGAGCATGTCCGAGTAGGCAAGTCCATAGGACGATGGGAAGGTTTTGGAGTTGAGAGTATGAAACAGTACAATGCTTCAGGCGTTGAGTATTTGGAGGTAACAATGAATCCTTTGATAAAGCAAGACCGCTCAAAGGCTTATGAAAGAGCAAGGAAGTTGTCAGAGGAAATCCGTGAGGCGGAAATGCATGTTTGGTCTGTTCATTTGCCGTTTTCAAGGAGCCTTGATATATCCGTGCTTGACGATAGTTTGCGTCGAGCGAATATTGACTTTATAAAGGAAATGATAAGGTTGGCTGGGATGTTTCATCCAAAGTATCTGGTGCTTCATCCAAGTTCCGAACCGATTGCCGATGAAGATAGGACTAAAAGGCTCCTCAATAGTCATGTCTCTATAGGTGAGTTAGCAACTGTGGCAAAGGAGATAGATGCTTTTATTTGTGTCGAGAATCTTCCGCGCACCTGCCTTGGTCAGACCGGGGAAGAAATGATGCAGTTGATTGACGGGTACGATGAGGTTTTCCTATGTTTCGATACTAATCATCTATTTTATCAATCGCATTCAGATTATCTAAGGGCCATCCCTAAAGGGAAGATTAAGACACTTCACTTGTCAGATTATGATTTCGTCAACGAAAGTCATCTTCCTCCAGGTCAAGGTAAGATAAACTGGCAAGAATTATTAAAGGGTATAAAAGAAAATGGCTATTGTGGAGTGATGATGTTTGAATGTGACGCCTCTCCAGAAGAGATGTTAGATTGCCTTAGTTTAAGATGATGACATTAAATAATAAACAAATGGATTATAAAAAGACACACAAGGCTCATCCTTGGCACGGGATCAGCCTTGGTGATAATGTGCCAGAAGTGGTAAGGGCTTTCATAGAGATTGTGCCAACAGATACCGTTAAATATGAAGTGGACAAAGAGTCGGGGTATCTGACGCTTGATCGTCCTCAGAAATTCTCCAATATAGTTCCGTCTTTATATGGGTTCTTGCCAAGAACCTATTGTGGGCCTAAAATGGCTGAACTCACAAATAAGGCTTTAATAAGGACTGATGTTGAAGGTGATGGCGATCCATTGGATATCTGTATTCTCACTGAAAAGGATGTAACACATGGGGATATAATAGCAAAAGCTCGCCCAATTGGAGGTATAAGATTATTGGATCATAATCAGGCCGATGATAAAATCATTGCGGTGCTTATGAGCGATGCCGTTTATGGCTTGATGACTGATATTGAACAGGTCCCACCGGCAATTATCCGCCGATTGATTCACTACTTTAGTACTTATAAGGATATTCCTGGCGAAAATACAACCAGAATGCAGTTCGTAAGTATCTATGGTCCAGATGTGGCTCATGATGTAATCCTTCGAGCCATGGAGGACTATGATGACTATATATCTATTAATAAAATATAGGATAAAGGGAAATATGAATTCCCTTTATCTCACAACACTGTTCTTTTCTAAGAAATAGAAGGAGATATATCTGAATCTGTAGAACTTATAGATTTTCGATGTTAATAATTATTTAACAATCAAGACCTTGTAGTTAACCCGAAAATTACTACCTTTGCACACGGTTATTAGTTTTAGTGTTATTAATTATGTGGTTAGTATGAGGTGCCCCACGCGAGTGGCGCAGCTCATTTTTTTGGTATAGAATATAAATAACCCTTCCGTTCATCCGTGCAAGGCTGCATTTCATCGCCCCAATATTACCATTCGTCCGATGGTGCTGGTTGTATGTTCTAAATCTCAACTTTAAGGAGTTTTGTGTTAAAGGATTGACTTGATTTCTCTCCAAATGAAATTGGGTTCGGCTTTTTTCTTCGTGTTTGAGTTTGCTATGCGCTCTTCTACCTTTATGAGTTCTCCGTCTTCCAGGTAAAGCTTGAAAAAGTGCTCATAATCAGATCCGGAATATCTGCATGCTACTAAGTACATGAGATGTTCTTCTGTTCTTGAGTCGTAATCAGTGATAAAAAACTCACCATTTATATATCCCTTAAGTAGGGATTCTAGGTAAAGAGTTCTCTCGGCTTCGTACTCCATCGATTTGATAGTTGCTTTGTATGATTTGCGGTTAAGTGGCATTTCGCTTAAACAATTCAGATATTCTTCGATGGGGTTTTCGTGGTTCATGTCTATTGCTGCCATAAGAGCTCTATGTGCCCATTCGTTTGTGGTGTGCTTCATAACCAGGACGGTCGTACCAACAGATACAATGACTGTTAGAAATAGGTAAAGAAACCACATTTTCTTACTTTTGATAAGTTCGCATAATACTAGAAAACGATGGTCAAGAACCCGGTATTGAGCCATTAGGTCGTCGAGAAATGATTTGTGTTCATCGCATAATTTAGTTTCGGTTTCAATCTTCTTCGGGATTTTGCCTACGGCAGCAATGAGCTTCTTAAGCTGTTCTATCTCCAGAAGTTTTGTCAGTCCGTAAATCGCTTCCAAGGCCTGTTGTGGTGTTATTTTTTCTTGTTTAGCCATAATTTGTAGTTTTAAATAAATCGCTATCTTGAACGCCCTTTGCCCTTCTTTTTCTTCGGCGTATCTTTCATGTCTTGCTCCTGACTCTTGCCAAGATTTCCCTCAAATAGACTTGCTGCAATTTCTTTTGCACGAGATTGTGAATGAGATTCGGATTCTGCTTGTTTCTCTGATTTCTTTTCGGTTTGAGTTATCTGCTCTTTAACAAATCTGCCCCACAAAACCTTGTCTAATTTCGCATAACTCAGACTTTTGTCTAGTTTAGAACCTTTGATAGAATATCCATCGCGTGAAAAGACAACACCATAAGCTTTATGTGTCTCCTTGTAGCGTTTGACGTTAAGGACTATGCCCATCTCACTCAAACGCACGTTGAAGTCAAACCAACCGCTGGCTTGATTTAGGGCTCTCTTTACATCCAGGTACATCTGATGCCTGACTCTTTCTTCAGAATGAAGGCGATTAATGTTGATGTTTTGCTTTCCTGGGCTGAATGTCAGTCCATACTTCTTTTTGATATCTTTGCAAACTCTTTCATTCTTCCTGTACCAGAACTTATCGGATATGAGGTCTCCGTTATTGTCAATGCGATTATATACCAGGTGCATGTGTTGATGCTGGGTGTCAAGATGTCGCATGAGAAGATATTGCGTGTCAGAAATTCCCATTCCTGTCATCCACTCCTTACATAATTGAACCATCAGGTCATTGGTCAATATGCTTGTGTCGTCAGGATGAAAAGAAATACAGATGTGGCCGACAGGACTCTTGATATCAGGACGTAGTTTGGCTTGAGCATTAAAACTGGCTGCAGCTGATAACGGGTCTGTAATCATTACCCCGCTATAGTCGATGACTTCTGAATGTCCCTCTTTGTAGACATAGTTGGTGGCTGCGGTGAAAGACTGTTGTTTCAAGATCTTTGCTGTCATAGTCTTCTGCTTATTTTCTGTATTACTTCCTTGATTTCTGAAAGGAGTTCGTTGATTTTGTCTTCGAGTGATTTGATTCCAAAGATGTGGGCTTGGTGAGTTAGCTGATTTAGATTACTGCCTATTCCTGCAATGTCTTTTATAAACTCTACGTCAGAATGGAGGAAGTGCTGTTCGATTGTGTTGTGCAGTGCGGAGTGTGCAATGAACTCAGCCGGTGACTTGAAGTTGGCTAGTTCCGTGCGTGTCAATATTATTCCATACTGAGTCGGTGTGAATCTTATTGTCAGTGCTATTGATTTCTTGCACATGTCGTCTTTTCTGGGACGTCCTCCTTTGTTTCTCGTTTCTTTCATTCGTTTTTGTCTTTTGTGGTGGGGCTGGTTTGCGACCGATGGGAGTGCCGCGTAAAGCGGGGTTTTGCGATGCGCAAAACATAACCTTGCCCCACCTAAATTACCCGCCCTTTTTGTTACTACTTTTAGGTGAGTTTTTAGAGTCTTTATACTCTCTTTTCATCTTTTGTTTTGAATTGGAAACGATATCTCTCCCCGCAATGAATGCGCATAATCAACCTTATCATCTCGCTTGTGTCAGGTGTGCTTATCCACTTTGCTAGTGCCTGGCTGCAATAGATCGTGATGCTGTCGCTGGTCTTTACAGGGGCGGATATGCGAATCATGTCATCTTGAAGCTCTGGTGGCACCTTGGGGTAGATCTCCTCCCATGCTCTTATAAACTGCTGTGGAAAGGGTGTTGCGGTCACGTCCTTTATTTTCCAGCTTTTAGCTGCTCTTCTTATTCTTTCATCGTTATTAAGAATTTCTCCTCCTCCGAGTTTCCATCCTCTTCCTTTGTAATGATCATAGAATTTTCGAGCTTCGCTCAGTGGACTGCAATTGTTCTTAAAGAATAAGATAGGTAATATCAGATTCTTTATTTGTTCGAATGATGGCGAAAAGACAACATTATCTATAGTATTATCTTTTGTATTATAGACAATATTATTGTGTGTAATTTCTTCGCATCTAGGTGTAACCTTTCTTCCCATCTCGATGTGAATTAAATTCTCATCTTGCTGTGTAATTTCTTCGCATCTAGGTGTAACCTTATTACTCACCAATCCCTTAAGGTGTGTAATTTCTTCACAGCTTGGTGTGTAAAAAGGTAACACCTTGTCGAGATTCGCGGTGTAATCGTATGACTGGAGTCCTGGATGCTTTGATTCAGAGCGTATTATGAGACCTTCGGCTCTTAATTTCTTTAAGATAGTGCTAACTTGTTTTCTGGAGAGGTAGTATTTCTTCGCTAGGTTATCCTCGCTTTCAAACATGGTCTTACCTTTCCTTGAATAAGAAAAGATCAAGGCGTATAAAATCAGCTCATTTCCGCTCAGTTTTAACCCATTACCGGACATCCAGTCTTCTACAAGAAAACTAGACATAGTAAAGGTTATTTAGATTCTTTGCGCTGGTCTCTTTGTGATTTTTGATATTCGTCTGCGAGTATTCTGGCTTTGTGAACATCAAATACTATCCTTTTGCCGATCTGAGAAACGATCGCGTTGTCAAGGATTCGGAGCTTCTTTAGAGAATAGACTGTGCTTGGACAACATCCTAGCATTGCAGCCAGTTCGTTGACTCCGTGAGCATAGAGTTTCGGCTCGTTGTTTTCTGTTGTGGGATTTGAGCTGCCTCGTGTGAGCTCGTTGAGTTGCAGGAATTCTTCTCCTGTCATTTGCCAGAGTGGTTTCTCTAGCAGATAATTGGTTGTAATCTTATCCATTATTAATGATGTATTTTGTGTAACTCGCTAGCAGTAGTCAAATATCTCTACTTGACTCCAACTGGTGGGCAAAGTTATATAATATATTTTCTAATTACAAAAAGAAATTACTATTAAAATAAAACAAGTGTTTGTTATGTGGTAAGAAAGGAATGCTTATCTTGTTGATATTCAGTTGAAATTACCTTAAAAACACAACATATTATAAAATTTGTTTAACAAAATGTTGTTTATTGGGAATTTATACTTACCTTTGTCCCAGAAATGATGTGTGAATGCCCTTATTGGCATGCTTGTGTAAGTAAAGTGAAACTGTATCACCTTTAAGGTAGGTGGGTAATGATGATGGGTGTATATGATGCAGCAGCAATCTGCAAAGCTATTGCTGTGGATTTTAAGGTAAAAGGTCTGACCCATGAGACGGCTGCTAGTCAACTGGGATGTAGTAAACAGACTGTTTCTAATCAGATTTCGGGAAAAAAGAAGTTTAGCCTGAAGACAGCTCAGAGATATGCTGAGACATTTGGGTACAATCTAGAGTTCCTGCTGTTTGGAAAAGGCGAATTGAATGGAACTCAACCATTAAATTCGGTTGTTGATGTGGAACAGAAAACTTCAGAGGTAGAACCTTCGGTTGCTGAGCTAAAGAAACAGGTAAGGCTGGCGAGGAGACTATTCAGAATTATGAATAATCCGGATGCAATTGCGGCTTATGAGGCTGTGATGTCTGGCGATGATGCGACATATGTTTCTTTGTTTAAAAAGTTGCATTATGATTTCGGGTGGCAGGTCTCCATCGGTGCCGTGGATTCTGATTTTATGGATCGCCTTCGTCGCTTATTGGCAGAGGTTCAAGAAAGGCGTGCTATTATACTTGCAGAAAGGTTAGATAGAGAGTTTGCTCGCGACGGCGTAGTAAGTGTTCAGGCTCTACTGGAAGATTGTAAGGAGGACATCTTGAGCTTCCAAAAGGAACACTCAACCATGGTGGTCGGAGAATTGGAATAATAAAACTAGGGGGTATTCAGCATGCGCTGGATGCCCTTTAGTTTTATTTGAACTGCGGATTTTCTTGGAAAATCTCAAGTTGTGTTGCGGATTTTCATAGAAATAAGACAGAGGCAATGCTGTGTGGCATTGCCTCTGCTATAAACACCGAGGGGAAGAAGACAACCGCTTAGCGGTTAAGTCCTATGATCTTAGAGAGCTTCCCTACAGCGTCTATAAGATTAAACAGAACCTTCACGATGTGGCCAAATACAAGATACTTGCGTAAATTGTGTTTGGCTTTCTTTGTGGTGTCAACTTCGATACGAAGCTTCACCAAGAGCGAAAGCTTTGTTTTCATAATAGAAGGATAATGGCATTATTGCCTTTGAGATGAAGATGTAAAACAAGCTATGGCTCCTATGGAAGTACGTCCCTCGGCTTAAGGTCTGTAGGCGTCTTTAAAAAAGAAAAGGCATTCAGTAGGGATCTGAACGCCTTAACTTATTTCATCTCAGCCTTTCGGCTATCCTTCTATTATGGCGCAAAGATACTTACTTTTTTGATATCTGCAAACTTTTTCGGAATCAATCCATAAAGTTCATTTTGGTCATTTCGCTGGCTTTTATCTCGTCAACGATATCTATATATGGCTTCATTGACTTGTAGTCACTGTGTCCTGTCCATTTCATTACGATGCTAGGTGGGATTCCTCTGGAGAGGGCGTGGATGATGAATGTCCTTCGTCCGGTATGCGTTCCGATCAGTTCCCACTTCTCAGCAATCTCATCAATTCGTTCGTGTCCTTTGTAGGTGGTCGTTCTAATCTCTTCGTTGATTTCAGCCAGCTTGCATAGTTTCTTCAGGTCTCTGTTCATGGCCTGGTTGGTGTAGAACGGAAACACGAGGTTGCTTCTCTTATCAGGGATAGCGCGATACTTCTCTATGATCTTTTTCATCATGTCGTTGATCTCGATTTGAATACTGTCGGCAGTCTTGATAGTGGTTACTTCAATGTGGTCATCCTTGACGTCGTTCCATTTTAATGCCGAAGCGTCGGAGTATCTTAAGCTAGAGAAACAACAGAAGATGAAGATGTCTCTTACGATTTCCAGATATGCTTTATCTCCTTTGAGCTCGAGATTCAAAATTCTCTTCATCTCATCCTTTGTGAGGAAGATGATCTTCTTTTGAGTTGTCTTGAGAGTGGGGTGAAAGGTTTTATATGCGGTGTTGTTGTTGAATCCCTTTTCTGTTGCCCATTTCAGAAACCATTTCAAGTATCCTAATTTCTTTTCTATGGTAGAGTTCTTTATGCCGATCAGCTCCTTCTTTCCGGAATCTCTATCCTCTCCCTTTGGCTTGCGTGGGGTGTTGAGCTTCTTTTCGTCCCTCAGATATACGACGAACTTTGTTAATGTGGTCTCTGTGAGGTCGGAAAACTTCACATTCTTTTTGAATGTAAGAAGGTCTTGCTTTAATGCAGCCATCTTCTCGTGTGTGGATTCGGTCCATGCGTTTTTCTCTCCACATTCATATGTGAATGCATCAAATACCTTGAAGAAATCCGGCTCCTTGGGTTTCTCCTCTTTCTTTTTCTTTTCGACTGCTGGCTTTTGTGGAGTTACTCCTTTAACTCTTTCTTCGTATTTCTTGGTTATTTCTTCAGGTGTAGGGTAGATTTCGTTAACCTCGAAAAATTTAAAGGTGGTTTCCATCTGCTCTTTAATTTTTCGAAGATTTGTATTTATGGAGATTGTGTCTTCTCCTTTTGGCCCTTTATAGCCATCCAAGACCTGTTCGCACTTGTCGTCCCAGTATTTGAGATCATATATCTGGCAACCGGTTCCAAGGTCTATCCTTTGTGAGTTGAATGTGACCCTTAGGCGTATTTGGTGTTTGTCCTTAAGTTTTCCGTATGTGAAAAGTTTGAAGGAGCATTTGTGCTTTATGATCATGTCTCGGATTATTTGTTTATTAGTGTTATAATTTTACCTTTGCAAAGGTAGGAGTTTTTGGGATACACGCAACATAAAAATCAAAGAAAATATCCCAAAAATATCCCAAAAATAAACGGAGTCAAGTAACTCCAAGTGTAAAAATAAGCCTTACAATATAGCCATTTGCACTATTGTGGAGGGTGTTGGATTAGAGTTTCGAATACCTCACTCTCCGCACAAATGCAAGGCCGGGTGACGTAAGTCATCCGGTTTTTGCGTATGACTGAGGTCTGCGGATTCCGTAATATTGTGGTTTTAAACCATAAATTATGACTTATATGAAATTTGAAGATGTTGTCAGGTTGTGGCAGGCCGACAAGAAACGCTATGTCAAAAGATCGACATACTATGCCTATTCATTATTGATTGCAAATCATCTGCTTCCGGCATTCTCGGGGTTGACCGATGTGACAGAAAATCTTGTACAGGAATTTGTTTTGGAAAAACTCCGGCGCGGATTGAGCCGCAAGGCCGTAAAGGATATTCTCATCGTACTGAAGATGATTCTTCGCTATGCAGACAAGAACGGTTATATGGCTCATCACGATATAGACGTGAAATATCCTGTGGAAAGACAGACGACCCACATTGATCTCCTGAGCCTGGGCAATCAGAAATTTCTGATTGACTATATCGAGAATCACCTTACATTTATGAATCTGGGAATCTATATCTGCCTGAGTACCGGGTTGAGGATAGGGGAGATCTGTGCCCTTGTCTGGGATGATATTGATATGAATGCCGGGGTCGTCAATGTGTCCCGGACCTTGAAATGATCTGCTGAGGTCAGTAATTGAATATCCAACTGTCAGCGACCGACATTCCTCCTTTTGAATCGACTGCTGCTACTATGATTATATATTCCTGTCCCGCATCCATACCGCTTAATGATGCTGAGGTTCCGGATGTGGTATTGACATAATAGATAGGTGAGAGATACATATTCTCCTGGGCATAGAGTACAGAAGATTCAAGGATGTCGGTCCAAAGGTAATCGCTTGTTGGTGTGAGTATATATTTATACTGGGCTGCTTTACCATTGGATACACTCCATTCTATAGAGGAAGTGTTACCGACTGCATTCTGGTCTTTGTTTATCGCAACCTTGAGATCGTTGTACGGGATAGGATCTGTCTGCATCTCTTCCATAAGAAGCGGCCCATATCGCCCATCTTTGTCCACAGCGACAGACAGGACATACAAAGTGTGGCCAGGATGGAGGAACTTCCGCTCGAGAGTCTCCGTTTCGGCGCTGTATATGTTGCTCATACTTTCCGGATCCAGGAGGAAACGGATGATATCCTCTTCTGTGGCATATCCTGCGATTGTGTCTTCATACACCAGCGTAGCATATATAAACAAGGCTTCCGGTGCAGTCAATGTCATCGATATGCAGGTCTTGTCTATGTACAGGCCACTGTACGAAACTTCAATCGAGCCTCCCGGTTCGAAAGATTTTGCCGTAGCCTCGGCATATTTGATGTCACTCGTCTTGTATTGTCCGTCTTTTCTGTATGGAACAGCCCAGATCACATAACTTTGTCCCGGTACGATGAGTTCCTCCTTGGTCTCATCATTGAACGATAATATGTTGCCTGTATATTTAAGAGGAGAGGTATATAGCACCGTGTGCAGTATGCTCTCAAGAAGATTTCCGGATTCCAGTTCTCGGAAGAATGAATCACTTGTCTGGAAGCCAAAGTAGTACGATGATGTGTTCTTGACAGCAAAGGAGAACCTGATGTTGTCGAACGTAGTACTTTCGACTTTTATGCTTGCCGTCGGCTCCAGACTTTCCTGCAGGTCATTTATTACAAGCGGAATAGTTGTGATGGTAGAGCGCTTCACCTCTATAGCCTTGCCATCCTTAAGGTGGAAAGTCTGTTCCTCCTGATCGGTAGTGACCACGTTTATCGACATATCGCTGTATGTCTGGAACGGCACTACAATATGGAAGGCAACAGGTTCAGAGGATATCTCGACGCCGTTTCCGCATCTGAGAACCACGTGATTACCGCCTGGGGTCGTTTCGTCGAAGAACATCTTCCTGCTTTTGGGGATATATCCGCAATCACCGCTTATGTGGGCTGAAGAGGTAAGCGTTATTTCGGATATCCGGACTCCTGTCTCGAGTGTGGAAAGATTGAGTCTGATGACTCCTGCCGCATTGTGGAAATTCAGGACGGGCTCGAATGTTACATCGCTGACCATTGGCATCGCACCCTCATCAAATGATCCTGGTACATAGTTCTGCAGTTCCGGCAATGTGAAGAATATTTCCTTGTCTGCATCAGGAGTACCTATATACATATTCTCTGCAGGGTAGCCGGCAATGGCTCCTGTGGAGAAATCAAGTGCCTTTGAAGGATCTTCTGGAACGAATTCCGCTGTGGAAGATCCGTATGTGACGGCCTTATATGTCCCCTGCATATTCTTCAAGCCTGTGGACACGATTATCCGGTCACCTTCCGACCACAGCACTTTGCGGCTGCCTCCCTCGTCTGGGCCGATGGAAGTACGTGTTTCGTTGCCTATTGTGGCTAAAACAGTGTCATACTCTGTCTGTGATATTCCGTCAGGCAAAGTGCAGGAAGCCAGAAGAAATATCACAGCAGGCAATATCGTGAATTTGAAATTTCTCATAGTGATCGCTTATTCGAAGAAATCAATGTAATCGTCGGGATCTTCAAGAAGTTCCTCGTTGCTTCCGTAGTCGCTCAAGGCCAGAACACATTGTTCCGGGATAAGAACGATTGACCTGGACTCTGGAGATACGTATGTTTCAAACTTTGCTTTCATAACATTGCAAACATAAAAAAAATATGTCAAATATCGTTTGATATCTGCAACATATTTCATCACTCAGGCATCTATAATCCGGAATCAATTCATTCATTATACATTATGCGCGATTTTATTCTCAGAAATTTCGGCCGTCTTTTCGCGGTTCTGGGATGTTCCACTCTGGTTACAGCCTGTTATGGAGTGCCATACGACAACTTCCACGCGTCCGTATCCGGATCTGTTCTGGATGCTGATTCTGCCGAGCCGATCGAAGGAATCCAGGTGAAGATGACGGTGGGGCACCGCTCTCAGGGCGCAGACAACACAGTCCAAAGTCTCGTGCCGGACGAGGAATCCGTTACAGTCATTTCAGACCGTCTGGGGCAATTCTCTGAAATCATCAGAGGCTACGGTGAAGTCGATGGTGTGATAATAGAATGTATCGACATTGACGCTGATGCCAATGGCTCCTATCTGCCGAAGTCGCAGGTATATGACGTAGATGCGGCAGAAAATGTCAGAATTCTTCTGGAAAAGGATGCGGATTAACCCTCTTGATACTCTACAAAAACTCTACAAAGCCTCTCGGGATAAAATTTTCGAGAGGCTTGTATCTATATATAAGGCATTGTTATGCAATGATTTAGGCCGGGTTTTCGATGGGTGTGTCTTTGTGATTGTTTGCTTTGCAATGTCCTCTACAATCATAAAATTGCTATATTTGTTTTCTTAGAAAGACGAAATTACAGAAATATGTTCGGCAAACGTAAAGCAGACAAACTGATAGAAGACATAGACAGGTATTTCGACCTTATGGATCAGTCGGTGCTGGTCTTCAAGGATGGTGTGCGGAATTATCTGTATTCCAATCTCAATGATTTCAATGGCAATCTTCAGAAAATGTCCGCACTTGAGAGTGAGATCGATGTCCTCAGACGTGAGATAGAGAATGCATTATATACTCAAACCGCCCTTGTGCGCTCCAGAGGTGATATTATGCGTCTTTTCGAAAAGTCACGCAATATTATGGATATCCTGAATGACAGTCTTTTCCAATTCGAGATTGAGACTCCTTTCATTCCGTCCGAACTTAATCCTGAGTTTATGAAACTCACGGAGTTCTCCACTCTTGCTGTGGAAGCCGTTGTTCCCGCAGCTAAGGCATATTTCAAAGCACCTGATACGGTTCCGGACAAAATCAGCCGTTCTTATTTCTATGAAAAAGAGGCTCTCAGGTATTCCCAGACTATCAAGAGGACAGTCTTTCATAATATGACAAGCCTCAAACTCAGTGAAAAATTCCATTTGAGATATTTCGCTCTCCATATTGAAAATCTTTCAAAAGCAGCGGCTAATGTCGCCGATCAGTTAGCCGTTATGGCAATAAGAAGGACAATGTAATGCAGGTGGTATGTCTCATATTCTTTCTGATGGTGTCTGCTCTTTGGTTCTTTTCCAATGAGTATCCGTCACTTTTCGGGATATATGTGCCTGCCGCTGTAGTAAAAAGACGCAGTTTCAAGGTAATAGTGGCTGTTTCTCTTATCGTGTCTGTCTATTTCAGTGTTTTTGCCGGAGTATCCGGTACGGTCGAAACTCTCTTTTCTCCTTGTGCTGAGGATTTCCGTTCGATATTCATCATTCTGATTTCGGCGTTAGTGACCCTGATGGCTATGAGGCTGTTTTCATTGAATGGCGCGGCGGTCTTTGCTATGCTTGGTGCTCTGCAAGCCTGCAGACTCAACGTAGGAGTCGGGATGCAGCCGCATCTTGCCCTCTCTATTTTTGCTTCGCTTGCGGCAGCGTTCGTGTTCTCAGCGCTTCTCAGATATATCTTCAGACACACTCTCGAAAAGAGCAATCTGCATCTTATAACGCTATCATATTATATGCGTTATGCCGTACTTGCAGGCCTGGTGCTCACATCCTGTGCTGTGGGATTGAACTGGGGCGGATTCCTGATGGCTGGAATAAGTCTGTCAGGAGCGCCGCAATATGCATTGTGGGTCATCATCATTACGCTGGCTGTTGCAATATTAGCACTTTCTCCGTTTCTTCGCTCCGGAACCGATGCTTCGGCAGGACGATATTCAGACTTCTCGATATATACTGTTATCACAGTGGGCTTTTCAGTTGCTCTGACACTGATTGTCTTTTCGTTTGACAGACCGTTAGGAATAGCGTCGCTGATCCCGATTCCTCTTTCGGTAAGTTCCCTGGTGGCCGCATCAATTGCAGGGGCTGGAGTCGTGTGCCGTAACAGCCTAATAGTCAAGGAAGAATACGTAAAGGAAGGGCTTGCTCTGCTGATTGCTCCTTCAGGTTCTTTTCTTATTGCTGCAGTCATATTCCGCCTCACCGGAGGGGGAGAGGAGATCGTTGATTTCACCGTTCTTGCAGCAGCACTTCTAATCGTCGCCTGCCTGTTCTTTTCGGCATATATGCTACGTCAGAAACGACAAAGGGAGGCGACAGAACGCCTGGTATATTCGCAACAGCAGCAGATATATGAGAACAGCAGGGCTCTCAACGATATGGAACTGAAAGTGGTTCTTTCTGAGAATCAGGCACTTCATAATGCGGTGGAAATGAAAAGGCAGGAGGTGATGAACGTAGCCCTGAGCATCGTGGAGCAAAGGGAATATCTGGAGTCCCTCAATAATATAGTCAGGAGGCTTGCGCGGGAGGATGATGCAGACAAACGGGATAATCTTATCGGAGAACTGAGCGCGTCCCTGAAGCAGCGGCTTTCGTACGACCGCGATGTGGATTCGCAATATTTCTATGCTCAGGCAGAGTCCCTTCACGAGGACTTCAGTGCGAAACTGTCTGAGAACTTTCCGGATCTCACTCAGCAGGAAAAACGGCTCGCCACCCTTCTGCGTCTGGGATTTTCGTCGAAATATATAGCGACCCTGATGAATATCACTCCGAAGAGTGTGGAGATAAGCCGCTACAGGCTCCGTCAGAAACTCGGGCTTTCGCGTGGAGACAACCTTGTAAATTATATCAAATCCATATAACTAACATTAACCATTAAACCTTACAGACAATGAAAAAGGTATTTTTAATTTCGCTTTTCGCGCTTTTCGCATCAGTGGCTGCATTTGCACAGCAGGCTGAGGTGAACCAGTATGGTCAGAAGGTGAATTCCTATCCTGTTGAGGCAACTGCGCAGGACGGAATCCTCGTGTTCCAGAACAAGGCTCAGAACTACAAGATGTGGTTCGACATCCGCGTTCAGGGCGATGCAGCCGTATTCTTTGGATATGACAAGAACCTTACTCAGATCGGTAACGGTATGCTTATGCGTCGTACTCGTTTCGCAGTGAAGGCTCAGCTTGACAAGAACTGGTATGGTGAGCTCGATACTGACTGGACCAGCGGTACTCCTGAGATCAAGGATGCTTACATCGCATTTACCGGTGTAAAGGGTCTCGAGATCAAGCTCGGTAACTTCAAGGAGAATTTCTCTATCCAGAGAAACACAACTTCACGTTACCTCCAGTTTATGGAGCGTCCAATGGTGAGCTACCTCGCTCCTTCACGCCATATGGGTCTCAACGTAAAGTATTCTATGCCTGCTCTTTGGGTGAGCGCTGGTGCATTCGGACCGGAGCTCGAGGGTGCTGAGACACAGACATTCATCGAGGACGGAAACAAGGACTACGGTCTGAACTGCGGTATGTCTTACACAGGTAAGGTTGTATACCGTCCGCTTCACAAGATGAAGGATGCTTCCCTCCATATCGGTGCAGCTGTTTCTTACAGAAATCCTAAGACTTCTTCAACTGACGGTTACAATGCAGGACGTTACAGCACTCGTAACACTACAGCAATCAACCGCAAGAAATTTATGGACACAGACGCCATCAAGTATCTCGATCACGAGCTTGCTTACACATTCGAGCTTGCAGGTCACTACAAGGGCCTCCGTTGGGAGGGTGCTTACATCGCACGTCTTCCATACGTTGACGACCAGAAGTATATCGACATAAACGGTGAGGCTCCAAACTTCGCACCGGCTTGGGGATGGTATGTTCAGGCAGGTTACCTCCTCTTCGGCGGTAATCAGAACTATGACGCCGGCGGAGCTAAGTACACTCGCGTAAACGCTGGTAAGGAGTGGGGTGACATTGAGCTTTGCGCACGCGTAGAGTACCTCGACCTCAATATGTCCAAGTATGTGATGGGAGGCTCTGCTTATGCATACTCTCTCGGTCTCAACTTCCACGTGACCAGAAACGTGAAGTTCGTGATCAACTACCAGTATAACGACCAGGACGTATTTGCTAACGGTAAGGGTGAGCAGGACGGAACAGATAAGACTGCCAAGAAGCCTTACAGCACAGGCTACGATGCAAACGGTAATGTATGCGCATATCCAGGCGACATCCTTAACGGAGGTAGCGGCAAGGGTATCGATTATCATATGCTCGCCTGCCGTTTCCAGGTTGCATTCTAATGCGCCTGTAAAGGGCATTCTGTCATTTCGACCGAACGAAGTGAGTGGAGAAATCTATAAATCCAAACAAATATTAACTATTTAAAAATCAAAACATTATGAAAAAGTTAATCGTATTCGCAGCAGCAGCTGCAGTTGCACTCAGTGCATGTACTAAGAATGATCCTCAGGTTGACGGTAGCGGCAACAATGGTGGAAACGAGACTAAGGTAACCGGTATCGTTCTCAACGAGCTTTCAGGTGCTGACAAGTTCATCGAGCTTTATAACACAACTGACAAGGAGCTCTCACTCGAGGGTGTATACGTAGTTAAGTATGACTCTTCAAAGGAAGGTGGCAAGTCTACAACTTGGACAGGTGCCAAGGGTATGACTATCGCAGCTAAGGGTTTTGTAGTTCTTGAGAGCTCTGACCTCGCAGATCCAGCTGAGGATGGTGATCCAGCATATGCATACGAGTCTGCAAACCACGTGTTCAAGGGTGGTCTTTCAGGTAAGAAGAACGTGTTCATCGAGCTCTATAGCGCAGCAGATGAGAAGCTCAGCGAGTTCAAGAGAGGTGAAGAGGGTGCAGGCTGGAATCAGGTTTCAGGCTTCAACAACGACAAGAAGCACACTTTCTCACGCGTACCGGACGGAACAGGTGATTTCGTTTATGCTGATCCTACCAAGGGTAAGGCTAACGGTGCAAAGGTTGCTGACATCGAGCAGGCTCCAGAAATGTAATTCAAGCATATAGCAACGAACTATGGCAGAATTGAAAATCGGAGAAATCTCAAAGCCACGCTTTGAGTTCCGCTCTTTCGGGCAGTGCTTCTGTGAGGCGCACAAGAGAATGGCTCGTCTTTCCGTTCCTGTACCTGAAAAGGTATGGGAGCGCGAAAGCGACGAGATATACATCATCTCCCGCAAGAACGACATCAACAACACCAAGATCCGCAATGGTAAGATGGACATCAAGACATACGTCCAGACTGTTGACGGCCTCGAGCAGTGGAACCCTCTTATGAAGGGCGAATTCCCTATCTCACGCGCAGTGCTCGAGAACGAGGTATTCCCTGCATTTATGGTGGAGATGCCTGCTCTTGACAAGGATGAATATACATACGACGAGTTCATCGCTATGGTGAAGGCTAATCCAGACCTTGCGGCTGTACGCGTGCACAAGCAGCGTTTCGGCTATATGGTAAACGACACTATCTGCGAGGTAGGAAACGTTCTCATCAACGGAGCGAAGGTGGTTACCATCAACTCTGAGTCAACTGAAATCGAGGATATCAAGAAGACAATCGCTGACTGCGGTCTTGAGGGCGTTGAGAACATCAACTATCTCCAGGCTATCAAGCGCGTTATCGGAATGTCTGACAAACCACTTGCAAACGAGTAGTACTATGGCACAGGAAATCGAAAGAAAATTCTTGGTTGCAGGCGACTTCAAGCCGTTTGCAAAGAAGGCTACCCGCATCACTCAGGGATACCTCAGTTCAGTTCCTGAGCGTACAGTCCGCGTACGCGTAAAGGGCGAGAAGGGATTCATCACCATCAAAGGCATAGGCTCAGAGAGTGGTGCAAGCCGTTTCGAGTGGGAGAAGGAGATTCCTGTAGCAGAAGTTCAGGAACTTCTCAAGATATGTGAGCCAGGCGTTATCGACAAGACACGTTACCTTGTAGAGGCTGGCGAGCATACATACGAAGTGGACGAATTCTACGGTGACAACGAAGGCCTTACTGTGGCTGAAGTTGAACTTTCTTCTGAGGATGAGGCTTTTGCAAAGCCAGAGTGGCTCGGTGAGGAGGTGACCGGAGATGTGAAGTACTACAACTCTATGCTTATGAAGAACCCATATAAAAATTGGGCAAAATAATTTATGTGAAAGATTTCTCGACTCGGCTTTCAGCCTCCCTCGAAATGACATACCTGACAAATGACTTTCATTGTCATTTCGAGCGAACGACATTTTCTCTGTCATTTCGAGCGAACGACATTTTCTCTGTCATTTCGAGCGAACGAAGTGAGTCGAGAAATCTTTAAAACCAACAACTATGACCGACAAGAACACAGAACTGGAACAGGAGCAGGTCTTTGACCCTCTGGATATGAACAATTACAAGGTAGAGAAACTCCCGAAGATGGAAAAATCCGGCTTCGAGAAGTGGATGGCACGCCTGGGAGGCCCTATCGCGGCACTCGTATTCATTCTGATATATTGGGTGATCGACATCCCTCTTTTCGACAACCTTGATTTTTCAGGACTTTCTGCCAAGGCGCAGGCAAGGCTTGCCGTAATAGGGGAGGCCGCCTTCATAAGAGCCTGCTATGCGATGCTTGCCATCTTCTGTGCGTCCATTGTTCTTTGGATCACGGAGGCTGTGCAGAGTTATCTGACATCGCTTATGGTTATTATGGCCGTAATCCTTTGCGGAGTAACAACCCAGAAAGATGCATTCGCCCAACTCGGACATCCAGTGATGTGGCTGAATATCCTGTCTTTTGTCCTGGCCAGTATGCTGGTGAAGACCAGGGTTGCAAAAAGATTTGCACTTTGGTTCGTGCTGAAGTTCGGAAAAAGTGCTTCAGGCATATTCTTCAGTTTTCTTGTCATCAATGTAGTTCTGTCGATGTTCATATCGGCGACTACAGTCAAGGCAACCATCCTTCTACCTATATTTATGGTAGTGGCTGCCATCTTCGGAGCAAGTCAGGGCAATCGCAATAATTTCGGCCGAAACCTTGTGCTCCAGAATCTTTTCCAGATCAATATCGGAGCGAGCGCCTTTATGACCGGTTCCGGTGCCAATCTTCTTGCCATATCACTATTGACAGGTGCATATAGTTCTGTATCAATGATTTATTCGGATTGGCTCGCAGCGGCCTTTCCTCTTGCAATGATCCTGCTCCTTATAGGCTGGTTCATCGGAGTAAAAGTAATATTCCCGCTCAAACCTGAAGAGAAAAAGCCTCAGATTGAGGGAGGAATGGAACGTCTCCGTCAGGAACTTGACGCTATGGGCAAGATGACCAAGGATGAATATAAGTCGGTTGCAATTTTCCTTGGTGTGCTCATTATGTGGGTGACAGAAAATTGGCACGGAGTGTCGGCTGAAGTCGTGGTTCTCATAGGTGCCATCATTGCATTGATGCCTGGCATAGGTGTCGTGAAGTGGAACGACGTCGATATCCCTTGGCATCTTATGCTGTTCTCTGCCGGCGCATACGTCATCGGCTCGGGTCTTAATGCCACTGACCTTCCGGCAGTTATGGTCGGTGCAGGAATGGATGCACTTGGCATTACTGCACAGACCCCGTTCATAGTCCTGTATATTCTCCTTACCGGACTTATGCTTTTCAGCGCGCTGATCTTCCAGTCTAAGAATATGAGGGCGCTGGTCTTTGTACCGATCGCCATAGGTGTCGAGCAGCAGTTCGGCCTTCCGCCGCTCAGCCTCTCGTTCCCTGTGTCACTTTTGATTGAACACGTATATGTGCTGCCGTTCAACAGCAAGCCGGCTGCACTTCTCTATACTACAAACCATTACAGTTGGAGCGACACCTTCAAGTTTGGAATCACTATGATGCTCATAGCCTGGGTTATGATTCTGATCTGGGGAGAAACCGTCCTTCACTGGCTCGGATATACGCCAGGTCTATTCTAGCCCTGGAATATATTTAAACCCCCTGCTCCCCCTGTCAGGGGGATTTCGGCCCTGCCCGGGCCGGCCCCTTTGGGGCTTTATTAACCAACGCACGGTCTATTCTGATATGATATCGATTCAGGCAAAGAAGCACGATAATTTCTCGGTTGAGTTCAAATTCGGATTCAACTGCAAAGAAGACGGGGAACGCGATGACTTTTCGGTCAACGCCTGGATTTTTGTACCCAACAGCGTCGGAGTCAATCCTGAAAACTATGGCAAGAACCAGTTCTACCGCGACGTCAAATCCAATGTCAGGCTCATAACCCCGGCCTATCTTCTTCGTGATATAGCCCAGGATACGTCCCTCCCTCTCCAATCCCTGCGCAAGGCTCTGGAGAAACTTCTTGGCTCGCCTCAGCCGAAGGATTTCGATGCATACGAATACCATCTGAAGATGTTTGCAGCCATATTCAAGAGCGCCCTTCGCGATCACGCAGCCCATCTTCGTGGAACGAAATCCCTCGAGACGGCCGGTTATCTGGTGGATGATTACGTCAACAGTTCGAAGAAGGTACTTTCCAGATTCAGGGAACTCTACCGCATCATCGACGTGCCCACAGTGTCGGACAAGACCAGAAGTTATTTCCGCCTTTGTGACGAGTTTATGAGTCACGTCCTCGAACTGCAGACCATCCGTATAATCCGCACTATCGATGCTTCGCCGCGCAGGAATTCACTTGAGGACATACGCAGCCGTTTCCTTTCTCTGATAATGGACGAAAATGAGTACAAGAAGACACGGGAGTACAGCACCTTGTCAGAAGATGATGAACACAACCGTCAACTCGTCTATCACCGTGGAATGCTCAAGAAATTCATCGAAAGCGAACTTTATATTCGTCTGGACAAGAAAAGGGACGGAGTTGCAGTCGAACAATTATATTATAGTATTGCGGCAGGAGTCGCAATGATCTTTGCAACGGCCATTGCCTGGTTCACGCAGGTAAGATACGGCAATATCACTTGGCCGCTCTTTATCGTCCTTGTAGTCAGTTATATGATGAAGGACAGAATCAAGGATCTGATGCGCTATTATTTTGCCCACAAACTTGGAAATAAATACTACGACAAGAAGGCCAGCATCACCATCGGAAAACAGAGAGTAGGGGAGATCAAGGAAGGTTTCGACTTCATTTCTACTGAAAAAGCGCCGGCGGAAGTGCTCAGGATGCGTGAAGATGCCGCTTCGGTTGAGGACGAATCGCTGATATTCGAAGAAAAGATTATGCTCTACCGCAAGCGCCTCACAATAGATGATGTCGCTCTAGCAGCAAATGCAGACTATCCTATGCGCGGAATCAATGAGATTATGCGTCTGCATCTGACCAGATTCACCCAGAAGATGGATAATCCGGAAGTCCCCATCGATGTAGTGGATGAGGAGGGTAGAATCGCTTGTGTACAGGTTGACAAAATATACTGCATAAACATTGTCTTCCAGTTTCAGCACGACTCCGATACGGAATATCATCATTTCCGTATAACGATGACACGAGACGGAGTCTTGCGTATAGATGAAATATAGTCCCTTGCGAATGACTTTACGAAAAAATGATTACCTTTGAAAGTTTTCAAGTTGTCTAAACGAATTATCAAAACTTTCAATAATATGGCAATCATTAATAAAGAACGTAAGTACAAGTGGGAATTTGACAACATCGGTGGTTCCTCAAGGGTACGCATATCCAAGGGTGAAGACATCAGACATCTTGCCGAACTTGATCCAAAGATGTGGACTGTCCTTTCCTGCCCGGTTCAGGGGCTTGAGATAGATGACAAGAGCCTTGCATATATTGACAGCGATTCTGACGGCAGGATCCGTGTCAACGACATCATTGCAACGGCCGAATGGATCACTGATGCCATTAAAAATCCTGATCTTATTCTCGAAGGAAAGGATTCCATTGATATTGAGCAGTTTGCAGATTCCGACACAGGACGTAAACTTTATGACTCCGCAAAGCAGGTTCTTTCCGGCCTGTCCAAGGAAGGGAGAGTCGTTTCAATATCCGATACAGCCGACAGCGCGGCAATCTTCGCTCAGACACGTTTTAATGGTGACGGAGTCATCACCGAGTCATCTGCAGATGATGCAGACGAAAAGGCAGCCATCGCCGCAGCAGTTGCATCTTTTGGCGGTGTGCCCGACAGGAGCGGAAGCCAGGGCGTCAATGCCGCAATCATAGAGGATTTCTATAAGGCTCTCGGAGAATATGTCGCTTGGTACGAAGCAGCCGTACCGGCACCTTTCGCTGAAGCCACAGATGCTGCAATAGATGCATATAATTCCCTGGATGCTAAGGTAAAGGACTTCTTTATGCGTTCGAGACTGGCTGCTTTCTCGCCTGACAGCACTGCGGCTCTTGATGTCCAGACTTCACGCATTGAAGCAATCAGCGCCGAAAATCTCACAGGAAAAACAGATGACATTGCATCATATCCGCTCGCACGCGTCACAGGCAAGCCTGTGATCGATCTGTCAGAGCCTGTAAATCCAGCCTGGGCTTCACAATTTGACACACTTCGCCCTCTGTTCAAAGGCAAGAAAGCCATCACCGAGTCTGACTGGGCGGAAATCGGTGCTCAATTTGCAGCCTACAGTGCCTGGAAAGGCGCAAAAGCCGGTGCAGCAGTAGAGGCTCTAGGACTTGATGCTGTGAAGGATTTCATTGCAAAGGACAAGAAAGAGGCTCTCCTCTCTCTCGTCGCTCAGGATGCCGCTCTTGCAGAAGAGGCCGCAAATATAGAGATGGTCGATAAATTCCTTCACATATTCCGTGACTTCTACCGACTTCTCCGCAATTTCGTCACATTCAACGATTTCTATAATAAAGACAAAAGAGTATCTGCGATATTCCAGTCCGGCCGTCTTATCATAGACCAGCGCGAGTGCCGTTTCTGTATGAAAGTCACAGATATGGCCAAGCATAATGCATCCGCAGCAGCAAGCGGAATGTTCCTCGTTTATTGCGACTGCACCACAAAGACTTCTCCGGCAAAACTCAATATAGTTGCCGCAGTTACAGTTGGTGAGATCGGTGATCTGGTTGCAGGCAAGAATGCCGTTTATTATGACAATGCCGGAGTAGAATGGGATGCTGTCATTACCAAAGTAGTTGACAATCCTATAAGCGTTGCTCAGGCATTCTGGTCACCATATCGCAGAATGGCCAAGGCTGTTGAGGATCTTATCAATAAGAACGCAGCAGCCAAAGATGCCAAGATTATGGCCGATGCCACAGCCAAGATAAATGCTGCTCCAACAGCAGTACCAGCCACTGCAGATCCTAAAGCGGCTCCTGCTCCACCATTCGATATCGCTAAATTCGCCGGAATCTTTGCAGCCATCGGTATGGCTTTAGGAATGATAGGCTCCGCTCTCGTCAGCATTTTCAAGGGTCTGAACGCTCTCCCTTGGTGGAAACTTATCCTTGTGTTCGTTGCCATTATGCTCGTCATTTCAGGTCCTGCGATGGTTCTTGCCTGGCTCAAACTCCGCCGTCGCAATATCGCGCCGCTTCTCAATGCAAACGGCTGGGCTGTCAATGCATCATCCAAGATAAGCATTCCGTTCGGCGAGACACTTACAGATGTGGCCAGATACCCTAGGATGAATCTCAAGGATCCTTATAAGAAAGACCTTGCCACCTGGCAGAAACTCCTTATATCGATCCTGTGCCTTGCGGTTGTATTCGTAGCACTATGGCTCTTCAACCTCCTGGCATTCATCAATCTTCCATCACCATTCTAACAGAAACTCCGAGGCAGTCAACTCTCTGCCTCGGAGTTCTTTTTACTACTCTTTTCTCTTGCCCAACAGGCTGTCCAGGAACAAAAGCGCTCCTTCTCCACCGTTTCTGATCTTGTCAACTACCCCACAGAACAGCGCTTCTTCCTCCACTTGTTCATCCACGAATGTCCTGAAGAAATTTTCAGTTGCAAAATCCTGCTCTTCAATGGCGTGCAACACAATCTTGTCAATCATCTTCGACACCATCTTCTCCTGACTCAAGGAGTGCTCGAAGATTTCAAGTACCGATCCCCATCCTTCCGGAACAAGATTGACCATCTTTAATTTCACCTGACCGTTTCTATCCGTCAGATAATCCGCCATTCGCATCGCGTGCCTTCTTTCTTCATCAGAATGCACCTTCATCCAATGCGCGAATCCCTCCCATCCCTGATGCTTCAGGAAATAAGACATCTGCAGATACAGATTCGATGACCATAACTCTGCCGTTATCTGCTCATTGATGATCTCCTCTAACTTTTGCTTGATCATAACATAACGTTTTAATATCCACTCCATCCCAGAAGCAATACCTGTGCCTGTAGCAAAAAAAGAAGCCGACCTTTCGGCCGGCTTCGATTAGAGTTATAATAAGTTATTACTTATTGTTCTTGAGAGTTACAGTTGCAGGCTGTGCGATTGTGAACCAACCGATCTGGTCACAGAATGCGTAAACTGTAGAGTTGAATGCTACGTCGTGGTTGAGCACTGATCCACCATTGTTCCAGTAAACTATACCGAGATCCTCCCAGTGGAGCCACTTCTTGCTAGCAGATCCTGTAGGATAAACGAAGTCGTTTGTACCCTTCACAATCTCTTCCTGGTCATCACCAAGGGCAGCGTCCTTAAGTACGATTGAGAACTCGTGACCGAGGTGACCGATGAGGTTAAGATCTGTTGCAAGCGTAGTGTAATTACCGTTCTCAAATACTGCCTTACCGTCGAATGTGATAGTAATATCCTTAGTCAGAACATTGTAAGTAGTACCGAGGCTTGAAGTTGCAAGTTCGATATTGTTCAACTTAACAGCGAATGGGTTAACAAAGCGTACAGTGTAATCGAACTCACACTTGTTACCGTTGTCAAGGACTGTGTAGAGAACAACTGGAACATCGAGATAACCATTTGCAGCCCAGATGAGGTCGTCAACTGTTGTGCGAACAGAACCTGCATTCGCCTCATCGTGGTTAGTGAGGATGTCTGTTTCAAAGTCTTTATGGTCACCCTTACCGTCGATGTTAAGAGTCATCTTGTACTCTGTCCAATCTGCATCAGGATCAAGTGTCATATCTGTCTCTGTGAAGAGAATTGCAGATTCAGCATTCTTACCGAGTGCAAATGCGAGTTCACCGTGATTAGCATTGTCGCAACCGTAGTCCTCGTAAGTCTTGAGTTCGAATGCCTCGTGGAGGAAGATTTCGTATGTCCACTCGAATGTAGTTGCAGATGGGTTAGAGTGACCCTTAACAACTACCAAGCCATTCTCAGCATATTCCTTGTTGAGTACAGGGAGGCTAGTCTTGTGAGTTACAGCGAATGGGAATTCGAGAACTACATCTGGATAAGTGTAAACATCCTTAGACTTGAATGTAATCTTAACAGTTGCCTCGCAGTTCTCATTTACGAGACTGTTGAGAGCATAACCAACAAATGTAGTTGTTGTTGCTGTAGTTGCATTAGGGTCTGTTGAGTATGCTACACCGTTTACATTGCCGTATGTTCCCTTAATTTCAGCAGTAGGTTTAACAGCAGCACCATTAGCATCGAAATAGTAAACCTTCTCGAACATTTCGTTGCTCATATAGATACCCTTGTCAGCAAGTACCTTAGATGTAAGGTTGCTCCAAGTTACATAATCAGAAGAGTTCTCTGTCCAAGCGAAGTTACCAGGAGCAACAATGTCCTTATCTGTAAGTTTATTGTACTCGTAAGTCTTCTTGTCGAATGTGATTGTGATAGGATCCTTAGCAACAGGTGCTACAGTAGGAACCTCAACGATATCAACCTTGATGTATGCCTTAGCGATTTCCTTACCATTGATCATAGACACAACCTCTACTACAGGAGTCTTACCTACAGCAACGATTGTTGATGCCTGGTCGATGTTTGCAAGAGCACCGTTGAATTCAACCTCGA
Source organism: Candidatus Cryptobacteroides sp. (assembly GCA_045635205.1). GTDB lineage: Bacteria > Bacteroidota > Bacteroidia > Bacteroidales > UBA932 > Cryptobacteroides. The sequence continues at coordinate 1,515 of JAZRBS010000043.1, read as the reverse complement.
GCATACCATCTTCAGTACATTTAACGAAGTCGTTCTGGTCAGTGTCTTTATCAACAGGGCTAAGATATGTGAAATCTGAGTTGAATTTATACTCAGGCTTCATACAATTGTAAGTATCGAGAACTCCATCTCCATCAAGTTCCTTACAATATGTCTCAACATACTCTTTGAGATTAACAGTGCTGTTGTGAACAAGTTCGATAGGAAGAGTCGTGGTTACAACAGGGTAGAACTCAGTTACCTTAGGGTCACCAAGTGCTGTAGGTCTTGTAGCGTGCCAGTGATAATTGAAGAATGCAACCTTGTCTGTTGCCTTCTTGTTGCGGATTGTATATGTCTTGAGGTCAACGTCAGCGATTGCAGTGTAGTCAGAAACTATTGCATAGTCCTCATTGGCAACCTTAAGAGCCACGAGTTTTGCAGTCTTGTCCTTAAGACCTTCCTTATTGTCACCATAGATGTTGGTCTTAGACTTAACAGTTACAGTAAGTCTGTCACCATCACGCTTGGTATCAACAATCTCGAATACGTCCTTCTCTTCTGCTGCGCGAGTCTTGACATCGATAGCGATGAATGAGAGATCCTCCTCATTTACCTCTGCATTTGCAGGGTTTACGCGGTAAGTGAACTCTACGCAGTTGCTTGAGATATACTCAAAACCTGAGTCATCCTTGTTGCATCTCATAATTGACTTGAAGTCATCCTCGATCTCGTTAAGTACGTCATCGATTACTTCAGGAATGTATGCGATAGAGTAAAGTGGAGTTGCAAGTTTGATCTCAACTGGCTTCTCGAGTGGCTTTCCGTCAGCATCTACAGCGTTGTAGATATAGAGTGCGTCCTCTGTCCATACTGCAGTAAGAGTTCCTGCAGGAAGCCAAGTCTCCTTAGTGTCCTCTTCAACAGGTTCCTTGCCAGGCTCAACAGTTACCTTGTACCAAGTACCTTTCTCGTGTGGGTAGTAGTAAACCTGAGTTGCGTCCTTTCCAGCAGCGCCAGTTGCACCAGTTTCGCCCTTGTCGCCTTTGTCACCTTTGTCACCCTTGTCACCCTTGTCGCCTTTGTCACCTTTGTCGCCCTTTGCAGCGAGACCAGTGTCCTTGCCGTCAATGTGCCAGTTGCCATTGTCACCGATAGTAACTACTGAACCAGGTGCACCGTCCTTACCGTCAGCACCGTTAGCGCCATTAGCACCGTCTTTACCGTTAGCGCCATCCTTACCGTTGGTAAGTTCGAATGAATTGCCGTTGCTAAGGGTAACCTTAACACCGTTTGCAGTCTGATCAACGCTGGTAACAACAGCACCTGCGTCAATCTCAGCTTTAAGGTCAGCCACGCTCTTTTCGAGAGCAGCCACGCGATCTGTCAGTTTGTTCAGATCATCTGAAAGCTGATCATTACAACCTGTGAAAGCGAATCCTGCAAGCACAATTGCTCCTGAGAGCAAAAGTTTTACAAATGATTTTTTCATAAAATTAATAATGTTTAAAAAGTAATGTGAATATTATTTGGTTT
>JAZRBS010000042.1:0-1673 GCA_045635205.1 Candidatus Cryptobacteroides sp. | reverse complement strand
TGCTGGTTGCCCCACGAAAAGGTAGCTTCAAAGGTATGCTTGAAAATAGAAAGGTCTCAGTGGTAATGAAGTGCCTTCTTCCACCGACAAGTGTGAAGGTCAACGGCATTGATGTGCCATATGCAAGATTCGCATCTTTTGACCAAAAGGAAGGAAAACAGGTATGGGGCTATGATGGAAGCAGACTTCAGACACAGATATGGCTTTCCGAAGAGGCCGCGGATCAATCATTGGAAATTGTATGCACCTTTGAAAAAGAACTTTCAGAACAGATACAACTTCTGTCGGGCAAGAAGGGATTGTTTACCAGAATGACATTGATTACACCTGAGGCGAAATTAAGATTCTCTCAGATGCATATTGCAGACATTCAGTTGCCCTCGGAGCTTATGAGCATTGCTCAGGGAGGAAGCTTCATCACAGAAGATCCAGCAAATGCGGAGAAATATCTGGACTCATTGGATATTGATGCCATGAATGCCAACCTTCAAAGTTGGGAGAAGCTTTCGGATGATTTCAAGAGCAAGGTTGCAGCGCAGACCCATTTTGAAAAATAATATAGTAACCATGAATAAACTAGTAAGACTATTAACCATCGTGCTCTTTGGCTGCATATCAGCATCGTGCACTCCGGATTTGTCGGGTTCGTCCCCATTTAGTCTGCATTATTATGATGCAGAGGTCGTGATCGGAAGCAATGTCGTGCTTAATCCAACTTATCATGGAGCCAAGCCTTCAGACTTCAAGATCTACGGAATTACCAGAAACGGTGTCATATTCTATGATCCTCGCCTTGATGGAGAGGTCCTTGAGTCTGACCCATTCTTCATCAAGTCTGCAGACGGAACCTTAATCGTATCCAATACTTCGGATTTGAAATCCGGGATTTATAGGATCAGTCTGTCCTGCCGTGCCGGTGGAGACAGCTACGAATATCCGGAATTGGTAACTATTAAAATGATGGAAGAATGATGAAGAGGATATTAGCTACATTCTGCACTGTATTGATATGCATAAGTGCAAGTGCTCAAAATATTATTGTCAAAGGAGTCTTGACTGACACTGGAGGAGAGCCGCTTATCGGTGTTACAGTTTTTGCAGAAGGCACTTCTAACGGAACAATGACTGATGTCGATGGCAGATATTCGATATCAGTTCCACGTAATGCCGTATTGATTTTTGATTACATGGGATTCCGTCAGGTTAAGGAAAACGTATCAGGAAGGGCAGTCATAGATGTCACTTTGGAAGAAGATAAGACCATCCTTGAGGAGGCAGTAGTTGTCGGTTATGGTACTATGAGAAGGAGCGATCTGACAGGATCAGTATCTTCAGTATCCGCCAAGAATATTGAGAACTTCAAGACAGGTAATGTGCTAGAGGCTCTTGGAGGTCAGGTCGCCGGTGTTAGCATCACAACAACAGACGGAACCCCTGGTTCAGGATTTAATATAATTGTGCGAGGAGTCGGCACGGTCAACGGAGATTCGTCTCCTCTTTATATCGTTGATGGTTTTGAGGTTGATGGTATTGACCACATAGCTAATCAGGATATCGCATCCATAGAGATCCTGAAAGATGCTTCTGCCTCCGCTATTTACGGAGCCCGTGCGGCTAACGGAGTTGTTCTTGTAACCACTAAGTCTGGTAGAGAATCAAAGGCATCTGTTTCT
>JAZRBS010000041.1:0-51220 GCA_045635205.1 Candidatus Cryptobacteroides sp. | reverse complement strand
AAAACTTCAGATCAATGCGATCGCTTAATTAATTGAGGAGGAACAGATTATGGCACATAAAAAAGGCGTCGGTAGTTCTAAGAACGGTCGTGAGTCACATAGCAAACGACTCGGTATCAAGAAATTCGGTGATCAGGCAGTTAAGGCTGGCAACATCCTTGTTCGTCAGAGAGGTACTGTACATAACCCAGGTCTGAATGTAGGAATGGGTAAGGATCACACTCTTTACGCACTTATTGACGGTAAGGTAAGTTTCCGCAAGAAGGCAGACAACAAATCATACGTTTCGGTACTCCCTTTTGAGAACTAAGACTCGGGATTTGATGACAAAGATAGAGGACTGTATTCCTGAGTAGGGTGCGGTCCTCTTTTTTAATAATAAAACGATAATAATATGCTGACACTCAAACTACTCCGTGAGAATCCGGAATTTGTGATAGCGAAACTTGCAGTCAAGAATTTTGACGCAAAGGAAATTGTAGAAAAGATAAATGTTCTTGATCAGAACAGACGTGCCCTTCAGGCGGAACTAGATGCTTGTCTGGCAGAACAGAAGAAGAAGGCTGCTCAGATCGGTGGCTTGATGAAGGAAGGAAAGAGGGAAGAGGCTGATGCCGTAAAGGCTGAGGTGGCTGCTCTCAAGACTCGTTCAGGTGAGATAGAGAAAACTTCTGAAGAGAATAATACAGAGTTGAATTCACTTCTGGTTCTTCTTCCTAACCTGCCTTGCGATCAGGTTCCTGAGGGAAGAACAGCGGAGGATAATGTTGTAGTAAAGATGGGTAATGAGATTCCTGAATTGGGAGAGAATGCACTTCCTCACTGGGATCTCGCCAAGAAGTATGACATTATCGATTTTGACCTTGGAGTCAAACTTACAGGAGCAGGCTTCCCTGTCTATAAGGGTAAGGGTGCAAGGCTTCAGAGGGCTCTGATCAACTATTTCCTTGACCAGAACACATCTGTAGGTTATCTTGAAGTAGAGCCACCTGTAATGGTGAATGAGGCTTCCGGCTTCGGAACCGGTCAGTTGCCTGATAAGGAAGGACAGATGTATCACGCTACATTGGATAACTTCTATCTTGTCCCAACTGCAGAGGTACCTGTTACAAACATTTACCGTGACGTTATACTTGGAAACAATGATTTCCCAGTGAAGATGACAGCATACACTCCTTGTTTCCGTCGTGAGGCCGGCTCGTATGGAAAAGATGTGCGCGGACTCAATCGTCTCCACCAGTTCGATAAGGTTGAGATTGTGCGTATCGAGAAACCGGAAGAGTCATACGCGGCTCTTGATGAGATGATCGCTCACGTTGAGAAACTTGTTGCAAGCCTTGGACTTCCATATAGGATTCTCCGTCTGTGCGGTGGCGATATGAGTTTCACTTCTGCAATCACCTACGATTTTGAAGTATATTCTGCCGCTCAGGGAAGATGGCTTGAGATATCTTCAGTTTCAAACTTTGAATCATATCAGGCCAACCGTCTGAAACTCAGGTATAAGGATGCTGACGGAAAGGTGCAACTTGCACATACTCTCAACGGTAGTTCTCTTGCTCTTCCAAGAGTGGTCGCTGCTCTTCTTGAAAACAATCAGAAGGATGGCAGAATAGAGATTCCAGAAGTGCTCCGTCCATACACAGGTTTTGATTTTATTGACTAGCCTGTCATCTGAACGAAGTGAAGAATCTTTTGCAAGAAGACAAAATCATACTAGGCATAGACCCCGGAACCAATATTTTAGGTTTCGGGGTTATTGGCATAAACTCCAAAGGTCCTTATTATATTGATATGGGGGTGTTCGACCTCCGCAAGATAAAGGATCCTTTTGAAAAACTGGCGAATATATTTTCAGGAGTGAGCGAACTGCTTGAGGAATATAAGCCGGTCGAATTGGCCGTGGAATCTCCGTTTTACGGCAAGAATGCTCAGGTGGTGCTGAAACTTGGAAGAGCCCAGGGAGCGGCACTGACTGCAGCGGTGATGAAAGGCATACCGGTGGCTGAGTATGCTCCGCGCAAGGCAAAGATTGCGATTTGCGGTAATGGAGCAGCATCGAAAGAACAGGTGGCGATGATGATTCAGAAGACGCTGAAAGTCAGTCTGGATCCTAAATATCTTGATGCAACCGATGCGCTGGCTATAGCTTTGTGTCATCATTATCAGAAATCCAATCCTCTGGCAGCAATAGGAGGGAAGTCGGATTGGAAGAAATTCCTGGAAGATAATCCCGGGAGAATAAAAAAATAGATGCAGATTTTTAAACCTTTGGTTTAAGATTGCGTCCAAATAATCGGTAATGATGCGCTGAAAGGGCGCTCTTTTACTGTGTTTATGGTGTAATGTGTTGATAATTAAACTTTTACTATGAATAAGAGAGTGGTTTCACTTTTTCTCAGGACACTCTTGTCCGTTGCTTCATTCCTTGTCGGGGTCTCAGCGTACGCCCAGAGTTCCTTTACTGTAAAATTGAAACTTGTGGATGCTAAAACTGCGGAGCCTGTTTCCTTTGCGACTGCGTCCCTGACAGTCAAAGGCGAGAATACGGCATCCAAGTATGTTCTTACTGATGCTGAAGGAGTGGCATCATTGACGAAAGTTAGGAAGGGAACATATATGATCAAGGCCGAGATAATGGGCTACAAGAACTATTCTCAGGAAATAGTTGTGGACAAGGATCTGGATCTCGGCAAGATCGAGATGAAGGAAGATGTCGAGGTTCTTGATGCTGCCAGCGTTTCTGCCGTTGGAAATCCTATCGTTGTAAAGAAGGATACCATCGAATATACCGCTTCTTCTTTCAAGACTTCCGACAATGATATGCTCGAGGAACTCTTGAAGAAACTTCCTGGAGTGGAGGTGGAGGCAGACGGTTCCATCACAGCCAACGGAGAGACCATCAAGAAGATCACTATCGACGGAAAGACATTCTTCCTTGACGATCCTCAGTTAGCCTCCAAGAATATTCCAGCAAAACTTATAGAAAAAGTTAAGGTAGTGGAGAAAAAGTCTGAGCAGGCTCAGTTTACCGGTATTGATGACGGTGAAGAGGAGACTGTCATAGATCTCTCGCTCAGACCAGGTATGATGGAGGGGTGGTTTGGAAATCTTATGGCCGGCGGCGGACACGATGTTCCTGGAGCCGGATCTGATATGAACGATTGGCGTTACCAGGGGGCTGCGATGGTGGGAAGATTCACCGAGAACAGTCAGATAAGCGTCATTCTCAACGGAAACAATACCAATAACCGTGGTTTCAACGATATGGCCGGAAGTATGATGCAGGGAATGCGTGGCGGTGGAATGGGCCGTGGAATGGGAGGCTGGGGTCGTGGAAACGGTATCGCGACTTCCTGGATGGGCGGTCTGAACGGTGCATTCGACCTCTTTGACGGTGATATGGAACTCGCAGGTAATTATCTTTACAATGGGTCGATAAGGGATGTGATGGAGGAAAGTTCCAAGATTACATATCTTGATGACGGCAGCCGACTTCTCAATGATCAGGTGGGAACAAGCCAGACACGCAGCCAGGGGCATCGTATCGGAGTTCGTCTCGAACATAAATTCTCTGAGAATACATCCATTCTCTTTGAACCGCAGATCAATTTCGGCAAGGGTTCATATAGTGAATTCTCCGATTTCCAGACATATACCGAGAAAGGGGAACTTCGCGACTCGACCAATAAAGGTTATACAGGAAACTTCGGTGACAATGACAACTGGCAGGCGAGCGGTTTTCTCCTTTTCAGACAGCGTCTTGGCAAGCCAGGTAGAACCATTTCGGCAAACGTCCGGTTCAGTTTCAGCAACAATGAACTGGGAGGACTTAATCAGTCACTCACATCAGTGAAGGATGCTGATACCAAGGAGTGGGCAGATGAAATTGTGAATCAGCACTTTGATCAGAATTCCAAGAGTTCCTCTCTTAGCGGTAGGGTAGTATATACCGAACCTCTCACTGAACATTTCTTCCTGGAGGCTAATTATCAGTACAGTTGGAACAGGAATTCGTCTTCTAAACAGACATTCAACAGCGGAAGCAATAGTCTGGATCAGGATGGTATTCTGATATTCAATCCTGATGGAGCCACCCCTGACAGCAGATATTCAAATGAAATTCTGAACCGCTCCATCAATCAGAGAGCGGGTGTCAATTTCAGTTATCAGAAAGAGAAGTTCCGTGCCCAACTCGGTGTATCAGCCAATCCTACAGATACTTACAATGAAACTACAGGACACGATCCATATCACAGCAAGGTGCTGAACTGGTCTCCTCAGGCAATGCTGAACTACGAGTTCAATGACAACTCGCATATCCGTTTCTTCTATTTCGGACGTTCTGCGCAGCCTTCGACCTCGCAACTCCTTCCGGTTCCGGATAACTCGAATCCTTTGAGCATATCCCTCGGTAATCCGAATCTCGACCCGTATTTCAATCACAATGTACGCGGAATGTTCGGATATACAAATAAAAAGACATTCACTTCCGTGCACGCTCGTTTCGGAGCAAGTCTGGTGGAGAATGCCATAACCAATGCTCAGTGGTATGACCCTGCAGGAGTCCAGTACTCAATTCCTGTCAATGGCCCGGGAACAGGTTCGGCAGATATGCGCGTGATGGTCAATTCGCCATTCGGCAAATCAGGATTCTCCATCTTTTCGATGACATTCGGAAGATACAATCAGTCAACCTCTTACATCGGCAAGGGATCTCTTGACTCGGGTAAGTATTATGACCCGGAGAATGCAAGTTTCGATTATGGTCAGTTCAATGAGGATTTTCCTGATCTTGGTGAGAGCGATCTCTTCGTGACCAACAAGATCCAGACTATGAATTTCACCCAGCGACTCAGACTGACCTATCGCAATGATTTCGTCGAACTTACAGTCGGAGGACGTACCAGAATGTCAAAGTCTTGGTACACAATGGAAAACTCCAATCTGAAGGCAACCTGGAACAATCAGATCGATGGGTCGATGAACTGGACTATTCCTGGCGGAATCAATCTCATAGCAGATGTTGACTACAATTGGTACGAAGGATATACCACTCCTCAGGAGGACGAAGTAATCCTCAATGCGGAAATCACCAAACTCCTCTTCAAGAACAAGTTTACGCTTGCCCTCAAGGCATACGATATCCTCGGACAGTCAAAGAACCTGTCTGTGTCCGATGCTTCCAACTATCACCAGGAAACTCGCAACAATACTCTGGGACGTTACATCATCCTGTCTCTGACCTACCGTTTCGGTAATTTCGGCGGACCGGGAGGTGGAAGAGGACCGGGAGGCGGAAGAGGACCGGGAGGCCCTATGGGACCAAGAAGATAAGACCGTCTTATCTCTTTGTTACAAACCTCACTCCCAGTGCCATCAGCAGCAGGATGAAGATGAAGGTGCAGAGGCGGCCGGTGATGTCGCCGTGGGCTACGTAGAATGTGATGTCGTCGCGGAGAGGAATCTCGCCTTTTATAACGGCCGGCTCCCACCAAGGGGTCGGCTGTGTTATTTCACCTGAAGGGGAGATGATAGCCGATATTCCGGTGTTGGCGCAACGGGCTATGGCGCGGCGGGTCTCGATGGCTCTTAATGAAGCATAACTCAGGTGCTGTCTGTAACCAGGAGTGTCGCCCCACCAGGCGTCGTTGGTGATAATGGTCATTGCGCGCGCACCTTTGCGGACATAGTCAGTATAATATTCCCCATAGACTGATTCGTAACAAACTGCGCATCCTATCGGAATTGCCTGTCCGTCAATGTTTTCTACGTTAAGAAGGGATATTCCATCCTGCCCGATGCAGCGTCCCATAACGCCTCCAAGCCAGTCGTCTATCTTGCAGAAAACGGCGGGGTATGGAGTCATTTCCACAGCAACTACCAATTTGCTCTTGTGGAAGATATCTGTGCGTGAGGTGCCGTCGATGAGAAGTGCCGAATTGTGGGACTCGACCCAGCGCCCGTCTCCGAGTTGCCGTGCGGTATGTGATGGTTTGGAGGCAGATTCGAAATAATCATACGATGATGCACCGAAAAGCATATTGACGGAAGGATAGCCCTTCAGGAATGTAGTGAACCGCCTCCAGGTTCTGCTGCGGTCGTATCCTCCGCAGATGATATCGTTCGTGAATGTCTCAGGTGCAACAACCAGAAGCGGCCCGGCTGTGCTGTCTGCTTCTCTGCCTTCGAGAGCAGATTCTATCTGACCTTCAAGGATGGCATTCTGCTGATCCTGGGTCATTGCCTGAAATTTGTTGTAAGGGTCAATGTTCGGCTGGACTATCACAACAGGCAGTCTTTCCTCTGAATCCATAGAATCCCTGTATTCTTTGGCGATGCAGGCAGAGGCGATGAACGGCAGTGTCAACACTGCAAGATATCCGGTCACAGATGCAGTCTGTGCCTTTCTGTTCCAGTAGAAGAAACTTCCATCGGAAAGGGAAACGAGTAGTCCGAAGAGGCCAAGGTTGCAGACCCATATCCAGAGAGAACCGCCGAGGGCTCCGGTGATTTCATACCATTGGATTGCCCAGGTTGTGCGCGCGAATGAATTTCCAAGCACGAGCCACGGCCAGGATATTTCGGCATCAAAATAGAATCTCTCCCAGGCTATCCACGCCACGGCAAGAAATATGTATGGCAATGATCCGCTGAATTTCTTCTTGCTGAGTCTGAACAATCCGAACACCAGCGACATCTGCAGTGAATTGGCCAGAACGGCGAAAATACCGCCACCTATCGTGGCATTGCATACCCAGAATGTGGTTATCGTATTCCAAAGTACGAATGCGCAGTAGTGGTATATCCATATTTTTTTCTTACCCGATTGACTCGCAATACGCTCCATACACAGCAGTGGAACAATTCCGAACAAGGCAAGTATTCCAGTATGAGGTATGATGAATGGGGCAGACATCATAAGTGCGAAAAGAAAGACGAGTCCCCATATTAGCATATTTTCCTTTTTCATCATTTACAGCAGTTAAATCAAACACAAAGATATGAAAATTATTACTACCTTTGTCTGTTTAGATTTATATAAAGGCAGTTTATGTTGATCGATATGCTCAAAGGTTTTCTCGTAGGAGTCTGTGCATCGGCACCGGTTGGTCCGATAGCGATTCTTGTTGTACAGAAATCTCTGAGCAAGGGACATAAGGCTGGTTTCGTGTCCGGTCTTGGTGCCAGTGTGGTCGATACATTATATGCCTTTATCGCAATCTTTGCTCTTGCATTCGCACAGAAGTTCATAGATGCACATCAGAACCTTATACTCCTGATCGGTGGTATTGTCTTGGGAATAGTCGGACTCAATATGGCCTTTTCCGATCCTTTCCGGAAGATGAAAGCGGACGGCTCCTCGTCAGTGTCTCCCAAGGATTTCGGTCAGGCTGTGGCTATGGGGCTTTCGAACCCTATGGCGATATTTGTGATGTTCACTCTCTTTGCATTTTTCGGGCTTGCAGATGATGCTCCTCACAACTGGAGCGTGGCGCCGATAATCCTTTCTGTGAGTGCAGGTTCCGTCACATATTGGTTCAGCATTTCGTGGCTTCTGAGCCGTTTCCGCAAGAACTTCAGAATGACTACGATACTCTGGATCAGCAGAGTGACGGGAGCGATAGTGGTAATAATAGGCATAGCCTTGTTGGGACAGGGGCTTTTCAACGTCATCTTCAAGGGTATGCCGATAGTATAATTGACTATGGAAAGATCAAAAGTATTCTTTACAGATCTCAGGACAGTTCCTGGGAACGACCTTCTCACAAAACTTGAGCGTCTCATCAGAAGAGCCGGTATCGCTGATATCGATTTCGAGGGCAAATTCACAGCCATCAAGATACATTTCGGAGAGCCTGGCAATATGGCCTATATTCGTCCCAACTATGCGGCGCGAGTTGTGGATGTAATCCGTTCGCTGGGCGGCAAGCCTTTCCTGACGGACTCCAATACGCTTTATTCAGGCGGACGTTCAAATGCTGTCGATCATCTGAATGCTGCGATGGAAAATGGCTTCAACAGAATCGGGGCACACGCTGACGTTATTATAGCAGATGGTCTGAAAGGTACTGATTACAAGGAGGTTCCTTGCGGAGGAACATATTGTCCTTCTCCAAAGATCGGTGCAGCCATCGCTGATGCTGATATCGTGATTTCGATGAACCATTTCAAAGGGCACGAGCAGAGCGGCTTCGGTGGCGCTTTGAAGAATCTCGGTATGGGGTCGGCGAGTGTCGGCGGAAAACTCGAACTGCATTCATCTTCGCAGCCTTGCATCGACCTTGACAACTGCATAGGTTGCCGTATATGTGAGAAATATTGCCGCCACGAAGCAGTGAAGGTTGTTGACCGCAAGGCTGTCATCGATTATGACAAGTGTGTAGGTTGTGGTCAGTGCGTTGCAGTGTGTCAGAAAGCGGCCGCTGTCGTGAAAGATTATGACACTTCCGAAGTACTCAATAGCAAGATTGCGGAATATGCATACGCCGTGGTCAATGGCAAGCCTTCATTCCACATCAGTTTCATTATGAATGTATCGCCTAACTGCGACTGCTGGAACCATAATGATATGGCTCTTGTCCCTGATATCGGAATTGCCGCTTCATTTGACCCTGTCGCTCTTGACTGTGCTTGTGCTGATCTGGTGAAGGCGGCTCCATCTCTCAAAGGTAATGCAATCTCCGACAAGGATGATGAGCATTCTGGTGAATGCGGCTGCGGTCATCATCATCATAAAGGTGAAGATAAGTTCCATATCGTTCACCCGGACACCAACTGGCAGGCTGGAGTGGAATATGGTGAGAAGATTGGCCTTGGATGCCGTTCGTACGAATTGATCAATGTAAGATAAAATGAGTGAAAAGAAACAGAAGACCGGATTTTTCAGCCATTGGATAGTGCGTAACCTGCTCATCTGTATTGCACTTGTGGCCGTTATGGTTGTCGGCGCGATGGTGTTTCTGAATGTTGTTACTAAACACAATCAGGAACTGGTGGTGCCTGATTTTTCCAATATGACCGTGGCCGAGGCTGAGGCTGCTGCATCACAGGTCGGAATGAGGGTCGAGGTGACGGATTCGGTTTATGCCAAGAGAATGAGAAAAGGAGCGGTGCGCGACCAGAATCCAGCGCCAGGTGCAAAGGTTAAGGAGGGACGTCGTATTGCATTGACTATCAATGCAATTAATGCAAAGAAGGTGACAGTGCCGAATCTGGTGGGCTTGTCTATGCGTCAGGCTCTTGCGGAGATTCATTCACGTGGACTTGTGCTTGGCAAACTGATATATGTCCAGGATATGGCCACAAATAACGTCTTGCGCCAATTGCGTGGCAATAGGGAAATAGGGCCGGGCGTGATGGTTGAGAGCGATACTGTTATCGATCTGGTGCTTGGACTTAATCCTGAGACAGAAGCCAGCACATACGTTCCGAATGTGATCGGAAAAAGATATTTGACAGCAGTGGATGCAGTGCATAAGCAGTCGCTGAATATCAAGTCTTTACGATTCGATGACAGTGTGAAGAATTACGATGACAGTTTGAATGCTGTTGTTTACAGGCAATCTCCCGAAGCCTCGGAGATTCCGGCCAATTTAGGCAATGATGTTTCACTTTACCTTACTATAGATCCGGAAAGAATACCTTCTCGATAATATGAATCAGGATAGATTTTTTGATTTCAATGAAGATCCTGTAGAGGATTTCGATCCGGCGCAGGCAGGGGATGAAGTGGCGTATGAGGATGAACAGCAGGAAATGTTCGAACATTATCGTTTCGACATTTCTTCAGGCCAGGTGCCTATGCGTGTTGACAAGTATCTTGCTACGCATATGGAATATACCTCACGTCACCGTATCCAACTTGCTATCAAGGCCGATTATATCCGTGTAAATGATAAGATTGTCAAAGCGAACTATATCGTGCGTCCTGGTGACGTGGTGAAGTTCGTGATGCCTTATCAGAGGCGTGGATTGGAAATCTTGCCCGAAGATATTCCGCTGAATATAGTGTATGAAGATGATGACCTTCTTGTGCTCAACAAAGAGGCTGGTATGGTTGTACATCCCGGTCACGGTCATTTCTCCGGCACTCTTGTGAATGCTTTGGCGCATCATCTGGGTATTTCGCAAGGCCCTGATGCTCAGGATGAAAGGATGGGCGTACTTGTCCATAGGATCGATAAGGATACTTCCGGCCTTCTTGTGGTTGCCAAGAATGATGAGTCTCAACTGGATCTGGCCAAGCAGTTTTTCGTACATTCCATCGAGCGTAGGTACGTTGCCATTGTATGGGGTAATCTCAAAGAAGATGAGGGTACAATCACAGGAAATATCGGTCGCGACCCTAATGACCGTATGCGTTTCAAGGTATTCCCGGATGGGGATCACGGAAAACACGCAGTGACTCACTATCGTGTCCTGGAGCGTTTCGGCTATGTCACAGTGGTGGAGTGTCGTCTGGAGACCGGACGTACCCATCAGATCCGTGTGCATTTCAATTGGATCGGTCATCCCCTGTTCAACGACAGCCGTTATGACGGTTCTGAAATACGCAAGGGAACCATCTATGCAAAGTACCGTCAGTTTATCGAGAATTGCTTCAAACTGCTTCCACGCCAGGCTTTGCACGCCAAGACCCTCGGCTTTGTTCACCCGCGCACGAAACAGACTATACGTTTCGACTCCGACCTGCCCTCCGATATGCAGGCTCTGATCGATAAATGGCGCAAGTATTCGGAAAATATGACTCAGTTTCTCGAAGAGGAATAATTCCTGCGTAGCGAGCCACATCCGGTAGGCAAATACAAATGTCTTTTTCCCTTTCAAAAATTTGCTTTTTCAAAATTGGGGGGTATATTTGTGGCTGATTCTAAATGAGGTAACCCTATAATCCCGTAATGATATGAAGCAGCAGACCGATGATTCTGTTCTGGAACTCTATGTGAGTCCGGAAATTTCCGTTTGTGAACTATTGAATGAAGGAGTTCTATGTACAAGCGGAACTCACGATTCCTTTGAAGAAGATGACAGTTGGATTGAACTTCTCGATTAAACCATAACAGAATCAATACTATGAAGACAATACTCAAAACCATATCGATGCTCATAACTGTCATTACAGTTATTTCTTGTGTAGATGAATTAGCAGATATCTCTCAGAAAGAAACCTCGCCCGGTGAAAAACTCGAAATGAGATTCAGTGCTTCGTTCGGTGGTGACACTAAAACGACTCTGGTCAATGGTACAGAGGTGTGGTGGATACCTTATGAGAATATAACAGTCAATGGAGATGTCTTTTATTCAACAAATGAGGAACTTAGCCCGACAGTAGAGTTTGTCGGTAAGACGGCTTTGGCAAATGATTACCGGGCTATATCTTCTAATTCTATTTTTGAATGGAGCGAGGGAGGATATTTTTGTTGTGTTAATTTTTGGCAGTGGGCTGTTAAAAACCAACTCCCGTACTATCTCTCAACGGCTAAATGTGTTGAAAAGAATGGTAACTTTCGTTTCAGAAGTCTCTTAGGGTATATCAAGTTTACAATTACTGAGGATTCTTGGCCGATTACTCAAGTAAGAGTTGATGCGCCCGGAAAGGAGGCATTGGCTTATGATAGAATTTTCGTTGACTTTTCTGGTAATCAGGCAACTTTTTCGCCTGAAGTATTGGGACCGGATGGGTGTCCTTATCCCGAAGTATATCTGAACTCAGACACCCCGATGGAGCCGGGAGACTATTATATTGCCTTATATCCTGGAACATATTCAGAAGGACTGCGGTTTATATTCAATACCTCAGACAGCAAGTGTGGCATAAAGCAGATCCGTCAGGAAATAACTCTTAAGCCGGGCTATATACAGGATATAGGGATCATCGAAAATATTACAGATACGAAGCAACTAGAGCGTGAGGCATTGATCGCATTTTATAATGCTACAGGTGGGGATAATTGGGTGCATAATGACAATTGGTGCAGCGACAGACCGCTCAATGAGTGGTATGGAGTATATACGGATGGGTCTGGCTTTGTCACTTCCATAGAACTTTATATTCCGGAAGACAGTACGAAAGGCAATAATCTGTCTGGCACATTACCACCGGAGTTCAGGAATTTAAAGAATCTTTTCCGTTTTCGCGTCGATAATTGTGAGCAGTTCTTATGTGACGGTTTCCCTGAATTATTGCTTGAAATGCCCAATCTTATAGACCTGAATCTGTCTGGTTGCGGACTGACGGGCCAGATTCCGGAAAAGATAAGCAGGTTATCCAATCTTAAGCACTTGAATCTGCAATCGAATCAACTGACAGGAACGATACCGGCTTCCATTGCAGATATAAGGGGGTTGGAAACACTGTGGCTTTATGGAAATTCTTTGGAGGGTGATGTGCCACAGGCCATTCAGGATATGGATTTATGGATACGTGATTGGGAGAATATCTGCGATCAGAAAGGAACAGGCCTTAATCCGGAGACTTTGAGTATCCCTTTCCCTGATTTCGATTTCACTACTCTGGATGGAGAGAGAATCACAGATGATTTTTTCAAGGATTACAAATATACTATATTTTACCACTATGGACATCAGTGCCCGTTCTCAGAGATCTATACTCCGAAACTTGTCCGGCTTTACAATATGTACAAGGATAAAGGTCTTGGTGCCATTTCTTTTGGCGATGGGAGCATCACGACACCTGATCAGATGCGAGCATACGTGGAGTCAAATGGCATAACCTGGCCTAATGTGTTCCTTGAATTTGAGGTCGCTCATTCAGGAAATAAGGGATATGGCCAATATTTGCATTCTATGCCGACTGTTTGTGTGATTGACAATACCGGAAAAGTCGTTTTCAACCATATCTTTGATGACAGGGAAACATTAGGTAATTTCATTTGTGAAAGATTAGGTGAGGGTGAAACAGATATTTATGAGTCTGTGGATTATTCTGCTGATGGCAAGATCACTATGCTGCAGGAGGCAAAGACCGGAAATGGTATAGATGTCATTTTGCTTGGTGACGGATATTCGGACAGATTGATTGCTGACGGCACTTATGACAGGGATATGAAAAAGATGAATGATATATTCTTTTCAGTTGAGCCGTATGCTTCGTTTAAAGATTTTTTCAATGTGTATTCTGTCGTGGCAGTATCTAAGAATGAGTTATTCGATAATGGTGAGCTATTGGATTTCGGCGCAGAAACAGCATTGTCGGGTTGGTTTGGATACGGAACTGAAGTGGGCGGCGATGATGGAGAGTGCTTACGATATGCCCGGATGGCTGTGTCAGATGAAAGGATGGATGAGGCTCTCATTATCGTATCAATGAATGCTCATAATATATCAGGTACGTGTTATATGTACCAGCCTGAATCTATGAATGATTATGGGTCGGGCACTTCAATTTCTTATTTTGCTTCTGGAGATGTTGATGAGTACACTTCAAAATTGGTACATCACGAGGCAGGAGGGCACGGATTTGCAAAACTGGCAGATGAATATGCGTACGAAAATTATGGTGCGATTCCGGATGATTTCATCTCTGGTTATAAGATGGTGAACGAGAGGTTTGGCTGGTGGAAGAATGTCGATTTCACAACAGATCCGACTCTTGTAAAGTGGTCAAAGTTCCTGGAAGATGAAAGATATTCCAATGAGGGACTTGGAATCTTTGAAGGCGCTCTTGCTTATTGGACTGGCGTATATCGTCCGTCGCAGAATAGTATAATGAAAGATGATGACGGGTATTTCAACGCTCCATCACGTGAGGCGATCTGGTACCGCATCCACAAACTTGCATACGGCGATGTCTGGGAGTATGATTATGAGGACTTCGTGGAGTATGATACCATCAACAGGGCATCCTCTGCAACAGCGCCTCAGAGGGCACGTCGCAACTATGTGGAGAAGGCCTTTGAACCTACACCACCAGTAGTTGTCGGCAAATCGTGGCGAGATGCGTTGAACTGATATAGTTGAATTCTTTACATTACAATTCACCCGGATGTAAGCGAGCGGAGCATTTCCCTATGCTCCTTCGTAGCGAACTACATCCGGGTGAATTGTTTTATACTTTGATTTCAACGATAGATGTACCTAGGGCTGATTCGATTTTGGATATAGTCTCCAATGAAAGGTTTTCCCTTCCTTTAAGTATTCTTGAAATATATTGTTGGCTGCAGCCGGCTTTCTCCGCAAATTCCTTTTGTGTCATCCCTTTGGATTCCATCTCGTCCAGAATTCTCATTGCTATTGCTTGAGAATATCTTAGCCATTCTCTATTCTCAACACGAAATTGCGCTTCCTCTTTCCACCTTGATGGGGTGGGGGATCTGTGTGCTTTGGCTGCTTATTATCGCCGTATCACCAGAAAATTCAAGAGGAATAATGAAAAAGGTGGGAAACTAATCCAGTTTCCCACCTTTTTCATCATAAAATTCATTCTGCAGGACAGAGAAGTCGGTTGTCTCTATGACTTCGATCTTGCATCTGTACTTCTTTTTCCATTTTCCTACTATTGAGGAGAAGATACCTCTTGTAAGGTAGGCTCCGAGTATCGGGTTGACCTTGAGGGTCAGATTTGTGATCTTCTTTTCAGTCACATAGAAAGCGAGCCTTCTCTCGATAGCCTCATCGATAACGACGCTTGAAGTGATTTTTCCGGTACCGTTGCAGACCGGACACACCTCCGTGGTGTTGATCTCGGTTGCTGGACGGACTCTCTGCCGGGTGATCTGCATAAGACCGAACTTTGTCAGAGGAAGCACATTGTGCTTGGCCTTGTCCGGCTCCATAAGTTCCTGCATCTTCTTGAAGAGGGCGTTCTTATGCTCGTTGTTGTCCATATCTATGAAGTCAACGATCACTATGCCACCCATATCACGAAGTCTGAGTTGTCTTGCAATCTCCTCGGCTGCAAAGCAGTTGATGTCGAATGTGTTCTGCTCCTGTTCCTTGTTCTTGGAGCGTATGCCGCTGTTCACATCAATGACGTGCAATGCTTCCGTGTGCTCTATCACCAGATATGCGCCCTGCTTTATCGGTACTACCTTTCCAAAAGAACTCTTGATCTGTCTCGTTACTTCGAAGTGGTCAAAGATCGGTGCCTTGTCTTTATAGAGTTTCACGATCTTCTCCTGCTCCGGTGAGATCAGCGAGATGTACTTTCTTGTCTCCTCATAAATGTTCTCGTCATTCACATAGATGTTGCTGAACGAGTCGTTGAGAAGGTCTCTAAGGATGGTAGTGGTCTTGCTATACTCTGTGAAGAGCAGTTGCACATCCTTTGATTTCGCCAGTTTCTTCCAGGAATTCTCCCACTTTTCAATTAGGGACATAACTTCCGCATCAAGGATAGCGGCATTCTTGCCTTCTGCTGCTGTGCGGATAATGGCTCCGTAATTTTTGGGGAGAATACTCTTTACGAGCGTCTCTAGTCTTCTTTTCTCCTCTTTTGAGGAAATCTTCTGGGATACGCTCACCTTTTCTGCAAAGGGGAGCAGTACAATGTTTCGTCCTGCCAATGAAATTTCTGCAGTCAGTCTTGAACCTTTTGTTGAGATCGGCTCCTTTACGATCTGCACTATCATCATCTGTCCCGGAGTAAGCACATTTTCTATCCTGCCTTCCTTTTCGAGGATATGACCTGGCTTTATGTGCTTGTATATTCCCTTGTTATCGGAATTGGGATTTACTCTCTTGACGAATTCGTCGAATGCGTTGAAGTATAGTCCCAGATCCAGATAGTGGACAAATGCCTGCTTTTCGTCTCCGATATCAACAAAGGCAGCATTCAGGGCTGGAAGAATTTTCTTCACCTTTCCGAGATACACATCTCCTACGGAAAAGTTGTGACCCTCGCTGGACTCTTTGTTCAACTCGATCAGCCTGTGGTTTTCCATCAGTGCTATCGAGACTTCCGTTGAATTGACATCAACAATCAGATCCTTTACAGACTCCATCAGGAATTTCAGTGATAAGATTATTTTCAAAAAAAGAGACCGACCATCCTGGTCGGCCTTCTTTAGCGGACTGCTAAAATGGCAGACACTGTGAGAAAATTACTTTCTCTTCTTGTGTCTGTTCTTGCGCAGGCGTTTTTTACGCTTGTGCGTTGCCATCTTATGCCTTTTATGCTTCTTTCCGTTTGGCATAATACTTAGTTTTTAGATAATTGTTATATTATTTTACTTCGTTTACAAAAACCTTGGCAGGCTTGAAAGCCGGAATGTTGTGTGCAGGAATAGTCATAGTTGTGTTCTTGGTGATATTCCTTGCAGCCTTCTCTGCTCTGTGCTTGATGATGAAACTGCCGAATCCACGAAGATATACTGGGTTGCCCTTTGCAAGCGAGCCCTTTACTGCCTCCATAAATCCTTCTACAACTGCTCCTACTGCTGTAGCCTCAATTCCGGTGTTCTTTGACACCTCTTTGATGATTTCTGCCTTTGTCATAACTTTATTTCTTTATATTGTAAATCAAAAACTATTGTCGGAATAGAATCGCAAAGATAGGCTGAATTTTTTAATTAGGCAAATCAAGTGCTTAAATTTCAACGAAAAACTTGACAGAATATTCAAAAATGACAAAATTATGTCACAGGATTTCGACTGATCCAGACTGGCACAATGATTGACCATATATATATGCGTGTTGGTGGCGGGACAAAGACTGCCATTTTGGCAGTTGCTGCCTCCTGTGCCGAAACTGATGTTGAAAATAGAAACGATGCGGAATACGTAGATCATATATTTCATATTTATGGTGCTATAGATTTACGATATGTTTATTTGATGTTGAAAATAGAAACGATGCAGAATATTTGAGCGAAGCGATAGCAAGTCCCTTCCCCGAGGGAAGGGATTTAGGGAAGGGGTAATGTAGATCATATATTTCATATTTATGGTGCTATAGATTTACGATATGTTTGTTTGATGTTGAAAATAGAAATGATGCAGAATATATGAAAGATATAATGAACGACATTTTTACCGCACCTGGTGCTGAAGTCAGCATTATACCTGTTATGCAGGGCGATGGAATGATGAAACTGGATGAGGCTCAACTTCCGGATTCACTTCCCATCCTCGCATTACGTAATGCCGTACTTTTCCCGGGTACAGTATATCCTATAACCATAGGAAGAGAGAAATCCATCCGTCTTATAGAAGACGCCGAGAAAAACAATACTTTCATAGGAGCGGTTCCTCAGAACGATCTGGCTGTGGAGGATCCACGTGAACAGGATCTCTATCCTTACGGTACTGTTGCCAAGATTGTCAAGACTCTCGAAATGCCTGACGGCACTATTACTGCTATCCTTCAGGGTTACAAGAGGTTTGAGATAGAGTCGGTTGTGGAATATGTGCCTTATATGCTCGGAAGGGTGCGCTATCTTGAGGATGCCGTGCCTGAAAATGATGTGAAGGTGCGTATGATTGCAGAGTCTCTCAAGGAGAAGGCTGCTACTATAATCCGTTCTTCGTCCTTCGTACCTCGTGAGGCGGCTTCTGCACTGAAAGGTATAGATAACTTTGAGTTCCTTGTCAATTTTATCGCTACTACTGTTGAGGTGGAGAATTTTATGGACAAGGTGGAGCTCCTGCAATATAGCGACCTCAGGGCTCGTGCTATGAAACTTCTGTCGGTTCTTGATACGCAGGTGGAACTTCAGAAGATCAAGCAGGAAATCAACCAGAAGGTAAAGACAGAGATCGATCAGCAGCAGAGGGAATATTATCTGAACAACCAACTCAAGACCATTCAGGAAGAACTTGGAATGGACGATGTGGAGGAGTTTGCGCAACTTCGTGCAAGAGCGGAAGAGAAACTCTGGCCGGCATCTGTCCAGGAGATTTTCGACAAGGAGATAGCCAAACTTGAGAGGTATAATCCAAGTTCGCCTGACTATAGTATCCAGTACAACTATATCCAGTTTATGCTCGATCTTCCTTGGGGCGAGATGTCAAGCGATAATCTCGATCTGAAGAATGCGCAGAAGGTTCTGGACGAGGATCATTATGGACTTGAGAAGGTCAAGGAAAGAATCATAGAGTATCTGGCTGTGCTCAAACTCAAGGGAGATATGAAGTCGCCTATCCTTTGTCTTTATGGCCCTCCAGGAGTGGGTAAGACCAGTCTTGGAAAGTCTGTGGCAAGGGCTTTGGGACGTAAATATATAAGAATTGCACTTGGAGGAGTCCACGATGAGTCAGAGATCCGAGGACATAGGAAAACATACGTGGGCGCACTCCCTGGACGTATTCTCAATGGTATCAATCGTGCCGGTACATCCAATCCTGTGATTGTACTTGACGAGGTTGACAAACTCGCCAAGGATATTAAGGGTGATCCGTCTTCTGCCCTCCTCGAAGCGCTTGACCCAGAGCAGAATACTGCTTTCCACGACAATTATCTTGATATAGATTATGATTTGTCGAATGTGCTGTTCATCACTACAGCCAACAACATCGATACGATCCAGCCGGCTCTTAAAGATCGTATGGAGATGATCAATGTCAGTGGATATCTTGCTGAGGAAAAGTACGAAATCGCCAAGAATTATCTCGTGCCGAAACAGATTGAAGAACACGGTCTGGAGAAGGGACAATTGAAGTTCGACAAGGGGGCGATCACCAGGATCATTGATGAATATACGCACGAGTCAGGTGTGCGCGGATTGGAGAAGCAGATCGCCAAGGTGGCTCGTGTCACAGCAAAGAAAATTGCTCTTGACGAAGAATATCCTGCTGTGATCAAAAAGGATCATCTTCGTGAATATCTGGGACTTCCGACCAATTCTCACGATATGCAGAAAGGAAATGAGGCTCCGGGAGTAGTTACAGGTCTGGCGTGGACGGCTATGGGAGGTGAAATTCTTTTCATCGAGAGTTCGGTGAGCAAGGGCAAGGGTAACCTTTCGATGACAGGTAATCTTGGTGACGTGATGAAGGAGTCGGCGCAGATTGCATATCAGTACATCAAGGCTCATCCGGAACTGACAGGACTTACTTACGAGGAATTTGCCGAGAGGGATATCCACGTCCACGTGCCGGAAGGGGCGGTTCCAAAGGACGGCCCTTCGGCGGGAATAACGATGGTAAGTTCGATGGTGTCGGCCTACCGCGGACAGAAGGTAAAGAGCGGTATCGCTATGACTGGTGAGATGACTCTCAGAGGCCGTGTGCTTCCTGTAGGTGGTATAAAGGAGAAGATCCTCGCAGCCAAGAGGTCAGGCATACATACTATTGTCATTTCGGAAGAAAACCGAAAAGATGTGGAGGATATAAAGGAAATTTACATAAAAGGTCTTACCTTTGTTTACGTAAAGAACATTCAGGAAGTAATAGAATTTATTTTTTAATTGAATATGGATGTAAGCGACGTGCCACCCCCGGCTAGGGGGTGCCCTCGCAGAGGGCGGGGGTCGCTGGAATCCATATTAAATTAAAAAGGATAAGACCTTGTTGTAATGGATGTACGCATAGAACAGAGTTGGAAAAACGCATTGGCGGGCGAGTTTGAGAAACCTTATTTCGCATCGCTGGTGCGTTTCCTGCATAATGAGAAGGCTTCCGGAAAGAGGATTTTCCCTCCCGGAGGACAGATTTTCCGGGCATTTGACCTGACTCCCGTGTCCCAGGTGAAAGTCGTGATTCTGGGACAGGATCCTTATCACGGACCCGGTCAGGCACACGGCCTGTCGTTTTCTGTTCCGGAAAATATGCCAGCGCCTCCGTCATTGAAGAATATATTCAAGGAAATCGAATCAGATCTGGGGGTAAGGATGAGCGGTTATCCCAACCTCGAGAATTGGGCTCGCCAGGGTGTGTTGCTTCTGAATGCCATCCTTACTGTCCGCAGCGGTGAGGCTGCATCTCACGGAAAAATCGGATGGGAAGAATTTACTGATGCTGTAATCAGATATATATCAGATAATTGTGATGGTGTAGTCTTTATGCTTTGGGGAAACTTCGCACGAAGCAAACGTGAACTGATCGACCGTTCGAGACATTTTGTCCTGGAAGCAGCGCATCCGTCACCATTGGCCAGAGGTGCATTTTTCGGCTGCCGACATTTCTCGCAGGCAAACAATATCCTGATTTCCCGGGGTCTTCAACCGATCAACTGGCAACTTTAAATCACGTACCAGGCCATTTTAGTGTATTGATAAAGAAATTATATGATGAGAAAGGCAATATTTCCAGGATCTTTCGATCCTTTTACAGCAGGTCATCTGAATATACTCAAGAGAGCATTGACAATGTTTGATGAGGTGGTGGTGGCTGTCGGAGTCAATATAGACAAGAGGGGATTCTTTCCTAATGAAAAGAGGATTGACATCATCAGACAGGCTACTGAAGGGCTTGAAGGTGTGAGGATAATCCAATACGATAACCTTACCATAGACAAATGTCGTGAACTCGGCATACATCATATTGTAAGGGGAGTCAGGAATATGATCGATTTCGAGACCGAGAGGTCGATTGCAGATGCCAATAGAAAACTCGCACCTGATATCGAGACCATCATCATTCCTACAGCCCAGGAGTTTGCTCACATATCATCCACTGCTGTCCGTGACTTGCTCAAGCACGGTGGCGACATATCCCTTTTTGTTCCTGAAGGAGTCCGACTCTAAGAAATGAAAAGAATAACCACATATCTGACGTCACTGATGCTTCTGGCTTTTATGGCTGGAAGCGGGACACTTTTTGCACAGCAACTTGATCCAGCCAAAGCCGCGGCCTTGGAGGAGCGTCTGACCGAATATTTCGATCTTTTGAGATATGAGGGTATTGATGTGCAGAAGGCAGAGGCTGATCTTATGATAGAGGCTGCATCCGATCCTGAAGTGCGGCAGTTTGTGGCTTTGAGGATATATGATCATTATCTGGCTTCTCCGGTTATGGGTGCTGAGGCTGTGGCCATACATATCTATGATAAATGGTTCAAGCCCGGAAAAATCAGTATGGGGAGCGATATTGACCTTCTGAACGCCAGGATCTTTGCAGACTTCAACCGTCAGTCTCTTTTGGGAGAGAAGGCTCCGGAACTCGTTATGGAGACAATGCAGGGTGATACGGTGAGGCTTTTTCTAACTCAGAAAGTGGAGAGCGGAGAGAGACACAAGGTGCTGTTCTTCTATGATACATCTTGCGCAAAATGCAAGGTTGAGAGCATTATGCTGGGGAATCTGCTTGAGACTGAGAATTATCCGATAGACTTTTATGCCATATATACTGGGGATGACCGTGAGGCCTGGAAAAAGTATGTGTCTGAAAGATTTGATTTTGAGTCGGATGATATTTATGTGAATCATCTTTGGGATCCTGCTTTGGATTCTGATTTCCAGCGTAAATATGGGGTTGTGCAGACTCCGCGCCTGTTCCTGACGGGGCCTGACGGGGTGATAAAAGGCAGAGGACTGGATACCCGTGCCCTCTCGATAATGCTTGAGGGAATATTTGCACATCCTGATCTGGAATACGGAGGCAAGGAGTCGGAGGCATATTTCGACAAAATCTTTTCGGATTCGTCAGGCAAGTATCTGTCTTTCGCTGATGTTAGGCTTGCTGTGGAAGATATGGCCAGTTCTACGCTTTCTGCCGGAGATACGACAATGTGCAGACAGTTGGTGGGGGATTTGCTTTATTATCTTGCTCCCAAAACCGGATCTGGATTCAAGGAAGGTGCAAAATATCTGATCGATACATATATACTTGACCGGAACGACATCTGGCACTCAAGTGATGACAGCCTGAAGGTGATAGGCTTTGCTGAGATAATGGATGACCTTCTTTCCAAATCGATTCCTGGAAGCAGGATAACCGATCTGAAGTTGCCTGGAGAACTGCTGAGATACGGCAAGAAGATAAAGACGGGAAAATACAGTCTCAGGAAACTGCGTGGAGAGGAGAACATCGTGATTTTCTACACGGAAGGATGTCATATCTGCGATGCAGAAAAGGCTGCTGCCCGTTCTCTTGCTGCAGAGAATAAAGATGTCCGGATTCTTATGGTGAATATTGATCGGATCCTGAGAACCGATCCGGCCTTGGCAAACAGGCTTTTCGATAGATTTGACCTTTCTTCTCTGCCATATATATTGGTTACAAATCGCAAGGGAGTTATAGTTTCCAGATACGTTACTTTGCAATAATTGTAAAATTATTACAGATTTTGTAATAGTTTGGCGCGTAGTTTGAGTATGGGCAGTCATTAGTGTATTAATAAACCCTTATACAATGACTGCAATGAACAATTTCATCGAGGATTATCTGAACAATCCGGCTCAAGCCATATCTTCAGCACGTGAGCGTGCAGACCGCAAGTTTAGTATTGACAGCTTTGACGAAGAAAAGATATATCGGGAAATAGCATCTCCTGAGTTCCATTTATATGAGGCAATGATAATGTGTCCTGAAAATGAAATCACGCCACATACAAGCGATTTTGCTGTTGTGGCGTAATCTCGGTGCTGCATCGTATAGAATAACAATTTCCCATTTTCAGGTCGTCTAAAATTCTTATAGAGATAATCAGGAAAAATGTACCTTTATAGGTTCAAACCTGATTTTTGGATGACTACACTGATAGGTAAATACGGGAAAAATTATAAATCGCTGCCCTGTCTGGCTGTACCGATCATAATAGGCCATTTGGGACAGCCGGAAGAACTTCTTCCTCTCATCGAGCCTTATTTTATTGTCTCGATGACTTCTGTGGTGTTTGTGATGCTGGCGAATTCATTCAGGCAATTTGTGGAGGAAATCACGAATCCATCGGATAAATAATGAAGACTGAAATATGAAACTTATGAAGAAACTCAAACTCATTCCAGTATTCGTACTGGCTTTTATCGCTCTGGAGGTGTCTGCGCAGAATGTGCAGTTGCATTATGATCTGGGCAGAAATTGTCCTACTACAACCGTTGAAATGTTCCGCCCGGATGGTGGTGGAAGTACTTTCTTCTTTGTTGATTTCGATTACGATCCCAAGGTCAGCGGTGCATATTGGGAGATTTCCAGAGAACTGAATTTCTGGCAGGACAGCAAGGTGAACTGGCTCTCGGTACATCTGGAGTATAATGGTGGATTGAATACGGTAGCGGGCTCGTTCAATAATGCCTGGTTGGGAGGTCTGACATATTCCGGATATTCCAAGGATTGGAGCAAGACCTGGTCTCTTTCTGCAATGTACAAAGCCATACCCGGCACTTTTGATGCTTCAGGAAAATGTCAGATGCATAATTTTCAGATTACCGGAGTCTGGAATCTCGACTTTTTCAACCACTGGCTTTCCTTCAACGGTTTCGCTGATTTCTGGCGTGAGACAAGAGTCTGGCAGGGTACTGAGTACATTTTCATAACAGAACCTCAGTTGTGGGTTAATCTCAATAAGATCAAAGGATGGGAGAAAATCGGGCTCAGTGTAGGCACAGAAGTGGAACTCTCCTGCAATTTCGTTCAGAAGGGCTTCGCAGTTATGCCGACAATCGCGGCAAAATGGACTTTTTAGAGAACCTGTAAACCTATGAGATCTGCTTAAGAAATTATTCGGATTTGATCCGGCAAAAACCACGGTCAAGACTGAAATTGTTGCTGGAATCACCACCTTTCTCACTATGTCCTATATTCTTGCGGTGAATCCTTCAATGTTCAGCGATGCCGGAAGGCGCGGTGTTTACATCAATCGCTTTGGCTGCTGTGCTTATAGAAGGTATAATCTTCATTATCCTGACGATAACCAACGTCCGAGAGGCTATTGTCAATGCGATACCTGCCAGCCTTCGTAATGCCATAGGCGCCGGTATCGGACTTTTCATTGCATTTATCGGTCTGATACTCACCGGATTCCTTTATGTAAAGAAAGTGCCGGGAGCAATTCTTCTGGGTATCATCATAACAATGGTCATCGGCATACCTATGGGTGTCACAGAGTTCAAAGGCATCCTTTCAAGTCCGGAATCCATAAAGCCGATATTCTTCCAGTTCCAGTTCGACCAGATCTGGTCTCTTGATATGCTGGCCATTGTATTTACATTCCTTTCCATTGATTTCATCACCAACACACAACATACATCGAGAGTGCGGCAGGTGTAGCGCAGGGAGGACGTTCTGGCCTTACTGCACCGGTAATAGGAATATGCTTTGCGGTGGCTCTCTTCTTCTCGCCACTTTTCCTCTCCATCCCGTCTGCAGCGACTGCTCCGGCATTCATCTGCATCATTTCTATGCCGCTTACCTATTCAATCTCGAATGGTATTCTCATCGGAATGATTTCATACGTTCTTATGAATATGAACTGTGGCAACTTCAAGAAGATAACCCCTGTGATGTATATTCTTGCTGTGCTGTTCATCCTTAAATGAATCGCTTTATGGAATCAGTTCATTGACAGGACTTTCTGGATCAAGTACATTGTTGACTTTTCTGCTTCTTCCGGCAATTTCACAACTCAGGCTTGCCTTTATGTCTGCAGAGGATGCTCCGATATGGAATGTGTATGTTCCTTTATCGGTGATCCAGGCTCCTTCGTCCTCGTCAAATGAGGCGAGGTCATCGTGTCTGACAGTCAATTTCACTGTCTCCGATTCTCCAGGTTGCAGTTCTTCGGTCTTGATGAATGCCTTGAGTTCCTTGACAGGTTTACCGAGTTTTCCTTCTGGAGCCGATACATAGAGTTGTACGACTTCCTTGCCCTTATATGAACCAGTATTCTTTATAGTCACCGTTATATCTGTTTCATTCTTTCCGGATTCGATCTGTGCATCTGAATAATCGAATTCAGTATATGAGAGTCCGTGCCCGAACGGGTATGATACCTTCAGCCCTTTCTTGTCGAACCATCTGTATCCTACATATATTCCTTCCTCGTATATTACGTAGTCGATGTTTTTTCTGTCAGTGCGTCCAGATTTGTCAGGAGTGAATGAAAGAGGCATATCCGAGTCTATAGGGAAGTTCAGGGCAGAGCCGTGGTCATACATATCCACCGGGAAGGTCATTGGCAGTTTTCCTGAAGGTGTCGCATTTCCGCTCAAGACGTCTGCAACACTGTTTCCTCCCTCCTGTCCTGCCTGCCATACACATAATATCGCATCCGGACTATCTTTCCAGGATGCAGTCTCGATGACTCCTCCAATATTAAGGATGACGACGGTTTTCTTCCTTTTGGAGCGGAATACGTCGGAAACATCTTCTATAAGTTTCTTTTCATCTTCCGAAATGTAGAATTCAGATGACTTCCTATCCGCAAATTCTCCTGAAGGACGTCCTATGGTGATGAGTGCTGCATCTGATACTTCCGCTGCATCTTCTATCTGTTTCCGTGTAAGAGGCATTTCCTTGATCTGCTCCCGAGGCATAAGTGCGGTGAATGCATCTTCCTTTTCCGGGCTTACTCTTGCTATTTCTTTCTCAACGAAAGTTTTATATGCCTTATGCAGAGCCGGTTCCGTCCTGTATCCGGCATTTTCAAGCCCGTCCAGTAGGGATACGGTATAGGCTCTCACGACATTTCCTGAGCCAGTACCTCCGGCATAGAAGTTATATGAGATGCTTCCGAACAAGGCCAGAGTGGATGTCTCCTTGCTGAATGGGAGGGTCTGACCATCGTTTTTCAACAGAACCATACCTTCTGTTGCCGATTGCCTTGTCACCTTTGCATTTGCGGCCAGATCCGGCTTTCCTGAGCACTCTTTCCCGTTGAAATCCCCAGTCTTCAATATCATTTCCAGTACTCTTCTGACGTTCCTGTCAAGAACGTCTTCGTCTATTTCCCCTTTCCTGACGCCTTCGACAATGGCTTGGAACTGTCTGTCAGTACCGGGCTGGAACATATCGTTCCCGGCATAGACCTGAGCCGCCGGATCGGAGCCGGCTCCCCAGTCTGTCATCACCATTCCGTCAAAGCCCCACTCGTCTCTGAGTATCGTTGTAAGCAGATCGTGATTTTCTGAGGCGTAAGTCCCGTTTACGTAATTGTATGCGGACATTACTGTCCAGGGCTCGGCCTCCTTTATGGCAATCTCAAATCCTTTGAGATAAATTTCACGCAAGGCTCTCTGACTGGCTATTGTGTTGCAACTCAGGCGGTTGGTCTCCTGATTGTTCGCAGCAAAGTGCTTTATGGAAGTTCCTACACCCTGACTTTGTACACCTCTGATATATGCAGCCGCAATCTTGCCGCTTACCACAGGATCTTCAGAGAAATATTCAAAGTTGCGGCCGCATAGAGGATGCCTGTGTATATTCAGGGCTGGGGCAAGAAGGACATCGGCTCCGTATTCAAGCACTTCGTTTCCTATTGCGGCTCCAACCTTTTCCACGAGATCCTGATCCCAGGTCGCAGAAAGAAGAGTGGCAATAGGGAAGTGGGTGCAATAGTAAGTCTCGTCGCTGCCTTCCCTATGAGCATCGATCCTGACACCGGCTGGCCCATCAGTCAGTACAACGGCCGGAATGCCTAATCTGTCTATCGGGAATGTAGTGCCTGCTGCTCCTGGTACCATATTCCGGCATTCTCTGATAAGCGAATCCATATTAAGGTCGGTGTCGGTCGAAATACCGGGCTGCCCGGTGCCTATGAGTACTCTGGCCTTTTCTTCGAGTGTCATAGCGGCAATCACCTTATCGACAGGATCCTTACCCAGTTTTGGGGTTTGCCCTGTACCACATCCGGCCATAATGGCCATAGTGCCGATTAAAATGCTCAGTTTGTTTTTCATATATATTCAGAGTTATTATTTGAAGATCCTAGGGATGAATTCTGTCAGATAGATTCTCCAGTTCCTCCAGATATGCCCGCCTTCGTTCTCTATGTATTCGTGCGGATAGTCATTCTCTTTGAGTTTCTTCACGAAGTCCTGATTTGACTGAATGAGGAAATCAGAATTGCCGCAACCGATCCAGAGGAGTGACGGCTTCTTGCTGAAGTATGCAGCGAGTTTAGTGTCGAAGTCCTGATAAACGGGAGATACAGTAGGATCACTGACTCCGATGGCAGCCGAGAACATACCTGAATAATTGAACATTTCAGGATAGTTGAGGCTTATGTACAGAGTGTGGAAACCTCCCATAGAGAGTCCGCAGATGGCGCGGCTCTGCTTCTTTGCGATAGTCCTGTAGTTGCTGTCGATGAACTTCACGATCTCTGGGAAGGAAGTCTCGAAAGTACCCTCCATCGTCTGAGGGAGTTGTGTGGTAGGGTGGATATATCCAGTGGAGTTTTCTCCAGGAGCCGCTTCCTGCGAGATGTTGCCGTTAGTGAATACAGCGATCATAGGCTTTGCCTTGCCCTCTGCAATCAGATTGTCGAGTATCTGCACAGCACGTCCTTGCTCGATCCAGGCATTCTCATCCCCTCCTATTCCGTGCAGAATGTAGAGCACGGGGTACTTCTGCTTCGCGTTCTGCTCATAGCCGGCCGGGGTATATATGCTGAGCCTGCGGTCGAAGCCTGCTGTTTTGCTATGGTACCATACCTTTGAAACAGTTCCGTGAGGTACGTCCTGAATGGTGTAGAGGTCTGCGCGTCCGCCAGGAACGATGAATGCGCTTGTAAGCGAGGCTATGTCGCGGTTTACCCACATATTATTGTTGTCTATGACATTGTTGCCGTCCACATTGAATGTATATGTGTACATTTCCGGAGCGACCTTGAAATCCGTGGTGTATTCCCAGATTCCGTTCTGTCCTTCCTTGAGTTCTGCTACTCCCGGAGCGTCGTACGTCCTTTCCTGTCCGTTCATCTGGAATGTCATTCTCTTAGTAGGGAGGAAATCGCCAGACACCGTTACCTTGACTGCCTTAGGAGCGTGATATCGGAAAGTTACGGTTCCGTCTTCATTGATTTGCGGTGATACTATAGAACCGCCGCCCCAGAGTGCCTGCTGGGCGAAAGCGCTGCCCGCTATAAGGATAGCGGTTATGACTGTTGTAATTTTCTTCATTGCTTAAGTATTATTTGAAAAGAAGTGGTGCGAATGTGTTGAGGTATAGTCTCCAGTTAGCCCAGATGTGACCGCCTTCGCTAACATAATATGTGTGTTCAAGTCCGTTCTCTGTAAGGGCGGCATCCAATTCATTTGCTCGATCGAAGAGGAAATCAGTGTTTCCGCAAGCCAGCCAATAGAGTTTGTATCCGGCCTTCTTGATACCCTGGAGTTGCTCATCCAGTTCAGGAGACTTCCTTGAACCCATCGAAAGCGGACAAATGTAATCGAACATATCCGGATACAGACCGGAGGCAGCGATCGTATGCCCTCCGCCCATAGAAAGACCGGCAATGGCTCTGTGCGATTTCTTTGCGACAACCCTGTAGTTCTTTTCAATGAATGGAACAATCTCTTCTACAAGGCTTCTGACATAAATATTGCGGTTTTCCGGCTTTCTCCTGTCGAGCCCTGTGGTTGGAAGACCGAAGGTCTGAGCCGCCTGCTGGTCGGGATTTCCGTTAGGCATAACCACTATCATCGGTTTTGCGAGGCCTTTCTCGATGAGATTGTCAAGAATCTGAGCAGTGCGTCCCATTGATGACCAGGCTTCCTCGTCGCCGCCGGCTCCGTGAAGAAGGTAAAGGACAGGATACTTTGTCTTAGGATTGGTCTCATACCCGTAAGGTGTATATACTGTAAGGCGGCGGTTGATGCCGAGAATTTCACTGTCATACCAAGGATGGCTGACTGTACCTCTCTTGTTTGCCGGCCTATAATTCTCTGTACGTTCACCGTCCACGAGAAGCATACTGAGATAGCGTGAACCGTCACGCTGTACCATCACGTTCTGAGGGTCGTTTACGGCAACTCCGTCTGCAATGAAATTGTATGTATATATTTCGGGTTCAGGGCAAGGAATGGTCACAGACCATACATTGTTTTCCCCGCGGGTCATATCAATGGATGCTCCCCAATCTGACATCCACGAACCGCTTAGTCTTACTATAGTTGCATAATCGGCTTTAAGCCTGAATGTTACGCTGTCGTTTTGAATCTCAGGTGAGATGACTGGTTTCTGTCTGCCGAATGAGAAATTGTTCAATTCCTGGGCATTGGCGGCTACAACTGCTGCCAGCAGTGAAGCAATGATTACTGTTATCCGTTTCATAGTTTCAGTATATATGTTCATTAAAATTTTCAGCAGATTCCGAGTGTATAGCACGTTATAACTTCTGCATAGCCCTTTCCGATATGCGTCTCGGAGTGCCTGACAATATCAGCATACGCATCGGTCTTGAAGGCTCCGGATCCTCTGTGGTCTGTTTCCTTGTCGAAATCATATATCTTCACATCGGTTGTCAGTTTCTTAGTGCTATGCAAATCTAATCATTTTCCAGTCATTATGGCAATAATTTCATTACTTTTGCATTAGCAAATTTCAAGTCTATGAAGAGGATATGTATATTGATTGCAGCACTTGCCTTTGGGGGCGCAATGTATGCTCAGGAAGTACGTTACTACAATGCAGCCGATCTGAATGTAATCGGTAAGGCTATACCTACATCCGAAGATTTTACCAGAATCGATACGTCTGCTTATAGATTTAATAATAAGGTTATCGATGATTTTGCGTGTCATTCCACCGGTCTTGCGGTTTTGTTTGCAACGGACAGTCCGTTCATCAAGGCTCGTTGGCAGACTTCCCCTGCGAATGCTTCGGAAAATATGACAGCAATCGCTCAGAAAGGACTGGATCTGTATATAAAGCAGGATGGGAAATGGATTTTTGCCGGAGTCGGGAGGCCGCAGATGGATAAGGGACCTGACTATGCCTGTCACGCCGGTACGATTGTAAAGTCTATGGCACCGGGCAGAAAGGAATGCATCCTGTATCTCCCTCTGTATGACAGGCTTGACTCGCTTTTTGTCGGAGTGGAGGAAGGCTCATATTTAGAGTCTTTGGAGAATCCGTTCAAGTATCGTATTGTGGTCAAGGGTTCCAGTGTCACTCACGGATTGGCTGCTTCGCGTCCGGGTATGAGTTATGCAGCACGTTTCGGACGTGATAACGGATTCTATTGTTTCAATCTAGGCTTCAGCGGTCAGTCGAAACTGCAAGAGGAATATGCAAGATATCTTGCTGATATCGAAGATGTTGATGCTTTTATATTTGACGCCTTTTCTAATCCATCGGCAGAGGTGATCCATAAGAATTTCGATGCTTTCGTAGATGTGATCCGTGCATCACATCCTGAGACCCCGCTTATTTTTATGCAGACAGAACGTCGTGAAAGCAGGAATTTCGACACCTGGCGTGAGGATTTCGAGGCCAGAAAGCAGGCTGCTGCAGAAGAAGAGATCCGTGAAAGGATGAAGACCGACAAACATATCTATTTCATACCTTCAGATGACTTCCTAGGAGATGACCATATCGCTACTTCGGATGGTTCTCACCCTACTGATCTTGGCTTCACCAGAATGCTCGACAGCATTTCGCCGAAAATTCTGAAGATCCTTCGTAAATACGGAATCAGATAAATCTTGCTGCAGTTTCCATCTTGTCTCTGATCTGCTCGGTGCAGAGGTTCCCGAGGCTTCCGATGGAAGTATGATTCAGATCGGCTGGAGTCAACTGCCCGTTTGTCTTGTCGCTTGCTCCCTGATATGAGAAACGTCCTTCATTGACCTCGATGCCTACTGACTTATATGCATCGCGGAAAGGCATACCTTCGAGTGTTCTGCGGTTAACTTCTTCTACTGTAAAGAGATAGTCATATATCGGAGCGTCAAGAATACCTTCCTTCACGATTATGTGCTGAAGCATATAATCGGCCATATAGATGCATTTGTGCATAAGTTCCAGGGCTGGGAAGAGAATATCTTTCAGAAGTTGGAACTCGCGATGATAGCCGTGAGGCATATTGCTGCAGAGCATAGATGTCTGGGTCTCGGCCGAAATAATTCTGTTGCAGTTTCCACGCATAATCTCCCACACATCCGGATTCTTCTTGTGCGGCATAATGCTCGATCCGGTAGTGAGTTCGTCCGGAAACTTTATGAAGCCGTAATTCGGGCTCATATACATACAGCAATCAGATGCGAATTTGTTGAGAGTCAATGCAATGGCTCCCATTGCTGATGCTACCGCACGCTCTGATTTTCCGCGGCTCAACTGAGCGGCAACCACATTGTAATCAAGACTTCCGAAGTCCAGAAGGTCAGTAGTCATCTGTCTGTCGAGGGGGAATGAACTTCCATATCCGGCAGCAGATCCAAGAGGATTCTGGTCTGTCACGTTGAATGCGCCACGGAGCATATACATATCGTCAGCAAGAGCCTCTGCGTATGCTCCGAACCAGAGACCGAATGATGACGGCATTGCAACCTGGCCGTGAGTGTAGCCCGGCATAAGTATATCCTTATGCTTTTCGCTCAGATTCTGGAGGGTGTAGAATAACTGGAGCACTTCATTCCGTAGTGTCATAACCTCATCCTTCAGGAACAGTTTTACATCCACCAGCACCTGATCATTACGTGAACGGCCTGAATGTATCTTCTTTCCTATGTCACCCAACCGGCGCGTCAGAAGAAGTTCGACCTGAGAATGGATATCTTCTACATCATCTTCCAGAACGAATTCTCCGGCATTTATCTCGCCCAAAATCTGATCCAAGGCTTTTGTAAGCGTATCAAGTTCTTCTGCAGTCAGAAGGCCGATGGATTCAAGCATCCTGATATGGGCTTTTGAGCCGATAACATCATATTTTGCCAGGCGCATATCCAGAATGCGATCATTGCCTACAGTAAAATCCTCTACCAGGTCAGTCGCCTGTGTCCCTTTACTCCAAAGTGTACTCATATCTCTCTTTGTCATCTCGAGCGAAGTCGAGAGATTTTTATAATAGGTTTATAAATTCAATATACGTTTTTATTCCGTTTCTGATTTCCTCAACGAGGACATATTCGTTCTTCTTGTGTGAACGTGATGATTCTCCCGGCCCCATCTTGATGGCATCGCAGCCAATCCGCATCCAATCGGATGTCGTCGGTGATGAAAATGTCTCTATGCCAAGGGTTTCTGCTGCTTTTTGAAGAGGAGAATCCACGAAGGTTCCGCTCGAACGGTTGGTCAGATTGCGTGGCTTGAGTTTGCTTTTACAGATATTTTGGAGTTCCTTTAGGATCTCCTCGTTGGTGTATTGCTCCGTAGGACGTATGTCTATGACGAAATCGCATCTGTCCGGGATGACGTTATGCGCTGTACCAGCGTTGATCTGTGTGACGTTAAGATTGACCTTGCCCATTCTTGGTGAAATTCTGCTGAAGGTATGCTCCCTAAGTCTGTTTATATCTTCCAGAGCCATATACAGTGCATTCCTGCCTTCATTTCTTGCAGCGTGCCCGCTTGTTCCGTGCGCTGTCGCATCAATCACAAGCAGACCTCGTTCTGAAGTCGCAGCCTTTATCCCTGTCGGTTCTCCGATAATGGCGAAATCTACCTTTGACTCCAGTTCCGGCCATAACCCTGTCATCCCGTCCTTTCCTGATCTCTCTTCCTCACAGGTCAGAACCAGTATGATGTTAGGATGTTCAGCCATTCCAGCGGCAGAGGGGACTGTAATATCGGAAACCGTGCTACCCTCCTGGCCGCAGGGGGAGGGACCCAAGCTTGCTTGGGAGGGGTTGTTTCCGATATTACAGTCCCCTCTGCCGCTGG
Organism: Candidatus Cryptobacteroides sp.; assembly: GCA_045635205.1. Taxonomy (GTDB): domain Bacteria; phylum Bacteroidota; class Bacteroidia; order Bacteroidales; family UBA932; genus Cryptobacteroides. Next base: position 18,559 of record JAZRBS010000041.1, on the reverse strand, counting down.
AATGATTACAGAAGTACCTGTATGCTGCAATCATTGCTACAACTGAGGCTCCATCATCGTTGCTTCCGAGTCCTGCCACAATCTCCGATGCCTTTGTCCGTCTGCCGGTGATGTTGCTCATAGTCTCTGCAACTTTCTTATAATCAGGAATGTATGGGTCGAAACTGTATTCCGGGCTTGGGCTTACGGTATCGATATGGGCGCACAGCATAAGTGTCGGCATAGATGTATTCGTTATATGCTCAGCGACAATATTATTTCCTTTCCGATGATGCACGATTCCCTTGGCCTCAAGCCAACTACATATATGGCTGCACACCGCATCCTCTTCGAAAGAATGTGACGGTATGGCAATCATCTCCTTCAGCAGATCCACTGCATCTGCGGTCAGTCTGTCGATATTTAACTTATCTCGCATCCGTAAATCTGAGGTTTTTACGGACAATACCCCTCTTGGGATATGTCCTGTCCGTAATAAAGGCAAAATTACGGACTGAATCATTTTATATCAAAACTGTTCCTTTATCATTGAGCAGATTCCTTGCGTGCTTGATGACAACTCTCGCCACTCCACTTTCGATTGCCTTGAATGAGTTTGTCAGTTTCGGAATCATTCCGTCTGCAACTATGCCTTCCTTCTTCAACTCTTCAAACCTGCTGCTGTTTATTTCTCCGATGACGCTAGTGTCATCATCCTTGTCGTACAAGACCCCATCCTTTTCGAAGCAATATATCAGTTCAGTCTCGTGCGTAAGTCGTCCATCGTCACAGCAATGCGTACATTCCTCGCATCTGCAGCATACCTCACGAGGAGATCTGTACCTGTAGTTTGCCATTGCGATGGCTATAGAAGAGGCAATGGTATCTGCGTTGGTATTCAGAAGATTGCCTGCTCCGTCGTGGTTGATAGCATTGAAAACCGGCACTATGCCTCTTTCGAGCATAGTATATATGAAACCGGCATTGACGCTGTCTCCGTTAACGTCTCCTACATATCCGTAGTCAATATCCTTTCCGAGACTTTCAATATGTACCGGTGGCCTTCTGCTGGCCTTGATGGCATTCCCGTCGGCGCCGCTCAGACCGATTGCATTGCATCCCTCAGCCTGAAGCAGGGCCGTAATCGTCTTGCTGCACCATCCTGCGTAAACCATCGTAACGATCTTGAGCGCAGCCTCATCCGTCACCCTTCTTCCCTCTATCATCATCGGAACCAGTCCCATCTCCTTCTGCATCTGGCTGGCCACAACTCCACCTCCGTGCACCAGAATCTTCATCCCGGGCATAGCCGCGAAATCCTTGACAAATTCCCTCAAAAGTTCCGGATTGTCAACTACATTTCCTCCTATTTTTACTACTCTGATCATAAATCGTCACTCAACTCCTTGATTTTCAATCTCTTGCTTATTATGCCTGCTGTGGTCGTGCAGCAGGCATTTTGCGTAAGCGGCTTATTGATAGGCTTTTACAGGCCACCTAAAATTTCTTTGAGGATGGTCTGTGCCGAAACTACACGGTTTGCCGCTTCCGGAATGACCAGCGACTGCGGACTCTCGATCACATCGTCAGTCGCGATCATATTTCTTCGTACCGGAAGGCAGTGCATAAAATACGCATTGTTCGTCAAGGCCATCTTCTCCGCATCCACAGTCCAGTCACGGTCTGTGGATAGAATCTTGCCGTAATTATCTCCACTATAGGCAGACCAGTTCTTCGCATATATGAAATCCGCTCCCTCGAATGCCTTCCTTTGGTCATATTCTATCTGTGCGCGTCCTGTAAATGCTGAATCCAGTTCGTATCCGCGGGGATGAGTGATCACGAATTCATAATCGGTCATATTAATGCCCTCTGCAAAGGAATTCGGAACAGCCTGAGGCAGAGCCTTCGGATGTGGTGCCCAAGTCATAACGATCTTAGGCTTCTCCACCTTCTTGTATTCTTCAATGGTGATCAGGTCTGCAAATGTCTGGAGAGGATGCCTTGTGGCTGCTTCCATACTGAATACAGGCTTGCCTGAATATTTTATGAACTGATTGATGATCACCTCATTATAGTCATCTTCCTTGCTCTCGAATTTCGCAAAGGCACGTACTCCTATCACGTCGCAGTAACTGCCCATCACCGGAATTGCTTCCAGCAGATGTTCCGGTTTGTCGCTGTCCATAATGACTCCACGCTCAGTTTCAAGTTTCCACGCTCCCTGGTTAACGTCAAGTACTATGACGTTCATCCCGAGATTCATAGCCGCCTTCTGGGTGCTTAGCCTAGTGCGCAGGCTTGAATTGAAGAATATCATCAGCAGGGTCTTGTTCCTGCCCAGTTCCTGATCTGCAAAAGGATTTTCCTTTACATATTTTGCCGCTTCAAGAGCCTTTGAAAGGTCTCCAAGTTGTGTTATCGATGTGAAATGTCTCATAATATCAGTTCTTTCCAGGCGTTTACAAATGATTCAGCGGTTTCCCTTGATACGGTAAGTGACGGCAGGAGGCGTATCACACCTGCTCCGGCTGCTCCTGTGAAGAAATGTTTTTCGAACAGAAGCCTGTTGCGCAGACCGATATATTCCTCATTCAACTCAAGACCTATCATCAAGCCTTTACCTCTGTATTCCTTGATTGCTTTGTCGTCTCTGAATGCTTCGGCGAAATAATCTCCGATTTCAGCAGCGTTCTTTATAAGATGTTCATTCTCAATGATATCCAATACCGCAAGAGCCGCTGTACAGGCTAGGTGGTTTCCTCCGAACGTAGTGCCCAACATTCCGTATGAAGCCTTGATGGCAGGGCTGATGATAACTCCTCCGATAGGGAACCCGTTGCCCATCCCCTTGGCCATAGTGACAATATCCGCCCTTATTCCATAATGCTGATGCGCAAAGAATTTTCCGGTACGCCCATATCCCGACTGTATCTCATCAAGGATAAGCATACATCCGTGTCGGTCACAAAGTTCGCGCAGCCCGTGGATGAACTCTGCTGTTGGTTCGTATATTCCTGCAACACCCTGAATACCCTCTATGATCACTGCTGCAAAATCTCCCTTTGACAACTCAGCCGAAACTGCCTCCAGATCATTAAGAGGTACGAAAACGATATTTTCAGTAGCATTGAACGGCGCCTGTATCTTAGGATTGTCTGTAGCAGCCACAGCGCCTGATGTCCTTCCGTGGAAAGACTTCCTGAATGCCAGCACCTTGGCCTTACCGGTGTGGAATGATGCCACTTTCAATGCATTTTCGTTTGCCTCAGCCCCACTGTTGCAAAGGAAAAGAGCATAATCATCATATCCACATATCTTTCCAAGACGTGCCGCCAGATCCCTCTGAAGCGAATTCTGAACTGCATTCGAATAGAATCCCATCTTCCCCAACTGCTCGGAAATCATCTTCACATAATGAGGATGCGAATGGCCGACGGAAATCACAGCGTGACCACCATAAAGATCGGTATATTCCACCCCATCCTTATCCCACAACGTCGTATCCTGTCCTCTGACAGGCTCTATATCCCATAAAGGGTAAACATCAAATAAATTCATAGCACTTTCATACTCAATATCTTCCAATCGCATTTCAAGGTCTTTGTCTATGGTATTCTTCTGTTTGCAGGGAGGATGGCAATTGTGCGGAATTGGCATTTTGCCACCCCGGCTAGGGGGAGGGGCCCACTCGCAGAGTGGGAGGGGGCCAATGGAGAACAATGCCTTCCGACCTAAAATGCAGAAGGCTTGAGACGAAGACCGCTGTCTTCCGGCAGCCCGAACATCAGATTCATATTCTGAACCGCCTGCCCTGCAGCCCCCTTCACCAGATTATCAATTGCCGAAGCAATATGCACATACCCGTCGTGAAGTTCCACGTGCACCAGTCCCTTATTGGTATTCACCACCTCCTTCATCGAAATCCCCTCGGCACTATGGAACACAAAAGGCGACTCAGCATAATAATCCTCGAAAATCTTCCGATAATCCTCCTGGCTCATCCCCTCCACAGCCCTCGTATATACACTCGCAAAAATTCCCCTCGCAAAATCACCCCTCATCGGCACAAAATTCACCTTTATCTCTTCGCGCCCAATTGAACAATCTGCTGAATGGTGATGCAAGTCGTTTGAAGACGGAGAAGACGTGCCACCCCCGGCTAGGGGGTGTCCGAGCGTAGCGAGGACGGGGGTCTTCGTAGTCTCAAACGACTGCATTACCTTCTGAAGATTCTTCTTGATCTCTGCCAGATGCTGATGCGTAAACAACTTATATATCGAAATATTATCGCTCCTATAACTGAAATGAGTCGTCTCTCCCGGCTTCTTTCCCGCTCCAGTCGAACCGGTGATAGCAGTAACGTGAATTTCGTCATTTATAAGCCCGGCCGCAGCCAAAGGCAAGGTCGCCAATTGAATGGCAGTCGCGAAACATCCCGGATTGGCAATATCGTGAGCCTTGCGGATATCCTCCTTCGCACTCTCGCAAAGGCCATAAACAAAATGCCTTCCTGCATAATCACCGTCAAGTCTGAAATCGTTGCCCAGATCGATTATCCTGCATTCAGGAGATATGTCGTGGCCATCCACAAACTGCCTTGAAATGCCGTGACCAAGACACAGGAATATCACATCCGGATCGCTCAGTTCCTGGCCAAAGCAAAGATCAGTTTCCCCGATAAGATCACGGTGTACCGAAGCCACCGGTGTACCCTCGGATGAAGTCGTTGTAGCCGCCACAATCTCCACATCCGGATGATGCAGCAATATCCTGAACAGTTCGCCTCCTGTATATCCTGTTCCTCCTGCAATCGCCACGCGGATTTTATTGTCTATATTCATATTTACCTGTTTCATAATTATTATGCCCACACTGCGTCAGATGTCGTATGACGTGATGTGGAGGTGACGTGCCACCCCCGGCTAGGGGGTGCCTGCTTCAAGCAGGCGGGGGTCACCGGAACATCCGGCATACGACTACTCCTCTATGGAATCGTTCACCGAATAGTAAATCTTCAAAGGATTGGCAATCACCTTGGTGAACCCGATCACATCACGTCCGGTATATGACTTGTTCACCTCACCGTACGCTCCGAACTTCGAACTCATAAGGTCGTGTTCGCTTGTGCACCCCAGAACAGAGAAATGATAAGGCATAAGAGCAATCTCCACCTCACCGGTCACATTCTGCTCAATGCTGTCCATCATAGTCTCCATATCCCTGCATACAGGATCGAGATACATACCCTCGTGCATCTGCTGTCCGTACCATCCTGCTATCTGCTCCTTCCAATATAACTGTCCCTTGGTGAGGGTATGCTTCTCAAGAAGGTGATGAGCCTTGATTATTACAAGAGGAGCCGCAGCCTCGAATCCTACACGTCCCTTGATACCGATGATTGTGTCACCGATATGAATGTCGCGTCCTATTCCGAAAGGAGCCGCCGCATCGCGCACAGCCTTGATCACATCCACAGGACTCATCTCCACGCCGTTGAATGATACAGGCTCACCCTTGCGGAAACCGATCTTTATATGTTCCGGCTCAGTCTTGGTGACTTTGGTCGGATAAGCCTCCTCAGGAAGATAACCGTCAGATGAAAGAGTCTCCACTCCACCGATGCTTGTGCCCCAAAGTCCTTGATTGATAGAGTATTTAGCCTTCTCCCAAGTGAAGTCGAAACCGTGCTGCTGAAGGAAATCGATCTCATACTGACGTGTGAATCCGTGTTCACGCACAGGTGCGATGATTTCTACAGAAGGGGCAAGAATCTCGAATACTATATCGAAACGTACCTGGTCATTGCCGGCTCCGGTACTTCCGTGAGCAACTGCATCCGCTCCGATAGCCTTTACCTGCTTCAGTACTTCCAGAGCCTGGAAAACGCGTTCCGAACTTACAGAAAGCGGATATGTCGCATTCTTCAGTATATTGCCATAGATGAGATATCTTATACCTTTTTCATAATATGTATTTACCGCATTCACATTTTTATGTGATGCTGCTCCGAGCCTGATTGCACGTTCTTCGATGGCTTTCTCTTCTTCTGCTGAAAATCCACCGGTATTTACCATTACGGTATGCACCTCATAACCTTGTTCCTTGAGGTAAGGGACACAGAATGACGTGTCCAGTCCGCCGCTGAAGGCGAGTACTACTTTCTTGCTCATATATTTAATTCTTTTGTTCTCCATCTTTAAGGTTCACGAGTTCAGGATGCGCCGGGCTCAGAACTTCTATATGCTCGGCCGGATCGTAGAGAAGTCCTGTACACAGGCACATTCTATGGTCGTTGGCCTCAAGAATACCATAATTCCTGCATCCCTGGCATCCTTTCCAGAATTCGGGGTCATCGGTAAGCGCGGCAAATGTCACCGGCCTGAAGCCCAACTCATAGTTCATCTTCATAACCGCAGCTCCGGTGGTTATACTGAAAATCTTTGCTTCCGGGAACAGTTCGCGTGATAATTGGAATATCCTTCTCTTGATCCTCATAGCCAGGCCGATTCCTCTGAATCCGTGTGCTACGATGAGTCCTGAGTTGGCTACATATTTTTTCCCACCCCAGGTCTCGATATAGGAAAAACCAGCAAAACGCCCGTCTTCTGCGATTGCTATGACGGCCTTTCCAGCCAATATTTTTTCTGAAATATATTCAGGAGTTCTTCTTGCTATACCTGTGCCTCTTTCTCTGGCTGATAAGAGGATTTCTTCGCAGACTTCATCTGCATACACTATGTGGCTTGGATCGGCCACCACTACTTTGATCTGCATAAAAACGTTATTTTCTTGGTAGGACTCAAAATACAATTGTGCTCCGTTGATGCGGAACAGATGTGCTTTTGATTTGATACGGATTGCCCTCATTGAGGGAGTCGGTCCAGACCCTAACGGCAAGACAAACCGAGATTGTCGATTGCAATTGGGAGGGAAATGCTTCGAGAGCCCCTCCTAAAGTCGGACGAATATATGAATGAATGAGACCATAATTATTGCAAATATACATAATATTATGAAAAATTGCTAACTTTGGCGAAATTTAATTCCCGTTCCATTTAGGACTCCATCAAAGTAGCAAGTGGCAAATAAAAGAAGCAATACAGGCATCGATCCTGAATATTTGAAGAAGCAGAAGGAGGCGCTGGTGCGTCGCCACAGGCAGGTCATTTATCTGAATGATAGTGAGATGGCAGCAATCAGACAATATTGTGACAAATTCAGAGTGGGAACCAAAGCGGTTCTTTTCAGGGAAGCCATTATGGAGAAAGTACTTTCGGAACTGGATGATAATCATCCTACATTATTTTAGAAACTATGAAGAAAATCATTATTGCGATTTTTGCAGCCCTGGTGGCAGTGGCTGCCAGCGCACAGGAACAGCAGCAGGTACAGAATCAGGTTATGGAAGAGACAGTCAATGATTATAAGATCTTAAGTGATAAAGTGGTGGACGGAGTCAGATATGTGACCGCTACTCCAAGCGCAAAGGTATGCTCGAAGCAGATCGATATCGAGATCAAGGACGGCATCATTCAGAAGGTTGTATATACAAGGGGGTGCGAAGGAAATGCCAAAGGTATAGGAGCCCTGATCAAGGATATGTCAGTCGAAGAGGCTATAAAACGTCTTGAAGGAATCACCTGCGGCAAACGTGGAACTTCGTGTCCTGACCAATTGGCCAGAATCCTGAATGCATTATAATAAGAAAGGAAGCACTTAAAGCGCTTCCTTTTCTTCTTTTATGGCTGCATTGTAGCAGTGTCTGCAGAGAGGCTCGTAAATGTCTGTCTCTCCGAGGACTACCAGCTCGTTGCTTTTTGAAAGTCTGTGGGAATGGTTGGCCGGACTACCGCATTTTACGCAGATGGCGTGCACTTTCTGGATGTCCTCCGCCACAGCCATAAGTGCAGGCATCGGGCCGAAAGGCTTGCCCATAAAGTCTGTGTCCAGACCGGCGATGATTACTCTTACGCCTCTGTTTGCCAATGTCTGCACAACTTCGACGATGGAGTCGTCAAAGAACTGAGCCTCGTCGATTCCGATTACTTCTACGTCATTTGACAGTTCCAGCATCTTTGCCGGTGAGTCTATCGGAATGGAAGGAATGCTGTGCGCGTCGTGTGATACGACCTTGTCTTCAGAATATCTGACATCTATGCAGGGCTTGTAGATCTCCACTTTCTGCTTGGCGAACTGTGCTCTTTTCATTCTTCTTATGAGTTCTTCAGTTTTTCCTGAGAACATTGATCCGCAGATTACTTCGATTGAACCTGCTTTTTTTGCGATTTCTAAAAACATTTCCTTACTTTGTATATTACTCCGGTGATTAATCAGATCCCTCATTATGTCGGGGAATGCAAATATAGATAATAATTGCTTTATGGAAAATAGAGAGCAAGAGATTTTATCCGAAATAAAATCAATGATGGCTTCCATAAGAAGCCAGTTGGAACAATTGGACGCTAAAATGGCTGAACTTCAGCAAGTCGTTGATCCTGTGGGATTTGAGGCTGATTCTGTAAACATTGAAATAGATGACATTGATGTAATGCCGGAGCCTGTGGCAGTGGAATCTGTCGAGATACCTCTTGTGCTGGAAGAGTCGGAGCCAGAGCCGGAACCGTCACCGGAATCAGAGCCTGTGCAGCCGGAGGAAGAAGATGACGATCTTCCGCTTGGTGATCTTCCTGAGGTAAAGGATGATGCTCCGGGAATCTTTGAAGAACCGGAAATAGTTACCGTTGCTTCCCGTGCAGCAGATGCAGCAAAACCGACCATCAATGATTCTCTCGCTGCCGATCAGGCTTGGCGTAAGGATATGCCGGGCACTCCGGTAAGGGATATCAGGAGCGCTATCTCTCTCAATGACAGGGTGATCTTCATCAACCTTCTCTTCGATGAAGATGCTCAGGCTTTTGTGGATACTCTTTTGCAGATAAATTCTATGGAAACCCTTGATCAGGTCGTGGATTATGTCATCGCCAGATATCCGCATTGGGATCTTAATTCCGAACTGGTCTATAGGTTTATGATGTCTGTCCGCCGTAAGGTCAAATAAAGGAATATGCCTGGAGTATTGTATATAGTGCCGACCCCTGTCGGTAATCTGGAAGATATGACTTTCAGAGCGATAAGGATATTGAAGGAGGCGGATCTCATCTTGGCCGAGGATACAAGGACGAGTTCGGTTCTTCTGAAGCATTACGATATTAAGGGACGTCTGGAGTCTCATCATAAATTCAATGAGCATAAGACCGCTTCTATGATTAAGGAACGTATTCTGGCAGGCCTGAACGTTGCTCTGATAAGTGATGCCGGCACTCCTGGCATCTCGGATCCTGGTTTTCTTCTTGTAAGGACTTGCGCTCAGGAAGGAATAGAAGTACAGACACTTCCCGGTGCCACGGCATTTGTTCCAGCCTTGGTTTCATCAGGCTATCCTTGTGACAGATTCTGTTTCGAGGGATTCCTGCCTCAGAAGAAAGGACGGCAGACACGATTGACGGAATTGTCGGAAGAAACAAGGACAATGATATTCTATGAGTCTCCATATCGTTTGGTCAAGACCTTGGAACAGTTTGCAGGGTTCTTTGGCTCTGAACGGGAGTGCTCCGTTGCAAGGGAGATTTCCAAGAAATTCGAGGAACATAAACGAGGCAGCCTGGCGGAAGTGGCATCCTGGTATAAGGAGCACGAACCGAAGGGTGAGATTGTCATAATTGTAGCAGGTGCACCGGAGAAAAAGAAAGAGAAGAAATCATACCGCAGGGCAGACGAAGAAGCATAAAAAATATTCAAAAGACATAAAAAACAGAAAAACTTGACATAAAAAAGAGCAAAACTTGGCATTGTGCATTGTTTTGCTCTTTTTGTTTATTGATTTTTGCGGAAATGGAAATGTGATGGGAAAAGAAAATAAGTCAGGGCTTTCTGAATCCTTTGTCATAGGGGTGATCGCGCTGGTATTCCTTATCGTGGGCTATCAGACTGCTTTGTTCATTCATAATGCTGCTGTTGTCAGGATTGCAGCGGACAGGGATGTGCCAGATACGGTATATGTCTTCGGGAATGCAGTTCAGGGACAGTCGTCCGACAGTGTACCTCATACGATAAGGCGGAATGCCACTCATTCAGCCCGAGTGCAGGCTGTGAGAGAAAATGTACCGAGAAAGAAGGTGGAGAGTTTCTTCTTTGATCCCAATACTGTTTCAGTTGATGATTTATGCCGTTTGGGCTTTACGGAAAAACAGGCTCGGAGTATTGATAAATATCGTTCAAGCGGAGGATGTTTCAGACGTAAAGATGACTTCAGAAAGTCGTATGTTGTGTCAGACAGTGTTTATAAGAGGCTTGAACCATATATAGATATTCCTCTTGTCGATCTCAACACTGCTGACTCGGCAGCATTTGATGCTCTTCCTGGCATAGGAGGGTGGTTCGCTTCCAAGATGCTTGCACACAGGAAGGCACTGGGCGGCTATTCATATAAGGAGCAATTGATGGATATTTATCGTTTCGATCAGGAAAAATTTGATGGATTGAGCGACCTTATTGTCGTGAGTCCGGAAAACATTACCCCTTATCCATTATGGAGCCTGCCTGCTGATTCCCTCAGGCAACATCCGTACATATCGGATTATGAGACAGCCAAAGCGATTGTACTTTTCCGTGACAATAATCCGAAAGAACTTTGGACAATAGTAGAATTGAAAAATGCTGGAGTCATAAGCGAAGACGCAGCATCAAGACTGTCCCGCTGTATCCTGAAATAAAACCGACAGACCGGTAGCATAAAGGCGACGTGCCACCCCGGCTAGGGGGTGCCTCCCGACAGGGAGGCGGGGGTCGCCGGAATGTTACCGGTCTGTCGGTTTTATTTCTAGTCTTCTACTGTGAGGAGCGCCTCGCGTATCTTTGCTTCAATCTCCTCGCACAGTTCCACATTATCAGTCAGCAGTTGCTTGACTGCCTCTCTTCCTTGAGCAAGTTTGCTTTCACCGTAACTGAACCACGAACCGCTCTTCTTGATGATATTGAATTCGACTCCCAGGTCGATGATCTCACCTACACGTGAAATACCCTCTCCGAATACGATGTCGAATTCCGCTTTCTTGAATGGTGGAGCCATCTTGTTCTTGACAATCTTGACCTTGGTACGGTTGCCAAGTGCCTCGTCACCGTCCTTGATCTGTGTAGTCCTGCGTACGTCCACGCGAACTGATGCATAGAACTTGAGAGCATTACCTCCGGTAGTAGTCTCCGGATTGCCGAACATTACTCCGATCTTGTCACGGAGTTGGTTGATGAAAATGCAGCAAGTGTTTGTCTTGCTGATGTTTGCAGTGAGTTTCCTCAAAGCCTGGCTCATCAGCCTTGCCTGAAGACCCATCTTGGAATCACCCATTTCTCCTTCGATTTCTGCCTTAGGTGTGAGGGCTGCGACAGAGTCGATTACAATGATGTCGATTGCTCCTGAACGGATAAGGTTGTCAGCGATTTCGAGAGCCTGTTCTCCATTGTCAGGCTGGGAAATCAGCAGTGTCTCCAGGTCAACGCCGAGATTTCTGGCGTATGTCCTGTCAAACGCGTGTTCCGCGTCAATGATTGCGGCAATGCCACCCTGTTTCTGTGCCTGTGCGATGGCGTGGATGGCGAGTGTGGTCTTACCGCTTGATTCCGGTCCGTAGATCTCGATGACCCTTCCGCGAGGATATCCTCCGATGCCAAGTGCCGCATCAAGAGCAATGGAACCGCTCGGAATGACCGAAACCTCCCATTTAGGCTGATCTCCTAACTTCATAATCGTACCTTTGCCGTAATCTTTCTCAATCTTGTCAATCGTCGCCTGCAATGCCTTGAGTTTTGCAGCATTGATGCCGGTACCGTCCTGTACTTCTTCTTTAGCCATAAATGTATAAGTATTAAATGTTAACAAAGCAAAATTAATGAAAAGAAGGAACTTCTCCAACTTTTCAGGTACAAAAATACCTGCTTATTGTGCTGAAGTGAGGCACAAGTGAACTAATGTGAGAAAAAAAACGTAATTTTGTAGATATGAAGATCAAACTTTTAGGAAAGAACCTGGACGAACTCAAGAGACTCGTCGCAGAAGAGGGGCTGCCGGCATTTGCTGCCAGGCAGATTGCCCAGTGGCTTTATGTAAAGAAAGTGCGCTCAATAGACGAAATGACCAACCTTTCGAAAATAGCAAGAGCGAAACTCTCAGAGAAATATGAGGTGGGTGTCGTACCGTATGCCGGACTTCAGATTTCGTCTGACGGAACCAAGAAATATCTCTTCCCTGTGAGTTGTTCGCACAGAAGAGGCTTGAATCTGAGAGTTAAGGAAGATGAGTTGGAGACCAGTGCTATCGAGGCTGTGATGATTCCGGATGCCGATCGTGCAACTTTATGTGTATCTTCTCAGGCCGGATGCAGGATGGGGTGCAGATTTTGTATGACAGGTCGTCAGGGATTTCACGGACATCTTTCCGCTGCAGACATAATCTCGCAGTTCATAGCCGTTGATGAGTCGGACAGATTGACCAATGCGGTTTTTATGGGGATGGGTGAGCCGTTGGATAATTATGACAATGTGATGCGGGCAATAGAGATATTGACAGCAGATTGGGGATTTGCCTGGAGTCCTAAAAGGATAACGCTTTCGACGATAGGCGTGCTGCCGAATCTGAAGAGGTATCTGGATGATTGTAAATGCCACTTGGCTGTGAGTCTGCATAATCCGATTCCCCAGGAACGTTTGAGCATTATGCCGGTGCAAGGCGCCTGGCCGCTTCAGGAGGTGATCGATCTGATCAGACAGTATGATTTCAGCGGACAGAGACGCGTAAGTTTTGAATATACAATGTTTGCCGGCTTCAATGATACCAAGGCTCACGCAGATGCATTGATACGTATGCTCAGGGGACTCGAATGCAGGATGAATCTGATCAGATTCCATAAGATTCAGGATTTTCCGTATGAGACATCTCCTGATGTGATAATGAATAATTTCAAGGAGAGGTTGAATAATTCCGGAATAGTGACGACTATCAGAGCGTCGAGAGGAGAAGATATTCTTGCAGCCTGCGGAATGCTGGCAGGGCAACATAATTCCTGAATCCCCCCCCCTGTTGCAGGAATTATTCGCCCGTTATTGATATAAAACGGATATTATGAAGAGATTGATGACATTGGCCTTGTTTCTCTGCCTTATGACCGTATCCGGATATGGCAGGGTACATCGTGGAATAGATCCGGTGGCGGACTCGGTTTCTGTAGCGAAGATGAGGGCGCGGATGGATCAGATCCGTCAGTATCGTCCGACGGTGGCGCTTGTCTTGAGCGGTGGTGGTGCCAAAGGTGCTGCCCACGTAGGTGTCATCAGATATATAGAGGAACTCGGAATACCGGTGGATATGGTTCTGGGAACGAGTATGGGCGGTCTGATCGGTGGACTTTATTCGTTAGGCTATACCGTTGACCAGATGGATTCATTGGTCAGGAATATGGATTGGAATTGGGCTCTAAGCGACAGATTATCAAGGAAATATATTACATATTCTGATCTGAAGTATAAAGAAAAGTATCTTCTTTCCATTCCTTTTTTCTATGAGAAGGACTACTACAGAATGATGAGGGCTGATGAGAATCGCTTTGATCCTGCACATAAGAGGGACATCCTTCACGTCGGTGCCGATAACGAGGATGGAGCAGAAATGCTCAGGAAGAATCTTCTTGGAAGCCTTCCGTCCGGTTATATTTATGGCCAGAATGTGAGCAATCTGATAAGTTCTCTTACCATCGGATATCAGGATCCGATGAGTTTTCAGGATCTTCCCATACCTTTTGTCTGTGTCGCTGCCGATATGGTGTCCGGCAAGGCAAAGATATGGCACGAGGGAAAGATAAATGATGCGATGCGCTCGACTATGTCCATTCCAGGTATGTTCGCGCCCGTGAGGGTTGACGGAATGGTGCTGGTAGATGGTGGTTTGAGAGACAATTATCCTACGGCTTTGGCGCGTGAGATGGGAGCCGATATCATCATTGGGGTGGATCTTTCAGAGACCAGAAAGACATATACTGATGTGAATAATATAGGTGATATCATAGGTCAGGGTATAGATATGCTCGGACGTGATGCCTTCGACCGTAATGTCAATATTCCTGATGTGAAGATACGTCCGCAGTTGCGTGGATACAATATGATGAGTTTTGATGCGGAAAGCATCGATACTATTATGATTAGAGGATGGGAAGCCGCTATTGCGCAGGATTCAATGTTGAGGGAAGTGGCTAAACGGACAAAGACCGGATTCAAGGCACCGAGAAAGCCTTCAGCATTCGGTTTCGAGACGGATTCTCTTGTCATTGCTGATGTGGAGATAAGGGGAGTGCTTCCAAGAGAAGGTGAACTTCTGGAAAAAAGGCTTAACCTTAAATTCGGACAGAAGATCAGCAAGGAGGATCTGAATGATATTGTCGCCAAAATATATGGTACCCAGTCGTATGATTTTGTAACATACGAACTTCTGGGTGATGAAGAACCGTTCAGACTTGTACTGAACTGCCGTAAGGGACCTATACATCAGTTGGGTCTTGGAGTCCGTGCCGATACTGAGGAAATCGTGTCTGTGCTGCTGAACATAGGATTCAACGCTCATAAACTGCACGGTCATATCTATGACTTCTCCGGTAAGGTCAGCGCCAATCCATATCTGCAGTTCCATTGGTCGTACGATCTTCCTAAGATGCCTACTGTCAACGCAAAGGCCGCTATCCGATGGACCGATCTCAATATGCTGAATTTCGGCAATAATACTCTGAGCCTCAGTTATCTGTGTGCAAAGCAAGAGTTCTATCTGTCCAATATCAAATGGCGACATATCGATATAAAGGCAGGAGTAAGGAATGAGGTCTTCGATATCCGGAACATAAAGTCGTCTCAGATCATAGGTGACTATGACTTCGATCAATTGACCAACGATTTCGTATCTCTATATGTGGATTCAAGAACGGATACATTCGATGACGGATATTTCCCGACAACCGGTGTCAGTGCAGGCCTTTCATATACCTGGACATTCGCTGGATTTCCGCACAGATTCAATAATTTCCATACAATACAGGCAGATGCAAAGACGGTGGTCACTGTGGGTGATATATTTGCCTTCATCCCTTCAGTCGATTGCCGCTTCCTTTTGGGTAAAGATGTGCCGGTGGCGTATTTCAATGCTGTGGGAGGTTCGCTTGCGGGACGTTATATTGATCAGCAGATGCCCTTCCTTGGAGTAACGAATCTGTATGCGATGAAGAATATACTGACTGTGTATCGGACAGATCTTAGGTTCAGGTTGGCCAGAAACCATTATCTTACCGGCATAGTCAATTATGCCAGGGATTGTGATGAACTGAGAAATTATGCCGTCGGTCCCGGCCATTTCGGAGCGGCTCTGGAATATTCGTTTGATACTATTTTCGGCCCTCTCAGTGCAAATGTACACTGGTCGGACATTACCGGGAAGGTCGGATTCTATTTAAGTGCAGGTTACAGTTTCTGATTTATGCGTGGAGGAGAAAACAAGGATCCGCTTAAGGTGGCGGACAGAATGAGGGCTCTTTGTTCCAAGAGGGAGTATTGTAGTTCGGACATTATGAAGAAGGTTCTGACTGCTTTAGGCGATGATAAGGAGGCGGCTCATAAGATTGTGTCTTTGCTGATGGAAGAAAAATATATAGATGATCTCAGATACGCTTCTGCATACGCGCGCGATAAATCCTCCATTGCAGGATGGGGAGCAACGAAAATAAGATATATGCTTTCTGCCAAAGGTATATCAAGGGAAACAATTGCAGAGGCTTTGGAGGAAATCGATAATTGCAAGGCGGCAGGAAGGTTACAAAAACTGATGGAGGCCAAGGCTCGTTCTTTGAAAGATGATCCGCAGGCCAGACTCAAGATGCTTCGTTTCGGTATGGGGAGAGGCTATTCGTATGAAGAGGTCGCGGAAGTAACGGAAATGATTATTGCTGAATGGAAAAATACAGAAAACTGACTTCAGAAGAGATCGAATCTCTCAAGTCGCAGATGTGCACGGCATCAGATTGGAATGCCATTGATGTAGACGAAGCTTTTTCAACAGAATATATAAGATATGTCAGGTTTTCCGGAAATATCAGGCTTGGAACCTTCCGGAAGGAATTCAACTTGGCAGGAGGAATGGTCAAGCATTCGGGAATTTATTATGCGACTCTGCATAATGTAACCGTGGGAGATGACTGCTGCATCGAAAATGTCAAGAATTATATCGCCAATTATCATATCGGAAGCGGTACCTTTATAGAGAATGTGGATATCATTCTGACTGACGGTATCAGCACTTTCGGAAACGGAGTCCAGGTTTCTGTGCTGAATGAGACTGGAGGATGCGAAGTTATGATTTATGACCGCCTGTCCGCCCAGTTGGCTTATCTGATGGCCTTTTACAGGCACAGACCTTCACTGCTTTCAAGTCTGCACGCTATGATAGGGCAGTATAGCCACTCAGTAGAATCCTCTTTCGGAACAATAGGCCGGAATGTCGTAATAGCAGATGCCGGTTATATAAAGAATGTACGTATCGGGGATTCCTGCAAGATAGAAGGAGCATCCCGTCTAAAGAACGGAAGTATAAACAGTAATCCGGAGGCTCCCGTACATATAGGAGTAGGTGTGATAGGGGATGACTTCATTATTTCAAGCGGGTCCAGTGTCGAAGATGGAGTGGCATTTTCCCGTTGCTTCATCGGGCAGGCCTGTCGGCTCGGACATAACTACTCTGCATCAGACTCATTGTTTTTCAGCAATTGTCACGGAGAGAA
This sequence comes from Candidatus Cryptobacteroides sp., assembly GCA_045635205.1. Classification (GTDB taxonomy): domain Bacteria; phylum Bacteroidota; class Bacteroidia; order Bacteroidales; family UBA932; genus Cryptobacteroides. Next base: position 1,715 of record JAZRBS010000041.1, on the reverse strand, counting down.
CGGAGAGGCTTGTGCGATATTTGCCGGGCCGTTCACGGTTACGCATCATAAATCGACTTTGCTTATTGCCGGTATGTTCTCTTTTATGAATGCCGGATCCGGCTCCAACCAGAGCAACCACCTTTATAAACTTGGCCCTATTCATCACGGAATGATGGAAAGGGGCGCCAAGACTGCATCGGACTCGTATATACTATGGCCGGCCAAGGTCGGAGCCTTTTCACTTGTTATGGGACGACACGTCTGTCATCAGGATACCTCCGATCTGCCGTTCTCGTATCTTATAGAGCAGCAGAGTACTTCTTATATAATGCCCGGAGCCAATCTCAAGAGCGTAGGTACGATAAGGGATGCTAAGAAGTGGCCTTCCAGGGACAGAAGAAAAGGACCGGGCAAACTTGACAGCATCAATTTCAATCTTCTCAGTCCCTATACTGTTCAGAAGATGCTTCGTGCCGTAGATATACTGAATGAATTGAAGAGAGTCTCGGGAGATACTTCTGATTATTATGCCTATCAAAGTGGTAGAATTAAAGCCACTTCGTTGGCGAATGGTTTGAGATATTATGGTTATGCTATAGATAAATTCTTTGGCAATTCGCTGATTACCAGGATAATGAATGCGGAGTTCTCCTCGTTGGAAGATCTCCGTCGAACCTTTGTCCCTAAATCTCAATATGGGGATGGGGAATGGGTCGATATGGCCGGAATGATTGCTCCCGGGAGGGCTGTGGAGGATATTGTTTCGGATGTGGAGAGTGGCAGGACTTCTGATCTGGAAATACTGAATGAGCGTATTTCTTCTCTTCATTCGGAGTATTATCACTATGAATGGAGATGGGCTTGCAAGGCAATGGAGGAGTATTATCGATTCAGACTGTCGGAACTGTCAGTCGAGGATCTTCAGAAACTGATTCTCAGGTGGAGAGATTCTGTGGTGGCACTGGACAGACTGTTATATGAGGATGCAAGGAAAGAGTTTTCACTCAGCGGTATGCCGGATTTTGAGTCGGATCCATTTGTACGCTCTGTAAAGGAACATATTCAGGTCAAGTCCTCTCTTGCCGATCAGGTGCTGGAAAAACTGAACTCCATATAATCTTTTGGGTAGCACCTAATGTGTTCACTGTCAGTAAATTAAAAGAAATGCCTGCTGTAAATCTACAGCAGGCATTTTGTATAAGTAATTGATTGATAATTACTTGCTTGCCTTGATTGCTGCCTGTGCCGCAGCGAGACGTGCGATTGGCACACGGAATGGAGAGCAAGATACATAGTTGAGGCCGATCTTGTAGCAGAACTCAACTGATGCAGGATCACCACCGTGCTCACCGCAGATACCGCACTTGAGGCTCTCGCCTGCAACTGCTTCGCGAGACTTGCGTCCCTCAACTACTGCGTGCTCAACGAGTTTACCTACAGACTTCTGGTCGAGAGTCTTGAATGGGTCAGCGTCGAGGATCTTGTTGCCGAGGTAGTCACCCATAAATGTTCCGATGTCATCACGTGAGAATCCGAATGTCATCTGAGTAAGGTCGTTTGTACCGAATGAGAAGAACTCTGCAGTACGAGCCATACGGTCAGCAGTGAGGGCTGCACGTGGGATCTCGATCATAGTACCGAACTTGTACTTGATGTCGAATCCGAAGTGTGCCTCAACCTCAGCGCGGATCTTCTCGCAGATAGCCTTCTGGAAGCAAAGTTCACGCTCAGAG
>JAZRBS010000040.1:0-38996 GCA_045635205.1 Candidatus Cryptobacteroides sp. | reverse complement strand
TGTGAACTTGACACGCTTGCAATGGTGTTTATTTGGGAATACTTCTACAACGAATGCAAGAAATGAGAGAATATCAGCCATATACAGACGTCATGTATTTGATGACTGGATACCTAATCTGTGATACAGATGAGCCTAGATTTCCGCTGTTTGATATATTCATTAACGAGAATATCCTCTTTCACTCTCTTGAGGAAGCCGAGAGGAAGATCGCAGAGTTGGCTCAGGAAGAAGAACTGATGAATGAACGAGCTTGTTTCTTTGTATATGAAGTTCCAGTCGGAGCAAACTGCTACCCAGCTCAAGGGCAAAAGGTCAGATCCTACACTGCAGAAGGCGAACTGAATTCCATAAGCATGGTTTCTGCATTCGAGGATCGCAATGGCAACTTGGAAGTTTTCCCTGGTAGGGATAAGACTAAATGCAGATTCTCTGTCGGGGATAAAGTAGCTGTGTTTTGGGGAGATCATTTCTCGTTTGAAACGATATATGCCCTTCCAGTTGATTCTGCTTTTGTCGAAGCTCGTCTTCAGGATGAATCAATTGCCTTCCTGCCGGACTATTCAGATGATTGCTATGTAACGATACCCGAAGGAGGAGACTACTATGACCATCATAATCATCCCTTGGTTGTGAATGTATTTTCTATCGAAGGATTAATTCAACTGACATATAGAACACTTGAAAAGGAAATCTTATGAGAGGAGATCGCTATATGAAAATCTATTTAAGCGAGAGATATATGCAGTACGAAGACCGCAAACAAGCTCTCGACCTTATGCCTACATCTGAGGAAAGAACAGAGTTACTGGGAAATTATGTCAGAGACTTAGAATCAGACATATTGAAGATTACAGGTAGGCAGACCGAATATTCAGATCTGAAGAGAAGAGTGTCACTCTCTAAAATTCATGAGGTGTCATATATGCTGATGTTTAGATGCTGGGCATTGAACACTATGTTTTATGACCATTGTTCAAATAATGAACTAAAACGCTTTGCGACTATAAATGAGCATCTGTATAATGCCACTCAACATATGTATGAGCGCACCAATATGGCTAAAGACTTCTTACAGACAATGAATACGCACGAGAAGGATAGCGACGTGTGGATAGAATCAAAGTTACAATTTTGGTGTGACGACGTAGCAGATGTGCTCAAGTTAGAATATGATGAATATTACGGATCTGACTTCGCAAATATGATAACATTACTGTCCACTATTGATAGAAATTTTTATCATAGAGAGGAAATTGACCAGATTTATCTTCAGTCCGAGATTATCGATGGGAAAGTAGTAGTTAAAGATGATATCATTAATGTTCTAGACGATGGCAGAAGCTGGTCAGAAGGATATTTGCGCCATGAGAAATTATCACATTTAGTCATCTGCCATGCCGTGCATGACATCTGTGACCATAAGAGCTACTCAATCCCAGATCTGCTAAGGATGAATTCGTTTGAGGTATCTGTTGATATCAAGATACAGTCTTTTCACGATATCTGTAAAAACTAGAACCTAACGTTCTAACTTTTGGAACCAATTTGGAGCCAAAATCAAAAAATCGGCATTCTAGATATCTAGAATGCCGATTTTGGTGACTCCGACAGGATTCAAACCTGTAACCTTCTGATCCGTAGTCAGATGCTCTATTCAGTTGAGCTACGGAGCCGTTGTGTATGTCTTAGTCGTTCTTGATAGCGACCTTCTTCTCCTTGATGCGAGCCTTCTTACCTGAGAGTTCGCGGAGGTAGAAGATACGTGCTCTACGAACTTTACCTACCTTGTTGAGTTCGATTGACTCGATGAATGGTGATTCCATTGGGAAGATTCTCTCAACACCTACACCACTTGCAACCTTGCGAACTGTGAATGTTCTGGTGTTTGCAGATGCTCCACGAAGTTGGATAACTGTTCCTCTGAACTTCTGAAGTCTTTCCTTGTCACCCTCCTTGATTCTGTATGTCACAGTGATTGTGTCACCGGCTTTGAAGTTTGGGTAGCTGGCTCTTTTCTCGTTAGCGAATGCCTGCTCTACTACTTTAATAAGATCCATTTCTGTATTAAATTAAATTTTTGTGGCAACATTGCGCTCTTTTTCACCCTTCGCAAGAGGTTGCTTTGATTTTGGGATTGCAAAGGTAGGAATAAAATTTAAACCTGCAAACTTTTTTTGACTTTTTTTGAAAATCAGTCAAAAAGATCTTTGATTTTGTCAAAGAAACTCTTGTCTTCCTTGCTTGGGTTCGGCTTGAATGCCTCATTATTACGTAGAGATTCAATAATAGCCTTCTCGTCTCTGTCAAGTTTCTTCGGTACCCAAACCGCAAATTTAACATAGAGATCTCCGACTCCACCGTAACCGTTTACTGTTGGTAGTCCCTTATTGCGAAGTCTTACTACTGTTCCCGATTGTGTGCCTGCATCGACTTTGATCTTGTATGGACCGTCGAGGCAAGGGATTTCCACTTCTGCACCCAGGATTGCATCCGGGATGGATATGATTTTGGTGTAGTAGAGGTTGTTGCCCTCGCGCTTGAGATTCTGATGTTCCTGTTCTTCGATAACAACGAGAAGATCTCCATTGATTCCGTTATTTTTTGCAGCGTGTCCTTCGCCCTGGATTGTCAACTGCATTCCTGCTTCAACTCCTGCCGGAATCTTGACTTTGATTGTCTCGCGTTTACGTACCAGGCCTGTTCCTCCGCAATTGCGGCAAGGATTTGTGATGGTCTTACCTTCTCCACCGCATTGCTGACAGGTCGAGTAGGTCACCGTTTGTCCGAAAAGTGAATTCACGACTCTCTGCACCTGTCCAGTGCCTTTACAGGCAGAGCAGGTCTTTATGTCTGAACTGTTCTTCGCTCCTTTGCCTCCGCATTCGCTGCAAGGTACACTTTTTTCGATACTGATCTCTTTTTCGACACCTTTGGCGATCTCTTCAAGGGTGAGCTTTACTCGTACTCGTATGTCCCGTCCTCTATAGACTCGCTGCTGCTGGCCTGCACGCCCTCCTCCGAAACCTCCTCCGAAGCCGCTGAAGCCGCCGAAACCACCTCCGAATGCGCCTCCGAACAGGTCGTTGAGGATATCATTCAGGTTGCCGAATCCACCGCTGAAGTCAGGTGCAGCACCGTCAACTCCGGCGTGACCGAACTGGTCATATTTTGCCTTCTTGTCAGGGTCGCTCAATATGGAGTATGCTTCCGCAGCCTCCTTGAACTTTTCCTCCGCTTCCTTATCGCCCGGGTTCTTGTCAGGGTGGTATTTTACAGCCAGTTTCCTGTACGCTTTCTTTATTTCGTCAGCAGAGGCGCTTTTGGCAACGCCCAGCACCTCATAATAATCTCTTTTAGCCATACTGTGTTATTATTTAGGATAGCGGACTACTATATTCCTACTACTACTTTAGCAAAGCGGATGACCTTGCCGTTGAGGGTATATCCGGTCTGTACGACATCGAACACCTTTCCCTTCTTTTCTTCTTCCTGGACAGGGAATTGCGCTACGGCCTCGTGAAGATCTGTGTCGAAAGGCTGGTCCATAGCCTCTATTACAGCAAGTCCCTTGCTTTTGAGATAGCCCATCAGTTTGCTGAATATCAACTCTGTACCTTCTTTGGCAGCATCACTGTCGTCAGACTCGAGCAACACTTTGAGCGCTCTTTCGCAGTCGTCGAGAATCGGAAGAAGACCTTTTATGGTTTCTGTGGATGCCATACTTACGAGTTCGAGTTTCTCCTGGGCTGTACGCCTGCGGAAATTGTCGAACTCAGCCATAAGTCTTATGTAGTCATCCTTTTCCTTTGCGGTCTTTTCCTCAAGTCCGGCTACCTTCTTTTCAAGTTCTTCTATTCTGGCCTTGTCTTTATTTCCTTTTTTCAGAAAGCCCTTCTTCTCCTGTGTCTGAGTCTCCTTTTCCTGTGGCTCCTGTGCTGGTGCCTCCTGTACTGTTTCGTCCTGAATCTGTGCTTCCTGATCCATCTGTGTGTTTTCTGACATATTCTCTTATCTCCTTTATCGTTATCTTGCCAAACAATAGTGCGACAATTGTCACTATCAATATACTTATCAGCATTTGTCTGTGTCCGGAGAAGTTTGCTCTCCGTTACAGCGCGGCAAAGATACAAATAATCTGCCACTCGAAAAATACTGACATTATGGCAGAAAAAAGGCCGGAATCATTTTTTCCGGCCTTCAAAGTGTCATATTATGTCTGTGTTATTCTTCTATTTTCTTGTACTTAGGCACGAGAGCCTTCATTACAGCCCACGCTATGAGATATGCAACAGCGCAGATGCAGAATACGATCATATAGCCTGCCTCCTTGCCTTCGAATCCCAGGAAGGTGAAGGCTGCACCGGCGTTTTCTGAATATGTGAAGAGCCATCCTGCTCCTTTGTTGATCAGGAATGAACCGATACCTCCGGCCATACCGCCTATACCTGTTATGGTTGCTATTGCTGTCTTAGGGAACATATCGCCTACGGTGGAGAACAGGTTGGCTGACCAGGCCTGATGTCCGGCTCCGGCGAGGCCTATTATGATTGCAGGCCACCAGGCAGAATATTGTCCCATAGGCTGTGCAAAGAGGGCGAAGAGAGGGAAGAATGCAAAGATGAGCATCGCGAGCATACGTCCTGTGTAAGGATGCATTCCCTTCTTTTCGACAAACAGTTTAGGCAGGTATCCGCCGAATATGGAAATGACGGTTACGATTGCGTAAAGAGTAATGATCAGTGCCATACCCATTCCCGATGATGATTTGTAGCCGAATTGGTCGGAGAAGTATGCCGGTGCCCAGAACAGGTAGAACCACCATACTCCGTCGGTGAAGAATTTTCCGGCGATGAATGACCAGGTCTGACGGTATGTAAAGCATTTCAAGAACGGAATGCTGCTCTTTTCCTCAGCGCCTTCTGCCGGTGTCGCGTCATCTTCGTCCTGCTGGATATAAGCGAGTTCTGCAGCGTTTACGTACTTTGACTTGTGCGGTTTGTCATACATAAACATCCAGAATCCCATCCAGATGAATCCGAGGGCTCCAATAATGATGAATGCCATTTCCCATCCTCCGCCGATACCTCTGTCTTTGAAGAATTGAGCGAGAAGAGGAATGGTGGCCGGTGCTATAAGTGCTCCTACGGATGCCCCGGCATTGAAGATGGATGTGGCGAATGCGCGGTCCTTCTTAGGGAAATATTCCGCAGTGGTCTTGATGGCAGCAGGAAAGTTTCCTGCTTCTCCAAGAGCCAATATCGCACGGGCGGCAAGGAAGAGCCATACGCTGACTGATGCTATCGCGAGTGCCGCTGCCGAGCCGGTCTCGACTGCTGCCATTGCTGCAATAGACTCATACCCTTCGATGTGCATTGTCGCCCATCCGCAGGCTGCGTGTATTACTGCTCCGAATGACCATACTCCGATTGCCCAAAGGTAGCCCTTCTTTGTGCCCATCCAGTCAACGAATTTACCTGCAAATAGCATACAGATAGCATAGATGATGGAGAAGAAGGCGGTGATTGTACCATAGTCGTTGTCGGTCCAGTGGAATTCCGGTGCGATGAAGTCTTTCCACGTAAGCGAAAGCACCTGGCGGTCCATATAGTTTACGGTTGTCGCTACGAAAAGCAGGACAACCATCCACCATCGCCAGTTGGTCATTAGTTCTTTGGTTGTGTCTTTTTTCATTTATGTGTCTTTATTGGTTGTCATAACTGATTCTTTGCAAAAATATAAATATTTTCCGAAATTCCGTGAACGCACACGGAAAAATGGTTTGAATAAAGGATTATTTTTCTGATATTTGTAAGACCGGATTTGAATATACGTTATCACTATGGAAGGCAATAAGGTGACTATCAATGATGTGGCTCGGGCTGCAGGTGTATCCAAAGGAACTGTGGATCGAGTGTTGCACAATAGGGGAGAAGTATCTCAGAAAAGTAAGGAGAAGGTTCTCAGGGTGATAGAGGAACTTGGTTTCAAGCCCAATCTGTATGCATCGCTTCTTGCTTCGCAGAAGGAGAGGACAATTGTATGCCTGATACCGGAGCATCTTCCAGGAGAGTTCTGGTCGCTGACTGACAAAGGAATACGGGATGCGGAGGTGTTTGTTGCGAGGTACGGGGTGAAGGTTAATATCGTCAATTATGATCAGTATAGCCTGGAGTCTTTCCGTGAGGCTTGTGCTTCGGTTATTGACTCTAAACCTTCCGGTGTCCTCTTGGCGCCGATGTTCCGCGATGAATCATTCAGTTTTATCAAAACTTTGGTTGATAATGAGATACCGTATATTTTTCTTGATTCGAAGATAGAAGAGTCGGATAGCCTTGCGTATTTCGGAATGCCGATGTATCAGAGTGGAGTCTTATGTGCAGATATTCTATGCGGTGGAAGAGAGATTCCTCAGAAGGTGTATGTGGTGAGAATTGCCAGAGATAAGCTGGGACTCTCAGACCCGACTGCTGACAGACGAAACGGATTTATGGATTATATGTCTCAACATTACCCCGACACTCAGATAGTCAATGTCTTTATAAATCCAAAGGACAGGGGGGAGATCTATGAAGCCCTTGATAGGAGTATCGGGAGAGATGCTGGAAATAAATTCATAGTAATGTTCAATTCGAGGATTCACCTTGTTGCTGATTTCATCGCTGAAAGAGGAATTAAAGACAGTCGCGTGATAGGTTTTGATGCTTTGCAGAAGAATCTTGATTACGTCCGCTCGGGTTATGTGCAGGCTCTTATCGCACAGCATACTGATAGACAGGCTGTTGATGCCGTAAATGCAATGGCTGATTATATTTTGTTCGGAAATTCTCTTGAGAAAAAGGATAATTTTACCCAGATGGATATATTGACAAAATATAACTGCGAGTATTATTAATTGGGTAAAAATGTTAACCGGGTTACTAATATTAAGGTTTTTTTGATTAACTTTGCAAGTTATAAACTACTAACCGTAACTCCAGATATGGCAAAATTCTTTGATCCGCCTCAGGCGAAACCACTTCTTCCGAAGGAGAAAATTGACAGCGTTTACAAGTCAATGAGATTTAAAGTTTTTATGGGGTCTTTCCTTGGCTATGCTGCTTATTATCTTGTAAGAAAGAACCTTTCACTTGCGGCTCCCGATATGATTGCTGAGGGACTCGTGGATAAGCAGGGAGTGGGAATCGCAGCATCGGCTGTATCCATTGCATACGCATTCAGTAAATTTATAATGGGAACGCTTTCTGACCGTTCCGATGCCAGAAAGTTCCTTACAGTAGGTCTTGTGATCGCATCTCTTGTGATGATGTCGGTCGGTTTTCTTCCTTTCTCTGCTGCCAATGCGGCTCTGAATGTGGCAATGCTTTTCGTATTGATGCTTTTTGTGGGTGTCCTGTCCGGTATGGGATGGCCTCCTTGCGGACGTATGATGGCATATTGGTTCTCCAATAATGAGAGAAGTTTCAAGATGTCCCTCTGGAACACTTCCCACACTATAGGTGCAGGTACGCTCGGAATTCTTGCCATCTTCGGTGTAGGACTTTTTGCTGATATGGGCATAGAGCAATCGTGGAGAGCCAACTTTGTCGTGCCTTCGGCATTCGCTCTGCTTCTTGCACTGTTCTGCTGGTGGTCACTGCGTGATACTCCTGAATCCTGCGGACTTCCGTCTGTGGCAGACTGGAGAAACGACCATTCGGGCGTGAAGACCAAGGAAAAGGTGGGAGAGAAAGTGCCTTTCAAGACACAACTTTTTGACTATGTCCTCAAGAACAAATGGATATGGATGATAGCCCTGGCAAATGCTTTCGTATATATGGTAAGGTATGGTGTGGGTGACTGGTCGCCTACATATCTGCAGGAGACCGGCATTATGACAGGTGAAGAGAGCAAACTGGCCTTTTCTATCCATAATTATGTCGGTGCTGTCGGCACAATTGTCTGCGGATGGATATCTGCTAAATTCTTCAAGGGCAAGTGTGCACCTCCTAACATAATCTTTATGGGGCTCGTGCTTGTGGGCTGCCTTATCTATTGGCAGGTACCTGCTCTTGCAGCCGCAACAGGCATCGCTGCAAAAGTTTGGGTATATGTCGCTCTTATTCTCATCGGATTCTGCATCTACGGTCCTGTAGCCCTTGTCAGCATCCAGGCTCTCAACCTCGTGCCTAAGAATGCGGCAGGTACTGCAGCGGGTTTCGTAGGGCTCTCAGGCTACCTTATCGGTGACTCACTTCTTTCGAAGATCATCGTCGGAGGAATTGCAGACAAGAGTTGGGATATGGCCAACTTCACAATGGTTATCGGTGCAGCACTTGGAATACTCTTGTGCGCCCTGACTCTTAAATCGGAAAGACAGGCGTAATCGCTTATAAATTAAGGATTAATATTAATGAAAAGAATTACTTTTATCATTCAATTGCTTATCTTGACCCTTATCTGGTCAATACCGGTTTCTTGCGAAAAGGGACCCGAAGCAGGTGGTGAGACGACAGAAAATATGGAGTTTCTCATCAGTCTTCCAGAATCGGTTTCCGGAGCGGCCGGAGATATCGTGTCTGTGAAATTCTATTCCGGCAAAGGTCCGAAAATGGGGGATATCATAGTTCTTAAGAAGTCTGTTGAAGAGGTTCTATGCAATATTGTAAGTGTTTCTTCGGAGAGTTTCAGTTTCAAGATATCTGCTCAGGTCGAAACTGGAAAATATGTTTTCAGCATCAGACGGGGTTCCCAGACCAAAGCGATAGGTGAAATTTCATTCGAGATCGAAAAACGAGTCGAGATCTCCGAGAAGGAAGGCTTTAATGTCTATGGCCTGATTTCGTGCGATGGTGTCGGCGTTCCTGGTGTTGTCGTTTCAGATGGAGTCGAAGTATGTACGACAGATGAAAACGGCTTGTACTATCTGGCTTCAAAGGAATATAACAGACTGGTGTTTATGTCAGTACCTGCCGGATATGAAGCAGAATCTGAAGGAATCCTTCCAAACTTCCATAAGACACTGGACGGTAACTCAAAGACTACAGAAAGAGCAGACTGGACTCTGACCAAGGTCAATAATGCTGACCACGTGATGTATGTGCTTGGCGATATGCACCTTGCTGACAGAACCAGAGATCTGGTGCAGTTCGCTGATTTTACGACTGATCTCAATGAACAGATCACAGCCAATAAGGCGAAGAAACAGTATGCACTGACCTTGGGCGATATGACCTGGGATCTTTATTGGTATAGTAATGCATACGACCTCTATTCGTATGTAAATACTATGAATTCCAAGGTGAGTGGCTTACAGATTTTCCACACCATCGGTAATCACGACCACGATATGATGGCTGACGGTGACTTCAATACGGTCACAGCCTTCAAATCAAAGATCGCTCCTACCTATTATTCATTTAATATAGGTAATGTGCATTATGTGGTTCTTGATAATATTCTCTGCACAAATGTGCCGAAGGATGATGGAAGCGGCAGAGATTACAATTCAAGTCTGACGACAGACCAGATAAATTGGCTTAAAAAGGATCTTGCATACGTTGACAAGTCCAAGACGCTTGTTATCACTATGCACGCACAGATGTACAATGAGAATGGTAATTCCGCTATGAGTTATGCTTCAGAACTGGAACAGATATGCTCAGGCTACAAGACTCACGTCATCAGTGCCCATACCCACGTCATCTGGAACAATGACAAGTCGGCATCCGGAGGAATTTTCCATCATAACAGCGGAGCAATATGCGGAACCTGGTGGTGGACGGGATATTATACTGCCGGTCTGGGACTTTGCAAGGACGGTTCTCCTTCAGGATACTATGTGTATGAAATGAACGGTAACGACGTAAAGTGGAGATTCAAGCCTACAGGAAAGGGATTCGATCAGATGTTCCGTACCTACGATAGGAACCAGATCGCTCTCACGAGTACCAACTTTACGCCTGATGCAAAATCAGACAAAGCGTCTGCTTTCGAGAAGTCTGCTTCGTACTGGGTGTCAAAGAGCACAGATAACTATGTGTATATCAATGTGTTCGATTATGATCCATCCTGGAAGATCGAGGTTTCGGAAAATGGTAAGGCTCTTACTCCTGAACTTGTAAAGGCCAAGGATCCTCTTCATCTTGTATCTTACGAGGCTAAGAGATATAATGCAAATGCGAACCCTACGTCAAGTTTCAATGCATATTCTGTATCATCTCACTTGTTCAGAGTCAAGGCTTCTTCTTCTTCCTCTACTCTTGAAATCAAAGTTACGGACAGATTCGGCAATACTGCTACAGAGAGTATGAAACGTCCGAAGGCGTTCTCAATAAATGCATATAAATAAAACACAACCAAATATTAACTAAACTAATGATTTTATGAGATTATTCAAATCTTTCGCTGCTTCTCTGGCTCTGCTTCTGGCAGGATTCAGTGCATTTGCACAGACCAGAGAATTGTCCGGTGTCGTGCTGGACGCGACTGACTTCCCTCTGATCGGAGTGGCAGTCATCGTTGACGGAACGACAAACGGAGTTATGACGGCTGAGGATGGAAGTTTCGCACTTACAGTGCCGGCTTCCGAGGTAGTCCTCAATGTGTCATCTCTCGGTTATGAAACAAAACTTGTGACAGTACCTTCAACTCAGGATAAGGTCACAATTTATCTGGCCGAAGACAATATGATGATCGAAGAGACTGTCGTTGTCGGTTATGGTACACAGAAGAAGGTCAATCTGACCGGTGCTGTGGGAGTTGTTGATGAGAAGGCACTTCAGGATCGTGTTTCACCAAACTTGAGTTCTATGCTTCAGGGTTCTGTACCGGGACTCTCTATCTCGACTTCAAGCGGTAACCCTGGCAGTACAGGAACATTGCAGATCCGTGGTACCGGTTCCATCAATGGTGGTAATCCTCTTGTCCTGATCGATGGTGTCGAGGGTGAGATGGACCGCGTGAATCCTAATGACGTAGAGTCTATCTCAGTCATCAAGGATGCTTCTGCAGCGGCAGTCTATGGTGCCCGTGCTGCATTCGGAGTCATTCTCATCACAACCAAGAAAGGTAATGATGACGATGGTAATGCGGTAGTACGTTATAGCGGACGTTTCGGTTGGGAACAGCCTACAACATCTACCGATTATGAGACTACCGGTTATTGGTCTGCATATATTCACAATATGTTCTGGAAAGCAGATGATGGCGTATCACAATATGTTAAGTACAATGATTATGATATGCAGCAACTTCTTCTCCGTATCAATGACAAGACAGAGCATCCTGACCGTCCTTGGGTAACTATCCAGAATAGAGGCGGTAAGGATAAGTGGGTTTATTATGCAAATACCGACTGGTGGCACGAGATGTTCAACGACCAGCACCCTGTTCAGCAGCACAATGTTTCTATCAGTGGTGGAAACAAGAAGGTGAAGTATTACCTTTCCGGTGCTTACAACAGGCAGACAGGTATCATCAAGGCTCGTCCTGACTTGTTCGAGAAATACAATCTCCGCTCGAAGATTGATTTCAAGATCAATAAGTATATGAGAATGAGTAACAATACTTCATTCTATAATTCAGTATATGACTATCCGGGAGTTTCTAATGTCCAGAATGCTATCGCGTACGCCGCAAATCACGGTCTGGCTTGCTTTACTCCGAAGAACCCTGACGGTACTTGGGTATATGGTACAGACTTCCTTGGATATAAGGTTGCAAACGGACGTCACGCCATCTATGGTAACGATAAGAACATCAACCTTGACAGGAAGATGGACTTTGCCAATACAACTGAACTTAAGATCACTCCGATCAAGCAGTTGACCATCACTGCAAACTACACTTACAGATTCCACCAGAACCGCAATACCAACAGAAGTACAGCATTGGTATATTCTCAGTACCCTGGAAGTACAGCGGTTTATACAGGTAAAGGTACCGCAGGTGAGGATTCTCTTACTGAGGAGGTTGACAGTTGGTCATATAACGCAGCCAACCTTTTCGCGACTTACGAAGATACTTTCAAAGATGCTCATCACCTGACTGTGATGGCCGGTGGCAATCTCGAGTATTCTTATAGAAAGGATCTTTCTACAACCGGTTATTATCTTCTTACTGAAGAACTCAATGACTTCGACCTCGTAGGTCTTAACGATCAGGGAGTCAAGGAGTTCCTGGCTAGCGGAGGACAGACTGAATATGCACTCCTCGGTTTCTTTGCACGTGTCAACTACGACTATAAAGGAAAATACCTCTTTGAAGTGTCCGGACGTTATGATGGTACATCGAAATTCGCGAAGGGAAGTCGTTGGGGACTCTTCCCATCAGCATCTGCCGGTTGGCGTATCTCAGAAGAGAACTGGTTCGCTCCTGCTAAGGATGTCGTAAGCAATCTCAAACTCCGTCTTTCATACGGTAGCCTTGGAAACCAGAATGTTACGGCATACAAGTTCATCCGTAAGATCCAGACATACGATTTCGCAGGATTCAGTTTCGGAGAAGGTAGTTCGACTGCAAGTTATACATCACTTTCTGCGCCTAATGCCGGTGACCTTACCTGGGAGACCTCTCAGCAGTATAACATCGGTCTGGATGCAGGACTTTTCAATGACAGGTTGACATTCACTGCAGAAGGATATATCCGTGATACTAAGGATATGCTTACAGACGGTGTCGCTCTCCCTAGCGTATATGGTGCATCTGAGCCAGATATGAATGCTGCAGACCTTCGCACGACAGGTTACGAACTCTCTATCGGTTGGAGAGATCAGTTCAATCTTTTCGGAAAGCCTTTCGGATATAATGTAGGAGCAACATTGTCAGATTACAAGACAGTCATTACTAAATATGACAATAAGGAAATGACTTTTGCCAAGGATTATTATGTGGGAATGGAACTCGGAGAAATCTGGGGATTTGAGATTGACGGACTTTTCCAGTCAGATGCAGAGGCTAAGGCTTACGCAGAACAAGTCAACCTCAACTACATAAATAAGAGACTGTATGGTGGATGGCTTGCCGGTGACCCTAGATATGTAGATATCAATGGTGACGGTAAGATTTCCGTAGGAGCGAACAGTGTCAAGGATCCGGGTGACCGCAAGATTCTCGGTAATGCACTGGCATCTCTTCAGTATGGTTTGACAGCCGGATTCGACTTTATGGGCTTTGACTTCTCAATCTTCTTCCAGGGAACAGGTAACCACTATTGGTATCCGAATGCTGAGTCTATGGCGTTCTGGGGTCCTTATTCCCGCCCATATTGCTCATTCCTTCCTCAGAATTTCCTCAGCAATGTATGGAGCGAGGAGAATCCTGATGCATATTTCCCACGCCCTCGTGCGTATGCAGCCTTCACTGATGGAGCACCTCTTGCAAATGTCAATAGCCGCTATCTTCAGAATCTGCGCTATCTGAGACTTAAGAATCTCTCAATCGGATACACAGTTCCTAATACCAAGAAGATCGGTATAGAGAAGATCCGCATTTATTTCTCAGGTGAGAACCTTGCTTATTGGTCTCCTTTCAAGAAATATAGCAAGCATATCGATCCGGAAGCAGCGTTCGACAGAACTGATTCTTCTGATGCCCCAACACGTTACAACAATGCTTTCTACCCTTGGCAGAAGACATTTATGTTTGGAGTTGACCTCACATTCTAATGTCTGTTTGAAATATGTTAATGATGAAAAATATGAAAAAATATTTGATAATTGCTTTTGCTGCAATCGCTTCATTCACTGCTTGCGACTTTTTCGAGAGGGAGCCGCTTTCAGATATGACTGAGGATATCTATTTCAGGACGGCAGAAGACTTCGAACTTTTTACAAATCCGCTGTACAACAATCTGTTGGATAAGCATCCTTATAATCATCAGAGTGATCATTACATCAGATTGTCGCTTTCCAACCTTCTTCACGGAGGATCTTACAGAACCGTTCCTGCTTCAGGTGGTGGCTGGTCTTGGACAGATCTCAGGCGTATCAATACTCTCCTTGCCAGAATGGATTCTTGTGAGGATGAGCAGGTGAGGGCTGAGTATGAGGCTCTTGCACGCTTCTTCAGGGCGTTCTTCTACTATGAGAAGGTTAAACTTTTCGGAGATGTTCCTTGGCTTGATGAGGAACTCAGTTCTGAATCCGAGAAACTTTATGCTCCTAGAGATTCCAGAGAGTTCATTCTTCAGAAGATGCTTGAGGATGTAAATTTCGCTATTGATAATCTTCCTGCAGGTGTTTCCACTTTCCGTGTAAACAGATGGGCTGCACTTGCACTCAAGTCCCAGTTCTGCTTGTTTGAAGGAACATTCAGAAAATATCATTCTCTCACTATCGATCCGGCAACAGCAGGCGTCGAGACTGTGAACGATTACAGATTCTATCTCGCAGAGGCTGCTTCGGCTGCAGAAGAGATTATGAATGATGGTCCTTACAGACTTTATTCTACCGGCAATCCGGATAAGGACTATCGTATGCTTTTCGCTCAGGAAGATGCTAGCAAGGATGAGTTCATTCTTGCAGTATATTACAATCACCCTGCAGGTATCTACAACAACTCGACTGCGATGTCTATCCTTCCTGCACAGGGACGTCTTTCTGCAACAAGGAAGTTTGTCAACACATATCTTATGGCTGATGGTTCAAGGTTCACAGATATCCCGAATTATGAGACTATGGAGTATTATGACGAATTCCAGAACAGAGACCCGCGTCTTGCGCAGACTTTGAGGGCTCCAGGATATATGCGTATCAATGGTGATGCAGTCATTGCACCAGATCTCTCCTGCACTTGTACCGGTTACCATATTGCAAAATGGACTATGGCTGCTGATGCGAATGCTGGAGACTCCGACCGTGCAGACCGTTCTTCAAACGACACTCCTGTATATCGTTTGGCAGAGGTTCTTCTGAACTATGCTGAAGCAAAGGCAGAACTCGGTCAGTTCGATCAGACTGTGGCTGACAAGACCATCAATCTACTCCGCGACCGTGTCGGTATGACTCGTATGAATGTGGCTTCTCTTACCAAAGACCCATATCTTACAGATCCTAAGACAGGCTATACGAATCCGATACTCCTCCAGGATCCGAATGTTGTCCACATCCTTGAAGTAAGAAGAGAAAGATGTATCGAACTTGCTCAGGAAGGCGATTTCAGATGGGAGGGTCTTCTCAGATGGAAAGAAGGCAAATGTGTCGAGCAGGATATGTACGGTATATATTTCCCTGGTGCCGGGCAGTATGACCTCGATAAAAACGGAACTATCGATGTGTGGCTTTATGGCGCATCTGAGGCTCAGCCGACAGTGGATAAGACAAATCCTATGCTTGCCGCTTGCGCTGTGCTTAGAATCGGTTCTGATATCTTCCTCAGCGAGGGTACTTCAGGATATGTAGATCCTCAGCAGAAGAGCGAACATACATTCAATGAAGGCAGGGATTATTTCTATCCTATTCCTATCGATGAGCGTTCATTGAATCCTAATTTGACTCAGAATCCAGGATGGGATGACGGTCTTGACTTTTAATCTATTGAGTTATGAAAATAATCAGACAATTAATACTAGTATTGGCCTCGCTTGCAGTCTTCTCATCTTGTATGGAAGAGGAGAAACCTGTAGCAACGGCTATTATGACGGATAAACCGTCATTGGAATTCGGTATCGAGGATACATTGGCTGTCGCACTGACTGTGTATGCCGATGCTCCTTGGACCGTAGAGTGCGCTGACTGGATTACCGTAGAGCCGTCAACCGGATCTGCAGGTGAGAATGTCGTCACTGTAATCGTTCAACCTAATATCAGAGAAGGACTTGCAGACAGACCGCGTAAAGAGATCCTGACTTTCGAGGGACGCGATATATATGCCCGCGCCTATGTTGATGTGCTCCAGGCCGGTGATAAATACCGTGACCTTGTTGAGGGTACACTTGCTGATGCTTTTGCTCAGCCTCTCGAGACTTTCGTCGGCGTAAAGGATGTTCAGGTTGTTGCTCTGGCATCGGAAGGATTCATCGTAAAGGATGAGACTGCATATTCTTATGTGGAAGCAGAGCAGGAGGTGACAATAGGTGATAAGGGAAATGTATATTCATACGTATCTACATTCAACGGACTTCCATCTTTGAAGGATACCGATAGGTTTAAAGTAAGTTCAAATTCGGCAGTCGATTATTCTTCTGCAAAAGACATTACAAGTGAACTTCAGGCATACGAGGCATCCCAGATCGAACTGATTTCCGTTACAGGAAAACTTGTATCCAAGAAACTTGAACTTTATTATGCAGAAGGTGAGGCACGTCCTGTAGAACCGGATTCCATCAAAGTGGAATTCCTTAATACCCACGAGTCATTGAAGCTGAATGACTATGACGGATGGCTCGTTGAGGCCAAAGGATATACCGTCGGCAGTGCTACAGGTCTGGTTTATGTCGTACCGGTATCTTTCAAGGGTATCAAGTCACTTGAGACTATCTATTTCTCTGATGATTTCTCTTGGCTGGCTCCTTGGGTTAATTTTGACCCTGTTGCAGTCAATGACCCTGAGACGAGTGTGACAAATGTGTGGAAAGGAAGTTGGAGTGATGATTTTTTTGCAAAATTCAACGAGATAGGGTATCAATATCTTTTTGGAAAGGCTGGAATGTCTGCTTTTGAAGAGGGACCGGAACAAATTTCAAATTCAGGAGTTAGCACCGACGGCTCAATGTATATCTGTTCTGAGTATCTTAAGTTTGGACAGACTAATATCAACGGTGCATTAAGACTCCCTGCATTGGCGAGCATTGTTGGAGAAGTTAATGTTTCTATTGAATTTGATTGGTGTTGGCATTTGACTAAGGCCTTTAAACCGGATTTGATGACATTGACTGTAGAATCAACTAATGGAAAGTTTGAGAGTACAGGAACCCCTATCTCCCAGAAACTAGAATCTGCACAGTCTACAGTTGATGGTGAAAGTAAACTTGAATGGCAGCACGTTTCTCTTGTCCTGACTGGAGCCACTGCCGAGACAATGCTTACTATTCGTCCAACAAATGTTAATCCATCAGTGTCTAATCCTGAACGAGGACAGAACCGCTGGTATCTTGATAACATCAAGATTATCGAGCACACCGGTTCCGTATCTGTTGCTGAGCCTACAGAGGCTGAAGTTTCAATCTCAATGGAGAACAATATCATCTTCGAGGCTGCACAGACTGAGCCTATTACATTCGAGTTCGAGTCAGATCAGGAGGCAACTCTCACATTAGGAGCAGATTGGGCATTCTTCATTGATGCTGATGATAAGGAGGTGTCTTCACTTACAATCGCTGCTTCCACTCCAACCACTGTCAAGGTCGGTGCTAAGGAGCATACAGAAAGTGAACCACGTACTACAGAGATCACAATAGAGTCAGGTCTTACTGTAGAAACCATCCCTGTCAAGCAGATGTCTCCAGGCCAGAAGGTTGAGCCGTTTGTAAGTATTGTCGGTGGAAATGGTACAAAGGTTACATCCGATGAGGGTACTTTGAACATTACAGTCCAGTCTAATGTCGAGTTCAATGTTGAATCAGATGTTGCCTGGGCAACAGTCGAGGCTGTCCCTGCAACCAAGGCTACAGTAGACTTCACTCCGTACGTTATCAAGTATGAGGCTAATACAGTGCCGGAGGCCAGAACAGCACATATCCGTGTATTCAATGCCCAGAAGAACCTTGAGTCTGTATATACTATAGAGCAGGCTGCTTTTGAGGTAGGTGTATTCTTCCAGGATGACTTTGCTTGGGTTGCTCCGTTTGTCGATGCAGATATCGCTCAGGGACGTACTCAGGGTGACAGTATGCTTGATAACGTTCAATATACTGTAAGTTCTTCATACGGTCTTGAAGGATTTGAGCAGAAGTTGACAGAACTTGGTTACGAGTCTCTTTTCCCTGAATCGAAGGCTATCTATGTGATGAAAGGTAACTATCTGAAGTTCAGTAAGGGAAGTAACATTAATGGTATCCGTTTGCCAAAGATAGATTTCTATGGTGAGACTACTGTAGCGCTGTCATTTGATTGGGGAAGAAACAACGGTAAGGACTCTCCTGCAGATGCCGTTGAACTCGAGGTTACTATAGAAGGTAATGGTACTATCAATGGACAGAGCAAGTCAGCGCCAATTATTCATACCGCGGGAGATTGGGAATGGCAGACAGAGACTATTGTGATTACAGGTGTTGATAATGATACACGAATCACAATCAGACCTACCACTTTTGTCGGTGAGGTTTCTTCAGGATATTATCGATGGTTCCTTGACAATGTGAAGGTGGAGAAGTATGAGGGTGAAGTACCTGGACAGGTAGAACCTCTTAACGTGTCGTGGCTTTTCTCGGCTGATGCTATGAACGATGCTACAACAGGTTATGCTGCAACATTTGGTACAACAGCAGGAGTTGAGGATAAAACTGCTGGTGATGGCGGACAGTATGTGAATGCTAATGTTTCTGGTAACGGAAAGATTACATACGTACAGATTGATAAGACATCATTGACATACACAAGTGATAAGAACGGAAATCCATATAAATCAACCAGAATCACTGGTGCTACAGGACAGCCTTATGTTACAGGTATGTGGATAGGTGATTACTGGCTTTTTGAAGCAACAGATGGTACTACATATCCTGCAGGAACCAAGGTAAATATCAGCTATCTTACACGTACTTCTGCAACAGGTATCAGATATTGGCGTCTTGAGTACCTTGATGGCGCTGATTGGAAGCCAGCAATGGAAGTAAGCACAATAGAGGGTACAGATCTGCAGTATAATGTCGCTATGAACCAAGATGGAAAGACAGATACTCAGATTAACGCTGTAGTAACATTGACTAACCCAACAGAGAATGTGAAGTTCCGTATGGTTTGTGTTGGCGGTACTTTAGCCAACGGAAAAGCTATTCCGGAAGGTATAAACGGAGGTACTTGCAGAATAGCAGGTGCTGAAGGTACAAGCCCAGTTATCAAAGTCATTACTGAGTAATTGATTTGTCTATAATTATGGTCGGCGCAGAGCAATCTGTGCCGACTTTTTTATATATTTGCAGGATGTATAAAAACATTTAAGCCGTGAGAAAAATTTTACTTTCACTTTCGTTTGTCCTGATATCATTGGGAATGACATCAGCTCAGGATTACCTTCCTAAGTGGCAGGAAGGGTATATGGATATCCATACCATCGCTACTGGAAGAGGTGATGCAACCTTCATTGTTATGCCGGATGGTACTACTCTTATGATCGATGCCGGTGACAACGGCAAACTTAAAGACCCGCAGCATCCTGACACGACAAAGAGGGCAGGAGAGTGGCAGGCAGTGTATATGAAGAAGATGATGGCGGATCTGCCTGATAAGGATAAGGTGGATTATGCAATGATCACGCACTTCCACGATGATCATATGGGTTGTATCCGCCAGATGCTTCCTGGCAACAACGGTTATGGCCTTTCAGGAATTACGCTCGTCGGTGAGTTTGTTGATTTCGGCACTTTGATTGACAGGGATTATCCAGATTATTCATTCCCTTCAAAGAAGAAAGTGAATAATGCAAATAAGGGATTTATGCCTGAGTATCATAAGTTTGTGGAATACAAGAAGTCAAAGGGTATGAAGGTGGAGAAGTTCCGCATTGGTGGACTTAATCAGATAGAGTTGCGTCATAATCCTAAAAAGTATCGCAAGAATTTCGAGATACGCAATCTTGCCGCCAATGGCGAGGTCTGGACGGGAAATGGTGAAAACTCCGTAAAACAGTATAAGGGCGACCCGACTCTTTTCGATGAGAATGTCAATTCCTGTGCAATCAGAATCGTATATGGAGATTTCCGATATTATAATGGCGGTGACCTTAGTGGCGGAAATTGGGATATTTACAAGTCCAAGGAAAGGGATATGGAGACAGGAGTTGCCAAGGTATGCGGCAATGTCGATGTGATAAAGGCCAATCATCACGGATATTATGACACCTGCAACGGCTTTTTCCTCAATACTTTGTCTCCGGAAGTCGTGATAATTGACGCTCGAAGCAATAACCATCCTGTACCTTCGACTATGACAAGAATGACAGATCCTCTTGTGTGGCCGGATCAGGGTGAATTCTATATCACCGTTGACAAGGCTCGCGAGAAACTCAGCGAGGAACTCTGGGCGCACTTCAAGCCTTGGGGACACATCGTTGTGCGAGTATATGAAGGTGGAAAGCAATATCAGGTTTTCGTTCTTGACCCTGACAAACTTGACTATCCGATAAAGTATGTTTCTGAAATGAAGACAGCAGGAGAATATTGATATGAAGAAGTTATTTTTGACAATTTGCGCGTTTGCCGTATTCTGCTGCGTCGCTCAAGCAAGAAAAGTGTCCGGTCAGGTTATTTCCGGTGAAGAGAAACTTTCGGGAGTGATAGTGACTGACGGTACGAGTTTTACACAGACAAATAAGAACGGTAAATTCTCCTTTGATATCAAGGATGATGCAGAGTTCGTGTATATCGTGACTCCAGCCGGTTATGCAGGTGAGTGGTCAAGTGGCGTTCCTGCTTTTTTCAAGAGAGCGGATGGGGTGAAGAAATTCGTATTCGATCTTGTAAAGACAGATACAAAGGGCGATTACAATATTGTCGCAGTCGGTGATCCTCAGCCATATACCGAGGAACACTTCAGCATATTTGCAGGTGAGCCTCTTGATGATCTTTCGAAGACTACAAGGTCTCTTGGGCTGTCAGCAGTGGGAATTGCGCTTGGCGACATCAGTTGGGATGTTCCTGAGCGTCTTGACGACTGGAAACGTGAGATAGTCCGTACGGATATTCCTTTCTATCCTGTGATCGGAAACCACGACCACGTCCGTGGGCAGGGGGGAGACCTTCAGAGTTCAGCGGAATATCGTAAAAGGATGTGCCCTGAAAACTATGCTTTCTTCATTGGTGATGATGTGTTCTTCTCTGTCGATAATATCATTTACTCTGCTGAGAAAGGTTATGATGAGGGATATGCTGATCACGTCCTTGCATTTGTCAGGGGAGTGATGAAATATGTGCCGGCTGATGCTGATGTATATGTAGCCCAGCATTCTCCTCTTGCAGGACGCGATGTGGGAAAGAAAATTTTTGGCACGTCTGATATGCTCAATCTTATTGAGGGACACGAGACTCTTTTCCTCTCGGGACACAATCATCTCAGCAAGCCATATTCGTATGGAAACGATGTAACTGAACACAATATTCCTGCAATCTGCGGTACCTGGTGGGATGCGTACCATTGCGCAGATGGTAGCCCAAGAGGATACAAGGTATATACTAAGGAGTCCGATAAGTTGACCTGGTATTACAAGGCTATCGGGCAGGATCGGAATTTCCAGGTGGAGATTTTCAAACCAGGACAGACCCTCAGACATCCGAACAGTGTCGTTGCCAATGTATGGGATTGGGATCCGGATTGGAAGGTTGAGTGGTATGAAGACGGCAGATATATGGGCAAAATGGACAAAGTCGAGGAGTTCTCTCCATTGCATATAGCGGAAATGAAGGCTAAGTATGAGCCTCTCGGCAAGGAACCGTCTTCCTGGAAGACCACCAGGGTAGGTGAACATTACTTCGCTGCTACTCCGAGCCAATATGCTAAGACAGTGACGGTGGCTGTGACAGGACGTTTCGGCCAGACTTGGGTTTATGATGTGGATATGACTGAATATGTTGATGTCCAGGCACATAGAGGCGGAGCCGGGCTTATGCCTGAAAATACCATCGAGGCAATGAAGCACGCTCTTGATATGGGAGTCAATACTCTTGAACTTGATCTTCAGATAAGCCAGGACGGACAGATAGTCGTGTCGCACGACCCATATTTCCATCATCGTTATGCAATCCGTCCTGATGGAACTCATATCCAGAAGGATGATCCTAAAGAGTATATTTATACGATGCCTTATAGTGAGGTGGCAAGATATGATGTGGGAAGCCGTCCAAGTGATGTGTGGCCTGAGAAGGCTTGTGTGAAGACAGTCAAGCCATTGGCTTCGGATCTTATCGATTTCGTGGAAAATTATACAAAGGAGAATGGAATGTCTCCTGTGCGATATAATATTGAGATCAAGTCCAAGGATGCTGCCGGCGAGGGACAGAACTGGCCTACATACGACAGATTTGTGAGCGATTGCTGCAAACTTCTTCATTCGAAACATCTTAGCGACAGACTGGTGGTGCAGAGTTTCGATGTAAGGGCTCTTAATTATATGCACGAGAAATACCCGGAGTTCATTCTGTCGTATCTTGTGGATGCAAAGGCTGGCGAATTCGACACGTTTATGGCAAAACTGAAGTTCACTCCTCAGTGGTTGAGTCCGCATCACAGCATAACTGATGAGGCTCTTGTGGCAAAATGTCGTGAGAAGGGCATCAAGATTGTTCCTTGGACAGTTGACAAGCCAGAGGATATAAAGAGGATACTTGATCTGAAGGTTGAAGCCATCATCTCAAATTATCCTGACAGAGTGCTTCAGGAGACCAGAGGATATGCAATACCTCTGCATAGATAATTACAGATTTTCAGAGAGTTCCAGCCAACGGAACTCTTTTTCGTCTGTAAGGGTCATAATCTGACCTATTCGCTCGGATGCGGCCTGGAGTTGGTCGAAAGGTAATGTACCACTGCTCAATTGTGCCTCGAGATCATTTTTTTCAGCGCTCAATGCTTCCAGATCTTTCTCCAACTGTTCCAGTTCCTTCTGTTCCTTATAACTTAGTTTCTTCTTTCTTGACGGAATATCAACGGCTGCAGATTTGGCTGCCTTCTCTTTGGCAGCCTTTTCCTCGGCTCGTGCAATGGAACGCTGCTCCGCTTCGTATTCCTTGATGAATTCACGGTATTCGCTATAACTTCCGACAAAGTCCTTTACCAGACCGTCTCCGCAGAAGATAAACAGATGATCCACCAGTTTGTCCAGGAAATGGCGGTCGTGTGATACGATGATCAGGGATCCGCTGAATTCCTTAAGGTATTCTTCCAGAATGTTGAGAGTCACGATGTCCAGGTCGTTTGTCGGCTCGTCAAGAATAAGCAGATTAGGCTGCTGCATCAGTATGGTCAGAAGATACAGTCTTCTTTTTTCTCCTCCGCTGAGTTTTTCGATCTTGTTGTTGAGCATCTCGTGAGGGAAAAGGAAGCGGTTGAGGAGCCACGTATCATTCACGATGTCAAGGACTGTATCATTCGGGTTGAAAGACATTCCACTCTGATGGTAGTAGCCTATCTTCAATGATTCTCCGCGCTCTATGATGCCCGTCATAATGCCTGCAGATGACTGTTGAGGAACTACAGTCATCTCCTGCACCATATCTTTGGTGTAGTTCCCTGTTATCAGGTTCAGGAAGGTGGATTTGCCGGCTCCGTTACGGCCTACGATGCCGACTTTCTCGTACCTCTGAAAATTATATGTAAACCCGTCCAGATAGCATTTGTCGCCATAATAGAAACTCAGTTCCTTGCAGTTGATGATTTTGGTACCTAGCCTTGTAGCCCCCTTCATAGCCTCCATACTTACCTGCTTCTGTGTATAGACCTGTGATGCCCTGTCCTTGAGGTCGTAGAAAGCATTTATCCTGTATCTGGCTTTGCCGGTACGTGCACAAGGGGTACTGCGGATCCATTCCAATTCTCTTCGCAGAATATTCCGTACCTTGTCCGTCTCTGCGTTATAGTTGGCTATTCTCTCTTCTCGTTTCTCCAGATAATTCTGATAATTTCCTTTGTATGTATAGACTGCGCCGTGATCCATTTCCATCACTATATTGCACACTCTGTCGAGGAAATAACGGTCGTGGGTCACCATCAGGAGAGTGCATCGCGATCTGCCCAGATAGCCTTCGAGAAACTCTATGGCATCTATGTCAAGATGGTTGGTTGGCTCGTCCATAATGAAAAACTCAGCCTCCGTGGCAAGCATCTGTGTAATGGCTACACGCTTGACTTCACCTCCAGAAAGTTCCTTCATCTTCTGATCTGGATCGGGGAGGTTGAAGTTAGTAAGGAACTTCACCACCCTGCGTTCATATTCCCACAGATGCTCCTGATCAAGACCTTTGGTGAATTCTGTGCTGGATGACATTATCTGGTCAAAGATGGTCTTGTCAGGGTCGAAATCATATTCCTGTTCGAGAAAAGCGATCTTGATGTCCTTCAGGAACAATATCTTTCCTCCTGAGTCGGATTTATCTTTTCCGGCCAATATCCTCATCAGTGAAGTCTTACCTGTACCATTAGGAGCGATGAGAGCGATCTTGTCGCCCTCATTAATGTTGAATCCTATATTCTCGAACAGCACCTTAGGCCCGTAACTCTTCGAAATATTCTCTATTTGTAAATAACTGGCCATTTGATTCTTTCCTGATTATTTGAAGAATTTGTCCACCTCTTTTACCGCCTCCGGCAGAGCAAACACCGCAACGCGGTCGTATGCCTGGATCTGAGTGTCTCCTACGGCGATATATGATTCATTACCTCTGATGACGCCGCCCACAATGGCATTGCGTGGAAAATTCATATCCTTCAGAGGCTTCTTCGTGATATCTGTGTCAGGTGCAACGATATACTCAAGCACTTCAGCATTAGTACCACTCATATATTTGATGAATCTCACCTTGTTGCTGAGTGTGAATTTGAATATTCGTCCTGCTGTAATCAGTTTCTTATTGATGACAGCATCCACTCCCATACTTTCGGCAAGGCGTATGTATTCCAGATTCTCCACTTCCGCAATCACTCTTGCAATACCGAGACTCTTTGCGGCGACGCAGGCCAGAATGTTGGTCTCCGAGTTGTTTGTTACCGCCACAAATGCATCATATTCCTTTATCGATTCTTCCAGAAGCATATCCGAGTTGCGGCCATCTCCGTTCACGACTATCACATTGCTTGGGAGTTTCTCCGAAAGTTCAAGGCATTTCGCCTTGTTCATCTCTATAAGTTTGACGGAATCCAGTTCGCGCGCCATCTGCTTCGCAACCATTTCACCGATAGGGCTTCCACCGAGGATCATAACGCTGTTCACCTCGATATTCCTCTTGCCGATATATTTCATAAGCATATCCATACCTTCGCGTTTGGATATGATGAATACCAGGTCGTGGTACTTGAACTTGGTGTCGAATTTAGGAATGATCGTATCATTGCCTCTGGCGATGGCGACGACCCTGAACTTAAGCCCGTCTGCAGCGGCAACGTTGCTGAATTCAGCCATATTCATACCTATGAGAGGGGAGTCTTCCTCCAGTTTGAATACCCCCACCTGAAGTTTCCCTCGTGCAAAATCCATAGAATCTGTCGAGGCTGTCCTTTTCAACAGTTCGGTGATTTCACCAGCAGCAATCTTCTCCGGATAGAAAAGAAGATCGATGCCCATTTCCGTGAACAGATATTTGTTTTCGTACGAAAGATACTCCTCATTGTTGATACGTGCAGTTGATTTCTTGCTGCCAAGTTTCTTGGCGAGCATAGCACTGACGATGTTTACATCCTGGGAGTCGGAAGGATTGACCGCTATGAACAGATCCGCGTTAGCCACTCCTGCCTCCTGTAGCGTATGTATGGCAGAAGGATTTCCCTCCACCGTCACAATATCTGTGGTGGCAGCAAGCGCATCAAGACGCTCTTGTCTTTCGTCGATTACGGTGATGTCGTTGGCTTCATTGCTCAACATCTTTGCAAGGTGAGAACCTACTTCACCTGCTCCGGCAATTACGATCTTCATATACTAAAATTTGTAAAAATCCTTTTCTTCGATGCTTTTGAAAATATCGCCGCCTTTGAGAATAGCACGAGGGATGATCCATTTTCTGTAAATTCCCTTCACTTCTCCTTTCCCTTCGTTCAGATATTTTGAGACAGCATCTTCGTCAACCGTCCTGCGCATTGCGGCAGCATCTTTGTGTGCCTTTAACACAGACTTGAAGCAATCTATACGGAATGTCAGAAGATATACTGCAGCCGATATTGCATCCAGACACTTTCTTATGAATATCCTTCCCGAGGCCTTCCGGCAGGCCTTTGATGCTGCCTTGCCGACCGGAATATCTTTGTATCCAAGCGCAAAAGTCTTCGCAAGATTGTTCTCAAGCATAAGGAGATTATTCCTGTAGTTGAGGTATAACTTGAAGGGTGAGGTTGCCGGCAATGTGCCTCCGCCTACGTGATATACGGTCGAGTCAGGTACCACGGTCACCTTATATCCTTCCAATTGCATCCTCCAGCACAAATCTATTTCTTCCATATGTGCAAAGAACCTCTCGTCCAGACCTCCGAGTCTGCGGTATAGGCTACTCCGTACCATCAGACAGGCTCCAGTAGCCCAGAATACGTCTGATGGTGAATCGTATTGTCCATTGTCAGTCTCGACTTTCCCCATTATACGACCCCTGCAGAAAGGATAGCCGAATCGGTCGATATATCCTCCTGCTGCTCCTGCATATTCAAACCTGTCCCTTTCTTGCCAACTATGCAGTTTAGGGGCACAGACACCGCATTCCGGATGTTCTTCCATCCATCTGACCAATGGCTCCAGCCAGTCCCGAGTCACTTCTATATCAGAGTTTATAAGGACGAAAAGATCAGAATCGATAAGTTCGAAAGCCTTGTTGTAGCCTCCGGTGAATCCGTAGTTGCGGTCTAGTTCTATAGTCCTTACCTCCGGAAACATTTGCTTCATTACCTGAAGGGAGCCGTCCGTAGAGGCATTATCTGCCACTATCACCTCGGCATCCTTTACCTTGGATACAGAATGAAGCAAACCCGGAAGGAAATCCTTGAGGAAACCTTCCGTGTTCCAGTTCAGTATGACTACAGCGGTTTTCATACTATTAATGGCAACCGCATCCGCAGTCGCTTCCGTGCTCCTCACCGCAGTGACCGCCTTCGCATCCGCCGCATTCTCCGTCACCTCCGTGGCATCCTCCACAGCCGCAACTATGTACGAACTCGCCGTGAAGCCCTTCAGTAAGTTCCTTTTCAGTGGCCTCGCGCACTGTCAGAACCTCTCCGGTGAAATGGAGTGTCTTTCCGGCCATCTGGTGGTTGAGATCCATTTTCACGCTGTCTTCGCTTACTTCCAGCACTACTCCAGGTATGACTCCACCCATACTGTTCATCATAGGAATGGTGTTTCCTGGTACAAGAAGATCTTCGCGGACTTCTCCGTTCACCTCGAATGCAGCCTTTGGAAGGTCGATTATCCTGCTTGGGTCGATCTCTCCGTATCCATCTGCTGGTGAAAGTGTTATGTCAAACTTCGCTCCGGGCTCCATACCCTCGATGTGAGCCTCAAGTTTAGGGAGAAGGCTTCCCGTTCCGTGTATATAGTCAAGTGGCCTTTCCTTAGTCGTACGGTCAACGATCTGGCCGTCAACCTCAAGTTCGTAGCAGAATTCCACTACCGCGTTCTGTCCGATTTTCATATTTTCTACTTTATAACTATGTTAAACTTATACTAACTTATGCTGAGAAGGTTACCTCTTCAAAAGCAAGACTCGGAATCTGCCATCTGGAACTGGCTCTTGCATCACTTCCTGCCGCTGTCAGATGACTCCACAACTCCATAATGTTTCCGGTAATGAGCATTTCTCTCACAGGATGTCCGATCTTACCTTCATTTATGGCAAAACCCTCTATGCCGAATGAGAAATCCCCAGTCACAGGATTGCAGTTTCCTCCATTGAAGCCTGTCACAAATATCCCGTTTCTGGACGCCTTCAAAATATCTTCCAAAGATACTTCTTTTTCTTTGTCCTGCAAGGCTCTTCCCTTCAGATAAGGTCTTATGCAAGGCCTTGAAATATCTTCGACAGTAGGTGGTATTCCCATCTTTTCAGATAGATATGTGTTGACAAAATATTGTTTTACAACTCCGTTTTCAATAATCGCCGTGTCCTTGGTAGCCACGCCTTCTGTGTCAAAGAGCCTGGATCCGTTTTTGCCGGGGGTTCTGGCAAGATCCATAAGGGTCAATCCTTCCGGAAAGACTTGCATCCCGAGACTGTTGTCAAGAAATGACATCTTCTGCTGGATTGAGGATGCGTTCAGAGCAGTAAGCAGCGGTGTGATAAGCCTTGAAGCGACTGTGGTGTCCACAACCATACGGTAGCGGCCGCTTCTTCTTTTCTTTGGACCTATCTGGCATACAGCCCTTTCCAAGGCCTTTCTCCCGCATTCTTCAAAGTCAATTTCATTTGCTGCGGGGGAGGTCTGCCACCAGTAACCGCTGTATTTGTTACCTTCGTTGTCTTTGATTGTCATCTCTGAAAATATGCCGAATGCAGTTTCGGAGTGTCTGCACTCAAGACCATTGGAATCAGCGAGATACATATCGTCTGCTGTGCAGGAATACTCGCATTCCTCAGATATCATACTGAACTTCTGGCTCGGCCTTGTGTTTTTAAAGATGCTGAGTTTCAGCGCGTTTTTATATCTTTCTTCGGCCTCGATGCTGTAATATGCATCATCGAACAATCCGAGTTCGCGTCCGGTCGAAGCATTCTTTTCCGTTCTGTCCTGATCCGGCAGTCTCCTGCATCGGTCTTCTCCCAACATCCTTACCATCTCTACCGCTTTGGAAATGAATTCTTCAAGTTCCTTTTCTTCGAGCCTGTTTGTCGAGAATGTTCCGTAGCGTCCGTCAACGAAAAGATATATGTATATCGATCTGTCCGCCGAGTGACTGACCTTGTCCAGTTCTCCGTTCAGGATAGTGCAGGCATCTGTGACGCTTTTGTTGAGTGATACTCGTGATGCAGTCGCTCCTGCTGCCGTTGCGTGGCTGATGCAGTGTTTTGCAAGTTGTATTTCTTCTGTTGTAATCATATCATTCACCTCCTACCGTAAGACTGCTGATCAATACTGTCGGCATACCACAGGATACAGGTACGCTCTGTTCTTTTCCACAAGTCCAGGTGCCGTTGTCTATCCTCAGATCATTGCCCACAGCCAATATGTCGGCCAGAGCCTGAGGACCGTTGCCAATGATGTTAATATCCTTGACAGGAGCAGTGAACCGTCCCTTTTCGATCAGGAAACCGCTTTTGACGAAAAATGTGAAGTCTCCTTCTCCGATCTTGACCTGACCGTTTGAAAATTCATTTACATATATACCGTTTCTGACTGATGCAATGATGCTCTCAGGGTCTGCATCCCCGCTTTCCATATATGTGGCTCTCATTCTTGGGATGGGATTGTACCGGAAATTCTCACGTCTGCCGTTGCCGGTCGGCTCTACTCCGTACCAGGCAGCACTGATCCTGTCGTGAAGGTATGAACATAATACGCCGTCCTTTACCATATATGTCTTTTCACCTGGTACACCCTCGTCATCATAATTGCCTGAGCCTCTGTTGTATGCGACTGTACCGTCATCTACCACGTCCACCCCTTTCGGACAGATCTGCTGTCCGAGTCTGTCAGCAAATATAGACTGTCCTTTTCTGTTGAAATCAGCCTCGAATGCGTGTCCCATAGCCTCGTGTAGAAGGATTCCTGACGCACCTGCTCCCATCACTACGTTCATCTGTCCTCCTTTCGGCCTTATCGCTTCAAATCTCTCATCAATACCTTTCACGGCTTCTCTTGCAATCTCATCAAGAAGAGCCGGACCAATCATCTCTGCTCCTGTTCTGAAACTCCTCGATACGCTTTTATTCTCAGTATTGTCGCCTTGCTGGAAAACGACTGTGGCCGTAATGCTGCCCATAGGTCTGGTCTCGTATGTGAGTTCAGATAATGAGTTGTACATAAGCACATCCGTCACTGAGTCGGAAAGTCTTATTATAACCTTGACTATTCTGCTGTCCTTGGCTAAGATGGCTTTTTCGAGATCCTTCAGGAACGGAAGGAAAGCATCAGCGTACTTGTCTCTCCAATTTTCCTGCATCGGATACAGATCCAGTGTCTTGTCCTTTACAGGCTTGTAGGCTCTGCCGGATGATGTCTGTCCTGCTGCTATGGCTGAGGCTGCTTTTGCAGCGTTAAGCATATCACGCATCTCTGTGTTTTCAGAGTAGGCGTAGCCGGTCTTCTCTCCTTTGAGTACTCTGATTCCTACTCCATAATCCGTATGGAAACCACCGGATGACACGACTCCGTCCTTCAGAAGCAGATTGAAAAATGAAGTGTGCTCGAAGTATAGGTCGCTGTAGTCTCCTCCATACGCTAGTGCAGTCGCGGTAAGTTCCTCCAACTGCGTGCGGGTCACTTTGAACAGATCTGTATAATATTGTAGTGTGTTCATTTTCATTATAATGATAATATCTCTCCTGTCTCTTCCACGATCCTATGCCTTTCTTCTGCGATGGCTCTGATCATTTTGTAGGTCGTTTCATCCTTGATGTTGATCAGATCCTTTTTCGAGCCTTCGGCAATAACTCGGAACGGGATCTGCGAATTGTCTGCCAGAATCCACCGTTCACATATCGGAGCATAATAATGGAAGAAATAATATATACCGACACTGTATCTTCTTCTTATAGTCTCTTCAGGGATGTCGTGTCCGCCTGCTTCCACTCTGGCCCTGACTCTTTCTATGGCAAGTTCCGGCGAATTGAGCCAGAAATATAGAAGTGTTACAGTGTATCCGGCATCCTGAGCCATCTTTGCCGTCTTAAGCAATGTCCTGGTTGCCAGAGTCGTTTCGACAGCAAAATCCTTCTGTTTCTTAAGAAGGTATCTTATCTTGCTGAGCATATATCTGCTTGCCTGGATTGAGGCCTTCGATGGATCGAAAGGGGAGAGTCCTTTAGCGAACTCGTCAGAGTTTACGAATTCTCTGCAGTCAAGCATTTCCGGCAGAAGAGAGTATGAAGCGGTTGTCTTTCCCGCTCCGTTGCAACCTGATATTATATATAATCTCGGCATAATTCAAATTTATAAAATTCGCGATAACTGCGTTGCACTTCAATTTCTGAATTCTTACAACCGTCAGGTTGCTCCGGTTCATAAAATTTCGTGCGCTTTGTTCTCACGAAATTTATTGAAATTTGTGTGCTATATTTGTTGTTAATGGTGGGTGACACCGTAGCCGAAAAGGGCGAAATCCCCTTTACAAGGATCTTCCGGCCATATTTCTCTGAATGCGTCCGTGATTTCCTGGGCTGTGACTATATCCTTCTGCCTGCGTCCGGTCAGTCCCAGTGCTGTTGCCTGGTCATATACGTGAACATCCAGAGGCAGAATGAGTTTCTTTTTATCTGAAGACTTCCACACTCCCAGATCGACCCTCCCATCATCTCTGACCAGCCACCTGCGCATCATACTGATCTTCTTGTTCGGAGCCTTCCTGTCCTCCTTCTGTCCGAATATATGTGTTCTGATCTGAGCATCTGTAAGCCCTTCGATACTGCCGGTCTTTTCATATATTCCTTTAAGCCGTGTGCATATAGCGGCGAATTCGCTCCATTTTATGGTTCTGTGCAGGCTCACATTTTCATCCCTGTACTCTCCATTCATTACATAATCGTATGGTTTCCAGTACATTTCATCGAACATCCTCCCGCAGTCCCTTACGATCATCGCCCTTCTGCCCCACGCCAGATGAGCCGAAAGCAAGGCTGCAATCTCCACGTCAGCCACAGAAGCCTCTCCGGCCTCGTATTTCCGCGCAAACTTTGTAGGGAAGATTATCGGATCCTCCTGAAAATATTTCGGGTCATTATACTCCTCCGCCCATCCGATCAGAGTCTCTTTTGTCCTTTTATCCATATCTTGCAAATATAATTAAAAATAGCGTTAGAAAAGATTACGGAACCATATATTTACTGGATATTTACCGGATACAAAAAGCCGGTCACGAAATCGTGGCCGGCCATATTGCATATAAATCTTTCTGTCTTATTCTGTCGCTGACTCGATGCGTTTCATATTTGCGAAGATGAAGACGCCGGCGAGGATACAGATGGCGATGAGGACTACCCATATCGACCAGAGAGGAATCCTCATCCAGAGGAGACCTGGAACTGATACGAGATAGTTGCCTATTGCTGTCGCTGCGAACCATCCTCCCATCATCATACCTTTGTATTTAGGAGGAGCCACCTTTGAGACGAATGAAATACCCATAGGAGAAAGGAGAAGTTCGGCGAATGTGAGCACGAGGTATGTGCTTATCAGCCAGGTTGGTGACACGAGGTCAGGGCTTACTGTTCCGCCGAGTTCCTTTGGTGAGGCAAGGCCGAATGATGCGATAGTGAGGATCAGGAAGCCTGCTCCTGCTACGAACATTCCGAGACCGATCTTGCGTGGTGCAGACGGCTCCTTGCCTTTCTTTGCGAGTGCTCCGAAGATTGCAAGAGAAACAGGAGTGAGAGCCACTACATAGAACGGGTTGAACTGCTGGAAGTCAGAAGGCTGGATGTTGACTGTGCCAGGCATTCTCATATAGAGGAATGCTGCAAGTGCCCAGAGACCTGCTGTGATCGCTCCAGAGGTAATCTTTGCCTTTTTGGTTTCAGCCTGGAATACATTGAAGAGAGTATAGACTGAAAGTGCTATAAGGGCAAGACACCAGATGTTGAAACCTATTCTGAGGATACCTGAAGTGCTGCTTGCCGTATAATCGCGTGCGAAGAATGTCATTGTAGCACCGTTCTGGTGGAATGCCATCCAGAAGAAAATAACGACAGCAAATACAAAGATAAGTGCTCCTATCCTGCTCTTGGTCTGTGCCGGTGTGAGTTCAACCTCTGCTGAAGGGTTTGCTTCCTTTGCCTGCTTGGCATTTACGTCAGCGTGCTTGAACCACGAACGGCATCCGTAGTAGATGAGTACGGAAATGATGAGAGCGACACAAGCGACTGCAAACCCACCGTTGTAGGCTGTGGAAAGTTTCTCGATGTAGAATGGGGCGAATTCTGCCATATTCATTCCTGAAGCGCCAGGCATTGTTGCTGCGATACCTTCCAGGTGAGAAAGGTTTTCTGGAGAGATTGTTCCGTTGATGACCTGATGAGCCAGAGCGGGAACGTTTGCATTGTAAACAAGATCGAACTTGTTGAGGGTGAGGTTGGTCATAGCCTTTGCCATTGAAGGTGCGAACATCGAACCTACGTTGATGGCCATATAGAAAAGACTGAATGCAGCATCTCTCTTTGCCGAATATTTTGGATCATCATAGAGATTGCCGACCATAACCTGAAGATTTCCTTTGAAGAGACCTGTTCCGATGGCGATCAGTGCCAATGCTCCGAACATAAGAATCTTACCGGAAAGATCCGGTGCTGTCGGGATTGCAAGGCAGAGATATCCGAGGAACATCACGCCGATACCGATGGTCACACATTTTCCGTAGCCGATCTTGTCAGCAAGAATACCACCGAAGAATGGCATAAAATAAACTCCGGCAAGGAAAATCGAATAAATCTGTGTTGTAACCGCTGCGCTGAAGCCGAACTTTGCCTGAAGGAACAGGAGGAAGATGGCCAGCATCGTGTAATAGCCGAAGCGCTCACCAGTGTTGGCGAGCGCGAGGGCAAAGAGTCCTTTTGGTTGACCTTTGAACATTTTATCTGATTTTTTAAGGATTAAGCTGTTACTCTCTCAAGCCACTTCACCATTCCGAACATTACACCCATCGAGATGAAGCAAACCACTGCAAATACTGTCCAGCACTGCCAGATCGGCCAAGCGTTGTACATAAGCGGACCAAGGAAGAGGAAGAGGTTGCCGATGGCGGTTGCGCCTAGCCAGAGACCCTGGCAGAGACCGAGCATACTCTTTGGAGCTACCTTTGATACGAATGAAAGTCCGAGAGGTGAGATGAAGAGCTCTGCTACTGTCAGGAAGAAGTATGTTGCAATGAGTACCCACCAATGAGCCTTGTCTGCCATCTGCTCCGCGATTGGAAGTGCCTTGTACGCCTCTGCAGAAGGATATCCCTTAAGGATTGAGAATACTGCGAGGAATACGAATGCGAGACCTGCGATGAGCATACCGATACCGATCTTCTTAGGTGTGGAGATTTCCTTGCCGCGGCGTGCAAGTGCTGCGAAGATTGCCATAATCACTGGAGTAAGGACAATCACAAAGAATGGATTGATTGCCTGCCATACTTCAGGAGCGACTGATGACGAGTCAACGAAGTCACGTGCGAAGAATGAAAGAGACATACCGTTCTGATGGAATGAGAACCAGAAGAAGATCACGATGCCGAGTACTGCGAAGAGAGCATACATTCGCTGCTTGATCTCCTTTGCCATTGCCGCCTTCTCTTCTGCTGTATATTCTACTCCCTTGACAGCCTCCTTCTTGGCTGGGGTAGGGAACTTCTTCTGTGAAACGAAGAATATCACGAGAGAGATGCACATCGCCGCTACTGAAGCAATGAATGAGTAGTGGATACCTTCATTGAAGATCTGGAGGTAGTTCTGGCACGATGCCGCCATATCGGCAATATTGCCACCTGCAGCCGCAATCATTGTATTGAGATTCTCAAGTGCCTGGGCACTCATTCCTGCTGCGTTGTTTATGAATTCGTGGCAGAGGGCAGGGAGTTGTGCGTTATATACCATTCCGTTGGTCTCGAGCCACCAGGAACGGAGGAGAGGTGCGACGAAAGGAGCAATGAGACCTCCTACATTGATGAATACGTAGAAGATCTGGAATCCTGAGTCACGCTTTTCCTTTGCCTCAGCAAGAGCCTGAGGACCCTGCTTTGCTGCTTCAGCCTCGAAATTATCATACATCTGTCCTACGATAGCCTGGAGGTTTCCTTTGAAGAGACCGTTACCGAATGCGATCATAAAGAGGGCAAAACAGGTCAGCGGAAGGAGCCAGCCGATGTTGTCCGATGTTGCGAGGATTGGAATCGAAAGGAGAACATATCCGCTGGCCATAATGATCAGACCGGTCTTGATGGTTCCCTTGTAGTTCTGGGTGCGGTCAGCGATGAGTCCGCCTACGAGGCTGAGAAGGTAGATTCCTGCGTAGAAGCAAGAATAGATGGTTCCAGCCGGGCCTTCGCTTAGGCCGAACTTAGAGCAGAGGAAAAGCACGAGCACTGCATTCATAATGTAGTAGCCGAAGCGCTCTCCCATATTGCTGAGAGCTGCGGCCAAAAGGCCTTTCGGGTGTCCTTTAAACATAGTTTCTTTGGTTTTATAGTTATTGTATTTGTTTGTATCGGTTGTGTGCGAGTGCATTTCAATGCACAATCGTGCAAATATAGCAAAATTAATTTACAGGCAAAATATCGGATTTCATCCGGAAAATTGATATATTTGCTTTTCTGTATATCATCTGCATTTCATCGCAGTGTGGAGTGAAGATGTATATGGTATTTAATGTTGTTGATAATGAAGAAGTTACTTGCGAATATAATAAGAGGGATAATCATAATTCTCTCGAAACTGCCTCTGAAGTTCCATTATTTTATGGGAAGTATCCTTGCCTGGATCGCTGAAAAGATATTCAGGTATCGATACAGTACTGTGCTTATAAATCTCTCCCGCTCTTTCCCTGATAAGAAATATAAGGAAATAGACAGGATAGCTGCCGATTTCTATCGTCATCTCGGAGAAATCGTTGCGGAGGCTATATGGTTCGGCGGCAGTAATTACAAAAGACTCTATAAAAGCGGTCTGGCGACAGTAATGAACCAGGAGGAGATAGATGATTATTTCCTCAATACGCCTAGTATGACGGTTCTGAGTACGCATTGCGGCAACTGGGAACTTATGGGAGGATTTCTCGGATACAGGACTCTATCCGGCAAGAAGGTTGCGATACAGGAAGAACAGATAAGCGTCGTTTACAAGAAACTCAGCAACGATGTGTCAGATGAGGTGTTCAAGCGTAACAGGGCTGCTGCTCTGGAAATAGTAGGGACATCGTGCGAAGTGGAGTCTTCAAGTATTCTCAGATATACAGTGAAACACAAGGATGAACGTCGTGTCTATATTTACCCGACAGATCAGGCTCCGTACTGGAAAGCCGGCAAGCATCCGATAGGAGAGTTCCTGCATCAGCAGACCAATGCTATGCTTGGAAGTGTAGGACTGGCCTGCAAGTTTTCACATTCGGTTATGTATATGAAGATGAAGAGAGTGGAGAGAGGACGTTATGAGATGACGCTTATCCCGATATGCCGGAACGCGTCGGAATTCACTCCCGAGGAGATAATGAGAAAGTATTATGATCTCCTGGAGGAGGAGATCAATGAGACACCGCACAACTGGCTGTGGACTCACAAGAGATGGAAATAATTGTAAATCATCATATTATGAAGAAGATATTCAGAACGATACTGATTATGGCCGTGGCGATGTTGCCGTTTGCGGCTTCTGCTCAGACAAATGCCGATCCTGAGGGATATGTCACTTATTCTCTTCCGATGACGACCATAAGTCTTGAGGTTGAGGCTGTTCAGGAGACATTCTATGCCGGCCCATACGCCAGATATGCCGAAAAGTATCTCGGTATAAAGCCTCGTATGAAGGATGAAACAACAGTCCAGTTGACCGGATTAAAGATGACGCCTCTTATAGAAGCGGATCAGAGCAGACGCTATTCTCTCTATGTAAAGAAGGGTACTCTCAATCCTTCCGTTTTCAGCCTTGGTTCTGCAGGACTTGTGACTTTTGCTGATGCGAATTTCGGTACAGAAGCAGTGTGGCGTTTCCCAGTGCGGACCGAAGGTGATTTTGCCGGCAAAGGTGTTTCATCCAACCTTACGTCCGAAGCCACTACGTTGTATAGGAACGAAAAGAAGGAATCTGCTTACAACCGCGTCTCCGTCCAGCAGAATATGGTTGTGGAAAAGACACTTGAGCAGAAGGCTGCAGAGACAGCATCTACAATTCTGGATCTGCGCAGGCAGCGCCTTCAGATCGTGACCGGAGATACGGACGCGACCTACAGCGGAGAGGCTATGGGAGCCGCTATTGAAGAATTGGCGCGTCTTGAGCAGGAGTATATGACTCTTTTCGTGGGGTACTCGGAGTTCCAGACCCAGCAGATGAAGTTTGAGGTCATTCCCGAGGCTGGACGCGAAAACCAGATGTATATAGCATTCAGAATATCTGACAAGAGCGGCCTTGTTCCTGCCGATGATATGAGCGGAAAGCCTGTTGTTATGGAAATAATACCTCAGAAGTTCGAGCAGGCAGCGTTGAAGCCTGTCAAGGCTGAGGTTGTCCATTATAGGATACCGGCGATATGTACCGTGAGACTCAAGGATGGTGCGGATCTTCTTCTGCAGAGCAGGGTTCCGGTATATCAACTTGGCCAGAATGGATCGATTCCTGTCACGGTGGCTGTCATTGAAAAGTAAAACATATTAAAACATTGATATTTATGAGTATTCAGAATCTTGATCCACAGATTGTGTGGAAGAATTTTTATGAGTTGACCAGGATTCCTCGTCCTTCGAAGCACGAGGAGCAGGCTGTCGAGTATATGTATAAATGGGGTAAGGCTCACGGTCTTGAGACAATCAAGGACGAGATCGGAAATATCGTCATCCGTAAACCGGCGACTCCGGGATGTGAGAATATGAAGGGAGTGATTCTTCAGGGACATATTGATATGGTGCCTCAGAAGAACAATGATACCGTTCACGATTTCGAAAAAGACCCTATCCAGACTTGGATCGATGGTGAATGGGTGAAGGCCAAGGGTACTACTCTCGGAGCAGACAACGGTCTTGGAGTGGCAATGGGAATGGCTGTTCTCGAGTCCGATGACCTTAAGCACGGACCGGTGGAACTTCTCATCACTGTTGATGAAGAAACCGGAATGACAGGAGCGAATGCTCTTAAGCCAGGTCTTCTTCAGGGCGATATCCTCATCAACCTTGATTCAGAGACAGAGGGTGAACTCTATGTAGGCTGCGCCGGTGGTCTTGATGCGTCTGCGTCAGCAACATACGTACCTGCGGATTATGATAAGGACTGGCTTTGCTACTCCCTTGCCGTAAAGGGCTTCAAGGGCGGACATTCAGGTATGGACATAATTCTCTGCCGCGGTAATGCCAACAAGATCGCTGCACGTATCCTCCTTGCTCTGATGACAAGGGCTGATGTGAAACTTCTCGATCTCGAAGGCGGTACCCTCCGTAATGCGATCCCTCGTGAGGCATTCGCTACAGTATATGTTCCTGCTGACAAACTTGCAGAGGCTGAGAAGGTGTTTGCAGAGGTATCTGCAGCAATCAAGGCCGAGTATGCAGGTACAGATCCTGATTCAGAGTTCATCTTCAAGCCTTACGAGTGTGCAGAAGGCGAGTGCTGCTGCGGCGGTGATGAGTGCAAGTATGTTCCAGAGGCTGATGCTCTCCGTTTCGTACGCGCCATCATAGCCTGCCCTGACGGAGTGGAGCGTATGAGCAGCGAGATGCCGGGCCTTGTCGAGACTTCCAACAATCTCGCTATGGTAAAGATCGAAGGCGGAGAGTTCTCGGTTAAGACACTTATGAGAAGTTCTGTGGATACAGCAAAGGAGGCTCTCGCACAGAAGTTTGAGTCTGTATTCGCTCTTGCAGGTGTAGAGACATCGTTTGCAGGCGGATATTCAGGCTGGGCACCGAATCCGGATTCGGCTATCCTCGCTACAATGAAGAAGGTTTACAACGACCTTTATGGAAAGGAACCTGCCGTGATGGCTATCCACGCCGGTCTCGAGTGCGGTATCCTCAGCGGAGCATATCCTCACTGGGATATGGTATCCTGCGGCCCTACACTTATGAGCCCTCATTCTCCTGACGAGCGTGCGAACATCCCTTCAGTAGCGAAGTGCTGGGATTTCCTCAAGGCCGTCCTCGAGAATATTCCTGTAAAATAATTTGATTTTCAGATAATTATTCCTATATTTGCAGCCCATTTTGGTGGATTGAGTCCTCTGAAATGGGCGCAAATTATTATTAAACAATTAATTACAAACAAAATGATCAAACAGTACGAAACCGTTTTCATTGCAACTCCCGTTTTGTCTGAGGCTCAGATGAAGGAAGCGGTAAAGAAGTAC
>JAZRBS010000039.1:0-14207 GCA_045635205.1 Candidatus Cryptobacteroides sp. | reverse complement strand
GTGGGAGCAGAGGGAGTCGAACCCCCGACCCTCTGCTTGTAAGGCAGATGCTCTAAACCAACTGAGCTATGCTCCCGTTTGCGGTGCGGACGGGACTCGAACCCGCGACCCCCGGCGTGACAGGCCGGTATTCTAACCAGCTGAACTACCGCACCAATTTGTTCAGACTTATGCGTTTTTCTCGAACGCGGATGCAAAGGTACGCAAAAAATCGGAACCTCCAAATTTTTTGCGTACTTTTTTGCATTTTTTTTATCATTTGACCTCAATTTCTCTCTTCTCGTCCTCGGCCTTTGCTTTCTCCAGTTTTGGTATTACAACCTTGAGAACGCCGTTATTCACCTGAGCCTCAATTCCTTCTTTGTCGGCATTGTCGGGGAGGAGCAATGTCTGGCTGAATTTTGAGTAAGAAAACTCTTTTCTGAGGTATCTGCACTCTTTTTTGTCATCCTCCTTTCCTTTGCAGCCACATTCCTTCTTCTCCATTTCGATGATGAGGTTGCCGTCTTTGTTGAGGTGAACCTTGAAGTCATCCTTGCACATTCCCGGTGCTGCGACTTCGAGTCTGTATTCTTTTTCGTTTTCCAAAACATTCATTGCAGGTGCAGTGCCTGTCACCTTTTCCAGTGCCTTGTTCTCGAAGAAATCGTTGAAGAAATCCGTGAGACCATATTGGTTGTTGAATCTTCTTGATGGTAGCATATTCTATTCTCCTTTTTTGTTAAATTGTTTTATAAATATCTTCCAATTTTCATTGGCCCTTACCGGAATATCAATATCCAGACCATCAGGATGAATTTGTGGTGTAAAATTCGTATATTTGTTGGCTGCCATCAAATGTAGATGTTTGAATAGGATGAAAGAAGAAGGAAATATCATAGTCAGAAGAGCGAAAGTCAATAACCTGAAAGACGTAACTGTCGAGATTCCACGAGGAAAGTTTGTCGTCATAACGGGAATTTCAGGGTCAGGCAAGTCTTCACTTGCCTTTGATACGCTTTTTGCTGAAGGACAGAGACGTTTTGCAGAGAGCCTTTCGTCTTATGCCCGTCAGTTTCTCGGAAGAATGTCCAAACCTGATGTGGAACTTATTGAGGGTATTCCACCTGCAATTGCAATCGAACAGAAGGTGAATACGAGAAATCCTCGTTCGACAATCGCCACCAGCACTGAAATATTTGATTATCTTAGAATGATCTTTGCCCGGATAGGACGCACGTATTCTCCTGTCACTGGTAAGGAAGTGAAATGCCATTCTGTCAATGACGTGATGTCATACTTGCTTGACGGAGAGGCCTCTGCGGCCTATATTCTTGCAGATCTGGACTGGAATAACCGTCAGGATAAGGTGGAACTGATGCTCCAACTCAAGGAAGAGGGATATTCTCGTTTCTTTGCTGATAGAGTCATCAGGATAGAGGAAGTTATGCAGAAGGCTGAGACCGGTGATTATCCTTCGGAATTGTATCTGTTGATTGACCGTGTAAGGCTGCCGCGGATGTCCGGGCATCTTCTTGTGGAAATGGAACAGAATGATTGGGAAGATCTTCAGACCCGCCTGCATTCATCTGTCGATACCGCTTTCGAAAAGGGTAACGGCAGAATGCTCGTCAGAAAGGAATTATATGATGGTGCAGTGGTGATGAAGGACTTCATCAACCGTTTCGAGGCCGATGGGATGGAGTTTGTCAAGCCGGATGAGTATCTGTTCAGTTTCAACAGTCCACTGGGAGCCTGTCCGGTATGCGGCGGCTTGGGACAGATAATAGGCATAAGTGAAGACCTCGTGGTGCCGGATAAAAGTCTTACCCTTTATGATGGAGCGATAGCCTGCTGGAGGGGTGAGAAGATGGGGTGGTTCAAGGATCAGTTGGTGCGTAATTCATCGAAATATGGTATTCCTATTTTCGAGCCTTACTGCAATCTCAGCCAGGAGGTGAAGGATCTTATATGGAAAGGTTGTCCTGCAGCGACTGAAGAGGATTCGTTGATCGGCTTGAATGAGTTTTTCAAATGGGTGGAGTCCAACCGCTATAAGATCCAATATAAATATATGTTGAGCCGTTATTCCGGAAGGACGGTATGTCACGAATGCGGGGGCAGCCGTCTTAGGAAAGAGGCTCTGTATGTCAAGGTGGGAGGAAAGACAATTCACGAACTTCTATGTATGAATGTGTCTGCTCTTCTGGAGTTTTTCGAAGGAGTGCAATTGTCAGAGTATGAATGGAATATAGCCTCTAAGGCGATAGGTGAGATAGTTTCCAGACTCAAATATATACAGGATGTAGGGCTGGGATACCTTACTTTGAACCGTACTTCCAATACATTGTCGGGAGGCGAGAGCCAGAGGATAAATCTGGTAACTGCTCTCGGAAGTTCGCTCGTAGGGTCGCTGTATATACTGGATGAACCGAGTATTGGTCTGCATCCCCGTGATACAGAGAGACTTATAACAGTCCTGAAGAGACTCAGGGATATCGGTAATACAGTGATTGTCGTGGAGCACGATGAAGAGATAATGAAGGCAGCCGACCTGCTTATCGATATAGGACCAAAGGCTGGAGTTAATGGTGGCGAAATTGTCTTTCAGGGCAGAATAGGGGAGGAAGGCAGTGGCCCGGGATGCGAAAAATCTCTTACACTGCAATATCTGAACGGAGACAGAGGACGGTATATTCGGAAGAAGCGTGGCTGGACATATTCTATAAAGGTAGAAGGCGCTATGGAACATAACCTTAAGGATATTGATGTAAGTTTCCCATTGGGAGTGCTCACAGTCGTGACGGGAGTCAGTGGCAGCGGAAAATCATCACTTGTCGGAGATATACTTTATCCTGCATTATATCGTGAGATAAA
The DNA here is from genome assembly GCA_045635205.1 of Candidatus Cryptobacteroides sp. GTDB lineage: Bacteria > Bacteroidota > Bacteroidia > Bacteroidales > UBA932 > Cryptobacteroides. The sequence continues at coordinate 11,351 of JAZRBS010000039.1, read as the reverse complement.
TCATACTGGTTCTGCTCCAGGCACATACAGGAGGCTTTCCGGCAATATAGACCGCATCACCCAAGTGGAATATGTCGATCAGAATCCTATAGGCAAAAGTTCGCGTTCCAATGCCGTGACATATCTGAAAGTCTATGATGAGATACGTAAACTCCTCTCTGACCAGCAGTATGCAAAAATGAACGGTTATACTCCTTCTCATTTCTCTTTCAATATGGATGGCGGGCGCTGCCCGGAATGTCAGGGAGAAGGATTCGTGAAGATCGGTATGCAGTTTATGGCCGATGTGTCGATGGTATGTGAGTCGTGCGGCGGAAAACGTTTCAAGCCGGATATCCTTGAGGTGAGATACAAGGGATTGAATATCGATGATATCCTTAATATGAGCGTTGAGGAGGCTATAGCGTTTTTTGGATCACAGGATGATGCTACAGCAAAAAGGATTGCAGAAAGGCTTCAGCCTCTGGTTGATGTGGGACTCTCATATATCAAACTGGGACAGAGCAGCAGTACTCTTTCCGGTGGCGAGAGTCAGAGAATCAAACTCGCTTACTTCCTTTCTATGAATGACAACGGATCCAGGACAAAGAATCAGAATATTCTCTTCATCTTTGACGAACCTACTACGGGCCTGCATTTCTATGATGTGGAGAAACTTCTCAAGTCTTTCGATGCTCTTCTGGCCAAGGGACATTCCATAGTGGTGGTGGAACATAACCCGGATGTCATCCGTGCGGCAGACTGGGTGATTGATCTTGGCCCTGAGGCTGGTGACGGAGGTGGAAATCTTGTGTATGCCGGTACTCCGGAGAATTTGTCGTCGTGCGGAGAATCCTATACCGGCAGATATATCTCTCAGGGCTGATTTACCTCGATGATGAATAGAGCGGCATCATTTACCGGCTCTCCTGCTTCCATATATATCAAGCCTCTGCCAGGACCGGTGAGGGTGAGTGTCGCTCCGTGACCATCATTGTCGAGCGTGTAATCATATATGCCTTTGGCCTTGTCATCGTCCATATAGTGGATACCTACGTCAAAAGGAGCATCTGCCGGACTGAATTCGCACCATATATGTATCCGCTCGCCGATGTCTCCTCTGATGTAGTCAGAAGGATATGCTCTGAAAAAAGGGGAAGAAATATCTTCTATTCCGCTCTGATCTACACGCCAACTGTTTTCAGACAGACCGTCGTTTTCCGGAGTTACGGTAATATGATATGATGTGTTCCGTCTGACATCGAAACTATTTCTGTCTTCTCCCAGATAGAATCGGTATATCAGGCCTTTTTCTCCGCTTTTCCTGTTTCCTGACATATATTCTATCTCCAGTTCTATGAAGGAGCACAGATCTGATCTAGGATCGTCTTTGTCAATGATCTTGTCGCTGTCCTTGTCTGACGAAACGTCAGTTCTGCCCTGTATGTTTTCAAACATATACAGATATACTTCCTCGCTCAGTCCGGATGCGGCCTTGGTGTTCAAGTCTGCTGTCTGTATGTCGTTGAGAGAGAATCCTAATGGAAAAGCGTCGTCTCCATCTTCTATACGGCTTTCCTTGAATGGCCTGACGTATCTCGGACAGTTGCCGATCCTTGCAGAGCGTACGTTCATTTCCACATCTTCATCAAGCCTGCTTCTGTCCATTTTCAGGCAGATTTTCGCCATAAGCCTTTCAAGCCCGATGTTGATGTCTGTGTTTGCCGATATTTTTATTTCTTCCATAGCATACATAGGGATGCCTTCACGATATTCGTCAGGATATGCCATACGGTAGATGGTCTCCTGGAGTTCATCGATGTGATCGGCATAGACCTGATATCCGAAATTGGCGCAAGCACAGAAAGTATATATGTTCCCTACGATAAGCCTCAGTGTGCATTCTGTCGTTCCATTGTTGAGCCAGATACATTCCTCAGCATTCCCTGTCGCGTCAAATACCATAAGGCTTATGTCTGTAATGAGATCTTCGTCAGGGCTGTCTGAACGTACCTGAGGGGTCGTTCCATAAAAGAAGATTCTTGTTTCTTCAATCTTCTCATACCTTTCGCACGAGCATACTGTCAGGATGCCTGAAATCCATATAAATGCCATCAGAAAATGATGGGATAGTCTTCCTTTTCTGTCCATTTTTCAATTGTGAGTCTTATGTCCATATCTTCGGTCTTTACTGGGATGTCGGGATCGGTACTGCCTTTTCTTGTGATCCTGACGTTGTAGATGTATCTCTCGTTCCTGCAGACACCTTCTCCAGAGCCCTCCCTGTTTATGTCTATCGGCCAATAGTATTTCGATCCTGATACCTTCCCTTCAATGACAAGCCTTGTAAACGGTGTGCCGGGACTTTCTGATGGCGAATTGTTCGGATAGCATATAAGATTGATGTCAGGGTATATTATATCCCGCCCGACTTCTCCCGGTATCTCTCTCATCAGCATTGATGGTGCCGGAAGCATATCCATATCTTCTTCGCAGAGTCTGCCTGCGTTTATGACTCTTGAAGGGAGTATGTCATTGGTGTCAAATATACCGCATTCGCCATTGACATTTGTCAGATATACCTTTACGTCCGTCATCTTTTCCCCGGAGTATGGTTTGCCTGAGAAATCGCAGCACAGGCTCCGTAATTCCACGCTGCAGTATAAGGGGCATATATGCATAACTGCCTGCCTTCCGCTTTCTCCTGAAGGTACACTCATAATGCCGCTCATAAAAGGAGAGTCTATGTTGTCTTCTTCCAATTGCATCCTGATTCCCTTCAAAGCAGCCAGTGATGATAGGAAAGACCAATCCAGTATGCTTTTGCGGCTGTTTGCACACACGGCAATAAGCCTGTCTCCGTTTCCCGATACCACTTCTTCGTTCCAGGAGAGAGGATCGGTAATCTTCTGATAGCAGTCGAGTCTCTGCATCCTGTCGTCCTCGAAGACAAAGATGTCAAGTTCATTTATGTCACCGTAAGTCTTTGTCAGGCAGATATTGACTGTCTTTTCTTGAAAATGCTGTGGCAGTGCTTCCGGAGCACTGCATCCGTATAAGAATGCCGGGAGAATGTTCAACAAGGTAAGCGTGCCCAGAAAAGGCAGAATTGGTTTTGAAAAATAGACTGAGATAACTGAAAAGAGATGCTCCCGGCAGATATTTCCGATGTTATTGTTCATATTATAATCTATAATGAATTTCTATTGCTATGTCTTGTGTGCTTGGCTTTATGCCTTTGATAGTCTGCATCATACGGAGCCCGTATCCGATGTTGATGTGAATGCCTTTCCATAGGTGGATGGTGTAGGCTACAGTGATTTTCAGATCCGGAATCTGCTTGAATCCACTTACGATCCCCAAGGCTACCGATGCACCTTCGTGCTGCTCCTGAATCCAATATCTGAATGCCATTTCCCATTCAGAGTATCCGTTGTCGGTGAAGGTCTTGTTATGCCATAGACCGTTACCGATCCTGAATGATGCGCTTGCTTCCGAACTCCACGTCTTTGAAAATGCGTGGGATAATATGATGCGCATATTGCCATTCTCTGCAGTTTCGGCTAAGTCGGTGCCGATGCTCAGATAATTCTGCCCGAATGATAGCGTTGAAACTGCCAGAGCAATGATGAGAGCGGTGCAACGTGTCATTTTTTTTGATGGCAAATCTATTCTGTGATTTTGAATTTCACAGCAGAACTTAAAAAAGAAAAACGTATTTTTTCTTTTTTTTATCTTCTTGTAACTTTTTTTATGTGACATAAAATTTATTTTATCTTTTTTTGACTGTGAATCCGGACAGATTGTCTTTTTATGCTATGAATTCTTGAGGAAAAAGCATATATTTGACAGGTTGTATAATGCAAGATAAGATGGTAATGGTTGAAATGATAGACTCAAGAGATTTTTCCAGATATAACCCTGAGGGATCGGCATTGCGACGCGACCAGATGGAACTGTTGCGGATGTTGGAGAAACTGGCCGGAATATGTGAGGCGAACGATATCCCTTGGTGGCTCAGTTCAGGAACCCTTCTCGGTGCTATACGACATAAAGGATTCATTCCTTGGGACGATGATGTGGATATAGTGATGTTCAGGGAGGATTGTCTGAGGTTGGAGAAGGTATTGCTTGAAATGGAAGATGAGGAGTTTGTGTTCCATTCGAACAAAACCGATCCTGATTATGTGTATGTGTTCGGGAAATTCCGCAAACGTGACGGAGAATATGAGGTTATGGACCCTAGGAGCGGATATTACAAGTGGAGGGGGCTCAGTATCGATATATTCAGTATCGAGAAGACCAGTTATCTTGCAACTCAGTTGGCACGGTTCTTCTACAAGACGGCTCTCAAGGTGTCACAGAATGTGAAGAACAGCAAGTGGAGGCACAGGCTGATAGCCGCTGCCAATTGGTGGGGTTACAGATGTGTATTCCCTTTCTTCAGATTCATAGGACGCTTGAATCCTAATGATGAATATCATTATACGATGGGTATTGGATGGGCGAAATCCACATTTTATATGAAGGATATTTTGCCTCTGGCACAAGCATCCTTCGAAGGAAAGATGATGCCTGTGCCCAAGGATGCCGATGCATATCTGACCAATGTATATGGTGACTGGAGGAAACTTCCATCGGACGCGCAGATCAAAAAGGCGATACATAGCCGTGAATACAGGGATGAGATATTCCCGGAAGATAAGTAGAGAAATGGATATTGTCATTACATACGTTGACGGGAACGATCCTGTCTGGAAGAAGGATTACGAGACATATACCAATGTACCGGTTATGGAGAAACGTTTCCGTGACTGGGGAACGTTGAAATATCTTCTCCGTGGCATAGAGGTGAATATGCCTTTTATCAGGAATGTATATATTGTGGTGTCTCATCCTTCACAGGTTCCTTCGTGGGTGAACTGTGAGCAACTTAAAATAGTTCTTCATAAGGATATAATACCTGCAGAGTATCTGCCTACATTCAATTGCAATCCGATCGAAATGCATCTTCATCGTATAGAGGGACTCGATGAGGAATATCTTTATTTCAATGACGACCTGTATCCTCTTGCAGAATGCCATCCCGAGGATTTCTTCCGTGAGGGTAAAGGAGTCCTGGGATTTACGAAGCATTTCTGGGTGTCGGGTATGTATAAGCAAATATGCAGGAATTCCGATAGATTTGCACGCAAGGCTCTTGCGATGCCAGCCTCGCCGGTGTTCATCAGGCCTCAGCACACTTGTACACCTATGTTCCGCAGTGAGTGTGAGAGACTTTATTCGGTGCTGGAAGCTGATATTCTTGGCTCTTTGACCAGGACCCGTATGAAGGACAATCTGAATCAATATCTTTTCCTTGATTATCAGTTTTATAAAGGGCGTATTATCAATGAGAAGATTTCAAACAAGCATTATTCTGTCGCTCTTGCTTCACCTAAGGGGCTGTCTTCATTCATAATGAATCCGACAAGAAAACTCTTGTGTGTGAATGATGTACATCTTTCCGAAGAGAGATATCTGGCTCTTAGGACTGCAATGATAGATGCTTTCGAAAAGAAGTTCCCTACCAGATCTAGATTTGAAAAATAAGATGGATAAGAATCTTACCATATCTTTGGTAATGCCTATATATGGAGTTGAAAAATATATAGGACGTTTTGCCGAATCTGTACTTGGACAGACATATCCGCATATACAGTTCGTTTTTGTGAATGATGGTACCAAAGACCGTTCTATCGAGATTCTGGAAAGCATTATCGATGAGAAATACGGCCATCTTCGTGACCGTATAGTGATAGTTCATAAGGAAAACGGTGGGCTCCCTTCTGCGCGAAAGACCGGTATGGAGTACGTTCAAGGGGACTATATATGGCATATAGATTCAGATGACTGGATCGAGCAGGATGCGGTGGCGAAGATTGCGATGTGTGCAGAGACCACAGGTGCCGACATCATATATTTTGATTTCTATAAAGAATATGAGGGCAGTACAAGGCTAAAGATTGAGTCTGATTATGCTGATAAGGACAGATATATTAGGGATATGTACAATCACAAGGCATTCGGATGTGTATGGAATAAATGCGTATTCCGACGATTATACCAGGAAAATGAGGTGCATTTCCCGAAATATTCATACGCAGAGGATACGTTCCTGATGTCTCAACTTGTGGGATATGCATCGGAGATGGCTCATCTGAAAGAACCTCTGTATCATTATAGGAAAGACAATCCCCACGCAATAACTAAACAGAAAAGGACAAAGAGACGTAAAGAGGCTGTTCTGAATTTCCTGTCTCTATATGAAATATATTCAGACAAACCATTGCAGGACAATCCGGTTCTTCCGATAACGGATGATATATTCTATAGAGCAGGATGGTATTCGCTCATTTATGGATTCGGCTTTTTCAGGGAATATCCTTATCTTGCTGACAAGATCCTGAAGGCTGAAATCAGGGGTAGGGCTGATATCGGTATTCCGATACAGATTGTTCTGAAGATATATGCCTTTTTCCGTCGTATGTTAACAATTAAGCATTAACAGGATATGCAAGTCGTTATTTTGGCCGCTGGTATGGGAAAGCGGCTCGGAGAGTTGACAAAGGAGAATACGAAATGTATGGTCAAGGTCAATGGTGAGGCATTGATCGATAGGCTTTTAGGACAATTGTCCCGGCTTGACCTTACAAGAGTTATCATTGTGGTTGGATATGAAGGCGACAAACTGATAAGCCATATCGGTGACCGGTATTCCGACCGTCTGAAGATCGAGTATGTCACCAATCCTATTTATGACAAGACCAACAATATATATTCTCTTGCTCTGACTAAGGATAAACTTCAGGAGGACGATACGCTGCTTATCGAGTCGGATCTCATATTCGATGACAGAATGTTTTCTCTTCTTCTGGATAATCCGTATCCAAATCTGGCTCTTGTGGCAAAATACCGTACCTGGATGGACGGCACGATGGTCAGGATTGATGATGACTGCAATATCGTGAACTTCATTACAAAGAAGGCTTTCAAGTATTCTGATGTGGATTATTACTACAAGACTGTGAATATCTACAAGTTCAGCAGAGACTTCCTTGTGCATAAGTATATTCCTTTCCTGGATGCGTATTGCTCCGCTTTGGGAAACAATGAGTATTATGAGCAGGTGTTGAGGGTTATCTGTATGCTGGATAATTCGGAACTGAAGGCTCTTCCGATTTCAGATGAGAAATGGTATGAGATTGATGATGTCCAGGATCTTGACATAGCAGAAGCGCTCTTTGCAGATGATGAGCAGCATCTGAAACAGTATATGAGACGTTTCGGTGGCTATTGGCGTTTCCCGGATATGCTGGACTACTGCTACCTGGTCAATCCTTATTTCCCTTCGCGCAGGCTGAAGGATGAGATGAGGGCTAATTTCGATTCCCTTCTGACAGAGTATCCGTCCGGAATGTATGTGAATTCATTGCTCGCAGGCAAATGTTTCGGCGTGAAGCAGGATTATGTGGTGCCGGGTAATGGAGCGGCAGAATTGATAAAGAGTCTTATGGAATGTCTGAAAGGCAGGTTGGGTGTTGTATATCCAACCTTTGAGGAATATCCGAACAGACGTGGCCAGGATGAATTGGAAATCTTTGTTCCTTCATCAGAAGGCTTTCGTTATACTGCCGATGATCTGATATCATACTTCTCAGATCATAAGCCCGACAATCTTCTGCTTATAAATCCTGATAATCCATCCGGAAACTATATCCCTTATAAAGATGTACTTCGTATTGCAGCCTGGTGCAAGGAAAAGAAAATCAGGTTTGTCGTGGATGAATCCTTTGTAGATTTTAGCACGGAATATCCGGACTGTTCTTTGCTACGTGATGATGTTCTTGAGAAGTATCCCGATCTGGTTGTCGTCAAGAGCATTTCGAAGTCATACGGGGTTCCAGGTCTTCGTCTAGGTATCCTGGCCAGTGCGGACAAGGAGTTGATGTCTTTCATCAAAAAGGATGTGTCGATCTGGAATCTGAATTCCTTCGCAGAGTTCTTTATGCAGATATATACGAAGCACGAGGCAGATTATATCAAAGCCGCTGAAAAGTTCCGTGCAGAAAGACAGAGATTCAGGGAGGATCTTGCTGCTATACCATATCTGAAAGTATATCCTAGCCAGGCCAATTATTTCCTTTGTGAGGTACATTCTCCTTACTCGTCATATAATCTTGCTGTTGATTTGCTGAAGGAACATAATATCCTGATAAAGGACTGCAGCGGTAAAAAGGCTTTCGGAGGAAAGAATTTCATAAGGATTGCAATCCGTGCCCGAGAAGACAATGTCAGGTTGGTTGAAGCACTTAAATCGTTGTAGGATGAAGAGGATATGTATATGTGGCGGAGGATCTTTGGGACACGTGATTGCCGGATGGCTCTCTGCAAAAGGAAAGGCTGAGGTCAGTGTATTGACAGGTCGTCCGGACAGATGGAGCCCTGCCGTTACAATTGCATTGCCGGATTCAGGAACTATTACGGGTCATCTTGAAACAATAAGCGGAGATCCCTCGGACGTGATTCCTTCCGCAGATGTTGTTTTGTTCTGCTATCCGGGTTTTATGATTGCATCTGAATTGGAAAGGATAATGCCATATCTGCGTCCGGATACATTTGTGGGCAGTGTTTTTTCTTCAACCGGTTTTTTCTTTGAAGCCTTGAAGAGGCTCCCTTCTGGCCAGCCTCTGTGGGGATTTCAGAGAGTCCCTTTCATCTGCAGAGTAAATGAATATGGCCGTTCTGCCAATCTGCTGGGATATAAACCTTGCTATCATATTGCTGTAGAGAATGTTGCGGATGCAGTTAAGAAGGATTTCGCTACAATGATATCCGATTGGTTTGAGAGACCTGTACATTTGTTGAAAAACTATTATGAAGCAAGTCTGACCAACAGCAATCCTCTTCTGCATACGTCAAGATTATATACAATGTTCGGCGGAGAGAATGAGGGGAGGGCATATCCTCAGATGATTAATTTCTACGAAGATTGGACAGTAGAGGCATCGGAGGTGCTTATAAAGATGGATGAGGAATTCTTCAATCTGTTGAAGGTGCTGCCGGTAGGAGAGGGCTACCTTCCTACTATACTGGATTATTATGAAAGCAGTGATGCAGAGTCTTTGACCAATAAATTATCTTCTATATCTGGATTCAAGGGTATCACTTCTCCTATGATTCAGACCGACAGGGGCTGGATCCCGGATTATAAAAGCAGATATTTCACTGAAGACTTTCCTTATGGATTGAAATACATCTGGATGCTTGCCCACGAGAATGATATCTCCGTCCCGGTGATAGATAAAGTATATCAGTGGGGAATTTCCAAATTGGAAAGTTGAGAAATGTAATTGACCAATCATCCTATATATAAGAAATCGCCTGCGTCATTGACGCAGGCGATTTGTGTATTACGCTCCGAAGTTGTCGTAAAGGATGTTCTCCGGTGGTACTCCGAGAGAGTCGAGAAGGTTTACAACCGCTCCGACCATCATAGGAGGACCGCACATAAGGTAGAGTGCATCCTCTGGATTCTCGTGCTGCTTGAGATATGTCTCGAACATAACGTTGTGTACGAAACCTGCAACGTATGGTACGCCTGCTGCATCAGCCTCAGGATCCGGTCTGTCAAGAGCGAGGTGGAACTTGAAGTTAGGGAATTCCTTCTCGATTGCGTGATAGTCATCGAGATAGAATGCCTCCTTAAGCGCACGTGCACCATAGAAGAAGTTCACCTTGCGGTCTGTCTTCTCTGTCTTGAAGAGATGCATAATGTGGCTTCTCATAGGAGCCATACCTGCACCACCGCCGACGAAGATCAGTTCGGTCTCTGGTGAGAGATCCTTTGGAAGGAAGAACTCACCGTAAGGACCTGAGATTGTGATCTTGTCACCTGGCTTGAGAGAGTAGATGTATGAAGAACAGATACCAGGGTTCACATCAACCCACTTGCCAGCAGCCCTGTCGAATGGAGGGGTAGCGATACGTACGTTGAGTTTGATGATGTCACCCTCTGCAGGGTAGCAAGCCATCGAGTATGCACGTACGGTAGGAGTAGGGTTGACCATCTTGAGAGTCCTGAGACCCATCTTCTCCCAATCTTCCTTGTACTGATCATCTACATCGATATCCTTGTAGTCAACTGTAACTGCAGGTACGTCGATCTGGATATATCCACCTGACTGGAAGTTGAGGTGCTCTCCTTCCGGAAGTTTCACCACGAACTCCTTGATGAATGTAGCCACATTGTGGTTAGAAACCACTTCGCACTCCCACTTCTTCACGCTTAGTGCAGAAGCAGGTACCTCGATCGACATATCTTCCTTGATCTTCACCTGACATCCGAGACGCCAGTTGTTTGCGATCTGCTTGCGGTTGAAGAAACCTACCTCGGTAGGGAGAATCTCTCCGCCACCCTCGGTCACGCGGCACTTGCACTGTCCGCAGGCTCCCTTACCACCACAGGCTGAAGGAAGGAAAATCTTCTGTTCTGCGAGAGTTGAGAGAAGGTTTCCGCCAGGGGTAACCTCGACGATCTTGCTTCCCTCGTTGATATTGATCTTAACTGTTCCTGAAGGGGTCAACTTCGTCTTGATGAAGAGGAGAAGCGCCACCAGAATGATTGTGACGATCACGAAGACAATCACAGCAAAAAGTATTGTTTGTGTCATATTCTTGTCCTCCTATATTAAAGTTGAATACCCATAAATGTCATAAATGCGATACCCATAAGACCTACGGTGATGAATGTGATACCGAGACCCTTGAGACCAGCAGGTACGTGTGAATATGCCATCTTCTCGCGGATTGCAGCGAGGGCGACGATAGCAAGCCACCAGCCGATACCTGAACCGAGTGCATAAACAACAGGCTCACCGAAGTTTACGAAATCTCTTTCCTGCATAAAGAGTGAACCACCGAGGATTGCGCAGTTCACTGCGATCAGCGGAAGGAAGATACCGAGTTGTGAGTAGAGGTTCGGAAGGAATTTCTCCACTACCATCTCCACGATCTGTACGATCGCTGCGATGACTGCGATGAAGATGATGAAACTGAGGAAACTCAGATCAAGGCTCGCATATTTCTCGCCCATCCAGGCCAGAGCACCTGGCTTGAGGATGTACTCGTTGAGGAGGTAGTTCACTGGAAGAGTGATGAGGAGCACAGCGATAACGGCGATACCGAGGCCGTTTGCTGTCTTCACGTTCTTTGATACCGCCAGGTATGAACACATACCAAGGAAGTAGGCGAATATCATATTGTCGATGAAGATCGACTTTACAAATAAGCTAATATAATCTGCCATAGTTTTCTTTAGTTATGTGTTATTT
>JAZRBS010000038.1:0-4471 GCA_045635205.1 Candidatus Cryptobacteroides sp. | reverse complement strand
GTGTCAAGGATGTATGCGGTGGGAGACCTTACACCTGCATATAAGGGTCAGGTGAAGTCTATCAAACGTGGAGTCGGGCTTATCGATAAGAGTTTTGTAGTAGTGGAAGACCTGCTGACTGCATCGGATATCGATGCTGATGTGGTGTGGAATATGACCACCAAGGCAGGTGCGGATTATTCCTATGATCCAGTTTCCAGCATAGTTACTTTGACTGGAAAGAATTCGGCAGGTGCGCAGAAGAATATCCGTATGAAGATAATTCTTGAGAGTAAGGATGCTTCTCCGGATGGTATCTCAGTCAGTTGTGTTCCTGTTTCGGACTACCTTCAACCGTTCGAGACAGCAGCCGACAAGCATTGGTTCCTGCGTATAAATTACAATGTCAAGGCTGGTGCAACCCAACGAATGACTGTCTATATGCTCCCTGAAAATATCTCCCTTTACACAACTGCCCCCAATTTTATCAGATAGAAGAACCTCGGTTCTATCCGTGACCTTAGCCGCCTCCCATCAGCACTTTTCGTAGTAGATGTTCAGAAGGAGATGAACGCCGTTAAAGAGGCAAATCGTCTTAACATTCCGGTTATCGCTATGGTTGATACTTGTTGCGATCCTACTCCGATTGATTATGTGATTCCGGCAAACGACGATGCAGCAAAGTCTATCGCTTACATTATGGAAGCACTTTGCGGCGCAATCAAAGAGGGATTGGACGAAAGGAAGATTGAGAAGGAGAAAGAGGCTCCAGAGCAGGCTGAGGAGAAGCCAGCAGGCAAGAAACTCCGCGCTCGCAAGGGTGCAAAGCCAGCAGAGGAAGTTGCTGAGACTCCAGCAGAGTAATTTAGTGTAACACTTTAAACATCTATTGAAAATGGAGATTAAAGCAGCAGACGTAGCAAAACTTCGTCAAATGACAGGCGCAGGTATGATGGACTGCAAGAAGGCACTCGTAGAGGCTAACGGCGACTATGAGAGAGCCAAGGAAATCATCCGCGAGAAAGGTAAACTCGTAGCAGCAAAGCGTGCTGACCGCGAGACTTCAGAGGGTGCAGTCATTTCAAAGGTAAACGGCGGAAAGGCTATCGTAGTAGGACTCGGTTGCGAGACTGACTTCGTTGCAAAGAACGCTGAGTTCCAGGCACTTGCTGAGGCAATCGCTGAGGCTGCCATCGCTAACTTCCCAGCAGACAAGGAGGCTCTTATGGCTTGCGTACTCGCTGACGGAAGAACAGTTGAGGCTGCAGTTACCGAGCAGACAGGTAAGACAGGTGAGAAGCACGTTATCGTAGGTTACGAGACTGTTGAGGCACCGTTCATTTCAGCATATATGCATAAGATCACCGGCAAACTCGCTGCTGTAGTTGGTTTCAGCAAGGCATTCGACGAGCAGACTGCAAAGGGTGTTGCAATGCAGGTGGCTTCAATGAACCCTGTTGCTGTTTCAGCAGAGTCAGTACCTCAGAGCGTTATCGACACTGAACTCAAGACTGCTGGGCAGAAGACTAAGGAGGAACTCGTACAGAAGGCAGTTGACGCTGCACTCAACAAGGCAGGCATCAATCCAGCACACGTTGACAGCGAGGCTCACATCGAGTCCAACACTGCTAAGGGCTGGATCACTCCAGAGCAGGCTGAGCAGGCACGTGAGATCATCAAGACCGTTTCTGCAGAGAAGGCTGCAAACCTTCCTGAGCAGATGGTAGCAAACATCGCTAAGGGTCGTCTCCAGAAGTTCTTCAAGGAGCAGACTCTCGAGGAGCAGGGCTACCAGATGGGTGACGGCAAGACTCCGGTTAAGGATGTGGTTAAGGCAGCAGATGCTGAGGCTAAGATCCTTTGCTTCAAGAGAATCTCACTCGCTGACTAATTTCGGATTCAAATATCCACATATAAAAATGGCTATCGGGGCAATCCCGATAGCCATTTTTTATTCTACGAGTTTTTTTTATTCTTCTACGATATTTGTGAAGAAGTTTGCCCATTCTGAGTTTCTGTATGCATCGATGCTTCCTGCAGGTACATAAAGCGTCGCCTCAGGGGCTGTGTTGAATCTGGATATGTCGAGAGCACCTCTTACTTCGCTCCAGTCTGTGAGCCAGTCAAAAGATTCTTCTAATGTTGGAGGTGTGACTGCTTTGCAGTGGACTGTCTTTAATGCGTTCATACCTGTAAGAGCCCAAAGACCGATACTTTTCAGAGTCGAAGGAAATTCGATTTCTTCAAGTGATACGCAGAAACGGAAAGATACAAAGTCAAGGTATTCCAGTCCTTCAGGCAGGTTGATCGACGTCAGATTGTAGGCTCTAGCAAAGGCATTTCTTTGTATTGCCTTGATCGAAGAAGGGAGTTTGACGGACTTCAATGTCTTCATACCCTCGTTGCAGAATCCATCCTCATTCGTTATAGATTCTCCATTCTTGACGCTCGAAATCCAATAGAAGAAGGCTCCGAGAGGGATCTCATCTGCTCTGTATTTGTCTTCATATCCTTCGTTAGTGCCTTTGTCTCCCGTATATTCGTCGATTGTGCAGCCGGAGATGTCAATGTCTTCAAGGTTGATGCAATTCCACTTTATGAAATTGAAGTCTCTTGCATCGATGTGTCCTTTGATGGTCAAGCCAGTTATTTTGGAACAGTCGTATGACGACAGTAGGTTTTCTACGTCTCCTGCGTTCTCTGTGGTGATTTCTGTGGTTTCTGTCTCGGTTTCCAGAAGGCTTTCGTCATATACAGGCCTGATTGACTGTCCAATCCAATTCTCGCATCCGTCATATTGATGAGGGCCGCCTTCCTTGATGTCAAAGTCGTAATAGCCGTAGGAATGCCTGTTACTGTATTGGTTACCAGACCAGTAATGTCCCTCACGTCCTCTTTCGTATATGGTATTTCCCTGTCGGTTTCCTGAATAAGGAAGGAATATGGAATTGCCGTTAGGACCTGTCGCGAGGGCTCCATTGATTCCGTTTATTGAATAATCCTGCCATTCGCAACTGCTTGTGAGTTCATTTACTTCTTCTCTTGTCGGCAGACGCCATCCTTTGCCCCATTTGACGTGTGCCAGGTCATATTCTGTTCCGCAAATGCATTCAAGATCATAGTAGTAATCGCTTGAATACATTGTTTTATTCAATCCGGTAGGGTCACCTGCTCCGTACAGGAAGCCATAGTCATCAACTTTGATCGCGCCAACGTTCCAGGTTGCCCATTTTACGCTCAATCCAAGATCCTGGGCATCTGCAACAAAAGTCATTGCATTTTCTTCGTCGATCTCCATTATAACCTCCAATGCCGCCATTGTTGACAATGTGTTTCTGGCGATATTCAGATTTCTTGAAGTCGTTTTAGAGTATGAATGTCCTTCATTGTCATAAACCTTGATTGTGATACCCTCCGTAAACTCGGTAGGAGGAATGGCAAACCAGAACTCAGTGTAATTGTCTGATGTCGCTCCGAGATTGACAGCAGGGTCGCAGATCAATTCGATTGTTTCTGTGCTTGAGTCGCTCATCGTGGCTGATGGGACTCCTCCTGGTACCATTGTTATAGTTGCATCTCCGGCAAGTTTCTCGTTGTTGTTTCCCTCAAGAGAAATTCGGCTGACCGAAATGTCTTCACCGTAAAGTTTAAGTGCTATGTATCCGGACAGATTTCTGAACAGAAGAGCATTGTTTTCTGTGACTGAAACCATCGTGTTGGCTTTGAGTCCGAAAGAGTCTTTCCTATATGACTGCTCTGATGGCAGTGTCATAGAAATAACGCCTGAGTTGCTTATACGTGTGTCCTTGTTGTATGGATAGACCGCATAATAGTAGTCGAGTTCATTGCCTGTAATGAACTCATCTTCAGCCTCCATATTCTGGAATCCGCCAGCATTGTCACCGTCTTTGCCGGTGAATATGTATTTGCTGTTGTAGGTGTATTTCTTGAAGATTGAGATCTGATCTTCAGCGTTCCAAAGTACCTTGAGATTTTCGTCTGCATAGACTTTGGTGTCATTGGATACGGTTTCCTCGATTGAAGCGTAGAATATGGTGTCATCGATGCTGTCGTTGACTTTACCTATGAACTCATCTTCGCAGGAAGCAGCAAGTAATAGGACGGCTGCAATGTAAACGATCTTTTTCATATCTTTTGTTGATGATTTTTACCAAGGGATGTCTTCTTCCAAAATTTCTATATCTTCGGTAATCGAAGTGCATAGGATGCCAGAGGCTGTTATTTCTGATATACAGACGGCTGGAGACTCATATAATTTATATGAGGAATCGGTGGAAAGTAGCATTTTCGATGAATTATTGAGAAACACTACAAAATTAAATAATAATCCTCACTAGTGTCCAAAAGATTTTTTGACAAACCTTTGTAACTTATTAATATATAATTAAATACAACAGAAAACACCGCGTGTCGATTTGAATTGATTTCGCATATTTGCTGCCGACATTAGATCGGACAAGCATGAATGCAG
>JAZRBS010000037.1:0-20807 GCA_045635205.1 Candidatus Cryptobacteroides sp. | reverse complement strand
AACGTACTCATCTACGAAATCGTATCTGACCGAGGATTCCTACACTTTGAACACATAGGATACGCACAAGAAAAAGAACACCTCAAAGAAGACGAAGACAATGCAGCCAACGCCCAACTTGCCATCAACGTCACAGAACTCAGAAAAGAAGGCAAATCCATCCGAGAAATCGCCAACGAACTCGGAATCACCAAATCCAAAGTAGAACGTATACTCAGAAAAGCCAATGACACCCCATCAATATAGCCTAGAAAAATACTCAGGCAAACGATCACGACACCACTGTCCCAACTGTGGAGATAGAAACAGCTTCGTCCGCTACATCGACGAAGCTGGCAACTATCTCGCCGACAACGTAGGCAGATGCAACCACGAATCCTCCTGCGGCTACCACTACACACCATCAGCCTTCTTCCGTGACCACCCCGAACTCAAAGAAAAAGACTGGCGAGAAGTAGACTGGAAAGAATACCTCGCACGAAACGCCCAACAAAGTCATGGTCGACCTGATCGGCCAACTCAACCTCTCTGCCTAATCCCCATCGACTTAATGCACCGATCCATCAAACCGCAGTACCCAAGCGACTTCACAACCTTCCTCCGAACCCTATTCCACGAGCAACAGATCACATCACTCATCCTGCAATACAACCTCGGAGTAACCAAAGCACGAGACGTCATCTACTTCCAAGTAGACATCAACGGAAACTGCCGCACCGGAAAAATAATGAAATACAACCCAGCCACAGGCAAACGAGTCAAAGACCCTGACGCCAAATTCAAAATCAACTGGGTCCACAGCCTTCTGAAAAAATCCGGCACCCTCGATGAATCCTGGCAACTCACCCAATGCCTCTTCGGAGAACACCTCCTGCCCCAACACCCTGACAAAACCATCGCCCTCGTAGAATCCGAAAAAACCGCCATCATCTGTGCAGCCCTAATGCCTCAATACCTATGGCTCGCCACCGGAGGCAAATCCCAATTCAACAATCGGCTAACAGTCCTCAAAGGTCGCAAGATCATAGCCTTTCCCGACATAGATGCCTACCACGACTGGCTTCGACGCACAACAGACTTTCCACACCTCGACCTCAAAGTCAGTGACCTCCTTGAAAAGCACGCCACCCCATCCGATAGAGCAGCACACATCGACCTCGCTGACTGGCTGATACAATTTCTAACAGACAACAAGTAATCAGAAAAATTATGCTACCTTTGACACCCAAACATAAAGTGAAGAAAGCTATGGCACGAAGGAAGATAGCCTATACCAAACGGGCAACAACATACGAAGACCAGATAAAGATACTGAAGCAGAGAGGAGCAGTCATAGCAGATGAAGAGAAAGCAAAGGAATATCTTTCTGATATTGGCTACTATCGCTTGGGCTTCTACCTACATCCATTTGAAATCACATATCCGGAACTCGAATCTAACCGAAGGCACAATCTTCGTCCAGGCACAAGAATAGAGGACGCGGTAGCTCTTTATTACTTTGACCTTGATATGAGAAACCTACTAAACAGGTACCTCTCAAGAATCGAGGTTGCAATCCGAACAACAATCATATATGAGCTGTCGAACAAATATGCTGCTGATCCAGCTTGGTATATCAACCCCAATATTTTGTCATCACAGTTTATAGCTGACTTCCCGGCTTCTGCATACAACTCCATTAAAAAGAAGGCTCCGGTAAAAAGACATCATCAGAAATACATAGGTAACTATGCACCCGCATGGAAAGCAATGGAGTATATGACATTGGGAAACCTTGAAACATTATATGATGGACTTCTCTCGGACCAGGATAGAAAAGTCATAAGCTTACATTTTGGTGAACCGGCCACATCGACTTTCAGAACATATATCATGGCCATACGCGAAGTACGTAATGCCTGTGCTCATGGAAATGTACTTTTCGGCTTGACTCTGTCGAAAGGTATTCGAGCTGGTGCTGCATGTCCCTCTTTTTCTGGTAATTCCCAGCAGAATTTCAGCGGAGCATTACGTGTCATTGATTACCTCCTGAGAAGAATATCTATAAATCGTGCTAACGATATGTGGAATGAAATATACGCTGCAGCACGGCTTCTATATTCAAAAGCGCCATCACTAAAAACTCTTATAGAAACACAAACTGGCATAGTTTTACCAGTAAGTTTATCCAAATAAAATTGTGCATTGATAAAAAAGTTGTATCTTTGCCAGAAATAATAGTGTATCTGGGAGGCCCCGTAGCGCCCAGCTGCACTCTAAACAAGATCAAATCGAGTTCCAGCTGCTTGCAACTGGAACTCGTACTTTTTATTACCTTTGTCCCGGAATCGAAGAGCTGTCCTCGACAGCCCCATGAAAATCCTAATTGACAACGGCCACGGCATCCAAACCAAAGGCAAACGCTCCCCAGACGGCAAATTCTTCGAATACGCCTACACCAGAGAAATCGCAAGACAGGTGGTCACTGAACTGAAAAACAAAGGCTACGACGCCGAACTCCTGGTTCCTGAAGACGACGATATCCCTCTATCAGAAAGAGTAAGGCGTGCAAATGAAATATGCCTCACATACGAACCGTCATGCCCGACCCCGACCGGGCATCCCGACGTCATCCTGATATCCCTCCACCTCAACGCCGCCGGCGACGGCACCAAATGGATGAACGCCACCGGCTGGTCCTGCTACACCTGCAAAGGACAAACAGAATCAGACCGACTCGCAGACTGCCTCTATAAAGCTGCAGAGCAGATCCTCAAGAACCAGGTAATCCGCACCGACTACGCAAGAGACGGAGATCCGGACTGGGAAGAAAACTTCTACATACTTCGGCATTCCTTGTGCCCTGCAGTATTGACAGAGAACTTCTTTATGGATGGCCCCGATTTGGAATTCCTAAAAAGTAAATCATGTAAACTCAGTTTAATCAACACACATATATTAGGTATACTCCAATATATTTCATTTGCCCATGCAATACCCCAGTGAGTGTTGTCCGTTTATAAAAACTTTTTCCTACATTTGCGGAGTCATTCGGTTTTGACCGTTTGACATTACATATTGTGAAAGTGTTTTTCGCAAGTCCTTACATGAAAATGTGGAAGTTTTCTTAATTGGAAGGATGGCACGGAACAACACTCACTTCGTGTAGATACATGAGGATAGGTGCGTTCTGCGCCTTGATACCCCATATCTACTACGGTGTGGGGTATTGTGTCGTTTATTTCCAATTGGGTCTTTCCACAACCTTCATGTAGATAAACGAAAGTCAGCTCCACACTTTCTTTGTGGTTGTTTTGGACATAGGAGCTGGTCCGCTTGACCAAATAGACATGGAACGCTCATTCGTTGCAAGTTGGTCCAATGTTTTAAGACGCGCTGCGATTTTTGTATTTCTTTTAGGTTCGCAAATCATTTCTGCCCAATCTCCGCTCCCGGCAGGAGATTACTCTTGGATGTCGTACATCAGACAAGAGCACCCTCGTATGTTTCTGACCAAAGATGATATTCCTCAGATAAGGGAAACAGCCTCCTCATTTGAAAAGAATACATTCCAAAATATGAAAGAACGGGCCGATGTTCTGGTTGGTAAGCCCATAGTTTTCCCAGACGATCCGTTGACCCCCACTGGAGAAGGTAAGGAGAACCGCCACTTTGGCTATTATGCATCTGATGCGGCAATGCTTTGGCTTATTACCCAAGACTCCACATACCTGAACCTGGCGAAAGATATTCTTGTGGAATTGACAAAGTACTACCAGTTCAGAGTGGAGCATGACTTGAATATAGAGTGGTATGCCATGACGCAGATATGTGCTCTATGCGCATATGACTGGATTTATAATGACTTGCTTCCAGAAGAAAGGATATCAATAGGTAAACCTCTTTACGAAGTGCTATGCGATGTTGCATGGCATGGTCCGGGAATCAGAAAGAAAAGATTCAGAGAAAACACGGCTGATCATACAGGTGGCGCCTATGGAGTATCAGTGCTTCCGTGGTATATAGGACTGACGTTCTGGAAAGAGGGATTTGATGACGCCTTTTGTGAGAGCATGGTCAGGAACGGATATGATTTTCATCAGAAGCTGGTGTCTTACAGGGCTGAGATTTTGGGTAAGAATGGCGGTGGAGCTTCAGGAGTCCCGGCTTATTCACTGGCGGTATATCCATACACGGAATATGATTTCATGTATACCTATAAATCTGCCACCGGGATAGATATCGCTCCCAAGATGGAGTATATGATAGGCTACCTTAATTATATAGATTGGGTAAGACTTCCAGGAAACAAAGAGTATGGTTATGGGGATTGCAGTCATTTTGATTGCAGCCTTCCGCACCAGCACATGAATCTTCATGTGTGGGAGATTGCCAATCTGTTCGGAGAGACTCATCCGGAGATTCTTCCTGTGGCATCAAGGCTTATCAGGATGTTCCCGTCATACCGTAAAATGGAGAATATACCTTTCCTACGTCTGCTTCATAAAATCAACCCGCTGGCCCATACTGTTGCAGATGAGGCTGTTAAGCCACAGAATAAATCCATGTATTTTGACACTATGGGGCAGCTTTACATGCGCTCTGGAGTCGGAGACAATGATACATATCTACTATTTGTCAGCGGCGGAAATGTGAGCCAGCATAAGCACTACGACAACAATAATTTCATTATATACAAAAATGGTTACCGTGCTCTGGATTCTGGAACGCGTCCAGAGCCAGGTTGGCACCTCCCGTATTACTATGCACGCACAGTCGCTCACAACTGTGTGACTATTGATATGCCAGGTGAAAAGTTCAAGAAGTATTGGGGTGGTCCATCTGCGGTTGAAGAGAAGAATCTAGAGCATCCTAATGATGGTGGACAGTGTAACGTCCTAGGCTCCAAAGTGCTTAAGCATGAGGAAACTTGCGATTATGTATATGTGGCATCTGATGCGACAGAGAGCTATCATCAGGATAAGGCTGAACTTGTTATGAGGGAACTGGTGTGGTGTGCCCCAGATGTCTTTGTTGTATTTGACAGGGTTTTTTCTGATAAGGCGGAATATGCAAAGAGGTGGCTATATCATACGGCAGATGAACCCCGGATGAAAGGAAAGCTCGAGTTCTCAGAAGTGTCGCAAGGCGGAAAATCCATTTGCAGGACACTATTCCCTAAGGATGCAGAAATTGTAAAGGTGGGAGGACCTGGCAAGCAGTTCTGGTCCGATTACAGAAACTGGGAAATTCCGGAGCTTACGCCTGAGGATTATGGATATGTGAAACGGAGTACAATACCTTCCAATGAACATCCTCTGGTTGGTCAATGGCGAGTAGAGGTTCTTCCGGGAAAGATGCGAGAAAAAGATTTCTTCATGCATATAATACAGGTAGGTGATGAAAATCTTGAAGGCTTACCAAAAACCAGAACATTCGAAAATGAAGGGGTCATCGGAGTCGAGTTCAAGTATAATGGAAAGAAGTACCGTCTTGAATTTGACAAGACTAAGGATCATGGATGCACAATAACTGTAATTAATAAATAAGTAATGAGAATCAACCACTTTATTCTAGTAATTGTTTCCCTGCTTCTGATGAGCGGATGCGGGGCTCGGACTGAAAAGGAATTTCCTTATAATGTCCCGGAAGAATATCTTGAAGAGGCAGATCAGATCCCGGCTTACTGGGTCTCTACCCTGTCTGAAGTAGAGGGCTTCTTGAAGAATAACGTCAAGAAAGGCCAATTGGAAATGCTTGGCAAGTCTGCCGGAGGACGTCCGATTTATGCGGTGTCATATGGCAAAGCTCGTCAGGGAATGGGTACGTCAACATATTCCGGAGCTTCAAGCGTTAACAAAATTGCAGCCTATAGAGGTCCGGACAATGACAAGAAGGTATATATGACTATTGCCGGTATTCATGGATTTGAACTCGAGGGAATTGTCGGAGCCGTCAATATGATTTCTGTTTTTGAGACAGGAAAAGATCTCAACGGAACAGAATGGCCTGAACTGGAATCGATGCTTGACTCAATTGACAGAATTGTCATAATGCCTCTGTGCAATCCTGACGGTCGTTGTAGAGTCCCTATAAGAATGGAAAAATTCAGGGGACATGAGCCTGATGCGTATCATGTTCATGAATATCTCAATACAGGAGGTAGAGATGGTGGTAAACTTATTGGTTGGCCAGATTGTAAAGAGTATGTTCCTATTCCTTTTGATGAATTTGAGTTCCCCGGAACATACCCTAACGACAATGGATATAATCTGATGCATGATAATTTCTTTGGTCAGATGCAGCCTGAGAATGTAATTATCTGTGGTCTTGTTGAAAGAGAGAAGCCGGATATTATCACAAACATGCACACAGGAGTACCTAGAAACAACTATTTTATGAATGTATTGAGTCCTACCATTGGCGCATTTACTCCAATGCTGGTAGAGGTTTGGAAGGATTATTACGTTCATGTCCATACAGATCTTACTCTCGCAGGACTGAAGAAAACGGATGATGTCACGAAAGAAACAGAAGTGCGTCCTCTCACTGGTGCAGGAAGTATAAATCTGAATTCCGTGTTGGCATTTCAGTGCGGTGCGCTATGTGTGACTATCGAAGACGCGAGTCATGGATATACTGGAGTCTACGATGACGGAACGCCTGTAGAGCATGATCCGTTGCGTAAGCTTAAATCCCAACTTACTGCTCATCAGTCATCTATGCAGTTCCTTAACCGTAACGGCGGCGTGGCTGAGTGGGAAAAGATTTATAAATAAAAATGCCCGAAATATTAATACTGATAACTAATTATAATTCACATGTTTAAGAGATTATTATTATCTTTTTTACTGGCATGTTCCTGTTTGTTGATGACTGCACAGACAAAGACTATCTCTGTCAGTGGAGCAGTTGTCGACACTAAAGGAACGCCGCTTCCGGGAGTAATTGTTTATCAGTCCGACAATAGTTCTAACGGTGTCGTGACTGATATAGACGGTCGATATACCATTAAAGTACCAGCGAAAGCAACTCTCGTGTTTTCGTGTCTTGGATATGCTGACCAAAATATCCCTGTAAACGGTAAGTCTAACATCACTGCAACTCTTACAGAAGACAGTCTGGCTCTGGATGCAGCAGAGGTCGTAAGTGTCGGTTATGGTTCTGTTGCGCGAAGGGACTTGACTGGTTCTGTCTCAAAAGTAGATATGGATGATATCTCCAAATCTTCAACGTTGAACTTTGATCAAGCCATAGCAGGTCGCGTAGCTGGTGTAGTAGTTTCTACAAGCGATGGAGCTCCTGGTTCAGAGGCGAATATCGTTATACGAGGCAACAACTCCCTCACTCAGAGTTCTGCTCCGTTATATGTTGTTGACGGTTTTCCTATGGAAAGTTCGGTTGCAACAGCCATCAGCCCTTCCGACATTCAGTCGGTGGATATTCTCAAGGATGCCTCAGCTACGGCCATTTATGGAGCCCGCGGTGCAAACGGTGTGATAGTCATAACTACCAAGCAGGGTGTTGAGGGAAAGCCAGTAATCAATTTTTCTGCCTCTTGGTCAGGCAGCATTCTTGCCAACAAGGCTGATCTTATGAATGCCCACGAGTTCGTTCAGATGCACGATGATTATTCAAGGTCTTTTAATCTGAATAATTTCTATCTGATTGAAAAAAACGACCAGGGAACTCTCTATGACTATTACAAGGTTGATGATTATAAGAATGTCAAATCTATGGACTGGCAGGATCAGATATATCGACCGGCATTCTCTCATAACTACAATGTCTCGCTTTCCGGCGGAAGCAAGAGCTCAGGAACCAAGTACAATGCCTCGTTCTCTTATACAGATCAGGGCGGTATCATAGTAAACTCGAATTTCAAGAGATATAACGGCAAGGTCAATCTTTCTCAGAAATTGTGGAAGAAGGCTGATCTGACCATCAATGCTACCTTCTCGCGCAGCATTACTGATGGTAATACTCCTGCATCGTCGAACAGCAGTTCGTCAAGTGTTTCATCGTATCTGATGTATTCTGTATGGGGATACCGTCCTGTGAAGCCTATTTATCTTGGAGATGTAAGTGAAGATTTTGCAAATAGCCTTATCGATGCGGAACTAGCCGATTCAGACGACCGCAGATTCAACCCTGCAGCATCAGTCCGCAATGAGTATCGCAAGCGCATTTATGATTATCTTAATGCGAATGCAGCACTGAGTTACGATATCATTACAGGGCTTAAACTGAGGGTTTCTGCTGGTTATGTTTATACAAATACTCAGAACGAACAGTTCAACAATGAGAAGACTGCAACAGGTTATCCTCTGTCTTCGTTGGGCTGGGGAGTGAATGGAGCCATCTATACGTATAAGGCCAATACATGGTTGAATGAGAACACCATCAACTACAGCAAGACTTTTGGTGGCGCGCATCATTTCAAGGCCTTGGCCGGTATCACGTTTCAGCACCAGATTTACAAATATACGGGTGTGAAGTCATACAGGATGTCAACATCCTCTCTTGGATTGAACGGGCTTCATACAGGTGACTACCAGCCTGTGACTCCGTATGAGAACAATTGGGGTTTGATGTCATATCTTGCCCGTATCAATTACGACTATAAATATAAATACTACGTTACAGCATCTTTCCGCGCCGATGGCTCGTCCAAATTTCCGAAACAGAACAGGTGGGGCTATTTCCCGTCAGCTTCTGTTGCATGGAACTTCAATCGCGAAGACTGGCTAAAGGATGTGTCATGGCTCAATAATGGTAAACTTAGATTTTCATGGGGATACACCGGTAATAACCGTACAAATACCCCATGGGATTTCTATTCAAAAATCACAACAGAACCTGGTTCTACTGCGTCATTTGACTATGTCATAAATGGTCAGATCGTGCCTGGTTACTTCCCGTCCAACATGACAAATGAAAAACTCAAATGGGAGACAACCGAACAATATAATCTCGGACTTGATTTGGGATTTTTCGATAACCGCTTGACATTTACCGCAGATGCATATCTCAAAAATACAAGAGATCTGCTTCTGGATGCGACAATCCCTGCTTCGTCAGGTTATCATGTCGCTATGATCAATGTCGGTTCTATCAGAAACAAGGGTCTTGAATTTACCATCAATGCAATTCCAGTTCAGAGGAAGAATTTTGAGTGGAGCACCAATTTCAATATTGGTATCAACAGAAATACCGTGGTCGGTCTCTCTCAGAATCAGACAGCCCTGATCTCAACCGTTTCCTGGAATAACACATACTCATCTCAGTATCCATATATCACTCAGGTAGGAATGCCGACAGGTATGATGTTCGGATACATCTATGATGGAGTATATAAGCCAGATGATTTTGTAAACGGTGAGATTCTGAAGGAAGGCGTTCCATATCTTTCTTCTTACAAGCGTACTGCAATCAAGCCAGGAGACCCTAAGTATAGGGATATTACCGGAGATGGAATCGTTGATGATAGCGACAGGACTATCATCGGCTGTGGTCAGCCTCTTGCAACAGGAGGTTGGAGCAATAACTTCAAGTTCTATGGCTTTGACCTGGCCTTCTTCTTCAATTGGAGTTACGGAAACGATGTGCTTAATGCAAACCGTCTGATGTTCGAGAACTATCAGGGTAACCATCTCAATCAGTTCTCGACGATGAAGAACGCTTATCATCCAGCCAAGAATCCTGATAGTGATATCCCGAGAGTGGGAGCAAACGGAATGTTCGTGTATTCGTCAAGAGTTATTGAGGACGCATCTTATATACGTCTAAAGAGCCTTTCTATAGGTTACACCTTTGACAATCGTTTGACAAGACGTCTGCATATCTCAAATCTAAGAATTTACTTCTCAGCGGAAAATGTCTTTACGTTGACAAACTATTCGGGAGCGGATCCGGAGGTTTCTACAAGAAACTCAGTCCTCACTCCAGGATTTGACTGGTCGTCATATCCACGTGCAAGGAGCTTTGTTGGAGGTATTTCATTTGTCCTTTAATCGTTATGAGTATGAAGAATACAATTATAAAATTTCTTTCAGTTTCATTGATGGCTGTCTCCTGCTCCTTTTTGGATGAGGATCCTACGATAATTGTGTCGAACGGAAAGTATGAGACAGTGACTGATGCACAGTATGCATTGAACGGTGTTTACGGTGCCATCAACAGTTATGAGTTCTACGGTCAGTATTATTCTCTGGAGTTCTCACTTAATGATGATACCTGTTTTTACGGATCATCAAACAAGACACAGACAGTAATGAAGATCCTGTTTGATTCCGGTACTGACCAGATATATAAGATGTGGACCAAGATATATGCCGGAATACGTAATGCCAACACTTTCCTTGAGGCAATTGAGCAGTCCGATGTGGATCAGGATGGTCAGATGAGGAATCAGGCCAAGTTCCTGCGAGCATTCTATTACTATAATCTTGCTCAATGCTGGGGCGATGTTCCTTTGAGAACAAAGTCAACAACAAGTTATGAAGATGCTCAGTGTGCCGCTACACCACAAGAAGATGTCATTGATTGGGTTATAGCTGAAATGAGAGAGTGTATATCGAAGTCTCCGGATACAGTCGAGGGTGCACCATACAAGGTTACCAGGACTGCAATGCAGGGCTTCCTTGCACGTGTTTGCCTTTTCAAGGCCGGTGCGACCGTTGATTGTTCAGCAGAAGAAAAGAGACTTGCATATAAGGAGGCGATGGAACTTACAGATGCAGTCATGAAAGGAGGAAAGCATCAGCTCCACCCGGACTATCCTGTGATCTTCCAGAATATGATCGGGGATAAGTATGACACAGAGTACTATG
Source organism: Candidatus Cryptobacteroides sp. (assembly GCA_045635205.1). GTDB lineage: Bacteria > Bacteroidota > Bacteroidia > Bacteroidales > UBA932 > Cryptobacteroides. Next base: position 9,996 of record JAZRBS010000037.1, on the reverse strand, counting down.
AGTCTATGTGGGAGGCTGATTTTGTAGGTAACCGTTCTACGGCAGATTATTATTCTAACGGACGAATCGGTGATCTTAACGGCCTTCAGAGTTCTGGATCTTCTAATTTCAGTTCATTCAAATGTAATTATGCATATGGAATGTATAGGAATACTCCGAAGATATGGGACCTTTACATGACAGAGGACAGGGTGCCTGAGGAAGAAGGACTGGCTTATATTACAGATAAGCGTCAGGAGTGGAATATACCTCCGTATAATTATGGTGGATATTCAAGTCCTACAGCTCCTACATTCCCATATGGCGGCGATCCAAGCGATGTCAGAGACCTGATTGCTGGTATAGATAAGACACCTTATGTGGTGTATAATCAGTCAACAAGCGTCGATCCTCTCCTCAAGATCGGTGGCCGTAATACAGGCAAGTTCCGTAGGGAGGTGTGCTATGAAGGACAGCAGGAATCCATGGCACTCTATAATGGAATCAACTTCCCAATTTTAAGATACTCTGATGTCGTATTGATGTATGCAGAGGCTAAATCAGAATACGATGGTGCACCTTCTATAGAAGCATATAATGCAGTTAAATCAATTCGTGACCGAGCTGGCATTAAGACAAAACCATTTTCAGACTACTCGCAGATGGACGAGTTCCGTCAGTTCGTGCGTAATGAGCGAGCAAGAGAACTTTGCTTCGAGGCTCTAAGAAAATATGACTTGATCCGCTGGGGAATTTATACGGAAGAGATGAACAAACTTGCGGAGCAGGCGTTGGATCCAAGATGGAGCTTTGATGGTCTCGCCGCATTCTGTTCACAGGTTGGAGCAGCCGTGCAGCCAAAGCATATCCTGCTTCCTATTCCTGCAATTGAACTAGGAGTAAATGGTCTTCTTAAACAAAACGAACTTTGGTAATATGAGAAAGTATATATTGATATTGATACTTGCTGTTGCTGCATCTGCCTGCGAACAGCAGATTTTACAGGAAGCGGACTACAAGGTTTATCTTGATGAGGAGAATACATATAAAGTTGGGGAACCTGTAGTTTTCGACATTGCTTCTCCGTCTGATGTGATGGTATTCTATAGCGGAGAAACTGGCTCACAGTATAAGTATAAAGACAGGTTTACTGTTCCTTTTGAAGACATCAGTTCTATAAAGATGCCTATGAGTATACAGCCGAGATTCGGTGTTGCTGGTGGTCTTGACATATACGTGACAAATAACCCTGAATTTGCACTTGATGGTACGGATGGCGCAAAAGACAGGGAAACAATAAAGAATCTATATGATGGTGGCATGCAGGGTTGGAAAAAATTGGAATGGAAAGAGGGAGCTACTTCAAATTGGACAGATTATGAGTTTGACCTCAGCGAATATGCGGAAAGTTTCGCAATGGCAGTTCACTGGCATCCGACAAATTCCAATGGTACTACATCACAGAGAACATATTGGATTAATGGAAATCTTCAAGTGGGAATGGCAGGAGTGGAACCATTAGAAAAGACACTGAGAGATTTGGAAATGGTTACAGTTGTAATGAACGAAGAGGTGGATGATCCATACAAGAAAAATGGCGGTAATGCTACCATGATCTTTACTGATGCAGCAGTTCAGTACAAGTTCCAGGGATGTAATGCCACAGAAGTCTCTTATGATATTGACTCATGGGTATTTACTCGTCCTATTCCTCTGAATGCAGTTAATCGTGATCAAGGGCAGGTAATAAAGACATTTACCTCCACACTCAAGGGATTCTCTCATGTTTACGCCAAGCCTGGTACCTATACGGCTACGTTTGTCGGTATAAACGAGACAATTCAAGGTAGAAATGAGAAAATCAAACAAGTGAGAGTAACTGTGATAAATTAATATAGAATCATGTTAAAGAATAAATATATCTACTTGGCCTTCGTGCTGTCAATGATAGCACTGGCATCGTGTTCAGACATAGGTTCTCGTCTTGATGAACTAGAACCTCGTGTTCTGGCACTTGAGGAGACCATATCAAAGGTAAACGATAATGCGATTTCCATACAGAAGCTCATGGATGAATCCATTGTCATTACTTCATATACGACTGATGAAAATGGTTATACGCTGACACTGAATGATGGAAGTGTAATATCTATATATTACGGCGCTTTAGCACCGTCAATAGTGCCGATTGTCGGTGTTGATAAAAAAGGAAACTGGATTATCTCTATCGATGGCGGAAAAACTTTTTCAGAGGTTGACAAATCGCTGAATGTCAATGAAAATGACGGCGCGATCCCAAGAATATCAATCGATAAGGATGGATATTGGATAATCAGCTATGACAAGGGTAAGACTTTTACTCAGATTCTTAACAGCGAAGGCCTTCCCATGAGCGCTGTTGATGCAAAGGAAACTGTAGGAGGCTACTTGTTTTTCTCCAATGTCACAATTGATGAAGATGCATCGCAGCTGGTTGTCAGACTAGTTACCGGAGAGGAATTGTTGGTTCCGATTGTACCTGCGGGTTCTATAGTTGTAAATAACTTCGTCCAGAAGGAGAATATCTATGCCGGTGAAACGCTTTCTTTTGACTGTACTTTGGTCGATGTCAAAAGCGCAACATGGAAAACCATTCCTGAAGGATGGGCAGCACGCTTGACTGATAGTGAGATTACTTTCATCGCAGGCAGTGATTCACAGCCAGGTGAATATACATTCCAACTTCTGTCCTTTTCCAAGAGTGGCTTAGGTAAAATATCCGATTTTACATTTACATTGAGTCCCTATATTTTTGAAGATAATTTTGATAAGGGAGATATACCAGATCCTAACAGATGGGAACTTTGCAAGAAGAAGTATACGACAGGCTGGTCTTCATGCATGTCAGAAAGCTATGATAATGCTTACATTAAAGACGGAAAGCTTGTTCTTATGGCCGATATTAAGGATGGAGTAAAACGTTCAGGTGGAATCCAGACTAAATTCGGATTTGAAAAGTGTAGAGTCGAGCTTAGTGCAAGGTTCTCAAAATGCTCTCAAGGTGTGTTAAGCGCTGCTTGGCTTTTCCCGTATTCAAGATATGTCTGGCCTGATGGCGGAGAGGTAGATATTTATGAGCATTTGAATCATAACAGCGATGTGTGGATGACCTGTCACTCTCATTATACTGTGAATTTAGGAAAGGATCCGGATGCTAAACATAAAAAGGTCAATATAGATCCAAGCGTGTTCAATACTTATGCAATCGATCTTACAGAAGACGCTGTAATTTTTTACCTTAATAATAAGGAAGTATTCCGCTATGCCAATGAGAAATTGGCTGATGAAGAAACCATGAAGCAGTATCCATTCTACAAGAGTGACTTCTATCTCTTGTTGGATTGCTGTCTGGGAATGGAGTGGCCTGGCGAAGTAATCGAAGAACAACTGCCGGCGTATACAGAGATTGACTGGATAAAGATTTCTAAACTAAATTAAATATAAACGGATATGAAAAGAATAATAGCATATTTTACATTCGCGGCACTGCTGCTTTCATGTACTCAAATGGAAGAGTATGATGATAGATTGACCGACCTTGAGACTAGGGTAAAAGCTCTTGAAACCCAGATTAATTCGCTGAATGACAATATTGAAGCCTTGCAGACTCTTGCTGGAGGTGGCACAATCAATAGTGTAGTAGAAGAAAATGGTGTTTATACGATCACTACAAGCAACGGAGGCAAAATTATCCTTAACCAGGGTAGCGTTGGAGTAGGTAAGGCCCCTATAATGAGTATCGATAAAGACGGATACTGGATGGTGGATTACCAGGACGGCAAAGGTCCTCAGTATGTGCTCTCAAATGGCAATAAGGTGCTTGCTCTTGGAGAAGATGGAATTGCCCCAGAGTTTGGAGTGGATAAAGACGGATACTGGACTGTCAGCTATGACAAGGGCCAAACTTTTGAAAACGTACTTGATTCAGATGGCAATAAGGTAAAAGCAATTTCTGATGGAACATCAACTGATTCATATTTTGCAGATGTAAAGCTTGAGAATTCAGTTCTTACTCTCGTTTTGAAGAATGGAGATATCTATACGGTGCCAGTCATATCCGATTTCCTCTGCTCTATCGAGGGATCAGATATGGTTGCTGAGTTCGAATACGGGACAACCAAGGCTTTCGTAGTAGAAATGAAAGGTGTGTCTCAGTATATATTGTCTGTCCCTCAGGGGTGGGAGGCAAATCTAACTGAAAATCTCTTGAAAGTCACATCCCCTAATGCTCCAACAAAAGCCGTTGTTGCAGATAGTCGTACTGACGTATCCATTATTGCTATGTCAGATAGCGGGTACGGTACAATTGCAAAACTTCAGGTTAAACTGTCTGGAGTTTCATCAGTTCTGGAGCCAGTGGCAAGTGTGTCATTTGTTTCGTCAACTATAAATACAATGACGTTCAAAGTTGTCTATGAGGATGTTACTAAATGGTATTATATGGTAAAACCTTCAACCGAAGCTGCCCCTAGTGCGCTAGAGATGATTGCTGAAGGTATCGCAGGAGAAGAAACAACAATATCCATATCGGAACTTTTTGCAAACACATCATATACATGTTATGTGTTGCCTACATCTGGGGATAAGAATGGTGCAATCGCAAGTGTATCAGGCTCTACAGCTGATTTTGAAGATAAATATGAAGCATATAATGCAGGACATGTCATCAAGGTGGCAGACAAATCATATAGTAAGGATATCAATGGTGAGGCTAAGTTGGTCGTTGCTACTAAGGAAAACGAGGACTTGCTTTCAACTGAAGCTTTCACTGGAGCAATTACAGCCGGAGGTGTATTGTTCCTTGAAACTCCAACTGGTACATCATTCAGTGTCAATGCTAGCTCGAATTCTACTGTAAAGGAGATTCTTCTAATCAGCAAGACAAAAGAGAAAGTAAAGGTCAATATGGATGCCAGCGGTAAGATAAACCTTAAGGCCGGCTTTACTATTTCTGGGCTAGAGATTACTTATGCATCTCGTATCTGGGGTCTTAGCGATAGTATCAGCCATTTATATGCAGAGGACTGTACTTTCAATGTGCCTCACAATCAGCCATTTATATATGTAACCAACCGTTATATTGAGAGTATGAGGTTCCTCAAGTGCAAGTTCTTTAACAACACAACATCCGGTAACCAAGAGCTGTTGTTTAATTTTGGAGCTTCTCCAGTTCTTCGAGCCATGAAGGAAGTAAGATTTGAAGACAATATTTTCCACGCAGCTGCACCAATCAAGTTTAGTATAATCAGCTTTTCTACAGCAACTCAGACTGCAGGTACAGTGGGTGGCGAGAAGGTAATTATGAAGAATAACATATTCTATAACTGCGTTGGCTTGAACAGATATTTCAACCTATGGCATGCAGACCGGGTGGAGATTGATAAGAATGTCTATTATTGTGATACACACTCATTGGGTAATGCTTCTTGTGTGGCTATGTATTGCACAGAGGAGGGCGCTGCTGTAACAGAATTTGTCCTTGGAGATAATATCACATTTGGAGGAAAGGCTGTCTATACTGGTACAGCTTCGCTTGTTCAGCCGACAGGAAACAATTGGTGGAAAGAAATCTCATCAACTCCGTTTGCCGGCAAGCCTGCAGAAAAAGACTTCTCTCTTATCAGTGAATATGAAGGATATGGTCCAAGAAACTAAATAAGAAAGTAATACTATAACTTTAATGAAAATGAAACAGATTTATCACCATGAGGATGGACAATACCAGAGTCCATCATGCGAGGTTTTCATTTGTGAGACCGAAATTCTCTGTGCCAGCGCAGATTATACCTATGGAGGTGCTGGAATGTTCTATGAAGATGATATTAACGACAACGGAACTTATTAAGATGGTTATGAAAAAGATTTATTTTACATTGGCACTTGCGGCATCAGTGATGCTTGCATGCCAGAAGGAAGAAAATTTCCAGACAAATGATAAGATGTCGATTTCAGTGACCGCTTCTTATCCACAGCTTGAAGATGAGGTTGACACAAAGACCTATATTTCTGAAAAATCCATTTTGTGGGGTAAAGGAGAGCAGATGGCAATTGCTGTCATTGGTGCTGATGCCGTATTCGGCCAGTCTTCTGCCACTGATGCTTATAATGGACAGAATGTTGCTGAATTCCAGTTCAGTATAGATAATCCGACACCATCAGCTACTGGCTATGTCTATGCTGGTATCCATCCGGCTGCAGCTGTTGTATTAGAGAATAATACTGATGCTGCGGCATATAAGGTCGAGGTTCCGGCAGTACAGTCTGCTACTGCTTCGTCTTATGACCCTGATGCTTATGTCCTTGTCGCAAAGCCTGATACTTTTACTGAGCTCCAGTCAAAATGGACCGCCTCATATAGAAGGGCTGCTGCTTTGAATAAAATTACTTTGACAGGCATTAGTGCTGCCGTTTCATCTGTTAAGATTTCAGTACCAGCTGAAGTTGCGCTTACCGGTATCAGAAATATTGATCTTACAACTGGTGAGTCTGGTGAAATATCATCTGCAAGCAATACAGTTGAAATCAGTTATTCTGAGCCAGTATCCGGTGAAAGCATAGACGTGTGGTTTGCATCATGGGGCGTAGAACTTCCTGAGGGTTCAGAACTCGTATTTGAAGTGTCTACTGGATATAGCAAATATACAAGGACCATCACAGCACGAGCTGAAGGAATCAAGTTTGTAGAAGGAGGTCTTAATACATTGACAGTGAATATGTCAGCAGATGATGTGGTACTTGATATTACTGACCGATATGCTGCATACAATGCAGGTGAGACAATTTATGTGGCAGGTAAAGCATATAGTAAGGCAGTCAACGGTGAGGCTAAGCTGATAACAGCGACTACGGAAAACAATAACTTATCGGCTCTTTTGAAGAAAGCAGGCAGTGACTCTTATCCTGTGGCCTATGGTGTATATTTCCTTGAGACTCCACAGGGAACAACGTTTGATGTTCTCAGACTCATTACTGTCCAGACATCAGATTTGGTTCTGATTTCCCGCTATGAAGATGCATATGCGAAGGTTAATATATCTACAGCTAACGGCTATTTCCGTCTTACGACTGGTCTGGCGATGTCAGGTATCGATTTGGACTTCCTGAATCGTAATAATTACCTGATAACTCATCATAATGTAACGACGGTTCCGTTCGTTCATCTTGAGTCTTGTAAGTTTAATCTTCCTAACAATAAGCCAGTATATCTGTCTGCTTCTGCACCTATAGCAAGTGTCAGGGTCCAGAAATGTACATTCAACAACAATACTACCGCTGACAATACTCCTTATTTCAATTTTAACAATTGTACTAACATGGAGGTGTTGAAAGAGGTGATTTTTAATGATAATATTTCTTATAACAAAACACTTATTGCCAAGTTGTATATAATCAATTCATCAACTGTGCCTGATCAGACAAAGACAGTAGGCGGAGAGGTGCTGCAGGTGAAGAACAATCTCTTCTACAATTGTATGGGTCAATACAGATTCTTCAATCTTTGGCACATGGATACTGTTGAGGTGGACAAGAATGTAATAATAGTTCCTGATACTTCGACTGCAAACAGTCAGCTTGTGAGATTGAAATACACAGCAGTGGGCTCTGCAACAGAACCAGTTATTACTATAGGAAGTAATATTACTTTTGGAGCAGGAGCAACCTATACCTCCAGCGACTCGGATTACAAACTTTCTAGTGACAACTGGTGGACCAAAATTAATGAATCTCCACTTGCCGGTGATCCGACAGAGGGTGATTTCTCACTCGTACCAGCTTACAAAGATTATGGTCCTCGCATGTAATTATTTCATCAAATAGCGAGATATATTCAAGTATTCAACGTAGCAGGTCAGATGATCTGCTACGTTTGTAATATAAAGCGGTCTGGAGACTTTCGCCTTTCTCCTCCGGTAAATCTTGCGAACTCCGCGATTTTGCCTACGGCGAAAATCTCTACGTTCTAATGCAAGATTTCCTCCCCCGAAAGTCAAAAGACTCCAGCTTGTTATGCCCCACACCCCACAGGGGCTATAATCGACAGAGAGCGGGCAGTGCCTCGCTTGAGCGTCACTGCGTTCCGGCCGAAACATAACATAATCGGACCTTAATTGTGTAACAAATCAAGAGCTACGCTGTGATTTGTTTTCGCTGGCGCACACAATTCCGATTATGTTAAGTATCTGCGTTAGAGCCCGTTAGTAGGAAGTGCGTTAATCCTCTCTGTCGAGGCGGCTGGCAATAATGAGCCTCCCTCAGGGACTAACGGCCTCCAAGTCCGTCGGGAGGCTCAGGACTTTCGGCGTGCGGATGTCGATGTCGTCTCTTTTGCAGATGTCAGGGAGTAGATTAGTGGCGGTAACTCTGATGATGGCCGAAAGTCCAAAGATGAATTGCCAGCCTTAGCGGCGCAGCCGCGGGCCTTCTCCAGTCTTTTATCACTTCCTTCGCAAGCTCAGTCAGTCATAAAAGCCTTCCGCAGGCAAGGTATCGGCAAAGCCGATATTTCTAATGATTGACCGCTTTTTCCTCTCCAGACTTGAAAGCCTTTCCGCTAACGCTCCAAGTCTTCCAAATCTTCCGAGGGCGGTCAAAGGCGAGACTGTGTGATTTACTCCGTTCCACTTTCGCTCCTCTCCATAAATCCCACAGACTCGCCAAGGCAAGCATCAAGGTCGTGGCGTTTGTCTTTCTTAGTGTGGGTCTGTGCCAGAGCCGGAAAGACCCTTATCTCCCGCTCTAACCTCAGTGCGTCCGGCTCCTGCCGCGCCCTACGGGCTTGCCCCCTATGGCATTTGCCGTCAGTTTCCGCATCCGCTTCTAAGCGGATGCGAAAACCGCCGTCAAACACCATAGGCCAGAGAGAGCTGACGGACGCTTCCGCGTCGGTGCAGTCGTTAACGTCGTGCCCCGCTCGGAGGGGATGATGGTGATGTATATTTTTATGTATGAGTGAGGCCCATCCGGACTTCTGTCATGGTACTTCGGAAACTCCTTCGAGGTCCCTCTGAGTTACCTCTGAGCTTAAGACTTACAATATATATAGATACCCTATATTCCTATACATGTGGAAAAGGGTGTTTCTTTGGATCTGTGTCCGCTATCCGCATCGATGAGGAAGTATCTCATGTGTACCTGGAACTCCCGAAGGTTGAGACCAGAGAGGGTTTTATATTCATGCATGATGAATGTCACATGGCCATCCTTGTCTATGGTGCTGATGTAGTTCCTGAACTTGCCTCGATGAGGGCTGTAGCCTGGGGCGGTGAGCTGGAGTTTACCGACGATCCTTATGTTCTCGGGGATGGTGTCTCCGGTAATCCGGAAGGATATCTGCAGGTCGGTTTCATTGATGACTGTTGAGGATGTCATCTCAAGACATACGACAGGGAAATCCGGAATGGGTTGAGGTTCCGGGATGCGTTCGTCGCCTATACAGGCGAGGCCGTGATAGGCGGACATGAAGAGGTTGTATCCGCTGATGTGTGTTGAGTTGTTGAATGGTGGACGTTTGGAGCTGACGCTTCTGGCCAGGGCGTTCCACTCCAGCTGCTCCTCGTGGTCCAGGTTCCTCCACTCCTGGATACCTCTCTGATGGATGGACAGCTGCACCTGCTGGCCAGCTGTGCCGGGAAACACAGGCTTCGCCTTGGTGCGGAAGAAACACTCTCCGTCCCTGTGATAGAATGTAATGTTGCCCACTGATGCATAGCAATCAGTGAACCTGGAATTGGGGATATATTTCGGCATAGTCTTAAGGTTAGGATATGCAAAGTTCGTCAAAAATCTTTATGCTTTACATAAAGCGAAACTTTAGTTGTAAAATCTTAAAACATTATTGCACAACATATTAAATAAATCATTATCTTTGCCTTTGGAATTGAGGGGGCTGCACCGTAGCCTTATGATCGTAAAACCCTCAATAGCCTTCAATGACTTCGCCGGCACAGCGAAGGATGTCACCGCCCGCAATGTCAAGGG
>JAZRBS010000036.1:0-19886 GCA_045635205.1 Candidatus Cryptobacteroides sp. | reverse complement strand
AGTTGCAGAGTCTCTCGACAAGAAGAAAATTCTCATAGGTGAATGCAAGTGGACATCTGGTGAAAATGCAGCTGCACTTGAAAATGAACTCAGGTGGAAAGCATCTATGCTGCCATTTGCAAAGGGCAAAGAGGTTGTGCCGGTAATTTTTGCAAAAAACGCAACAAATCAAACTGACACAGCAATTATCATTACCCCAGAAGGTATTATGGATTTAATGAAATAACGACTCTTTCCATTTTGGAAACTGTCTGTAAACAGCAAAAGTGGTATGTGCATATTTTACACATACCACTTTGTTTTAAATTAACCTCTTATTGATATTTCCCTTACTCCAAATACGACATAGTCTGGCGATTGGTTTCCTCGTCAATCTTGCGGTAACGGTTGAAGGCTTTGCTGCCTTCTTTGTGACCGGAGAGGGCACAGACAAGGTTAGGGTCCTTGACATTTTTGTACATATTGCCGGCAAAGGCCTTTCTTGCAGAATAATCCATCAAAGACTGCTGAATTCCAAGTTCCGGATCCTGCATCTGCTGGATTCTTTCTGCTCCTACCTGAGCCAGCCAGCGTTTGAAAGGTTCGGCCTTTGGAGATGGGATTGATTGAATCAGGCGCAACATCTGTTAGATCTCTGCTGGACGTGCGGAGATTCCGGCGAAGAAGGGCTGATGAATCGCAGCGAAAGACTATTGTGTATGCCCTACTGCCATTAACGGATTCTTGAAGGAAGTCTCCAGCCTATGGAGAATTCAAGGTATTCGGCCTTTATACTGTGAGATTTGATTGCGAAGCCCACAAAGGTATCTCCCAGATTGGGGAAGTAATATCTCAGTCCGGCTTTCTCGTAATGCCATCCTCTTTCGCGATCGGAAAACTTTTCATTAAGTTCCTTGTCGTTTACGCCCTTGTGTCTGTACGGATATGCACCTAATGCGATGTGGACAGCCAGATTGCGCCAATATATTTCCTGTACGAGAGCAACTCCTATTGATATTGGAGCATAGCCTGGACTGTTCTCCACAGCCTCCTTTCCGTAAAGGATCTCGTCTGCGGCTCTCAGATGATCCATATTTGATGAATAGAATATGTCCAAGCCTAGGCCGGTCGCATATCTTAAGGCATATCTGTATGTTGCATCAAAGCCAAAGGAATATTTAGGATGAGCCTTGAGTCCGGCAGCCTCTTCCTTGGTAGGGATCCTTGCCGGCTTGTCGGGCAATGAATGATCAAAAGCATACTTATTCCACTCAGCCTGGCACGTATGCACTCCACCGCCTACCGACACCGTATACTGCATACCTTTTACAAATCCCTCTATCTCCTGATTATGACTTCCATATCGCTCCGGTTCATACTCTGATATCCTGTATCGGGCGAAAAGTCCGCCTCCTATAGCGTTAAGAGCCTCATTCGGCAGCCTGAGTCGTCCGTTGGAGTAATGACGAAAGGAGATATCTGCGCCGACCTCCCATCTTCTGCCAAGATGCATCTTTGCAAATGCACCTACACCAAAGTATGCCATAAAGGGTGAGCTCAACCAGTTGTTGCCTTCTCCGCCTGCGGGATCGTATCTGGCCGGATTATATGTCGCGCCGAAATCCAAATGATATCCGAATGAGGTAAGATCGCCCCTGAATAGCGATCGTTCGAATGAACCGAACAGCGAATATAAATTAGGGAATCTTGTATTGTCGTAAAATTGGAAATCGCCCATATTGGCTACCGAGACTCCGACATATATGGTAGGAAATCCGAACAATTTATCATAAATGTTGCTATCGGCCGGTTCCGTCTGGATTCCTAACGCCAATTCATACGACATATAACAGCTGGACTTCTGATGCGGACGCGCCTGCTCAATGTCATATCCATACCATCCCTGACCGGATATCAGCATACGGTTATCGTTCTTTTTCTGAGCCTGAGCTATGATGCACTGCGACAGCAAGGCGAAAGTTACAGCTAAAAGAAATAAGTACTGTTTTGATATTCTCATTCTTCAAATTAAATTTAAAATTAATGCATCACTACACTCCGAATTTCTTCTTATAATAAGAGCCGGCGGTGTAGAGGGCGGCAGCCGGATTATTGCCGGTGACGCGGTCTTTGGTTACAAGTGTGGTGACGTAGGCATCGGAGTAGCGGTAGAAGAGGCTATCGTGGCCGACACAAAGACCGATGACTACGTTGAGATCGGTATGGACCTTGTTCAGAAGGCGTGCCTGAAGGATGGGGTTGCACATTGCAGAGCCGATTTCTTCACATTCGGCCGGAATGCCCATAGAGGTCTTGGCACGTCCTTCGACCTTGCAGACGACTGCGTATGGCTCAAAACCGTTGGCACGGAGGATGCGGGCGAAGATGCGTGCTTCATTAATCAGGCCGATACAGTTGGCTATGCCGATGCGTCTTGCGCCGATCTTACGGGCAAACTCCATAATTTCCTGGACACGGGTCCATTGGCAGTATCCTTCATATTCGACTTCCGCGCTCGCCTTCATTATCTCGAGATTGCGGTCTTCTTCATAACGCTCCAGAGCCCAGGCGGAATCTTCTTCCGTGAGATTAGTCGTGAGACAGAAATCGGGATATGCCCTTATCTTGAATTTACAATTCTGAGTGCCGCAGTCAACGCAGCTGAGAGTCTTTTCTTCCATTTCAGGATGATTGGTGAAAAATCAGGCAAAGATAATAATATATTTTCATTATCTTTGGTTGAAAGAGATGACACTATGAAGAGGATCGTTTTACTTTTGACTTTAGCGATAATGGGGGGATCTGCAGACGCACAGAAGAATGAGGGCAATACCCTCGAGCTTGTCATAGGCACCTATGGCGGGCACATTTACAGATATTCATTCAATACAGAGACACTTGAATACACGCCATCCGGCCGCGCGGAGGCAGTGAACGCTTCGTATGTCCTGGAAGATGAGGGCAATATCTTCGCCGTCAGCGAGAGCGGATCAGGATCAGGAGCATATTCGTTCGTTCAGGAAAGGCCAGATACGATAAGGATGACAGCACACCTGACTCAGACAGGAGCAGATCCCTGTTTCGTAATGATTCACCGGGCACAGGACGGAAGCAGATATATGATGACGGCGGACTACAGCGGAGGCTCCATAAGTGTTTTCCCGATCAGGGATGGCAATATTGAAAGCCGCGTAGCTCAGATGCATTTCGAGGGAAGCGGTCCCGTGAAGGGAAGGCAGGGATCATCGCACATCCATCAGGTGAAGGAGATCCCGCATCACAGCGGATACATCCTTGCAAGCGATCTCGGCGCCGACTGCATCCGTCTGATAAAGGCTTCAGCAGCAGATGACGGCCTTGAAATGAAGCACATCAATGACATTTCCTGCCCGCCAGGAAGCGGACCAAGGCATATGGAATTCAGCCTTGACGGCAAGACTCTCTACTGTCTCACCGAGCTGGGAGGAGAGGTTCTGAGGTACAGAATAGAATCAAAGGGAGGAGTACCGGAATTCAATCTTGTGCAGAGGATACTGGCCGACGAGGTCAATGCCGGGGGAAGTGCAGATATCCACATCCATCCTTCCGGCAAATGGCTATACACATCACATCGTCTTGATAATGACGGCATTGCGGCATTCAAAATCGAAGAGGACGGAACATTGACCAAGACAGGATATTCCCGTACAGCCCGTCATCCGAGAAATTTCCTGATCACTCCGGATGGAAAACTGCTGATTGCCGCCTGTCTGAACGACGGCATTGTCCAGGTATTCGAAATAAAACAGGACGGCAGTCTGAAACTGACCCCGTCAGTCCTTCGATTCGACTCCGACAGGCCGTCAAGCGTCACCGTCATCCGATGAAAGGAAAGAGGAAAGACGCTCCGCTATCAAAGCATATGTTCCCGGCTTGACCTTATAAACGGCATTAGCCTTGTAAATCGTCTGCTGAGCCTTTGCATAGCGTTCGGTAGCCTCATTCTGAAGGTCGAAAGTCTTTGCTACATAATTGCCTATCCTGTGCGATTCGAGACGGAAGCCAGCGCGTTTGCGGAGTTCCTTGAGAGCCCTCCTGCGGGCGAAGACGCCTGAGTTCTGCCAGATTTCGAACACTTCCTTTGCAAATTCGTGGAGGCTTGCCGCTGCTGCAGCCTCGAATCTGGCTTCATTGCACGCATCTTCCATAGGTTTAAGTCTGGCGGATGCCTCATCCATCAGTCCGGTGGCATCGAAAGATGAATCCAAGACCGATGCATTTTCAGCATATACCTTGCACATAGAATCTGCGGCCTGCCGGAACTCCTCGGAAACAGACCCGCCGGGACAGATGTCAAGTATGAATTCCAGAAGATCGTATGCCCTCACCTGGGCATCCAGAAAATATTTTCCTGAAGAGGATATGACTTTCATATCTTCAATGCATTGTCTCAGAAGCCTGTCCATACTGTATGATTTTACGCAAAGTTAAGAAACTGTCCGGATTATTGTCATAAAAAGCAGTTTCTGATTATTTTTGCAATATGAAACGAAGGGATTTTCTAAAGACATCGGCTGCAATCGGGGCTGCAGGTATATGCACAGGCCTGATCGGGGGTTGTTCCGACAATGACAAACCGGAAAGGTTCAATTTCAATAGGCTTGGAACAGGAGGCGGACTCAAATTGAGTTTCTATCCATACGAACTCCAACTCAGACACACATTCACCGTCTCGTCATATTCGCGCAAGACCACTCCGGGAGTGCAGGTACGGATTGATTATGAGGGCTTTACAGGATATGGCGAAGCATCTATGCCTCCATATCTGGGACAAAGCGTCGAGACCGTCACAGCCTTCCTTTCGAAAGTGGACCTGAGTCAATTCAAGGATCCTTTCCAGATGGAGACTATTCTTGCCTACATCGACTCGCTCTCTCCGGGAGATGGAGCGGCAAAGGCGGCGATCGACATAGCCCTCCACGACCTGACCGGCAAGATCATCGGTCTGCCCTGGTGGAGGATATGGGGGCTTGATGCGTCAAAAGCGCCTGATACGACATTCACCATAGGCATCGACACTCCGGATGTAGTAAGGGTGAAGACAAGGGAATGTGCTGACAGGTTCAATATTCTCAAGGTCAAGGTGGGACTTGACAATGATAAGGAAATGATCAGTACGATAAGGGAGATCACTGATCTTCCGCTGGCTGTGGATGCCAACCAAGGCTGGAAGGACAGGGAAAAGGCTCTGGAGGAGATTTTCTGGCTGTATGAAAACGGCGTTGTGATGGTGGAGCAGCCGATGGCCAAGGAAAGGATGGATGACAATGCCTGGATCACGGAAAGAAGTCCGATTCCTATTTTCGCGGACGAAGCCATCCAGAGGCTTGCCGATATTCCTTCCATCAAAGGCGCATATAACGGTATCAACATCAAACTTATGAAGTGCACTGGTATGAGGGAAGCGTGGAAAATGGTGAATTATGCCCGCGCTGAAGGGATGAAGGTGATGGTGGGATGTATGACAGAGACATCCTGCGCAGTATCTGCGGCGGCGCAACTCTCCCCTGCGGTTGACTTCGCTGACCTTGACGGAAACCTGCTCATCACAAACGACCTGTATGAAGGAATGGAGGTCATCGACGGAAAGATCACATTATCCGACCTTCCCGGCATCGGGATAAAGGAAATCTGACACTTCCTTTTCAGGAAAATTAATATCTTTACGCGCTGAATAAAACAATTTGAAATGAACTTCTCCGGAATAATAGTAGGTCTGGCGACCTTTCTCATAATAGGGATATTTCACCCGATAGTGATCAAAGCCGAATTCTATTTCGGCAAGCGTTGCTGGTGGATATTTGTGCTTGCCGGCATAGCATTCGGCATACTGTCTCTTTTCATCAGCAATCTGGTATGGGCCACTATCACAGGCGTGACAGCGTTCTCCTGCTTTTGGTCGATACACGAACTATTCGAACAGGAGAAGCGTGTCAAGAAAGGATGGTTTCCTGCCAATCCTAAGAAAAGGAAATAGTCCCTATTTCTTCTTGGACCTTTTTGCCTTACGTTTAGACTCTTGGATAGCCTTGCGGACCTTCTCTTTGCGGGCTGCCTTGTTTATGCCGACAGTCACGTTGTCGAATGAGCCGTCCTCACCCTTTATGAACGAGGTTCCACGTCCCTGCTCATAGTCGATACGGTCGTATATCCTATCTTCAAGACCCGTCTCAATAAGTTCATAATCAAGCAGTTTCTGCTCAAGATTCGTCTTTTTGACACGTATTCTCACTGGATCTCCGAGATTATATACTATGCCTGAACGCTTGCCTACAAGACGGTAATGATCCTGGTCGAATTCAAAGAAATCGCTCTTTATATCCCTCAACGCCACCATTCCTTCGATCATCGTCGGCTCTATTTCAACATACATACCCCACTCTGTGAGTCCGGAGATATGGCCTCCGAAAGTATAGCCTACCTTGTCCTGCATAAATTCGACAAGTTTGTACTTTATGCTTGAGCGCTCAGCTTCAGCCGCAACGATTTCACGCTCGGAAGCGTGTTTGCAGAGTTTATCGTAAATTTCCTTTTTCGCCGATTCTCCTCCCGCAAGATATTGCGCCAGAAGCCTGTGTACAAGCATATCAGGATAACGCCTGATCGGAGATGTGAAATGAGTATAATACTTGAATGCCAGTCCGTAATGTCCAAGATTTTCGGTATCATAGCGCGCCTTGGCCATTGTCCTGAGTGAAAGAAGTTCTATGGCATTGTATTCCGGCGTGTCCTTGGCAGCCTCGAAAAGGCTGTTGAGTTCCCTTGAAATATCCTTGCCGTTGTTCACTGGCCCCATCCTGTAGCCGAAGTTAGCGATGAAATTGCGCAGATTTTCAACTTTTTCCTGATTAGGTTCATCGTGAACACGATAGACAAAGGTCTTGACCTGCTTTCGGGCACCTTTTGGCTGAACTTCACCGATACCTTTGCAACCGGTGGCGACAAATTCAGCCACAGTGCGGTTGGCCAGGAGCATAAACTCTTCGATGAGCCAGTTCGCTTCCTTAGTAACCTTCTGGTATACATTGACAGGGCGTCCCTTTTCATCGACTTCAACCTTCATCTCCGGACGATCGAAACTGATGGCTCCGGCAGCAAATCTCTTCTTACGAAGTTTAGCGGCAAGACCGTTCAAGGTGAGGACAGCGTCCTTTATTTCTTCCGGAACATCTTCGTGCGGCGCCTTCGGATCATCAATTATAGCCTGGGCATCTTCGTATGCAAATCTATAGTCGGAATATATGACAGTCTTGCCGAACCACTGGCCGGCAATGCGTCCCAAAGGGGTCATTTCAAACACTGCCGAGAATGTAAGTTTCTCTTCGTTCGGCCTGAGTGAACATAATTTGTTGCAAAGTTTTTCAGGAAGCATCGGGACTGTCCTATCAACCAGATACACAGATGTTCCTCGTGCCTCTGCCTCCTTGTCAACAACAGAACCAGGTCTTACATAATGAGTTACATCGGCAATATGAACACCTATCTCATAATTTCCGTTTTCCAGTATTCTGAACGACAGGGCATCGTCAAAGTCTTTGGCATCTGCAGGATCGATGGTGAATGTAAGAGTCTGGCGGAAATCCCTGCGTCCCTTCAGGTCTTCGGCAGTTATTTCCTCCGATATCTGATCTGCAGCATTGGCCACCTCCGACTCGAATCGGTATGGGAGGGCATATTCTGCAAGAATGGCGTGCATTTCTGTGTCATTTTCTCCCGGTTCTCCAAGCACATCCACAATGTGTCCTCTTGGAGACATTTCGCTGCGCGGCCAGTCATCTACTACGGCTGCCACCTTCATTCCCGAGCGTGCTCTCAACTCCTGACGGCCGTATCCGTCCTCTCCTGGTTCAAAGACCCTATGAATAGCGAACTCATCGTTGCCCAGAGGTTTCAACCAGCCTGTCTCATCCTTCGGCTCAGCCATCGACTGCCCTTTCACCTTATGCCTGCGATAGCGGGACTTGTCTGATTCGGCAAACGGGATGGTTATATCGTATGGCATAAAACGGCTCTGCATAAGCACCCAAGCCTGATTTCCCACAATATGAAGTATTCCGATGAATGGTCTTGGCGACCTCTCGATAATTTCTATCACTTCACCTTCACGACGCTGACGGTCGGTCTTTTCCCTCGTGACAGAAACTCTCACCATATCTCCGTGCAAAGCACCTCTTGTCTTGGATGCCTTTACGAACACATCATCCTCTTCACCTTCTACAATTATGAATGCATAGCCTTCTCTGGTCATCTGCACTTTTCCAACCACTTGAGGAAATACTTTCCTTTCCTTCTTCCCACGGCTCTTTCCGCGGTAATTCTTCTTTCCTGCCATAATTTATTATTTGCTTCTTTATCTTTGCCAGCACAAAAACGGCTGTTTCCGCGCCTCCGGATTCAAAAAATCATCGGATTCTGACATCTACATAAACCGGGAGATGATCCGATGTCTGTCTGACATCAGCCGATTCAAACTTCGTGCTTACTGCGGTCTTCAGAACCTCATATCCAGCACGATTCTTCAATGCCATTATATAATCGATACATTTACGAGGATTGTCGGCAGGATAGGTCGGAGACGTCTCTGAAAGCACTTTCCAGTCCTGCGAAAGATATTGGAGAGTCGGGCTGTCCGGCACAGCATTGAAGTCTCCGCAGAGGAAAACAGGCTTGCGCGACCGGATATAGCGGCTCTTCAATTCATCTGTGACCATCTTCACCTGCTCCATCCTCACCTCTTCACTCTTATGATCCAGGTGTACTGCGGCTATGACATAGTCAGCGGTTTCCGCCACAACACATACCCTTGGCTCGTGTCCTGCACCCTTCGGTATCTTTATCTCGAAACTGTCCCTTATAGAATGCGCAGTCGCGATTCCTATTCCATAAGCGCCTCCATTCCAAGGCATTGCTGATCCAAAGCGATATTGCCATAAGACCTTGTCATCTCCAAGAATCCTCACGAAATCATCGAGTTGAAATGAATTGTGACGTCGATTGCAACTGTCAAGTTCACAAAGAGACACAACATCCGCTCCCATCTCCTGCATCATCTTTGCTATGTCCTGCATACTGTCATAACATTTGGAGAAGACTCCGACATTGTATGAGACAATTCTCAAGGCATCACCGGTTTTTTCCGGATTCTGCCCGGAAGAATCGATTCTGGAGCCTCCACAAGAAGAGACGGCAGCAGCACAAAGTAAAAATATACAGACAATGTACTTCTTCATATCATTCACACGGATTTATCCACGCAAACTTACATAAAATATTGTATCTTTGCGCTGCAAAATCGTTAATTATTAAAAACAGATATATTATGGACAAGAAAGTTCTACTTATGATCCTCGACGGATGGGGCGAGGGAAGACAGGATGAGTCTAATGTCATCTATGCGCAGGGAGCACCTTATATCGAGGCTCTCCGCAAGCAGTATCCTATGAGCACACTCAAGGCTTGCGGCGAGGCCGTAGGTCTTCCTGAGGGTCAGATGGGTAACTCCGAGGTAGGTCACCTCAATCTCGGAGCAGGCCGCGTGGTTTATCAGGACCTCGTGAAGATCAACATCGCAGCACGTGAGCACAAGTTCCTCCAGAACCCTGAGATCAAGGCTGTTTACGACTATGCAAAGGCCAACAACAAGCAACTCCACCTTATGGGTCTTGCATCTATGGGCGGCGTTCACAGTTCGCTCGAGCACGTTTACGAGTTCCTCAACGTAGCCAAGGAATATGGTCTTGAGGATGTGTTCGTACACTGCTTTATGGACGGTCGTGACACTGACCCTAAGAGCGGAAAGGGCTTTGTAGAGGGTCTCGAAGCAGAGATGGCAAAGTCAACCGGAAAGGTGGCTACAGTCTGCGGACGTTTCTACGCTATGGACCGTGACAAGAGATGGGAGCGCGTAAAGGAGGCATACGATATGCTCGTTGACGCAAAGGGCAATTACGCTACATCTGCCACTGAGGCCATCCAGGCTTCATACGATGAGGGCGTTACCGACGAGTTCATCAAGCCAATCGTTCTCACAGATTCTGAAGGTCATCCGCTTACCAAGATCCAGGAAGGCGACGCTGTGATCTTCTTCAACTTCCGTAACGACCGCGCACGCGAACTCACAGCAGTCCTCACCCAGCAGGATATGCCTGATTTCGGAATGCACACTCTTCCTCTCTACTATTGCTGCCTCACTCCGTACGACGCATCATTCACAGGCGTTCACATCCTCTTCGACAAGGAGAATGTACAGGAGACCCTCGGCGAGGTAGTTTCAAAGGCAGGAAAGAATCAGTTACGCATCGCTGAGACCGAGAAATATGCACACGTGACATTCTTCTTCAACGGTGGTGCAGAGTCTCTCTTCGAGAACGAGGACCGTATCCTTGTGAATTCTCCAAAGGTTGCGACATACGACCTCCAGCCTGAGATGAGTGCTCCGGAAGTTACCGAGAAACTCGTAGAGGCTATCAACACAGGCCGTAACGACCTTATCATCCTCAACTTCGCAAACGGCGATATGATCGGCCATACCGGAGTATATGAGGCTATCCGCAAGGCTGTCACAGCGGTTGACAATTGCGTGGAGAAGGTGGTGGAGGCTGCAAAGGCTCAGGGTTATACTATCCTTATCACTGCCGACCACGGAAATGCCGATTATGCAGTAAACGACGATGGCACTCCTAACACTGCTCACTCTCTTAACGATGTTCCTTTCATCGTTGTGAATGCCGGTGACGAGGTTAAGGAAGTAAAGGACGGTAAACTCGCAGACGTTGCTCCTACTATCCTCAAACTTATGGGCATCGAGCAGCCTGCTGCTATGACCGGTCAGCCTCTGATCTAAAGCGACATATATAAAACGACGACAGTCAGTGAGGAAGACAACTCGCTGACTGTCATTATTTTATGCATTCTACGTACTGCACTTTGGGGAGCACGCAGAATACATAAACTACTGTACATCACAAACTTACGCTTCACTTTTATTGTGATAATAGTGTAAGTTTTTGTATATTTGGGAGTTGCTAATGCTCAATACTATGGAAACAGACCGGAAATGGATCGTTGTGCGCATCGATGGAAAGATTGCGGCAATATCGACCGACTACAGGCAGTTGGCAGCCATATCGGCAAGGCTGGCTCGCGACCCTAAGCAGAAATTCGGAGCAGTGACTGCCGTTGCGGCGGATTTCGAAGATATCTGGAATCTTCGTCAGAACACAAAATGGGAAGATCTTGTACTGTTTGGAACAGATTTCCAGAAAAGGGTGTGGAAGAGACTGTTCGACTTGACTCATCAGGAAGATTCAGAAGACCATCAGAACAGGGTCATCAGTTATAGTGATTTTGCAGAATTGTGTGAGAATCGTGCCGGAGTACGTGCAGTGGCTCACGCCATTGGCCTGAATCCTGTGTCCGTCATCATCCCTTGCCATCTGGTCATTCCGAAGGAGTCCATAGACAAGATCCGGGAAATTATGCGCAAGGCGGAATCAACAATCTTCAAGGGAGACGACCTTTGTCTCAGCAGCATCTTGAAAGACAAGGCCATTGACTTCGGAGAATATGCCCTGGGACGCAGACTGAAGCGCGAACTGATACAGATGGAACTTAGTCCCGGGAACGTCGCGTTGTGATGAGAATTACTCCGCAGGCACCTCTCGTGCCATAGATTGAGGCGGATGCATCCTTCAGTACTTCCACAGACTTTATATCACGGGGATTGATGGAGTCAATGTCCATAACCACTGCCCCATCTACAACGAAAAGAGGATCTGTAGAGGAGTTGATCGAATTGATTCCTCGCACCGAGTATTTGTACGTACTTCCTACTTTCTGGACGATAAGCCCCGGTACGCGCCCGCTCAGATATTCTCCTATATTGGCATAACTGCTTACCTCTTCCTGTCGCACCTTGACCTGAGATACGGATGTGGTGAGATTTTTCTTGCTGATGGTTCCATAACCTATATTTATGGATTCTTCTTCCATCTGACGCAATCTCAAAGAGTCACGTACTGCACGTTCCAGACGGCGCAGTTCACGGCGTTCTTCCCTACGTTCCTGGCGCTCAGCCTTCCTGTCCTGCGAATAGACTGAAAAAGAAGCAAGCATACATATCAGGAGAGAGGCAATTCTTAAAGCATTCATAATTTTCTAGTTTCCACAAAACTAATCATTTTTCATCAAATGCGATGCTACGGCAGAAAAATCGGCTTATATTTGTACAGATCTAAGAGTAATTTGATTATGAAACACCTCCTTACAGCAACTGCAGTGCTGGTCATCGCTGCATTTTCAGCATATTCCCAGCAAGTTTCCCGAACCTGGAATCCGGACAAGGGCAGCCACTACATCAACCCTGTGCTGAACGCCGACTATTCCGATCCGGATGTCTGCCGGGTGGGCGATGATTTCTATATGACATCATCTTCTTTCGCCTGCTTTCCCGGACTGCAGATCCTGCATTCCACCGACCTGGTCAATTGGGAGATCGTCGGAGCGGCACTTACCGACTATCCAGGATGCAACTGGTCAGACGAACGTCCTTGGGAGACATTGAGCCAGCAACTCGACAAGCCATACGACAAGGTTCCAGGAGCGGAAGAATGGAGGACAATTCCCCAGCACGGCAATGGAGTCTGGGCACCGGCAATAAGATATCACAACGGTGAGTTCTACATCTATTGCGGAGATCCCGACAGGGGCGTATTTATGGTAAAGACTGACGACCCGCGCGGCAGATGGGATGATCCTGTGTGGGTGGTGAAGGCTAAGGGATATATTGATCCCTGCCCTCTCTGGGATGAGGATGGGAAGGCCTATCTCTCGCACGGTTGCGCAGGAAGCAGGGCAGGAATAAAGAGCGTACTCTTCGTTGCTCCGATGTCAGAGGACGGGACACGTTTGACCGGGCCAAGCAGGATTGTATATGACGGGCACGAGACCCAGCCTACCATAGAGGGAACCAAATTCTATAAGAGGGACGGATTCTACTACATATTCTCTCCTGCAGGTGGTGTGCCTACAGGCTGGCAGGTGGTTCTCAGATCGGATAGTCCTTGGGGGCCATACGATGAGAAAGTCGTGATGGCAGAGGGACGTTCCGGAGTGAACGGGCCGCATCAGGGCGCCTGGGTCGAGACGGCAAAAGGAGAGCACTGGTTTATGCATTTCCAGGATAAGGATGCATACGGAAGAGTGGTGCATCTGCAGCCTATGTGCTGGAATGAAGACGGATGGCCTGTGATAGGAGATGACAAGGACGGTGACGGAGTCGGAGAGCCGGTAAGAAAATACAGGAAGCCGGATCTAGCTTCGTCAGGAGTGTTCCAGCCTGCAGAAAGCGATGGATTTGACGGAGAAGCCCTCGGTCTTCAGTGGCAATGGCACGGAGTCCCTTCCCCATACTGGTACTATAAATCACGTAATGCACTCAGATTATATTCTGTCGATCAGGTGCAAGGGTGGAAGAACTTGGGAGACTCTCCTAATCTTCTCCTTCAGAAAACACCGGCAGACAGTTTCACAGCCACTGCAAAGATATCTTTCGTACCGAATCCTCAACTCAAGGAGAAAGGGGAAAACTGCGGAATGGTTCTTATGGGACAGGACTATGCAACATTAAGGCTCTTGGACACAAAAGAAGGTGTATGGCTCCAATATGTTGAATGCAAGGATGCGTTGAAAGGCAAGGATGAGGTGGTGCTGGCTGAAGTTAAAATGTGCCCGGAAGTCCTTCCTGCTCCATATTCAGGGAAATACATATCCACAACGGTACCCCCTGTCG
Source organism: Candidatus Cryptobacteroides sp. (assembly GCA_045635205.1). Classification (GTDB taxonomy): domain Bacteria; phylum Bacteroidota; class Bacteroidia; order Bacteroidales; family UBA932; genus Cryptobacteroides. The sequence continues at coordinate 6,079 of JAZRBS010000036.1, read as the reverse complement.
CTCCTATTGCCTATCTTTCTACTGAGGTATATCTGCGTATCAAGGTCGCTCCACGCGAGCGTAAGGGCAATGTTCCTGAACTCACTGCTACATTCTGGTACAGCATCGATGGTGAGGAATGGTGTCAGTTGAAGCCATCCGGAAGTGCATCCGGTTATTCATTCACGGCCAGCGCCGGCAAATGGATTGGAGCGAAATTCGGATTCTACTGCAACCGTCTTGCTTCCAAAAACGACAGCGGATGGATGCAGATAGACTGGATAGAACTTACCGACTGATCCGCAAACGACACAACACATAAAACTCCAAGGCTGTACAGCCTTGGAGTTTTATGTAACTCTTTAAATGATTATCAGTGTATTGCTACTGTCAGCATAGCCATCACGATAGACACCATACTCATAAGTTTGATGAGGATGTTGAGTGAAGGTCCTGATGTATCCTTGAACGGGTCACCAACTGTGTCACCTGTTACGGTAGCCTTGTGAGCCTCTGAGTTCTTTCCGCCGAGGTGGCCTTCCTCTACATACTTCTTCGCATTGTCCCAGGCTCCACCTGAGTTAGACATAAATACTGCGAGAACGAAGCCGGAGCCGAGACCTCCGATGAGAAGACCCATAACGCCAGCAGGACCGAGGATAAGGCCTACGAGTACAGGAACGATGATGGCGATGAGTGAAGGAAGAAGCATTTCACGCTGAGCACCCTTTGTTGAGATCTCTACGCAACGTGCATAGTCTGGAGTAGCCTCACGGGTAAGGATACCCTTGATCTCGCGGAACTGACGGCGAACCTCAGTCACCATACTCTGGGCAGCACGACCCACTGCGTTCATAGTGAGACCGCAGAAAAGGAATGACATCATCGCACCGATGAATACGCCTACAAGAACTACAGGATTCATAAGGTCAACGTGATAATAAGCCATCACGTCAGGGATTGTAGCCTGGGCAGCATCGATGAGTTCACCAGAGACATTATAGATCTGCTTTCCGAGATGAGTAAGACCGATTTTGATCTCCTCAATGTATGATGCAAGAAGTGCGAGACCTGTGAGGGCTGCAGAGCCGATTGCAAAGCCCTTACCTGTTGCCGCAGTTGTATTTCCAAGTGCATCGAGAACGTCAGTACGCTTACGTACCTCAGGGTCGAGTTCGCTCATCTGTGCATTACCGCCGGCGTTGTCTGCGATCGGGCCGTATGCGTCAGTTGCGAGAGTGATACCGAGGGTCGAAAGCATTCCGACAGCGGCGATACCGATACCGTAAAGACCTGTACTGAGGCTGTCTGCAGAGAATGAGAGGTCGAATCCGTTTGCACAGAGATATGCAAGGAGGATTGCTACTGCGATTGTCACCACAGGGATTGCTGTCGAGAGCATACCGAGGCCGACACCGGAGATGATCACTGTTGCAGGACCAGTCTCAGCCGATTCTGCGAGTTTCTGTGTAGGACGATATGAGTGTGAAGTATAATACTCAGTAGCCTGACCGATGACCACACCTGCTGCAAGACCTACTACCACTGAAAGTGAGAAGCCCCACCAGTTCTCCATACCGAGAAGGTACATAATGCCGAAGGTCGCACCTGCGATGAGGATTGAACTAAGGTTTGTACCGCGGCCGAGAGACTTCAGAAGTTGATCCATTCCTGCACCTTCCTTTGTGCGTACCACATAGATACCGATGATCGAAAGAACCACGCCTACTGCGGCAATGATCATAGGAGCAAGGATAGCCTTCATCTGAGCATCTGTTCCGATTGCAGAATATGCTGCCGCTCCCAGGGCCATTGTAGCAAGGATGGATCCGCAGTAAGACTCGTAGAGGTCGGCACCCATACCGGCAACGTCACCTACATTGTCACCTACGTTGTCAGCGATGGTTGCAGGGTTACGAGGGTCATCCTCAGGAATACCAGCCTCAACCTTACCTACAAGATCCGCTCCTACGTCGGCAGCCTTTGTATATATACCACCGCCTACACGTGCGAAGAGAGCCTGGGTCGATGCACCCATACCGAAGGTAAGCATTGTAGTGGTGATGAATACGAGTTTCTGCGTGCCTTCGATGTCAACGAACTGATTGAGTATGATCCACCATATTGCGATATCGAGAAGTCCGAGACCTACCACGGTAAGACCCATAACGGCACCGCTTCGGAAAGCCACCTTAAGACCTGAATTGAGAGACTTCTGCGCTGCATTTGCAGTTCTTGCCGATGCGTATGTCGCGGTCTTCATTCCCACAAAGCCTGCAAGGCCTGAGAAGAATCCACCTGTAAGGAATGCGAACGGAACCCAACTGTTCTGCACTCCGAGGAAAGCCAATAATGCAAAAAGAGCAGCAAGTATGATAAAGACGATGATAACGACTTTATACTGCTGCTTCAGATAGGCCATAGCGCCTTCTCTTACGAACTGAGCGATCTGCTTCATAGTCGCATTTCCTTCGCTTTCCTTCATCATCTGACGGAAAAACAAGTAGGCGAACAGCAATGCTACAACTGCTGCCACCGGCACAAGATAGAATAGATTATTCATATAACATTGGTTTTTTGTGTGTCAATGCTTTGTCCTGAGGGGGTATATCCGCAGGTCGGGAGAACAAAATTATTTAATATTTGGAGAAAAACAAGAGCATAACACGCTATTTTTTAAGCAAAAAGACAAATAAATGTTATAAAGTTAAATTTCCTAATACTACCGATTGACCTTTTTATTATATTTGCAAAACTCCGGAATATGGTTAAAGCCTTAATTCAAGGATTTTGACCATATATTTCTACGTATTCATCCAAAGAAGCATAACTGTCCAGCATATACAGATTCCTGTTCCATTGTGCTGCCGCTCTTTCCATTGCCAGAGTCTCTGCATCCTTCTTCTTTCCGGAATTGAATTTTATCCTGCAGCAGGTGTCTTCTGATATTCCCTGACGCGGATGTGTCAGTATCAGGCGCTGCCTTGGTGGAGCAGAATCAATGTCAATTTCAGTTTCATATCCACAGTTTTTATTGGTTCCGGTGCAAAATTAGGTCGGCTCTGAATTTTCGGAATCCGTATTTGGATATTAAATTTTAGATTTTGTACAACAGAAGAGGATCTGAGCATTTTTTGAAAGGTTATTAGACATTTTCTAAAAAGAAACTCATTTACTATATTTGTAGGACTCTATACAATATAGTTATGAAGACAATCTTGCGCGCGGCACTGACTCTGGTCTGTGCATCATTCTTCTGGATGGCCTCGGCTCAGGAAGCCAAGGAATTCCATTACAGGCATCAAGGTATGGACAGGACATATTGGCTGTATATGCCAGAAGATTTGCCCGAGGATGCCCCTCTGGTAATCCTTCTTCACGGCTACAAGGCAAGCGCAGAGGGATATCGTCCGGAAATGATGACCGTGGCAAAGGAAAACGGATTTGCTTTGTGTTATCCCCAGGGTGCTGTGGACGGTAGAGGAAAGACCTGCTGGAATGTGGGATATCCTTTTCAGAAGGATCTGAAGACAGATGATGTCGATTTCCTGTGCTCTCTGGCAAGATATCTCCAGAAAGAACACGGACTGAGCAGGCAGAATACCTTCCTGACCGGAATGTCTAACGGAGGCGAAATGTGTTATCTTATGGCCTATCTCAAGCCGGAAGTATTTGCAGCATTCGCTCCGATTGCTGGTCTTTCGATGGAGTGGTCATATAAAAAATATGATGCAAAGAAGGCCGTTCCTCTGATGGAAGTCCACGGAACAATGGACAGGACTTCACGATGGGAAGGTGACCCGTTCGATGAAGGAGGATGGGGTGCATATCTCGCTGTTCCTCAGGCGGTAGGATACTGGGCTGCACAGGCAGGATGCACATACGAAGAAACCACTGAGATGCCCCTGATAAGGAACAAGGTCATACTTCATACATACAAAGGTGGCGAGCCAGCCTGGAAAGGCGGACCCGCCACAGAAGTTCGTCTCTATGAGGTGATCGGAGGAAAGCACACCTGGGCTCTCAACGATATGGACACCTGCCGCGAGATCTGGAAATTCTTCAGTATGTATCTGAGATAGTTACTCCCGATATCAGTCGGCAAACTCAAGTTCAACAGACGACCCAAGTTTGAAGGATACGCAGTTGGCAACGTAAGTGCTTACGCCCGGTATATATTCAGCCGTCTCCACTTCTGAAGACATACCTGCTTCCGGATATGCTCTGTCAACTATTACGAGTACACGCATATTGCCCAGGACGCATTTAGAAGGAATCTTTCCGGTATATGCTTTCTCCCATACAGTATTGTCTTCTTCGATTTTCACAATCTCACCCTTTATCGGAGTCAATGCTGCTCTGGCAACATCATTGTGCTTATAATTGTTCGAATTGGACACGCCATTCTGATACCCAACTATGTTATCCTCAAGCAGAAGGATCGTCACCTTATATGTGTCGGCTTCCTTAAAATAAAGCGTCAGATCAAGATCCATCTCCCTAAGGACATTGGAACTTGAGGCTGCAATTCCGACTTTTGCCGGACTGGCTGCCTGTGTCTCCCTTGCGACATCTACTGCAGCCTGAGCCGTGACAGACGGGCTCTTATAATTAGGAATCATTGCTCTTCCGTCAACCAGACCCGTAGGATATCCCTGCACACCGAACTGCCTCTCCAATGCAATTGTTTCGCTGAATGCCAAGCCGCCGGAACCGTGCATACTTACAACTTCAAGATGACCGGACATCTGACCTTTTGCATTATTGAAAGCCTCAGCCATCATCGGACAATATCCACACCAGTCTGCCGTAAACCTCATAGCAAGGGAACGATGCACGAAATTGCCATACTGCCAGTCATCCTTCTCAGTTCCTGCTGGACGCTGAGTCACAGTATATGTCAGAGTACCCAAAGCAGATTCGAATACAATCTCAGCGGAACGTTCCTGCGTCTGAGGATTGGATTCTGCATAGAAAATATGCTTATGGCTCATCGGAGCCTTAGGGGCTGCGTCACTAATCCAATCTGCATTGATCGCATACGTATATTCTACATCAGCAATGACTTCCACCGCAAAAGAATTCGCAGCAGCACTAACATTTGCACTTGCACCCTTAAGTTCAAATGTAGGTTCAAAGGAATCCTGCTCTATGTTGACAGTGACATAAATATCATCCGAGCAACTGATCTTCAGTACAGCAGTTCTTTTCCGGTCGGTATTTTCTGAGGCCGTGATCTTTATACGGGTCATTTCCGGAGTTCCCTGCATCTGGTCGGCAGTAAGCCATCCGTCTCCTCCTGATATTTCTGCGTACCATTCGTGATCGGTTTCGAATATAACAGTCTTGGTGTCTCCGGCTGAGTCCATTACAACAGTGTCGCTCTGGGAATATGGCAGATTGAGAGTCGGTTGCACAGCAACTCCCTCACAGCCGGACAAAAGCGCTGCAATAGCGATAAAAAGGACAACTACAACACGTTTCATAGCATCTAATATATTTTTTCGTAAATATATACAAAAAATCCGGAATCCTATATGGAATCCGGATTTTATGATATGGCAGGAATGCCTGCCGGTTTTGCGTCAGATAATTACTCTGCTGCAGGTGCCTCTGCTGCAGGTGCAGCCTCAGCAGCCTTCTTCGAACTACGACGAGTAGCCTTCTTTGCAGCCTTAGGAGCAGATGCAAGAGCAGCCTCGTTGAAATCAACAAGTTCGATGAGAGCCATATCAGCTCCGTCACCCTGACGGAAACCAGTTTTCAACACGCGAGTGTATCCGCCTGGACGATCTGCGATCTTTGGGGCGACAGTGCGGAAGAGTTCTGTAACAGCCTCCTTGTTCTTAAGGTAACTGAACACTACACGACGTGAGTGGGTAGTATCCTCCTTTGACTTAGTGATGAGAGGTTCTACATACATCTTGAGAGCCTTTGCCTTTGCTACTGTAGTCTGGATTCTCTTGTGGAGAATGAGTGAGGTAGCCATATTAGCAAGAAGGGCCTTGCGGTGACCGCTCTTACGACCAAGATGGTTGATTGCTTTATTGTGCCTCATATTGCTTAAACGTTCTTTTTCTTAGGTTCAATATTATACTTG